>JBFIXI010000006.1:0-100924 GCA_041605955.1 Acidimicrobiia bacterium
CATCTCTGCAACGCGTTGGGCATCTTCGCGGCGCTGTGAGGTGATCGGGAGGTGGAGCAGCGATCGCATCGCATAAAGGGCCGGCTCTCCGATCACGTGATGGCAGTACTGGGCCCGTTGATGCCTACCGGCGAGCACGCCGCCTTGGGCGTCGAAGGTTTCGGCGGCCCATGCCATTCCGGCAGCCATGTTGCTGACGAGCTCGGATATCGAGTCACGTGGCCCGTCCGGCAGCGCGTCGTAGGCCCGGTCGATCAGCTCGATCTTGTCGATCAACAGCAAGTGAACTCGGTCACGATCGTTGTGAGCCAACTCCGCGGAGATCGGCGGCGGCCGGTCGGGTGGGCGGATGCTGAGTCGCTTCCCCAGCCTGCGCAGCAGATCGGGCCGGGCGGCTACGTCCGGGTGTAGGTCTTCGTAGGTATCGAGGATGCGGCATTGGAGATAGGCGATGGCGGCGGCCCAAGCCTCAGCTCGAGGTAGCACCAGGATGCTGGTGGCGAAGCTGCGGGCTGCATGCGGGAGCACCGCCCAGACGAACTCCGCGGGATCTGTGATTGCCGCCAGGGATTCCAGGTCGGGGCGGTCGCGATTGGTCAGCGTGCCCCGAATGACCAGCCACGGCCGGCGGACGGAGAAGGGAAGCCGGGCCACTCAGCTCACGGGAGGAACGGGGCGGACAGGCGATTGGTGGCGGTGGCGGCCACAGCGGCTCCAGGCAACGCCGGGTTCCAAGTGGAGGCCGAATAGGCGACGACCCGGCCCGTGTCGGCCAGCGAGCCCACCGCTTCGACAACGGCATCCAAGGATGGCCCGCCCGGCGCCGGATAGTTGATGGCGGGCAACTCGGTGGGATCTACGACGTCCACGTCGACGTGTACGTAGAGCGGTCGATCCGGAGGCACGGCCGCCGCGATGGCATGGACCGGCACGATGGCGACCTGTGAGGCGGCCAGCGCCTCGGCTTCTTCCGGGTCGAGATCGCGCCCGTCGACGAGGAAGGCATCTGTGTCCGGGAGCGTGCGCAGCCCGCAGGCGGCGCCGATCGTCTCCTCGCCGCGGCCAGTGGCCATGGCCAGCGGCATGCCCCCAATGAAGCCACTGGGAGTGGTTTCCCACGTGTTGAAGTCGCCGTGAGCGTCGAAGAAGGTGAGTACCGGATCGATGCCGCCGCGCTGCAGACCCGCCAGCACACCGAGGATCACACAACAATCGCCGGCGTACACCGTTGGCAATCCGTCGTCGGCCGCAATATGGCCCGCTAGTTCGTTGTACAGGACGGCCATCCGTTCCATCTGGCTACCGTCCGGAAGCAGCGGATCGATAAGCGTGTGCGGCTGCGGAACGTCGAGATCGACCAGCAGGTTGCCCATGTAGTAAGGCACGGAGTAGAGCATGCCCGGACCCTACCGTCACGACGCCGCCGAGGAGGCGCAGTGTGCGATACCGAGTGAGTGAAGCCGCCCACCGCGCGTTGTCGTGGCGCGTGCATGATTTGCTGTCCGACTTCGTTCTCGAAGATGTGTGGCGCTTTCCCGTCGAGCTGGCGGCTGACGACACGATGCCGGCGTTTCGCGATCAGCTGATTCGCGCCATGGGTCGGCTTGGGCCGGCAGCCTTATTGCTCGAGCTGCGGCTGGCGGTGGGCCGGTTGCTGGGCTGGGACCGCCGTCTCCCTGGTCCGGGCAAGATTCGCGCCAGGTACCTGTTGCAGGAGCACCTCGAAACGGATGCGACGCTCCCGGAGCCGAGCGCGGGATTCACGCCGGTATACGCGCGAGCCGACGAGCACCTGGTGGAGGTCGAGAATGCCACCGTGCTCGCCGCGCTGCACCTGGGCCGGGTGCCGCTCGACCCGGGGCGGGCCGTCGTCCACCTGGCGGTATACGTCCGACCCAAGGGCAGGCTCGGCCGTATCTACATGGCGTTGATTCGGCCGTGGCGGCGGTGGATCGTCTACCCGGCGATCATGCGCGCCGGGGCGGAGCAGTGGCGGCTCCACGTCGCATCCGGGCGAGCGGGCGAGTAGCTTGCGCGGCGACCCGAAGGAGACCCGATGCTGGCCGCAACCCCGCCGATGGGCTGGAACACGTGGAACACGTTCGGCCCGCAGATCGACGCCGAGCTGATTCGTCAGTCCGCGGAGGCGTTTCTCGACCACGGGCTCGCGCAAGCCGGCTACTCGTACGTAGTCATCGACGACGTGTGGGAAGGCAGAGAGCGGGTCGATGGTCGCCTGGTGGCGGATGCGGACAGGTTCCCCGGAGGCATCACGGACCTCGCCGATGACGTCCACGGCAAAGGACTCAAGCTCGGCATCTACTCATGTGCCGGCACTCTGACGTGTGAGGGGGAGCTGGGCAGCTACGGGTACGAGGAGGTCGATGCGGCCACGTTTGCAGAGTGGGGAGTGGATTTCCTCAAGTACGACTTCTGTCACGTGCCCGCCGGTGCCAATGGGCCCGAGCTGTATCGGCGCATGGGCCAGGCGCTGCGGGCGACGGGTCGCGACATCGTGTTCTCGGTTTGTGAGTGGGGCAGCCATCAACCGTGGTTGTGGGGCGCCGCGGTGGGCGCTCACATGTGGCGGACAACCGGCGACATCGTCGATACGTGGGAGTCGATCGTCGATATCGGGTTCGTGCGCCAAGTCGGCCTCGAGCCCTATGCCGGCCCCGGGCGCTGGAACGATCCGGACATGTTGGTGGTTGGCATGTACGGCAAGGGCAATGTAGGCCGCGGAGGATGCAGCGATACCGAGTACCGCACTCATTTCTCCCAATGGTGCCTGCTGGCCGCCCCCCTGATGATCGGCTGCGACGTGCGGGACATGTCGCTGGCTACGAAGGACATCTTGATGAACCCCGAGGCGATTGCGGTGAATCAGGACGCCAGGGGCATACAGGCCCGCAAGATCGGCGAGCAGGTGCATGCCGATCAGGTCTCGCAGGTTTGGGCGAAGCCGCTGGCAGATGGCTCGGTGGCCGCCGGGCTCTTCAACCTGGGGGAGCGTTCGCGAGCGGTTGGGGTCGGGTTCGGGTCGGTCGGGATCAGCACGCCGTGCATCGTGCGCGACCTATGGGCTCGCGACGATGTCGGCATATTCCGTGGGTCCTATACGACAGAGGTTCCTGCGCACGGGGTGGCGATGATTCGCCTCATCCCCCAGTGACGGCCGACTCGCCGGGTGAGGAAGGAGCATTGACATGAAGATTCCCAAACCGTCCGAGGAGGACAAGGAGTACTTCCGCTCGATCGTTCCCGACGATCCCCGAGTCGAGGTGAAGCCGATGTTCGGTAACATTGCGGCGTTCGTCAACGGCAACATGTTCATGGGATTGTTCGGACGCGACGTCGGCCTCCGCTTGAGCGAGCCCGACCGAAGCGAGCTGCGGTCGATTGACGGCTCCGGCGCCTTCGGGCCCGAAGACCGGCCGATGCGAGAATACGTATCGATGCCGTCGGCGTGGCGCGCCGACGCCGCTCGGACGGATCGGTGGGTGAGGCAAGCGCTGGCCCAAACTGCGGCCTTGCCCCCAAAGAAGAAGAAGAAGACGTGAGGCGGGGCTCCTGTTAGTCCCGCTCGAGTCGTGCCGATGGCGCCGATGGAAGAGATGATCGGATCAGCCGGTGCGGCAGGGCTCAGCTGCGGCCGGCGGCGACCTCCTCGAGAACGGCGACCGACCGCTGCAAATCGCCCCCGACCAGCTGGAAACAGGCGGCGTCTTTGACCAGGCCCTGCAGGATCTTGAGGGTGCGCCGACCATAGATACGGGTGCCGGCGGCGTTCGTGGCGAGGCGCACCGCAGCGTCGGCTCGGCTGATCGGGGTCAGCTCAACTGGGGCGTCTCGCTCGTACCGGATCGAGACGACATAGCGGGGTGGCGCCGGCCCCGCCACGCTCGCCCCCAGCTCCTCGGGGAGCACGTAGCTGCGCTTGAGGCCGAAAGGGTCGTCGTCGCCGGAGACGACGCCGGGAAAGAGGTCGGTCAGGGCATCTCCTTTGAAGCTCAGCGCTTTGGGGAACGGGTACACCTCGATGGCGACGGGATCGACTGCGGCGGCCTCGTCGCTGAGGTAGCCGAATCCCGCTCGAATCAGACCCGCCACCAGAGTCGTCTTGCCACCGCCGGAGCCGGCGGGAAGCAGCATTGCGCCCCCGGTGGGGGTGGTGACGGCACCGGCATGGATGAGAAACAGGTCACCGGTGGTGCGCAGGGTTTCGGCGTTGATGTTCCAGAACAAGATATGGAGCGCGTCCCTGGCCCGATCGCTGGTCAGCATGGGCTCGTGGTGGAGCGTCAACTGATATCGACTCGAGGCATCTGGGCCAAGGTCGAGCAACCGGTAGACCGGGGGGACGCCGGGCGTGGGTGGGCTCGTGAGCTCGTCCGGATCCAGCGGCAGATGAAAGCGTGCCAGGATGCGGCCGACATATATCTCGATTTCCGGGTTGTTGGTGGCCACCCCGAAGCGGTAGGACAGCGACCGGTACCAGACCGGCGCCAATTCTTCCCCATCAGGGATCAGACTGCCCTCATTGGTCGTCATTTGGTTGCCATTCGTCGTGCCGGAATCTCGTGCGCCCGAGCCTACGCCGCACAAAGCCATGGCCAAAGTGAAGGGAGCCCGATGGCTCGGGCTCCCTTCGGTTGTCTCGTTGGTTCTGTCTGGCCGTTTAGCCGGCGCTGGTGCCTCCGGCCCGGTCGAGGGCGGCGGCGGCAGCGTGGTTGGTACCGCACGGCGGCACGCAGCCACCTTCGGGGAAACAACCGTTGCTGGTGCAGCGCCAACCGGGCTCGGTGCAGTCGGCGTCACTGCTACAGGGAATTACGTGCGGATCGCCGCACGAGATCACCTCGTGGCAGAAGCACTCGCCGGTGGCGACGCCGTCGACGACGACGGCCTGACAGGTACATTGCTGGAAGGGTCCCGTACCACCACAGATGATGCTGCCAAAGTCACCCACCTCACAGCGCGGACACGCCGGGGAAGCTACCCCGCCGTTTCCCGCAAACGCGGGCGTGTTGAAAGTCGAGATGATGGGAGCCGACCAAGCAATGGCGCTCCCGGCGGCCATCCGTTTCAGTAATTCGCGGCGTGACAAGCCGTCCTGAGCGTCAATGTGGTCATCTGCCATGCAGCACCCTCCCTCTGGTCCCCGCTGGGCCATCTAGTGACGTGTCGGACTAACGCTAACCAAGCCCGCTTGTGGTGTACATACGACAATCACCGTATATCCGGACGCCCCCTGGCCCTGTCTTCGTACCGCATGGTGGAACGCAAGAGGTCGTTAACGCTCCCTAAAGCGGAGGGGAGCCCGATCGGGCTCCCCTCGAGTTGTCGTACTTGGTCCTGCGGTTCAACCGGCGCTGGTGGCTCCGGCCCGGTCGAGGGCTGCGCCGGCCATTTGGGTGCCACACGGCGGCACGCAGCCACCTTCGGGGAAGCAGGCGTTGCTGGTGCAGCGCCAGCCCGGCTCGGTGCAATCGGCGTCGCTCGCACAGGGGACTACCCGCGGGTCGCCGCACGAGATCACCTGGTGGCAGAAGCACTCACCCGTGCCAACGCCGTCGCGAACGATCTCCTGGCACGTACATCCCGCTCCACAGGCGAAGCCGCCGAAGTTGCCTACCTCGCATTCGGGGCAAACGGGCGACACCACGCCGGCGGCGAACGCCGGGGAGTTGAACGTGGATACCACGGGAGCCGTCCAGGCAATGGCGGATCCGGCGGCCATTCGTTTCAGTAATTCGCGGCGTGACAAGCCGGATTGAGCCTCGAAGGATTCCTCTCCCATTGATCCACCCTCCCTAGGGGTCGCGTTCCGCTCACCGTAAGGGATCTGCCAGATCCTGTACATACGACGCGTGTCGTATTTGTGGTGGATTCGTACGGAGGTGCGTCGCGAAGGAGGGGAGCCCGTCGTTCGGGCTCCCCTCGTTGTCTCGTTGATCTCCCGCTCGGGAGTTACCCGGCGCTGGTGGCTCCCGTCCGGTCGAGGGCGACTCCGGGGGCAGCATTGGTCCCGCAGGGCGGCACACAACCCCCGTCCGGGAAGCAGGCGTTGCTGGTGCAGCGCCAGCCCGGCTCGGTGCAATCGGCGTCGCTGGCACAAGGAACGACCCGCGGATCGTTGCATGCGATCACCTCGTGGCAGAAGCACTCTCCAGGGAGACCGCCGATGACGGCCTGACATGTGCATTCGGCGAATGGTCCGGAGGTGGCGCCACATACGTAGCTGCCGAAGTCACCGACCCTGCACGGCGTGCAGTCCCCGACCGGCGATACGAATCCGGCGAACGCCGGCGTGTTGAACGAGCTCACCACGGGAGCCGTCCAGGCGACGGCGCTCCCGGCGGCCATCCGTTTCAGCAGCTCGCGCCGTGACAAGCCGCCCGGCGAGTCGACGAACTCGTCTCCCATTGCGCACCCTCCTTGGGTTGCCGTCTGCACTCGAACCTAGGCGATCTGCCAGTTTCTGTACATACGATGGCTGTCGTATTCAGTCGTCTGAGTCGCCGATGCGGCACTGCCGGGATTCGTCCGAGTACCGCTCGACACTGAAGGGAGCCCGATGGCTCGGGCCCCCTTCGGTTGTCTCGGTGGTTCTGTCTGGCCGTTTAGCCGGCGCTGGTGCCTCCGGCCCGGTCGAGGGCTGCCCCGGCCAGTTGGGTGCCACACGGCGGCACGCAGCCACCGTCGGCGAAACAGCCGTTGCTGGTGCAGCGCCATCCCGGCTCGGTGCAATCGGCGTCGCTCGCACACGGGACTACCCGCGGATCGCCGCACGAGATCACCTGGTGGCAGAAGCACTCACCCGTGCCAACGCCGTCGCGAACGATCTCCTGGCACGTACATCCCGCTCCACAGACGATGCTGCCGAAGTCACCCACCTCGCACTCGACACAGGGGCCGGTGGGTATGGGCGACACGACGCCGGCGAAGGCCGGGGTGTTGAACGAGCTCACCACGGGAGCCGTCCACGCGATAGCGCTGCCGGCGGCCATTCGTTTCAGCAACTCACGCCGTGATAGACCGCCCCGATCGGCAATCGATTCCTCTCCCATGGTGCACGCACCTCCCAAGGTTTCGCGTTCCGCCACCCTATGGGATCTGCTAAATCCTGTACATACGATGACTGTCGTATTCGCGGGCCCGCTCATCGGGGGTTGCGGCCGTCGACATCAGGAATGCAGCTCGACCACGTCCCCGTCGACCAGCACGTGCTCCCGTCCCACCTGTTGCCCGTCGAAGCTGTCGGCGCCCCACACTCGGGCATACTTCAGGTCACGGGCGACGTCTTTGTGGATCTGGGTGGCGACATCGAGCACCGTCTGGCCCTGACGGATGGTGAACGGGGTCCCCAGGTCGGGCTCTTTGCCCGGCAGCTTGGTGTACACCCGCACGATGCCCAGATGAGCGAAGAGCCAATCGCCGAGGCTTCCCAGCCCCTCGCCGGTCTTGGCGGAGACCGCCAGCATGGGGAAATCGATGCCGCTCAGCTCTTCGAGCACTTCGAGCTCGCCAATCGGGTCCGCGATCAGGTCCGACTTGTTAGCCACCAACAGCGTGGGCAGGAGCGTGGCGAACACATCGTCCTCGTCATCGAAGTCGGGCACCTCACCGTCGCCGGGCCACGGGGCGATCAGGTAGATCCGCTTGGACCGCAGCAGCTCGCACACCTCGATCGTCCGTTCCACGCATCCCGGCTCGCTGAGATCGACCACGAGCAGACAGGCGTCGGCCGGCTGGAGGGCGTTGCCGATCCAGGCAATCGGATGTTGGCTCGATATCGACGGCAGGTCGATCAGTTGGAAGGCGGCATCGAGGTACGGGAACATCCCCGGCTGGGGATACTGGGTGGCGAACGGGTAGGCCTCCGAGGTCGAGTGGGAGCCGGTGAGGCGGTCGTGGAGCGCCGACTTGCCCGAGTTCGGCGGCCCCACCAGCGCAATCTGGGCGGCGCCCTCCGGCTTGAACGTGGTCGGGGGGCCGCCGCGGGCTCCGCCCTTCTTCGGCCCTCGCAGCTCGTCGGTCAGCTCCTTGATCTTCGACTTGATGTCGCTCTGCAGGTGCTCGGTGCCCTTGTGCTTGGGAACCAGGCGGAGCATCTCGCGCAGCAGCGTCAGGCGCTCTTCGGGGTCGCGGGCTCTGCGGAACGCGTTCTGCGCCTTCTTGAACTCAGGCGTGACGTTCGTCGGCATCCCCGGATTCTGCCGCATCGCGTCGCTCGCCGCACCGGCCGGAGCCACCACTCCGACGAATGACGCCCGCGCCCGGCACTCGAGTCAGCGCAGGGCGAGGCCGAGCGCGCTCAACCCTTGCTACGCAGCTTCGGGTCCAACGCGTCCCGCATCGCGTCGCCGATGAAGTTCACGCACATCACGGTGAGCGAGATCATGACTCCCGGCGCGATGACCCGAAGCGGGGAGATCTGGATGTAGTTGTTGGCATCGAAGAGCAGGCGTCCCCAAGTCGGGAAGGCCGCAGGGAAGCCGAGACCGAGGAACGACAGGGCGGACTCGGTGATGATGGCGGTGGCCACTCCGAGGGCGGCGGACACCATGACCGGGCTGAGAACATTGGGGAGGATATGGCGCATCACGATATTGCGCTTGCGGGAGCCGATGCTGCGCGCCGCCAGGACGAATTCCTGCTGCTTGATCGCGAGGACTTCACCACGGACGATGCGAGCTGTCTGCATCCAGCTGGTGACTCCGATGATGAAGACGACCAACAGGAATATCCCGAGCTCAGGCCCGAATTGCTCCTTGAGCGGATCGCGAAACAAGAGGATGACGACGAGGAGCAGCGGCAAGATCGGCAGGGCGAGGAAGAGGTCAGTGAGTCGCATGAGCGGACCGTCGAGCCAGCGGAAGAACCCGGCGAGGATGCCGATACCGGTCCCGAGGATCAGGCCGACCACCATGGCGGCAAAGCCCACCGAGAGCGAGATCCGGCCGCCCACGAGCAAGCGGGCCAGAACGTCACGGCCGAGGTTGTCGGTACCCAGGGGATGGTCCAGCGATGGCCCGGCGCTGGCGTTCGCGGTCTCGATGAGGAACGGGTCGACCGACCACACCATCGGGCCGAAGATCGTGGCGATGACGATGATCGTCAGCAGGACCAGGCCGACGACCCCGCCCTTGTGTCGCTTGAATTGGCGCCACACGTCTTGGCTCAGAGACCGGTGGGCCTGCATTACGACGGGATCGACCGCCTGGCTATCCAGCCGCTCTTGTGTGGTTGCCATCAGTGAAGCCTATTCGGGTCAGTCATATCGGATCCGCGGGTCGAGAAATCCATACGTCATATCGGCGACCAGGTTGAACACCACAATGAGGAAAGCGAAGATGAAGGTCAGCGTCTGGACCATCGGGATGTCGGCCGAGTTGATGGACGTGATCAGCAGCTGACCCAGGCCGTTGATGCGGAAGATCTGCTCGGTGATGATGGCGCCGGCGAAGATCCCGGGCACCTGGAGCGCAATGAGGGTCACCACGGGGATCATGCTGTTGCGCATGACGTGGGTGGTCACGACCCGGCCCTCGTTGAGGCCTTTGGACCGGGCGGTGCGAACGTAGTCCTGATTGAGGTTGTCGAGCATCGATGCCCGAGTGAACCGGCTCAGCGCGGCCGCGTTGAATAGCGACAAGACCGACACGGGGAGAATCATCTGCTTGATCTGGAACCAGATGCTCGACCAGCTCGTCCAGTCGACGACGTGGGTCGTCGTGTAGAACGATGGGAACCAGCCCAGCCAGACGCTGAAGATGATGATGGACAGCAGTCCCGTGAAGAAGACCGGAAGGGAAAACCCGACCATCGTCACGAAGGTTCCGATGTTGTCGAAGAGTGAGTACTGCTTGTAGGCGGAGATGACGCCGACCGGGATGGCGAGGAGGATGCCGAAGATCAACGCAACTCCGAGAACCCACACGGTTTGTGGGACTCGCTCCGTGATGATGCTGAAGGCCGGGGTGCGTGACGACCACGAGATGATCCGGTCGGGGTCTTCGCAGTTGCCAATGCAAGTGTTGAAGATCGAGTTGATGGCGTTGACCGGCTCGTTGATGAACATCAGCTTCATCCATTTGGCCCACTTGAGGACGAAGGGGTCGTCGAAGCCCAAGGCCTCGCGAATTCTGTCCCTCACTTCCACAGGGACGTTCAACGGCAGCTGAGACGTGGGGTCACCGGGGGCTAGATCGAGAATGGCGAAGATGATCAGGCTGATTGCGACCAGGGTTGGTATCGCAAACAGACTCCGCCTTATGACGTATCTACCCACTTGTCGCCTGACTCGATCGTATTCGGCCGGTGGAGCCTCTCGGATTCACTCCGAGAGGCTCCACCAGTGTTCGGCGGCTTGACGTGCGTCTAGCCGGTTCTTGCCCAATCTTCGATGTTCCAGAACTCCGTGTCCCAGCCATTGATCTTGCCGTAGCCGGTTAGATCGTTGGCAAATGCAGACACCGAGCCGCGATTGATCAGTGGGATCACACAGAAGTCAACGACGAGGTCATTGAGCTCGATGATCAGATCGTTTCGTACCGGGTCCTCCAAGCCGGTCTGGGAAAGGGTGTTCCATGTCGAATCGATTTCGTCGCGGACGCACCGCTCGATGTTGTTGCCACCCCAGTCGTTGGTCGATTCGGGAATCTCGCCGCTCAGGTAGCTCTGGAAGTACCCCTGAGCGTCCGAGCCTGTTGCCGAGTTGGTGTACATCTCGACGTCCCAGAAGAACTTCCAAATGCCGAGGTCAGAAGAGCGATCGAAGAACACACCAGCGTCTTCGTTGCGCATGTTGGTCTCGACACCGATCTGATCCCAGTAGCTCTCGACGAGGGCCTGGGTGTCCTGACGGACCTGGTTGGTCGAGGTGACGTAGTCCCAGCTCAGCGGCGTGCCGTCGGGCAGCTCGCGGACTCCGTCGCCGTCGCTGTCCACGTAGCCGATCGAGTCGAGCAGAGCGTTGGCTCCGTCAATGTCCTGAGTCAGGCACCAGTCGTTGTTGGTCGACAGTGCTGGGCCCGGGACCGGCCACACGTTACACGTGGGCGCACCGGCAGCTCCGTAAGCGACGGCTGCGATCTCATCACGGTTGATTGCCATCGAAAGGGCCATCGCCAGGTCGCCGTTCTCGAAGAAGAACGGGTTGGGGTTGGTGCCGTCCGAGTAGTCCGAAGGCGGGGTGCCGCGAGGGTCGGTCTGGTTGAGGCGGATGGCCTCGACAGACGTGTTGAACCCGACGTCGACTACGCCGTTGCCCTCGGCTTCCATCTGGGCCAGGATCTCCGGCGGAACCTGGAGGTTCCATGCGTAGTCGGCCTCACCGGTGGAGAGGACGGAACGGGCCGAGTCCTCGGCGGTGCCGCCACCCTTGATGGTGGCTGTGCCGAAGAACGGCTTGCCTTCTGCCGCACCTCGGTAGTTCGGGTTGTAGTTGTAGGTGACCGTGTCGTCCACCCGCATCTCGTTGACCATGAACGGGCCAGTGCCGATCGGGGTCAAGTTCGACTCACATGCGACGAAACCTTCGCCGACGCATGGTGTGAACTGGGCACGCTGCAGAACCGGCTCGGTGGCGCCTACGAACGGAAGGTACGGCCACGGAGTCGGACCCTCGAACGTGATTACCACCGTGAGGTCATCGGCGGCCACAACGCTGGTCACGGTGCCGAATGCCGACGAACCGCAACCTTCACTCTGCGAGCAGTACTCCCACGTGAATACCACGTCGTCCGCGGTGAACGGAGTTCCGTCCGACCAGGTCAGGTTGGGGAGCAGGCTGTAGGTGATGGTGGTTAGGTCCGCGGACTGGCCGCCATTCGCGACAGTCGGAACTTCCGTCGCCAGTGATGCCACCAGGTTGCCGTCGGTGTCATACTCGAGCAGTGGCTCGATGACGAGCGACGCCGCCTGAATGTCCTTGGTGCCGGTCCCGGTGTACGGGTTCAGGTGGGTCGGAGCCTGCCACTGCAGCAGCAACAGCTCGCCACCCTGTCCGGCCATCGACGGGGGGGCCGTCGTGGGCGCTGCCGTGGTGGCGGGAGCAGCAGTGGTGGTGTCGTCTGTTGAGTCGCCGCATGCCGCCACCACCAGGGCAAAGACGGCGAACAGCGCTAACAGTCTGATTCGTTTCATGGTTTCTCCTCGCTAAGCCGAATAAATGCCTCCGGCGTTAAGGCAACGTTAACAGCGAGCTGCTGATGCAGGCCGTGATGATATGGAGAAAAATGGGTGATATCACTATGTGCTATTCGGCGAAGTGGCATGCCACCCAGTGGCCCGTGGTGAGCTGGCGCCACTCCGGGACTTCGACGACACATCGCTCCTGAGCAACGGGGCACCTGGTGTTGAACGGGCAGCCCGGAGGAGGGTTGGCCGGGCTGGGGATGTCACCTTCGAGGATGACTCGCTTGCGAACCGCCTCCAACTTGGGGTCCGGCACGGGGACCGCCGACAGCAACGCTTGGGTGTAGGGATGCTTTGGCTGGCCGTACAGCCTGTCTCCGTCGGCGAGCTCCATGATCCGCCCCAAATAGAGCACGGCCACCCGATCGGCAATGTGGCGCACCATCGACAAGTCGTGGGAGATGAAGAGGTAAGTGAGGTGGAGAGTGCTCTGGAGGCTCTCCAGCAGGTTGACGATCTGCGACTGGATCGAGACGTCGAGAGCGGCGATCGGCTCGTCACAAACGATGAAGTCCGGGCTCAGGGCGATGGCGCGGGCGATGCCAATTCGCTGCCGCTGGCCGCCGGAGAACTCGTGCGGGTAGCGGTTGGCATGGCTGGGATCCAATCCGACGAGGCTCAGAAGCTCATCGATACGCTGCTTGCGCTCGCTGCCCTTGGCGGCGCGATGCTCTCGGAGCGGCTCGCCGATGATCGAGGCCACCGTCATCCGCGGGTTGAGGGAGGCGTGTGGATCTTGGAACACCATTTGCATCCGCGGCCGTATCCGTCGCAGCGCCTCCCCTTTCGTCCGAGTCAGCTCGACGCCCTCGAACTCCACGGTCCCTGCGGTGGCGTGATCCAGCTGGAGCATCACCCGCCCGATGGTCGACTTGCCTGAGCCGCTCTCGCCGACCAGCCCCAGCGTCTCGCCGCGATAAATGTCGAAGGAGACCCCGTCGACGGCCTTCACCGCACCGACCTGGCGACGAAACAGCCCGCCCAGGATCGGGAAGTGCTTCTTCAAGTCGCCGACCGTGACGAGCACTTCGCCTTCGGCGACCTCTATGGGCGTGACCAGCGCGTCTGAGGCGGGAGCTTCGTCATCCGTGGCCGGGGTGGGGCCGCTGGGCGGCATGGACCCCGGATCAGTCGACATCGCGGGCCTTCTCGGCAGCCACGTCCCACCAGCATGCCACCTCGCGGGTCTCGGATATC
Source organism: Acidimicrobiia bacterium (assembly GCA_041605955.1). Lineage (GTDB taxonomy): Bacteria > Actinomycetota > Acidimicrobiia > Spongiisociales > UBA5794 > JAHEJX01. The sequence continues at coordinate 13,399 of JBFIXI010000006.1, forward strand.
TGTAGCAGCGGGGGGTTCTGCTCGCGGCAGCGGTCGAAGGCCCACGGGCACCGAGGAGCAAAGGTGCAGGCGGAGGGCATCGAAAACAAGCTGGGGGGAGAGCCCTTGATGCTGATCAGCTCAAAGCCCTTCTGGTCGAGACGCGGCAGCGATCCGAGCAAACCGATCGTATAGGGGTGGAGCGGCGTCTCGTAGAGCTCCTCCACCGGAGCCTCCTCGACGATCTGCCCGCCGTACATCACGATGACGCGATCGGCCAGGCCGGCGATCACCCCCAAGTCGTGGGTGATCCAGATGACTGCGGTGCCCAGCGTCTCCCTCAAGTCCTTCACCAGCTCGATGATCTGGGCCTGAATAGTCACGTCGAGTGCCGTGGTGGGCTCATCGGCTATCAGGATCTGCGGTGAACAGGCAAGGGCCATCGCGATCATCACCCGCTGCCGCATCCCTCCGGAGAGCTCATGGGGGAAGGACTTGAGGCGCTGCTTTGCCGACGGAATCCCGACCAGGTCGAGCAGCTGGAGGGCTCGCTCCTCGCGTTGCCGGGGCTCGAGATCCTGGTGGATCCGCAGCGACTCTTGGATCTGGTACCCAACGGTGAGGACCGGGTTCAGCGAGGTCATCGGATCTTGGAAGATGAAGCCGATCTTGCCGCCCCGGATCTCGCGCAGCTCCTCGATGTCGATCTGCAGGAGATCGCGCTCGTCGTAAATGGCCTCGCCCGAGACGATCTCACCGGGCGGCATGGGAATGAGACGGAGCAATGACATCATGGTGACGCTCTTGCCGCACCCGCTCTCGCCGACTACGCCCAAGAACTCACCGGGCCTGACTTCGAAGCTGACGCCGTTGACGGCATGGACGACGCCGTCCTGGGTGTCGAACTGCGTCGTCAGATCATTGACCCGCAGCACCGGCTGGGTTTGCGTCACTGCTCTTCACCTGCTTGCCGATGACGTAAGTTACACCGACTCGGGTGCTGCCCGCATCGAAGCGGGCCATGGCTGGCGTTTAGAGCTCGTCCCAGACGTCGTTCGCCGCCATGTCGATGATTGTGTACGCCATGGCCAGGGCTCCGTCGCGCAACGCCTGCTCGCCCGACGGGGTGATCGTGGCGGCGGCGAACTCGGGCTGATGGTTCACCGCCCCACCGGCGTCGATGGCGAGCATGGGATGGATCGAGGGAACCACCTGGCTGACGTTCCCCATGTCGGATGAGCCGCCGCTCGGGCCCACGTCGGCTTCGGCGGCCATCTGCCGGCCGAGCTCGGCGGCATTGGTGGAAAAGAGCGAAGTCATCACCGGGTTGTTGACCATGTTGAGGTAGGGGTGGGCAACGACCGAGAGCTCGAGTCGGCACCCGGTGGCGAGGGCGGCCGCCTCGAAGCACGCCTTGACCTTGGGGATCAGCAAGTCGAGGCGCTCCTTGTCCGCCGAGCGGATTCCCCAGGTCGACTTGGTGTAGGAGGCGATGATGTTGGAGGCGTCCCCACCATGGTTGACCATGCAGTGCACCCGGTCGGTGGGCAGGAGGGACTGCCGCAAGGTGGCAACGTTCATGTAGGCGTTGACGAACGCATCGAGCGCATTGATCCCCTCCCAAGGGGCGAAGGCGGCATGCGAGTCCTTGCCGAAGTACTCCACGGCGACGTTGTAGTTCGCTTGAAATGACGGGTCCAGCTGGTCGTCCGGGCTGGGGTGGATCATCATGGCGGCGGCCGCATCCTCGAAGGCGCCGGCATTGATGAGATCCACCTTGCCGCCGCCGCCCTCTTCGGCGGGGGTGCCCAGCACAGTGACCCGAATGCCCAGCTCGTCGGTGAGTCCGGCGATCGCGACCCCGGCACCGAGGGCGGCGGTGGCGATGATGTTGTGGCCACAAGCATGGCCGACCTTCGGCAGCGCGTCGTACTCGCAACAGATGATCACCCGGGGGCCGGTCTAGCCGGCGGTCGCCTCGAAGGCAGTGTCCAGGCCGTATGCCGGATGGGTGACGGCAAAGCCGTGGTCGGCCAGATATGCGCTGAGCCGCCGCGACGATTCGACCTCCTTGTAGGCCAGCTCCGGGTTCTCGTACATCCAGACCGAGGTGGCTCGCAGCTCGTCCTCGACTGTCGAGAACGCGGCCTCTGCAGCTTGTTTGTGACTCATGGCGTCACCCTACCGATCCAAAGCGGACGTTTCGGCGGCGCTCAGCCAGTTGCGGCCCCTGCAGAGGCCAGCAGCTCGTCCCAGTCGACCGGGGTGGCGAGGCGCGGCAGCTCGGCGCGGATCACCTCCAGATACTTCTGGGCGGCCCCGGTGTTGAAGATCACGATGCGCTCGTCGGGGTCGATGTCTCCGGAGGCGATCAGATCTTCGAGCACCCCGAGGCACGCCCCGGTCTCGGGGCAGACGGCGATCCCCTCCAGGGCCGACGCCCGCTGCGCCCACCACAGGAGACGTTCTTCGGGTGCAGCGGCGGCCACGCCTCCGGATTCGCGGACCGCGTCGAGGATCATGAAGTCACCGACGGCGGCTGGTACCCGCAGCCCGCTGGCGGCCGTGGCTGCATTGGGGAACGGCTCGGCGAAGCGCTCGCCGGCGGCGAAAGCCGTGGCGATCGGGGCGCAGCCGGCTGCCTGACAGGACACCATCCGCGGCCGCCGGTCCGTTTCCAGCCATCCGATGGCCGCCAGCTCGGCAAACGCCTTCCACATGCCGATCAATCCGGTGCCGCCTCCGGTGGGGTAGAGGATCACGTCGGGAAGGTCCCAGCCGCATTGCTCTGCCAGCTCCAAGCCCATGGTCTTCTTGCCCTCGATCCGATACGGCTCCTTCAAGGTGGAGACGTCCCACCACCCCATGTGGGGCGTCCCCTCCTTCACAACGGCGCCGCAGTCGGTGATGAGCCCGTCGACCAGGAAGGCACGGGCCCCGTAGTAGGCGGCTTCGGCCTGGTTCACCTCGGGGGTGTCGGCGGGCATGAAGATCCACGCCTCCATCCCGGCCCGGGCGGCGTACGCCGCCAGGGCGCCGCCCGCGTTGCCGGCGGTGGGGATCGCCAGCCGCTCGACGCCGAGCTCTTTGGCGCGGCTGACGGCCATCGCCAGCCCGCGGCTCTTGAAGGAGCCGGTGGGCAGCTGCGACTCGTCCTTGATCCAGAGGTTGGTGAGGCCCAGCTCGGCGCCGAGTCGGGGGGCGGGCAGCAGCGGGGTCATGCCCTCACCCAGCGAGACGACGTTGTCGTCGGCTTCGACGGGGAGCAGCTCGCGGTAGCGCCACATCGTCGGGTCGCGGTCCGGCAGCGCCGACCGGTCGGCGGCCGCGGCCACTGATTCGAGGTCGTACCTCACCCAGAGCGGGCGGCCCTCGTGGGTGGTCTGTAGCTGGTCGTGCGGGAGGATGGTGCCGTCGATGGCGGCTTCGAGGTGGGTGGTGAATGCCATGGCGGCGAGCGTACTGCGCCTATGGCTACGTGGTGCTCTCCGTGCCGGCCGCAACCAGATAGCCGGTGGCGTCCGTCATCGTCATCAGCTGCGAATAGTCACGCTCGGGGATCTCGATGCCGGTGGCGTGATGGATCTCGATCAGCCAGTTGAGGTAGTCCATCGAGTCGAGATCGAGCTGCTCTGTGAAGTCGACGTCGGCGGCGATGCCGGTGGGGTCGACCTCTGGGGCGACCTCGGCGAGAGCTTCGATGATCACCTGGCGAGCTTGCTCGCGATTCATAGTTCCTCCGGCTTCTGCAGATACTGATCGATCTGGTCGAGAAAGGCGGCCCCGCGGTGGCCGTCGGAGACGCGGTGGTCCGCCGACAGTGTCGCCGTCATCAGTGACCGGATGGAGACCGACCCGTCCACGACGGCCGGGCGGTCGACGATCTTGCCAAAGCACACCAGGGCAACCTGGGGCGGGATGATCACGCCGTAACCCACCTCCACGCCTCGTTCGCCGAGATTGGTGACGGTGATGGTGGGCGCCGCCACCTCCGACTCGCGGAGCCGGCCGCGGCGGGCGCGGCTCACCAGGTCCGAGAGTTGCGCCATCAGGTCGTCGAGTGCTTGGTCCTGGCAGTCGCGGATCGCCGGGGCCATCAACCCGCCGTTGCGGGTGGAGATGGCAACTCCGAGGTCGACGGTCGGCGACGGCGAGAACTGGTCGTGGTCGTAGTGGCCGTTGAACTCCGGCATTGCCGCGGCAGCCAACGCAGTGGCCTTGAGGAGCAGTGCGGCCGGGATGATGCGCGCCGTGATCGAGGTGGCGGCGTTGTGGCGTTGCAGCCAGTCGAGGCCGGCCGTCATGTCGACAGTCGTGCCCAGGTAATAGTGGGGGATCTCCCGCTTCGAGCGTGACATGGCGCGCCCAATCGCCCGGCGCATGTCGGAAGGCGACGCCGACTTGCGGGTCGTCGCAGCAGCAGGGGCGGCCGCCCGCGGCGGCGTTCGCTCCGCCTCGGCCAGCGTGGCGATGACGGCACCCACTGGAACCTCTTCGCCAACGGGCACCACGATCGACTCCACGGTGGCGTCCTGCCACACCTCAACTTCGATGATGCCCTTCTCCGTCTCCACCAGCACGACCACATCGCCGCGCTCGACGCGGTCACCGGGGCCGATCAACCATTCGACGATCACACCCTTTTCCATGTCGGCGCCGAGCGACGGCATCAGGAAGTCGCTCATGCCGCCACCGTGGCCTCGGCTTGCTTGACGATCTCGAGCATCTGGGGGAGGGCGGCTTCCTCGAGATGATGCGGGTATGGGATCGGCACCTCTTCGGTGCAGACGCGCCCCGGCGGGGCGGCCAGCTCGTGGAACGCGGCAGCGCAGATGCGGGTGATTATCTCGGCGTTGATCCCGCCGCTGCGCCATCCTTCGTCGATGACGACGACCCGGTGGGTTCGGGCCACCGAGTCGAGAATCGTCCGGGTATCGAGCGGCCGCAGCGATCTAAGGTCGATCACCTCTGCCGATACGCCTCTGGCGGCCAACTCATCGGCGGCCTCCAGAGTCTTGGGAAGGCTCCCCCCGTAGGTGATCAGGCTGATGTCGTGTCCACGACGCCGCACCCGCGCCGTCTCGATATCCACCGGGGCCCCGTCGGCGGGGAGCTCGCCCTCGGTGTTGTAGAGGCGGGCATGCTCGAAGATCAGCACGGGATCGGGATCCTCGAGGGCGGTCGGCAGCATCCAGCGGGCGTCGGCCACGGTCGCCGGGGTTATCACTTTGATACCGGGGATGTGCGCGTACCAGCCCTCCAGGCTGTGGGAGTGCTGGGCGGCGAGCTGCAGTCCGGCTCCGGTCGCCATGCGGATGACCACCGGGATGTTGAATTGGCCACCGGACATGTGGAGCCAGGTTGCGGCGGTGTTGAGCACCTGGTCGAGCGCAAGCACGCTGAAGTTGCAGGTCATGATCTCGACTATCGGTCGCATCCCGCCGAGAGCCGCCCCCAAACCGGCACCGGTGAAGCCCGACTCGGAGATAGGCGTGTCGATGATCCGATTCGGCCCAAACTCCTCGAGGAGCCCCTTGCTGACGGCGTAGCTTCCGCCGTAGCGCCCTACGTCCTCGCCGATGAGGAACACTCGCTCGTCGGCAAGCATCGCTTGGCGGATGGCTTCGCGCACCGCCGCTCGATAGGTCGCCTGACGCGGCTCCCGATCACTGCTCATCGTCGGTCTCGCTGTACACGAACCGGGAAAGGTCCTCGACCCGCTCGAGCGAGCCCGCCTCGGCGAACGCTACGGCCTCTTCGACCTCCTCCATCGCGGCGGAGTCGATCTCCGCGTAGTCGGTCGCCGCCAGCACGCCGGTGGAGACCATGCGCTCCGCGAACCGCGGAATCGGGTCGCGGCGTTTCCAATCTTCGACTTCGGCCCGGCTCCGATACAGCTCGGGATCGAACATGGAGTGGCCCCGGAAACGGTAGGTCTGCAAATCGAGGAAGTAGGGGCGGGCTGCGGCCCGCACCTCGCGGACTGCGGTCGCGGCCGCCTCACGCACCGCGAGCACGTCCATACCGTCGGCCGATGCCGCCTGGATTCCGTACGACCGCGCCTTGGTGGGCAGGTCGGTCACCGACTGCGCTCGATGCAGCGCGGTGCCCATTCCGTAGAAGTTGTTTTCACAGCAGAACAGCACGGGAAGGTGCCACAGCGCCGCCAGATTCATCGCCTCGTGGAACTCCCCTTCGGCGACCGCCCCGTCACCGAAGAAGACGACGGTGATGGCGTTCCGCTGCTTGAGGCTGTCGGCCAGTGCCAAGCCAACGGCCAGCGGTAGGCCGCTGCCGACGATGGCGGAGCCCCCGTAGAACCGGTGGTGGGCATCGAAGATGTGCATCGAGCCGCCGCGGCCGCGGCTGCAACCCTCTGCCTTGCCGAGCATCTCCGCCATGACCGATCTCATCGGGATGCCACGGGCCAAAGCGTGACCGTGCTCCCGATAGGTGGCCAGGATCGAGTCGTCGCGGGTCAGCGCCTGCATGACGCCCACGGCCACCGCCTCCTCACCGATGTAGACGTGGAGGAAGCCGCGAATCTTCTCCTGCTGGTAGAGCTCGATGGTCTTCTCCTCGAATCTGCGGATCCGCAGCATCTCGCGCAGCAGGTGACGAGCCAGCGCGGCATCGATCGTTGTCATGGGCCGATTCCCAGCGGCAGCGTCACGTTGCGCCCCACGATCTCGAGGGACATCGGGTCGAGCCCCGTCCAGCTTCCGTCGAGGGCCCGGACGAAGACCCCGTCCGCGTTGGCCGCCAGCGTGGTCATTTCGAGCGTTTCCTCGGTGATGCCCCAGGTGGCCGGCGGGTAGTAGCAGGGTTGGACGATGAGGCTGTCGAGGCCTTGCGGATAGACCATCACCCGTTCGCTCAGCGTGGCCCGGTCGACACGGCACACCATTGCGTCCGGCATCGGGATCTCCCCGTGGCGACCGCAGTAGACGGCTTCGTCGGTTACGGCGAGGAACTCGGCAGGCACCCCCGGAAGCGGATAGGCCCGCAGAATCCGCGCCCGATCATTGTCGAGCAGCAACAGCTCGCCGTATTCGAAGGTGCAGATGAAGTCGGTCGGGTACTTGCCGTCGCCCGCCCCGAGGCGGCATCCGTCGGCAAACTCATCGGCGGCAGCCGTCAGCCGAGATATCGCCCAGATCCCTTCGGCAGCGGGCGCTTCAGCCATTATGTCGACTCGCACCGCTAGCGGCAGCGCCGCCAGCTCCGGGATCACCCCGTCGCGGGCCGCATCGGTCGCCGTCTGGCTGGGCTCCGTTGCCACGGCCGTTGTGGTCGGCTGGCCGGATGTCACCGGGATAGTCGTGTCCGTAGTGGTCGTGGCCGGGGCTGCGGTCGTTGGCGTGGTTGCCGGCGCGGCGGTGGTGGCGGGGTCGCCTCCTCCACCGCACGCGGCCGCCAGCAGCAGGAGCACCAGCAGCAGCGGGACGGCTCGCCAGCCTGGGGATCCATGCAGTCTCGTCATGTCACCCTCCATCAGTAGATCAACACGGCGGTGCCGATGGGGACATTGCCGTGCTCCCAGAGCCAGTCGATCGCCGGGTCGATGAGCCGGACGCATCCATGCGATGCCGGGTAAGGCGGCACGTTGTCATAGCCGTGGAAGGCCAAAGAGGTCGGCTCATGGAAGTACTTGGGTCGCCACACTCTGCCCCAACCGGCGTCGTGCCAACCGTCTACTTCGTCATAGATCGTGAAGTTGCCGGTGGGAGTTCGGAAGCCGTTGCGCCCGGTCGAGACGTCGAAGATCTTCCTGACGCTCCCGTCTTGGACCAGCAGCAGGATCTGCCTGGGCAGATCCACCTCGAGAACACGGCCCGAGTTGCTGCGAGCGCTCGGTCGGGTGCCCGCCTCCGCCGCCAGCCAGGTGGCCTCGTCGACCACGCCGGTGCGGTCGAGACCGGCCGTCTTCTGTAGAGCTACCACGGCGTGCCCGGTGCGCACCCCGAAGATGCCGTCAACGCTGCCGAGCCAGTAGTCGAGATCGGTCAGCAAGCGCTGCATCCGCTCGACGGCTTCGCCCCGGTCACCGCGACGCAATACCGGATGGACCGGCGCCGGCGTGGTCGTGGTCGTGGTGGTGGTTGGGGGCCGGGTGGTGGTGGTGGTGGTTGGGGGCCGGGTCGTGGTTGTGGTGGTGGTGGTTGTCGTCGTTGTTGTTGTCGTCGTGGTTGTGGTCGTGGGAGCCTCGGTGGTCGTCGCAAGCGGAACCTTCGATGTCGTCGAAGTCGCAGTGGTGCTGGCTTCGGTAGACGTGGTGGTGGTGGCTCCGACAGGGGCGAGGCTCGATGTGGTTGCCTCCGTCGTCCCCGGCGAGGAGCTGCCCCCGCAAGCCGCCAGCATCCCGATCAGCAGTATCAGAATCATCAGAAGGCGGCCGCGGCGGCGGTGGGGCGGCAGGTGAATGCGACTCCCCGACCTCAGGTGACGGACATTTGTGGAGGCCATGTCACCTCCTTGCCCTTTCAGCCCCCACGCTACCGGTTCCGGGCGTGGCGGCTAGAGGCGTAAGGAGGTATTCACGTCACTGGAGGTCCTGGCAGATAGTCCTTTGTTTTCAGCGTCTTACGCTGATGTGGAGGTGGTCCTGATGGACTACATCGGTGAACGAGCGGCCCCCGGCTCCATCCAACGCCCACGGCCCGCCGAGCTTGTTGACGTCCGTTCGGGCATACAGCCACTGCAGCGTGTCCCGCGTGAAGGAGCCCTCGTCGCGATCGTCGATCACGCGGACGTCGTCGAGTCGGTAGACGTCGACGGCGCGGCCTACCGTGTGGTTGCTAGTCCGATCGGTGGCAAAGACGTTGTGGGGGTGTCCGCTGGCGAGAACGACGACTCCAAAGGGAGTTCGGTCGGCGAGCTCGCTCATCAGCCGCAACAGAGTCGGTGATGTGTGGCCCCGGTAGATGTCCCACCGAGCGGAGTCCGGTAGCTCGATGCGGGGGTCATCGAGCACCGCTACTGCCTCTGCCGGGAGATCGGTCGGACGCTCGAGCCGGGTGCCGCCTGCCGACGCCAGCTCTTCGAACCGCCATTCTCCGTCCACCAGGCGCAGCCGGATGTCGAGGGTTCGCGTCTCGCTGAGCTCGACCTGGGCCCCGGAGCCGACGTCCTGGCGAACCACAACCATGATCGAGGTTGCCGAGTTGGTCCTCCCGCCGAGCTGCGGATAGATCACGGTGCCGCGCGACCAGCGGTCGGGATGGAACAGCGGGGCGGCGGCAGCCTCGAGGAGCTGGCGACGCTCCGGGTCGGCCACGACGGCGCCCGCAACCTCACGCAGCGGCGTCCCCGGGTCGTAAGTGGTCAGTGCCAGGGCGATGTCGCCGCCGAGCTGTTTGGCGTCGGCGTCTACCTCGGCCGGGTCAATCTGGAAGGGGATCGGTTCGGGTGGCGCGGCTGTGGTCGACGGTGGCGGTTCCGTCGTCGGCGTCGTCGTCGGCGCAATCGTGGAGGGGAGAGGCGCTGCAGTCGAAGTTGGGGTGGCCGGCGCGGCAACGGCGACGGCTGGGACCGGAGCGGCGGCCACGGTGGACGTCGGCTGGGCGGCGGTTGGGGAGAGCGCTTCGCTGCGGGCGCCTTGGGCGCAGCCGGTGGCGGCGACGCCGATCAAGGCGGCGCCGGTGAAACTGAGCAGGATGAGTCGCGCTTTCAAGCTGTGATCCCGGTTGCTGCGATCCCTGTTGGAACCATCGTTGGCCGTACGCGCGCTGCCAGGCGTCGGTGGCGGACTGGGCGACCACAACCGCTGCCGCCCGGATTCCCTACGCCGGTCGGCTGCCTGCTCTGCGTCGCATGGTACTAGCCTTGTCGACTTAGCCGGCCGAAGTTGATTGAGCCGGCCGAAGAAACTGATTGGCCGGTCGCCCGTCGGACTCCAATGGGCCGCTGGACTCCAATGGGCCGGGCGCGGCGCTACAGCGCGTTGGGAGGCATCGTGCTGTTTCCAACGGTGACGTTCGCAATCTTCTTCATGGTGGTGTTCGCCGGTGCCTGGATCCTGCGACCCCATCGCGTCGCATGGCGCGCGTTCTTGCTCGCCGCTGGCTGGGTCTTCTATGCCTGGTGGGACTATCGCTTCGTGGCGCTGCTGGCCGCATCCATCACGCTCAACCACCTGGCGGCGCGGGCCACGCTGAGATGGCCGGCGCGGCAGCGACTGGTGGTCACGTTGGGCATCGTCGCCAATCTGGTTCTGTTGGGGTTCTTCAAGTACTACGGGTTCTTCGTCGAGTCGTTGGAGCGGCTGGCGGACTCGATCGGCTTCACCTCACCGGTGCCGTTCCTCGAGGTGATCTTGCCGGTGGGCATCTCCTTCTTCACCTTCGAGGCGATCGCCTATCTCGTCGAGATCAGGAGAGGCGTGGTGACGCCGCTGCCGTTGTTGGACTTGGCGACCTACCTCAGCTTCTTTCCAAAGCTCACCTCCGGGCCCATCACCCGGGCCAGCGAGTTCGGCCCGCAGCTCGACGCCCCCGCCGATGAGGCCGGCATCGAAGTGTCCCGAGCGTTGTGGCTCGTGGGGCGGGGCCTATTCAAGAAGGTCGTTATCGCCTCTTACCTGGGAGAGGCTCTGGTCGACGAGCTGTTTGCCACTCCCGGCCAGTTCAGTGCCGGAGAGGCCCTGGTTGGCATCTACGCCTACACGGCCCAGATCTACGTCGACTTCTCCGGCTACACCGACATGGCCATCGGGCTGGCACTGTTGCTGGGCTTCCGGCTTCCGGAGAACTTCCGCTCCCCGTACATCGCTACTTCGGTGCGGGATTTCTGGAGTCGGTGGCACATGACCCTGACTCGCTGGATTCGGGACTTCATGTTCTGGCCCTTGGCCAAGCGAACTGGCAACCGTCGGTACATCGCGGCGGTGAACATGGTCTTGGTGATGCTCTTGGTGGGCCTGTGGCACGGTGCCGGGTGGACGTTCATCATGTGGGGCGGTATCCACGGCGTCGGGCTCGCGGTGGAGCGGCTGTCGCGGGAGCTGCGTAGAGCTCGCGGCATCAGGCGACCCCGACGTAGCGGTTGGCGGCTGTGGGTCAACCGCCTGGTCACCTTTCATGTCGTGGCCCTGGCCTGGGTGTTCTTCCGGGCCCACAGCCTGGAGGCCGCCTTCGATGTCTTTGCTCGCCTGGGGAACTTTGGCCCGGCCCCGGCCGTCACCTGGGTGTTGGTGGCGGTCCTGGTGGCGGTCTTCGGGATGCAGTTCCTGCCGGACGACTGGACCGACCGGGCGGTCGCGTCATTCGCCCGCCTTCGTCCCGCGGTGCAAGCGGCCGCATTGGGTGTCGCCCTACTGGTGGTGGACGCGTTCGGGCCGGAGGGCGTGCCTCCCTTCATCTACTTCAGGTTTTGATGATGACGCGCTGGTGGAGAGTCCGTGACGAGAACGCCCGGTTCACTCGGACCCCGGCCGTCACGCTGGCAATCATGGCGGGGGCGCTGCTGGGCGGGGCGCTGCTCAACGCCGAGCCGCTCGCCGAGACGGCGTCGGCTCAACCCGCCGGATGGGTGCGATCGGTTGCAGTCGGTGCAGCCGACGCCCTGGCCGAGGTGAGCGATGCCGTTGGGCTGGACGAGCCCCATGAGGCGCTGGACGACCTCCTCGGCCGGGGAGAGATCGCCCCAGGCGATGGCACCCCTCCCGTCGGCGGAGTCGTTTTCGTGCCGACTGCGGAGCGTCCGGCTCGCTTGTGGATTGCCGGCGACTCGCTGGTGGAGACAATCGGGGCGGCGATCGTCAACGCGGCGGCAGCCACCGGGGTGATGGAGGCTCGCTTCGAAGTCCAGTTCTCCAGCGGAATCACCCGGCCCGAGATCTACGACTGGTCCCGACAACTGGCGGCCGGCTTGGCCACCCAGCCTGCAGACATCTTGATCTTCATGGTGGGAGCCAACGACGGCCAGGCGATCGAAACCGCAACCGGGTTCGTCGGCTTCGGAACCGATGAATGGGTAGCGGAGTACGCGCGGCGGGTCGGCGATCTCATGGACATGCTGGGCACCCGGGTCTCCACGGTCTACTGGATCGGCTTGCCGATCGCGGCCGATGAGCGGCTCGCGGTGCGATTTGCCGTCATGAACGACATCTATCGCAGCGCGGCCGAGGAGCGGGACAGCACGCGTTACATCGACGTCTTCACTGCGTTCGCCGGGCCCGACGGCGGCTACGCCGCGCTGCTGCCCGACGCGACCGGGCGCCTGGAGCGGGTCCGGGATCCAGACGGAGTCCACTTCACGCCGGCGGGGGCCGAATTGGTAGCGGAGCTGGTGCTGGGAGTGATCGGCGAGGTCTGGGAGATCGAACGGTGATCGGCGCATGGCCGGGTCGAGGCGCAGCCGGACGGAGCAGTACCCTCCGCCGATGAGATCGGTCGCTGTGCCCGACCAAGTGAGGGTGGCCGCGCAGCTGGGACATCGGACGCTGCGGGAGATGCTGGCGGCGCACGGCGGCACCCCGGTACACGAGGATGGCGCCGTCACGTTGCTGCATATCGGCACGGCCGATGCCGTCGGGCTGCGCCACTGGCTCGACATCTTTCCTGCAATTCCGCCCTTCGAGGCCATCTCGGACGAGGTGTGGGCGACATCGTTTCCGTTTCCCGGCGAGGCCAGGATCGAATACAAGATTGCGGTCCGTCGCCATGGGCGCCAGCGACTTCGCCTTGATGCGTTGAACGCCCACCACGCCGCCAACCCTTGGGGCCTCAACTCGGAGCTGCGCGGTTCCTCGTATGCGCCGCCGGCGTGGGCGCGGCTGACGGCCGATATACCCCGCGGCACGGTGACCCGCCACGACTTCTACTCCGCCGTCTACTCCGAGGAGCGTTCCCTTCACATCTACCGCCCCCCGACGGGCGCAGCGGCGGCGCTGCTGGTGGTGCATGACGGCGACGACTATCTGCAATACGCCGGGCTGGCCAAGGTGCTCGACAACCTCATTGCCGCCGGAGATGTCCCTCCCGTGGCCGCAGTGCTGACCGATCCGGGCGATCGCTTCGCCGAGTACCGGGCGTCCGCGGCGCACGCCGCCCACCTTCTCGAGGAGGTTGTGCCGATGGGGCAGGCCGCCACCGACACGGATCGCATCATCGCCATGGGCGCCAGCCTCGGCGGGGTGGCTGCGCTTCACGCCGCCTGGAGCCACCCGGGAGTCTTCTCCGGGCTGCTCATCCAGGCGGGCTCGTTCATCGCCGAGCTGGGGGGACCATTCGCCCGCGGCCCGGTCTTCGCCCCGGTCGCCAGGTTCATGCGGAGCTTCCGGGCCCGTCCCGGCCCGGTGCCGGAGCGAATCCATCTGTCGTGTGGGCGTTTCGACGGGCTGATCAACGAAGCGCGTACGATGGCCGAGGAGCTGGCGGCGTTGGGGGCGACTGTGGGCTACGCCGACAATGCTGCCGGCCACGACTGGCACGGCTGGCGGGATCTGCTCCGGCCGGCTCTGGTGCATACCCTTGGCGAGGAGGCTTGGCAATGACGACGGTGCGGCACATCGGCTTGTCGTTGGGGGCGGACCTGTGTTGGCCCGCCTTCTATGAAGACATCCTGGCAACACTCGACCCGAAGTTGGGGCATCGGGGCGAGGAGGTCCGAGTGGCCGTGGAGCGTGTGACGATCGAGCCGTTCGCGCTGCGGGCGCCCGTCAAGTACGACGTGCTGCTGGATCGCCTCACTCACTGGTACCACACAAGCCGGGAGTGGATCAAAAAAGCGATCATCATGAACGGGACCTACGTGCTCAACAACCCGTTCACCTTGCAGTCGATGGAGAAGCACACCTCGTACGTGGCAATGATGCGCCTGGGCATGCCGATTCCCGAGACGTGGATGCTCCCACCCAAGAGCTACGAGCAGACCGCCGACTTGGAGGTCACGCTCGCAACGTACGCTCAGATGTTCGATCTGAAGGCGGTGGGCGACTCGGTGGGTTATCCGGCCTTCCTCAAGCCCTACGACGGCGGCGCTTGGGTCGGGGTGTCGCAGGTCGGCAACGCAGTTGAGCTGCAGCAGGCCTACGACGGTTCGGGGACCCGACTGATGCATCTGCAGAAGGCGGTCGACCCGTTCGACCTGTTCGTGAGAGCGCTCGCCGTGGGGCCGCAGGTGAACGTGATTCGGTACGACCCGGGGGCGCCCCTTCACGATCGTTACAAAGTCGACTTCGGTTTCGTCGATGCAGTCGAGCAGCGCACGCTCGAGGACATGGTGCTCACCATCAACACCTTCTTCGGGTGGGACTTCAACTCGTGCGAGTCGCTGCGGCGCGAGGGGGTGTTTCATCCGATCGACTTCGCCAACCCGTGTCCCGACTCACAGGTCACTTCGCTGCACTATCACATCCCTTGGCTGGTGAAGGCGAAGATCCGCTGGTCGCTGTTCTGTGCGGTCACCCAGCGACCGATGCGGCTGACCCCGGAGTGGGACGAGTTCTTTGCCATCGCAGCGGAGGACATGCCTTATCCCGACAAGCTGGCCGCCTACGGGGCGGTAGCGCGGCGCCGGCTCGATACGGACGAGTTCGCGGCGTTCTGCGATGAGTACTTGGGGGCGCTCGACGAGGTGACCTACGAGTACTTCGGGCGGGATCGGGCCCGCGCCATCGTGCGCAACAAGGTGGCGGCCCTGTTTCCCGAGCACGAGGTGGATCGGTTCACGGATCACTTCTGGGGGCTAATCCAATTCTGGCGCCACACGGAGGCTAACCGGATCGGGATCGCTCGATGAGGACGGTCGAGGAGCGGTGAAGACAGTCGAAGAGTGGCACTCGGCGCGTACCCAGCGCACAGTGCGACTGGTGCGTTGGGGCGACTTCGGCACTCCCGTGCTGCTGTTTCCCACCGCCGGGGGAGATGCCGAGGAAGTGGAGCGCTTCGGGCTGGTCGGCGCGCTGGCCGGGCTCATGGCGGCGGGCCGCATCAAGGTCTACTCGATCGACTCGGTGGCGGGCCGCTCGTGGCTCGACAAGGACGACCCGCGTCACTCCATGTGGTTGCAGGGCCGGTTCGACTCTGCGATCCGCCAGGAGGTGGTTCCGGCGATTCGGGCCGACTGTCGACGCGATTCGATCGAGATCGTGACCTGCGGCGCATCCATCGGTGCCTTCAATGCCGTCGCCTCGATATGCCGGCATCCGGACGCCTTCCGGGTGGCCATCGGGATGAGCGGAACCTACGACCTGTCCCCATGGTTGCAGGGGCACTGGAGCGAGGACTTCTACTTCGCTTCGCCGCTCCACTGGCTGCCGGATCATCCCGAGGACGATCACCTGGCGCTGCTCCGAAACCGGTTCATCGTGCTGGCGACCGGGCAAGGCAGGTGGGAGGAGCCGGGGGAGACATGGAAGATGGCCCACGCGCTCGGTAGGCGCAACATCCCCAACCGCGTTGATCTGTGGTCACAGGGCCATGACCACGATTGGCCCACCTGGCGCCAAATGCTGCCGCTGTATCTCGACGACCTGGCATAGCTGGGAGCCCAGGTGGTGGGCTCTTCCCCGGTGAGCCGTCGAGCTTGACGATCGACCCGGTGGGCCGCAGGCTGCGGGCAAGATGGCGACCGCCCGGACCGATCCACCGCAAGACCCCGCCGGCAAGGCATCAGACCGCGCCGGTCTGCAGCGGCGTGCCCTCCGACTCGAGTACGCAACCATTGCGTGGAACGTCGGCGAGGCGGTCTTGACGATCACTCTCGGGGTGTTGGCCGGATCGCTGGCGCTGATCGGCTTCGGGACGGATTCGATCATCGAGCTGTTCGCATCTTCCGTCGTGGTGTGGCACCTAGCCCCACGTCATGCCGTCGACCGGCCGGAGCGCACCCGGCGGGCGCTGCGGCTCGTGGCGGTCGCCTTCGCCGCCCTGGCCGTCGTGTTGATGCTCGTCAGCGTCCGTGACCTGGTGGTGGGACGCCGTCCCGGAGAGTCGCTGTTCGGCATCGTCTATTTGGCGGCCACGGCTGTCGTCATGTTCGGCCTGGCCGTCGCCAAGCGCCGTACCGCCGATCGACTCGACTCCGCACCGTTGCGCTCGGAGGCGGCGGTGACCCTCCTCGATGGGGCGTTGGCTGCTGCAACGATGATCGGTCTGACCATGAACTCCTGGCTGGAATGGTGGTGGGCCGATCCGGCCGCCGCCCTCGTGGTCGGCGTGGCCGCGGCCACCGAGGCCCGGGAGACCTGGCGGGAGGCCGCCGCAATCGGTGTGCCGACCCGCCGGCCGTGAGCGCGCGGGGCTACCACCTGCGCCCGCTCGCTATCCGCGGCGCCGCCGAATCTCCTCTGTGATCGCGGGGACCACCTCGTGGAGGTTGGCGATCACCGCGTAGTCTGCCTTGGTGACCATGGGAGCGTCGGGGTCGGTGTTGATGGCGATGACGTTCTTGCTTGCCATCATGCCCACCCAGTGTTGGATGGCGCCGGAGATGCCGCAGGCGATGTAGACCTCCGGGGCGATCACGGTGCCCGTCTGGCCGACCTGAAACTTGTGGTTCTTCCAGCCGTTGTTGGTGACCACCCGGGAGCAGCCGACGGCGCCGCCGAGCAGCTCGGCGAGCTCCTCGAGCGGGGCGAATGCCTCGGCGCTGCCCACGCCGCGGCCGCCACTCACGACGACCGGCGCAGTGGCGAGAGTGATGCCCTCCTCGGTCGTGACGCGATCGACGATACGGGTCACGGCGGCGTCGTCCCCGAGCGATGGCACGAACTCGACGACCCTTCCGCCGCCGGCGGCGGGAGTCGCCTCCGTGGAGTGCGGAGCGATCGTCACCAGCTTCACCGCAGCTTCGAGGCGGGCCCGTTCGTGCAGGCTGCCGCCCCAGCGGACCCGAGTCATCTCCCAGGCGTCGCCCGACGCGTCGATCTCGAGGCAGTTGGCGACCAACGGCAAATCCATCACCGCGGCGACGTGTGCCATGACCTCGGCGCCCCGGTCGGTGCCGACGCCGATCACTGCAGTGGCGCCAACCGACTTCGCCAGCTCGGCCACTGCGTCACCCCAGGCGGCCGGGGCATAGTCGGACAGCTGATCGTGGTGAATCTGATGTACTGCTGCGGCGCCGTGCTCAAAGAGCTTGTCGGCTAGCCCGTCTCCGCCGGCGCCGACCGTGACCGCGGCCACCCCGGAATCGATCGCTCGCGCCGCCGTCAAGCCCTCGAGTGCCGTCTCGGTGATCTCACCGCGATCGTGGTCGACGAGGTAGAGCGTGCTCATACGACACCTATCCTCTCCAGCACGTCGACCACTGCGGGAGCGGCGTCGGCACCGTGGCCGAGGATCTCGGTCGGTGTCTCCTGCGACGGCGGGGCGACGAGCGTCACCATCGACTGCCCGCCCCGCTCCGCCGTGGCCTCCATGACCTTGATCTCGACCTTCTTGGCGCCGAGGCGGCCTTTGAGCGTCGGATAGCGGGGGAGGTTGATGCCCTCCTTGATGCCCAGCACCGCCGGCAGCGGAAGCTGGTATACCTCTGAGCCGGTCGGAGTGTCGCGGCGAGCGGTCACCTCGTCATCGGCAACGTCGACGCCCTTGATACCGGACACCATCGGGCGGCCCAGCGCCCGGGCGACGCGGACGCCGACCTGGTAGCCGCCGCTGTCGGCCGACTCGTTGCCGAAGAAGATCAGGTCGAAGGTGCCGGCGTCGGCCTCGAGCTCCTGGATGGCATTGGTCAACGCCCGGGCCGTGGCCATCGGGTCCCAGTCGGAGCCATCGGTCGTCAGCAGCACCGCCTCGTTCATCCCGACGGAGATGGCGGTGCGCAGCTGCTCCTCGGCCGCGGCGGGACCAAGCGTCATCACAGTCGACGAGCCGCCGTGTTTCTCGATCTGCTGGATGGCTTCCTCGGCGGCGCACTCCTCGTGGGGAGACACTGCGAAGCCGAGCATGTTGGTATCGATGTCTTGACCGTCGGAAGTCACGACGATCTTGGCGCCCGGCGCAGGTACCCGCTTGACGCAGGTGAGGATCCTCACGCCTTCATCCTGGCATCATCGGGGTCGAACAGTGGCTGCGAGCCCACCCGGGCGACCTTCACCGGGAACAACTCGTTCTGGTACATGACCTGGAGGTCGGTGCCTTCGACGGCCTGCTCCGGCGGCAGGTAGGCCAGCAGCAGGTACTTGCCCACGGAGGGCCCCATTCCGGCGGAGGTGACCCGCGACACGCGGCCGTGAGAGTCGAGGATGCGCTCGCCGTCGAGCGTCAGGATCGGCTCGTTGCCTCCCATCATGTGACGAGCCACGCCCGAGGTGGACCTATGGCTCTCGACGGTCAGGGTGCACATGTGGGCCGCCGGGTCCTCGGCGCGGGCCTTCATATAGGCCTCCTTGCCGATGAAGTCGGCGTCCTTGACTCGGGGCCGGGCCAGGCCGGCCTCGACCGGGTTGTACTCGGACTCCAGCTCGGCGCCCATGAGCCGGTAGCCCTTCTCGAGGCGGCCGCTCGTGCCGTACACCCCGGCGCCCACCGGGATGACACCGAACTCCTGTCCGGCCCCCCACAGCGCGTCCCACAAGGCCGGGCCGTTGGCCATGTCAGCGGTGATCTCCCACCCGAGCTCGCCGACGTACGAGATGCGCAGCATCGTGACCGGGATCCCGCCGATGTTCATCCGGCGCACCCGCCCGTACGGAAAGCCCTCGTTGGAGACGTCGCCGTCCGCGATCATCTCGACCAACCGCCGGGCGTTGGGGCCCCACACCCCGATCGTGCACAGGTCCATGGTCTTGTCCTCGAACGTCACCGAGCCGTCGGCGGGGAGCCACTTGCGGAACCAGTACTTGTCGCGGGGCCCGTCGAAGCCGCCGGTGATGACTCGGTAGTGGTCGTCGCCGAGGCGGAGCACGGTGAGGTCGGAACGGAAGCCGCCCCGCTCGTTGAGCAGCGGCGTGTAGATGCCGCTGCCGACGGGCCGGTCGACCTGGTTGACCGTCATGTAGTTCATGTAGTCGACGACGCCGGCACCGGTGAAGTCGAAGATGGCGAATGCGGTCAGGTCGACCATTCCGGCGCTGTCGCGCAGCGCCAGGTGCTCGGCATTCTGGATCGGCGACCACCACCGGTAGTCCCACTCGTGCTCCCGGGGTGCCGGCAGCTCGTTGGCGTACTTGTCGAGGAGGCCCTTGTTCGACTCGTACCAGTGGGGCCGTTCCCAAATGCCGGCCTCGAAGTAGACCGCGCCGAGCGCTGCGGTGCGGTCGTGCAGCGATGACTTGAACAGATCGCGCCGGCTCTCCCACTGCTCGCGAGGGTGGACGATGCCGTACGTCTTGTTGAAGTGCTCGGTGCATCTGGCGAGGATGTGCTCCTCGGTGCGCTGCGGGTCGTAGAAGCGGGCCACGTCGGAGGCGTGCGGGTCGATCTCGGGATAGCCGTGAGTCATCCACTCGGCCAACGCCCTGCCGGTTCCGGGGC
The DNA here is from genome assembly GCA_041605955.1 of Acidimicrobiia bacterium. Lineage (GTDB taxonomy): Bacteria > Actinomycetota > Acidimicrobiia > Spongiisociales > UBA5794 > JAHEJX01. Next base: position 32,802 of record JBFIXI010000006.1, read on the forward strand.
CCTCCTTGATCCAGATGGCGGCGCACGACCACAGGTTCTTCACCTCGACACTCTCGCCGACCAGCGGCATGGCGTCGGGCGTCAGCGACAGCAGGCCGTTGATGCCGTACTTCATCTCGGCGTCGCCTAGGAACGGCATCAACTCGATGGCCTGCTCCAGCTGCGGGTCGAAGTCGTCCTGAGTCAGCGGCAGCTCCGTAGGGGACAGGCGCGACTCCTCGATCGATGGGATCGTGTCGGGGTGGTGGAAGATCGGGCGATGGGCGTACGAGCCGACCTCCATCGAGCCCCCTGTCTGGCGCTCGTAACAAAAGGTGTCCATGTCGCGGACGATCGGAAAGCCGATCTCGCTGTTGGTGGCCTGCAGCTCGTCGAGCGGCCCGACGTCGATCATCTGATGCACCGCCGGCGTCAACGGAATCGTGGCGCCGGCCATCTGGGCGAGGCGAGGGCTCCACACCCCACAGGCGACGACGACGTGCTCGGTCTCGACCCGTCCCTTGTCGGTCACCACTGCGGCGACCTTGCCGTCCTCCACCTCGATGTCGAGCACCTCGGTGACGGGGGCAACCGTCAGCGCTCCTTTATCCATGGCGTACTGGCGCATCAACGTGCCGGCTTGGAGGGAGTCGACGACCGAGACGCTGGGCGTATACCACCCGCCGAGGATGACGGTATCGTCGATGAACGGCACGTGCTCCTTGACTTCGGCCGGCGTCAACAGCTGCGACTCGATTCCCCACGCCGTGGCCGAGGTCATGCGGCGCTTGAACTCCTCCATACGCTCCTCGGTGCGGGCGACTTCGATTCCACCGGAGACGGTGCTGACCCCCATCTCCTCGTACTGGTGCTGCGAGTCCAGCGTCAGCATGGCCATCTCTTTGTTGTGGTCGACCGGGAAGATGAAGTTGGAGGCGTGACCGGTGGAGCCCCCCGGGTTGGGGAGCGGGCCCTTGTCGATCTGAAGCATGTCCGACCAGCCGAGGGCGGCGAGATGCTTGACCACCGAATTGCCGACGATACCGGCGCCGATCACGACCACTTTCGCGCTGCTGGGGAGCTCGCTCACGGTTGTCCTTTCGAGTTGTGGTGCTCGCGCTCGGGGTACTTCAAGCACGTCCACGGGAGGGCCTCGTGCCGCCTGGCGGAACAGGCTCACATAGTGGGACGAGATTAACCGTTGGGGCGCGATCGTGTCCAGCCGTAACCCGTTGCACTGCAGAGGCTACCCGGCGTTGACGACGTGCGCTCGGCACGACCGAGATCGCCCCATCTGAGCTGTGGACAGCGCCCCGGTGCGTGCTGTATTGTTCCGCTATGCAGCACTGTTCCGCATTGTGGGAACGTGCTGCGTAGCCGCGTCACATCGTCTGCGGGCGGTGGCGGAACGCTCCCATGCGCCATCGATAACGAGCAGGTGGAAATGAGCGAAGAAGAGCTGGATCTGACAGCGCTGTCCGACGAGGAACTCGTCCCGCAGATGCACGACGATCTCTACGACGGGCTCGCCGACGAGATCGCCGCGGGTACCAACATCCTGTTGGAGAGGGGCTGGAGCGCGTCTGACGTGCTCAACGATGCGCTCGTAGAGGGCATGCGCATCGTAGGCATCGACTTCCGTGACGGGATCCTCTTCGTGCCCGAGGTGCTGCTCGCCGCCAACGCCATGAAAGCGGGCATGGAGATCTTGCGACCCCTGCTGGCGGAGACCGGCGCGGCAACCATCGGCAAGGTGGTGATCGGGACCGTGAAGGGCGACATCCACGACATCGGCAAGAACCTCGTCGGGATGATGCTCGAAGGGGCCGGATTCGAGGTATTCGATCTCGGCATCAACACCGATGTGGATGAGTTCCTCGCCGCTCTCGAGCAGCACCAGCCGGACATCCTCGGCATGTCGGCGCTGCTCACCACGACCATGCCCTACATGAAGGTGGTGATCGACGCCCTCAAAGACAAAGGCCTGCGCGACGACTACATCGTGCTGGTCGGCGGCGCCCCGCTCAACGAAGAGTTCGCCGCCGCCATCGGAGCCGACGCCTATTGCCGCGACGCCGCCATCGCTGCCGAGACCGCCACCGAGCTGGTCACCAAGCGCCGCATCCTGCTGAGCGAGGATGCCTGAAATGGTCGACCGGTGATATCCGGACACGGATCGTCGCCGCCGCGGGTGTTGATTCTGGCGTGCGGGGCCTTGGCGAAGGAGATCCGCGACCTAGTGGCCGCCAACCGATGGGGCCACGTCGACCTCGAGTGCCTCCCGGCTCGGCTCCACAACACGCCCCGGGACATCCCCGCTGCCGTCGCCCACCGCTTGGAGCGAGCAGGCGATCGCTACGACCGCATCATGGTCGGCTACGCCGACTGCGGCACGGGCGGCTTGCTGGATCCCGTGATAGCCCGGTTCGGGGCGGAACGGCTTCCCGGAGCCCATTGTTACGAGTTCTACGCCGGCCGGGACGTCTTCGCCGAGCTCCACCAAGAGGAGCTAGGCACGTTCTATCTCACGGACTTTCTGGTCAAGCACTTCGACCGGATGGTGTGGAACACTTTGGGGCTCGATCAGCATCCGGAGCTGCGGGACACCTACTTCGCCAACTATCGACGGCTCGTCTATCTGGCCCAGACTGACGATCCCACCCTCGCCGCGCGAGCAGCCGCGCAAGCAGACCGCCTGGGGCTCCGCTTCGAGCATCGGCCGGTGGGATACGGCGAGATGGAGATCGAGCTTGCCCGGTTTGCCGCCGGTCGTCCCCAGGAGGCGGCGTGAATGCCCACGTGACCATCATCATGTGGCGGGACATGCCGGCTCAGGTGGTTGCCAAGAAGGGCCGGGTGACCCACAAGATCGAATTGGCGCCGCGGTTCCAGCAGGCCATCGATCGGGCGGCGATGCGGGCCGGGTCGATCGGCAGCGACGAGTACCTCGAGGACTGGCGGCGCGAGTCCCGGCCATGCGGCGACGACCTCGAGACAGAAGCTGCTGCCGAAGCCGCCAGGATCGATGCGCAGTTCCCCCTCGACGTCTTGAACGAGTACGTGATCAACAACGGATATCGGAGCACCTGAGCCGCCCCGATCAAGGAGACCAGATGACCGACACAGTTGTCAGCTCGGCAACCCGCGAGGTGGTGATCGGGTTCGAGCGCCCGTTCGTCATCATCGGAGAGCGGATCAATCCGACCGGGCGCAAGATGCTTGCCGCCGAGATGAAGGCCGGCGACTACAGCCGGGTCGAGGCCGACGCCCTGGCGCAGGTGGCCGCCGGCGCCCACATGCTCGACGTCAACGCCGGCATCCCGCTGGCGGATGAGCCGGCGATCTTGGCGGAGACCGTTCAGCTCGTGCAGGCGCTCGTCGACGTGCCGCTGTCGATCGACTCGTCGATCGTCGAAGCGCTGCAAGCCGGCCTCGAGGTGTACGAGGGCAAAGCTCTCGTCAACTCGGTTACCGGCGAGGACGAGCAAATGGAGCGAGTGCTCCCGCTGGTTGCCAAGTACGGGGCCGCAGTCGTTGCGATCACCAACGACGAGACGGGAATCTCCGAAGATCCGGACGTCCGCTTCGAGGTGGCTCGCAAGATAGTGAACCGCGCCGCCGACCACGGCATCTCCAAGTCCGACATCGTGGTCGACCCGCTGGTCATGCCGATCGGTGCCATGGCCTCGGCCGGCCGGCAGGTGATGAGCTTGGTGCGCCGCCTCCGCGAGGAGCTCGGCGTGAACACCACGTGTGGGGCCTCCAATGTCAGCTTTGGGCTTCCCAACCGGCACGGCATCAACGCCGCCTTCCTGACCATGGCGATCGCCTCGGGGCTCACATCGGCGATCACCAACCCGCTCGAGAAGGAGATCGTGGAAGCGGTCATGGCGGCCGATGTGCTGGCCGGTCACGACGAGAACTGCGCCCGCTGGATCTCCAAGTTCCGTCAGTCGTCTCCTGCAGGCGCGACCCGGCGCCGCGGTGCCGGGCGGAGACGGGGAGCGGTGGCGCCGACCTGATGGCCGCTGAGTACCGGATCACGTTCACGCCTTCGGGCCGTCGCGGCACAGCGATGGCCGGTACCACTGTGCTCGACGCCGCCCGGCGCCTTGGTGCCGACATCGACTCCGTCTGCGGCGGGCGCGGTATCTGTGGCCGGTGCCAGGTGACCGTTGGCTCGGCTCCAGGCATCCCCCAGTTGCCAGATGCGCTGTCGCCGCCGGGGCCCACCGAGGTGAACTACCGGGGGCGGCGCCCTTTGGCGGCGGGTCATCGGCTGTCGTGCGCTGCGGAGATTCGCGGCGACGTCGTCATCGACGTGCCCCCCGTCAGCCAGGTGCACCGCCAAGTGGTGCGCAAGCGTGCCGAGGTTGTCGCCATCGAGATCGACCCCGTGGTGCGACTCCACTACGTCGAGGTGGCCGCGGCGACCTTGACCGACGCCGGCAGCGACCTGGGGCGCCTGATGACGGCCCTCGAGCAGCAGTGGGAGCTGACCGACCTCGGTTACGACCCGGTGGTGCTCGCCGAGCTGCAGCCGGCGCTGGCCTCCGGCAACCACACCGTCACGGTTGCGGTGCACGACGGGACAACGGTCACCGGAGTGTGGCCCGGCTTCCACGACAAGGCACTGGGGGTTGCCTTCGATGTTGGCTCGACCACCGTGGCCGCCCATCTGTGCGACCTGGCCAGCGGCTCGGTCGTGGCCTCGGCGGGCAGGATGAACCCACAAATCAGGTTCGGCGAGGATCTGATGAGCCGGGTGTCGTACGTGATGATGAATCCGGGAGGCGAGGTGCAGCTCACGGCTGCGGTGCGCAGCGCCATGAACGACCTGATCGGCGAGCTCGTTGCCGAGGCCGGTGGAGTGCGCCGTGACATCCTCGAGCTAACCGTGGTCGGCAACCCGATCATGCACCACCTGGTGCTCGGCATCGACCCGACGCCGCTGGGAACGGCCCCGTTCGCCTTGGCGATCGACCGGGCGGTGCGCGCCCCAGCCGCAACGATCGGGCTCGATGTCCACCCCGGCGCCCGCCTCTACATGCTGCCGTGTATCGCCGGCCACGTCGGCGCCGATGCCGCCGCGGCGGTCCTCTCGGAAGGGCCACATCGCGACGCCGCCGTCCAGCTGCTCGTCGACGTGGGAACCAACGCCGAGATCGTGCTCGGCAGCTCGGGGCGAATCATCGCCGCCTCCAGCCCCACCGGCCCCGCCTTCGAGGGTGCCCAGATCTCCAGCGGCCAGCGGGCGGCTCCCGGCGCCATCGAGCGGGTGCGCGTCGATGCGGAGACGCTCGAGCCCCGGTTCCGAGTCATCGGCAGCGAGCTGTGGTCCGACGAGCCCGGCTTCGCCGAGGAGATCGCCACAGGCGGCGTCACCGGAATCTGCGGCTCTGGGATCATCGAGGTCATCGCCGAGCTGTACTTGGCCGGTGTGATCAGCCACGACGGGGTCATCGGCGGCGAGCATCCCCGCATCGTCGGCGACGGGCGCACGTTCTCCTACGTGCTCGCCGATGGCGCCGTTACCTCCAGCGGCGAGCAGATCAGGATCACGCAGAACGATGTGCGCGCCATCCAGCTCGCCAAGGCGGCGCTGTATGCCGGAGTCAAGCTGCTGATGGACCACCTCGGAGTCGCCGCCGTCGACGAGATCCGGCTGGCCGGGGCGTTCGGCAGCCATATCGACACCAAGTACGCGATGATCCTCGGCCTGATTCCGGATTGCGATCTAGACCGGGTGTTTGCCGCCGGCAACGCGGCCGGCACGGGCTCCATGATGGCGCTGTTGAGCTCGGCGGCCCGAGCCGAGATCGAGTCGGTAGCGACCGACATCGAGAAGATCGAGACCGCAACCGAGCCTCGCTTCCAGGAGCTGTTCGTCGCCGCAATGGGGATCCCACACTCCTCCGATGCTTTCCCGAATCTGGCGCGGTCGGTGCCGCTGCCGGAGCGCACCGCGGCGAAACCTCGGCCCGAGCGGCGGCGGCGGGCCCGTGACGGAGGGAGCACCCCTTGACGGAACGCAGGGGACGGCGCGGCGGCGGCCGGGCGGCCCGGCAAGCGGCCCGCACCGCCGCCACGCTCGAGTCGGTCCCATTCCTGACGCGGCAGCTGGCCCCGGTCGAGGTTATGTCGACCGAGGGCCTGGAGATCATCGAGCACAACGCCGACACCCTCTTGGAGCAGGTTGGCGTCGAGATCGTCGGATACGACGAGGCTTTGAAGATCTTTGCCGATGCCGGCGCCGACGTCACCGACACCCGGGTTCGATTCCCCCGCGGGATGTGTCGCCAGATCATCCAGGCGGCGGCGCCGAAATCGTTCACCCAACACGCGCGTAACCCGCAGCGGTCTGTCGTGATCGGCGACCCGCACACGGTGCTCGTTCCCGCCTACGGGTCACCGTTCGTGCGCGATCTCGAAGGCGGCCGCCGCTATGCGACGATCGAAGACTTCAACAACTTCGCCAAGCTGAGCTATATGTCGCCGGCGCTACATCACAACGGGGGGACGCTGTGCGAGCCGGTCGATCTTCCCGTCAACAAGCGCCATCTCGACATGGTCTACGCCCACATCAAGCACTCCGACAAGCCGTTCATGGGGTCGGTCACCCATCCCGACCGGGCGGCCGACTCGGTGGAGATGGCGCGTATCGTATTTGGGGCCGACTACATGGAGGAACACACGGTCATCCTCGGCCTGGCCAACGCCAACTCACCGATGTCGTGGGATTTCAACATGCTGGGGTCGGCCAAGGTGTACGCCGAGGCCAACCAGGCAACGCTGATCACACCCTTCATCCTGGCAGGGGCGATGTCGCCGGTCACCGTCGCCGCCGCAGCGACTCAGACGTTGGCGGAGGCGCTTGCCGGTCTGGCGTTCACGCAGATCGTGCGACCCGGCGCTCCCGTCATATTCGGGTCGTTCGCCAGCTCGATGTCGATGCAGTCGGGGGCGCCCACGTTCGGCACTCCAGAGCCGCAGCTCGTCCTCTATACGATGGCGGCTCTGGCACGTCGAGTCGGTGTGCCGTTCCGGTCCGGCGGCAACTTCACCGCCTCCAAGATCCCCGATGCCCAGGCCGCGTACGAGTCTGCGATCAGCTTCCTGCCCGCCATCCAGGCCGGGGTCAACTTCCTGCTGCATACCGCCGGATGGCTCGAGGGGGGACTGGCGATGGGCTACGAGAAGTTCGTCATCGACGCCGATCAAGCCTCGATGATGGCGAAGTGGGTCCAGGGAGTCGCCGTCGACGAGAACGGCCTTGCCCTCCAGTCGATGCTCGACAACGGCCCGGGACAGCACTTCCTCGGCACCGCGCACACCCTGGCCAACTTCGAGACGGCTTTCTGGAGCTCGCGGCAGTCCGACAACAACAGCTTCGAGCAGTGGCTCGAGGACGGAGCGAAGGACTCGGTGACGAGAGCCCACGAGACTTGGAAGCGAATGCTCGCCGAGTACGAGCCGCCGGCGTTCGACGATGCCAAGGACGAGGAATTGTCTGAGTGGATTGCCGCCAAAAAGGCCTCCGTCCCCGACAGCGACGTTTAGGAGACGACAGTGTTGTTCAAGCGCAAGGTGGAGGCATCCCCGGCGGGCAAGGCGGCGATCCGGGCGCTGTTGGAAGATCTGACCTACGAGCTGATCCCGCTGAGCAACGTGCTGCCGCAAGCAGAGTTCCTCCCCACCGGGGCTCGCGTGTCGGTCACCGCCTCGCCTGCCAAGGGCATGCAGGCGACGGTCGACCTGGCTCTGGAGCTGAGACAGCGCGGCTTCGACGTCGTGCCCCACATTTCGGCCCGCTTGACAGAGGACCGCGCCCAGCTCGAGAGCATCATGAAGCAGATCGGCGACGTCGGCATCAAGAAGGCATTCGTCGTGGGCGGCGACGCCGACCCTCCGGGTGAGTACTTCGATGGCCTGTCCGTGCTCGAAGCCATGGACGAGATCGGTCACGATCTGGAGATCGGCATCCCCGCCTACCCGGAGGGACATCACTTCATTCCCGACGACTCCATCGAGCAGGCCTTGGTCGACAAGCAGCCCTACGCCTCGTACATGACTACCCAGATGTGTTTCACCCCGGGCACGATCGCCGACTGGATCACCGGCCAGCGAGCCCGCGGCATCCACCTTCCCGTGTCGATCGGGATCCCCGGCGTTGCCGAGCTGCGCAAGCTGATCGGTATCTCGGCCCGTATCGGTGTCGGCGACTCGCTGAAGTTCGTCACCAAGAACACCGGTCTCGTCGGCAAGCTGGTCCGGCCCGGCGGCTACGCCCCCGACGACCTGATCATCGGCTTGTCCGAGACGCTGGTGGACATCGACGCCAACATCATCGACTTCCACTGCTACACGTTCAATCAGGTCGAGAGCACGGAAGAGTGGCGGAAGTCCATGCTCGAGTCGCTCGAGTAACGCTCGCTCGAGTAGGGCTGGAGTCGCTCGAGTAGGCAAGAACGGGGGCACCCACGCGTGCCGACCCGCAGCGGGTTCCCTGCATTCTCGGCATCGGCTACACCCCGATGTCCTCGTTCCACAGCTCGGGGTGGGAGGCGACGAACTCGTCCATCAGCGCCTTGCACTCGGCGTCGTCGACGATCGTCAGTTCGACACCACGGCTGCGGACGTAGTCCTCGGGGCCCCGGAACGTGCGGTTCTCGCCGACCACGATGCGCGGAATCCCGTACAGCAAGGCAGCGCCCGAGCACATGTCGCACGGCGACAGCGTGGAGTACAACGTCGCCCGCTGGTACTGGCCGGCGGGCAGGCGCCCGGCGCTCTCGAGACAATCCATCTCGGCGTGCAGTATCACGCTGTTGCGCTGCACCCGCCGATTGTGCCCCCGACCGACTATTTCGCCGTCGATGACCAACACCGATCCGATGGGTATCCCGCCGGCGGCGCGACCCCCCTTCGCCTCGTCGATGGCGGCCTGCAGGAATGGGTCGTCGCTGATGAACACCTCCCCAGCAGGAAGAACCTAGCTCCCCGTAGTGATGCACCGCCGCGGCGTTAGAAGAGCCAGTCGAGGATCCACAGGCTCACCAAGCCTACGCCGATCGTCCATCCGATCGATTTCGTCTTCCACGCCACCGTGATGGCGATGAGCCCGGCGATCAAGCGCAGATTGCCGAAACTGATGTCGACGGTATCGAACGGAGCCACTACCTCGGGAATGGCGATCGCGGCGATGACCGCAGGCGCCACCAGGCGCAACGGACGCTCCACGTACGTGGGGATCTCTCGGCTGCCGAGTATCCCAACGAACGACAGCCGGGTCAGGTAGGTGCCGACGCCCACGATGATCACCACGAGCCAGGGGCTCATCGCAACGACCTCCACTCGAAGATCGACCCGGCCGCCACCCCGGCCAGCGAAGCAACGATGATGCCGGTCCCATTGGGCAGTTCCAGGCCGGCGACGGCGACCACGCCACCGACGACGGCGGCAACCGCCGCCGGTCTCGAGGAGATCGCCGGGGCTAGCAGACCGAGGAACACGAGGGCGATGGCGAAGTCCAGCGACCACTCCGGAGGAACCTGCGCCCCGACGACCAAGCCGACCAGGGTCGCCAGTTGCCATGCCACCCACAACGTGAGCGCCGTGCCGAGGTAGTACCACTTCACGGTGGTGGCGTCGCTGTCCCGCTCGTAGCGACTAGCCGAGAGCACGAAAGCCTGATCGGTGAGAATGTACGGCAGCCACCAGCGGTCGAGGGGCGTCAGCTTGCTGAAGTGGGGGGCGATGGCAGCGCTGTACATGGCGTGACGCAAGTTGATCACCAAGGGGGTGGCAACCGCGACGGCAGCGAGCGCTCCCGAGTTCAGCAGCTCGATCGTTGCGATCTGCGCGGCGCCGGCGAAGATGAGCCACGACGTGGCCCAGCCCACCCAGTTGTCGATCGGGGTGCCGGCCACGGTCACCCCGATGATGAGGCCGAACGGCACTGCTCCCAGCAAGATCGGAGACACTGCCTTGACGCCTTCGACAAACCGTTCCCGGGGAGTCGCTACCCGCACTCCTTGCTCCACATCTGAGAGAACACCGAATCGGTCGGGGTGGTTGCACGCGACCGGCCGCCGGAGGCTAGCCCCAGTGCGCGGACCTCCGGCCCTACGCTCACACCGGTGCACCGAGATTGCCGCGCGTGACGCCGCGGCCGGCGGGTTGTTGCCGGTGGTGGCGCCCGTCACCCCCCCTTTTTGCTCGACATGGGGCGATGCCTATTCACTAACTTGGCGCCAATCGAATCTCCCGACACGAAAGGGGTGTGAATGCAGGTAAGCATGACCGTGAACGGGAGGGACGTCAGCGGGGACGTTGAACCACGGACGCTGCTCGTTCACTTCATTCGAGAGAACCTGCGACTTACGGGCACGCACGTCGGGTGTGAGACGAGCTACTGCGGCGCATGCACCATCCACGTGAATGGCACGCCCGTCAAATCGTGCACCATGCTGGCGGTGCAAGCCGACGGCGCCGACGTCACGACCATCGAGGGCCTGGCCGACGGCCAAACCCTTCATCCGGTCCAAGAGGGCTTCTGGGAGCGCCACGGCCTGCAATGTGGGTTCTGCACCCCGGGAATGATCATGTCGGCGGCCGCGCTGCTCGCCGAGAACGACAATCCCTCGGAGGACGAGATCCGCCACGGCATCGAAGGCAACTTGTGCCGCTGCACCGGCTACCACAACATCGTGCGAGCCGTCGAATACGCCGGCGCCAAGATGCGGGGTGAGGAGCCGGCGCCGCCCGACTGGACGCTCGACTTCGAGGGGGTCTCATGACGACCACCACCAGTGCAATGGGCGGCATCGTCCGTCGCAGGGAGGATCCGGCGCTAATTGCCGGCAAGGGGCGCTACGTGGACGACATCAAGCTGCCCGGCGAGACCGCCGCCGTCTTCGTACGTAGCCCGTTCGCCCACGCCCGCATCAACTCGATCGACACCTCGGCGGCCGAGGCCATGGAAGGAGTGCTGGCGGTCTACACCAGCGACGACGTGACGGAGCTCGGCCCGCTGCTGGCACAAGTGCCGGTGGGCGTGATGCGTCCGCTGCTGGCCGACGGTGCGGTCCATCACGCCGGGGAAGCTGTCGCCATGGTGGTGGCCGAGAACGCGTATATCGCTCGTGATGCCGCCGACGCAGTCGACGTGGACTACGACCCGCTGCCGGTAGCCGTCGATCTCAAGGAGGCGGCCACGGACGAGGTCAAGGTTCACGAGGGTGCCGAGTCCAACGTGTTGGTCACCTGGTACTCACATGACTGGTGGCCGGGTGTCATGGAACTCGAGGATCATCGGCCCGCTATCGAGGAAGCCAAGCAGCGCGACGACGTCGTCGTTGTCAGCCAGGAGATGGTGAACCAGCGGCTCATCCCGGTAGCGATCGAGCCGCGCGCCGTGTTGGCGGACTACAACACGGGGTACGGACGAGTCAACCTGTGGACCTCCACGCAGATGCCGCACGCGATCGCGGCGGCCGTCGCCAAGACGTTCGGGCTGACGAACCACGATGTGCATCTGGTAGCCCCCGAAGTCGGCGGCGGTTTCGGCGTGAAGCTCAACCTCTACCCGGATGAGATCCTGACGGTCTTTGCGTCCCGGGAGCTCGGTCGGCCGGTGCGGTGGACTGAGACCAGGCGCGAAGCCGCGTATTCGAGCATCCAGGGTCGCGGTTGGGTGGGCACGGCGACCATCGTCGGCACTAAGGACGGTGAGATCCTCGGCTACGAGCTGGACGCCCTAGCCGACATGGGGGCCTACAGCCAGAACTTCACGGTGGCGATTCCGGTCCTCGGCCTCTACGTGGCTCAGGGCCAGTACAACATCCCGCTGGCCTGGCAGGTCTCGTGCGTGCAGACGAACACTCAGACCACCGACGCCTATCGCGGCGCCGGCCGGCCGGAGGCGATCTACTACCTCGAGCGGATCATCGACATGTATGCCGCCGAGATCGGAGTAGATCCCGCTGACGTGCGCAAGAAGAACTTCTTCAAGCACGACGAGTTCCCAGCGACGACGGCCATCGGATTGACGATGGACTCGGGCAACTACGACCACAACCTGGACACGCTGCTCGACGACGTCCAGTACGCCGACCTTCGCAAGATGCAGCGGGAGGCCCTCGACGAGGGTCGTTACGTCGGCATCGGGTTGAGCACGTACGTGGAGGTGTGCGGCTTTGCGCCTTCGGTGCTCGCCGAGTTCGGCTTCGGCTGGGACGCCTACGGGCTGCCGACTTCGTTCAGCGGCTCGGGATTGGTGCGCATCAATCCGGACGGGTCGGCCAGTGTGATCATCGGCACCGGGCCCTCGGGGCAGGGCCACGAGACAACCTGGGCACAGGTCGTCTCCGATCGGCTCGGCGTCGAGTTCGACAAGGTCCGTGTCAGCCACGGCGACACGTTCGAGTCCCCCGTCGGAGTGGGCACCTTCGGCAGCCGCTCGGCGGCCGTCGACGGGGCTGCCACATACGAGGCGGCCGAGAAGGTGCGCCAGAAGGCGGCCGAGATCGTTGCTCACATGCTGGAAGCGTCGGCCGAGGACATCCAGTTCTCCGATGGCGGTGCTCACGTCGCCGGCAGCCCCGGCCACCGCGTCACTTGGGGAGAGATCGCCGAGGTGGCTTACAAGCCGCACAAGGGTCCCGAGGGGTTCGAAGCGGGCCTGGAGGCGCACGCGGTGTTCTCGCCGGGCAACGCCACCTGGCCGTTTGGCTCGCACCTGGCAGTCGTCGAAGTGGATCCCGACACCGGGGACGTCCAGATCTTGCGCTACGTCGCAGTCGACGATTGCGGCAACCGGATCAACCCGATGATCGTCGACGGCCAGATCCACGGCGGCATCGCCCAAGGGGTCGGCCAGGCGATGTTCGAGGAGGCGATATACGACGCCGACGGCAATCTGCTGACCGGCTCGCTGGTCGACTACCCGTTGCCGACCGCCAGTGACCTGCCGGCTTTCGAGCTGGGGTGGACCAACACGCCGACCGACGTCAACCCAATGGGGGTGAAGGGCATCGGCGAGGCGGGCACCATCGGCTCGGCACAGACGATCGTCAACGCCGTTGTCGACGCCTTACGCCCGCTCGGAGTGAAACACATCGACATGCCGCTCAGGCCGCGCAAGGTCTGGGATGCGATTCAGAAGGCGAGGGGATAGGGATGTATCCGAGAAGCTTTGAATACGTCGCTCCCGCCTCGCTCGACGAGGCGTTGGCAGCCCTGAAGGACAACCCGGGCGCCAAGGTGATGACGGGCGGAATGAGCCTGATCCCGCTGATGAAGCTGCGGTTGTTCTCACCGCCGCTCGTCGTGGATCTCGGCCGGATCGACGGGTTGGGAGATATCGAGGACGGTGGGGACGCCATCACGATCGGGGCCCTGGTCCGGCATGCCGAGACGGCGGCTAGCGATGTCGTGCAGTCAGGCGCGGCAGCTTTGGCCCAAGCGGCGTCGCTCACGGGCGATGTGCAGGTCCGCAACCGCGGGACCACCTGCGGTGCCCTGGCACACGCCGACGTGGCGGCGGACCAGACGGCAGCGGCGCTTGCTCTCGGGGCGACCATGGTCGCCAAGTCGGCCGGTGGCGAGCGGGAGATCTCTGCGGATGACTTCTTCGTAGATGCGCTCACCTCGGCGCTCCAGCCTGACGAGATCCTCGTAGAGGTACGGGTGCCCAAGACAACCGGCCGCGCCGGCTCCGCCTACGACAAGCTGGGGCGACGGGGCGGTCGATCGGACTATGCAGTCGCCGGGGCCGCTGCCGTCGTTTCGATGGACAACGGCAGTGTGGCGTCCGCCCGAGTCGCGCTCACCGGTGTGGGCACCAAGCCCTCGCTGGCCAGCGCAGTCGGCGACGCACTGGTCGGCACCGACGGGTCGGCCGATGCGGTGGCTGCCGCCGCGGCGCACGCCGCCGACGGAGTCACGGTCCTCGAGGATCTCTACGGATCAGTCGACTACAAGACCCACCTCGCCAAGGTGTACGCGGCGCGGGCGCTCAACGCGGCCATCGCCGCCGCCGGCTAGCTCTTTCCTCGGGAGAGGGAGAGCCGGGAGGCCGTCGGTCAGCCGGCGGCCTCCCGCCGCGCCGGCAGCTGTTGTGGTGCGGCGATGTAGCGCGGCAGCGAGAGCTCGAATATCGCTTCCTCGCCATCGTGGGCGTAGATGAGGTCACCCCCCATATCCCGCGCCAGCTGCCGGGACACGGTGAGCCCGAGACCAACGGAAGCGGTCAGGCCGGGTACCTGGCGGGCCCGGTAGTACCGATCGAAGATGGCATCCCGTTCCCGGAACGGCAACGGCGCGCCGGAATCGCGCACCTCGAGGGCAGCCGAGTTGGGGGTGGCTGCGATGCAGATGCGGACCTCCGATCCGCCGTAGCGGTCGGCATTCACCACCAGGTTGCGAACGATCTGACGCGTTCGCATCGGATCTGCCATGACCCACACCGGTTCTGCGGGCAGGTAGAGCGACACCGCATTCTGGTTGGGTAGCGCGCGATGCACATCCGTGGCGATCTGCCCCAAGTCCACTCGCTCCGGTGAGAGGCGGAGATTGCCGGTCTCGACTTGAGAAGCAACCAGCAGATCCTCGACGATGGTGGATACTTCGCGCCCTTCGCTGGCGATCAAAGAGACCAGCTCGCGGAGCTCGCTCTGATCGAAGTCGTCGATCGAGGCGCTGAGCTCCGCGGCGAGGCCGACGACCGTCGTCAACGGCGTTCGCAGCTCGTGGCTCACAGTGGCCACCAGCTCGTCCTTCGAGCGGAGCAGGCCCTCGAGCGCCCTTCGCGTCTCGCGGCTCTCGGTGACGTCGACGGCAGCCACCGAGACGTGCCGGTAGTTCGGCTTGCCTTCGATTCGGGGGGCAGCCCACCACAGGGCGAGATGTCTCTGATGGCCCTGACGCGTCTTAGCCCGTGGCATCTCGGTGACGATATGGTCGTCGCCGCGCCACACTGCAAGCAGTTGCTCGGTGAGGGCGTCCACGGAGTCGACATCCCGATTGTGGACTTGTCCCAGCACCGCCTCCACCGACTTGGCTTCGACCAGCCGCACGGCGGCATCGTTGGCAGCAGTGATCTCGATGAGCCCCGCGATCCGCAATGCTGCTTCCGGTTGAGCGCGTAGGTATTCGGCGAGGTCGGTGACGCCGGTGGCTCGCAGCCCGTCGAGGAAGCGCTCGACGCCGGTGAAGTCTTCTTCGAAGAGGGCGACCGGCGAGTGGTAGAAGAGGCTTCCGAAGCGCTCGGTTTCCCGTTCCGAGTGCGCCAGTATCTGATGGACCAGGTAGGTCGTATAGGCGAACACGATCGCGCTGGTGGTCGCGCTGATGGCGCCGCTCATCGGGTCCGGGTTGCCCCAGACGACGACGGCGACCATGCCGGCGGCGTACAGCGCGATGTAGGCAATGAGATGCTGTCGTATGTAGAGGCTGAGCGCGATGCCCACGGCCGCCAGCGAGATGACGATCGGGGCTGCCGACCTGGTATCGAACATGGTCAATCCGGCGGCCGCCAGGGTGGCCACGGTGACGATGAGGATGGCTCTCACGTCGGGCCGACGAGTCAACAGCTGCGCCATGGAGAAGACGGCGATCACGACCGCCGGCCAGGCGGTGTAGGCCAGGACCATGTCGTCGGTGATGAGACCCAAGACGACGACCGCAATCCATGCCACGTTGGCCACCGTGGCAATCAATCGCGTCATGGGCTCGCCGAGCTGTTCGAGCAGTGCCTGCTGGCGGGGCTGCATGGGGCACTTATCGGCATCGGCGCCGATTTCCCATAGCGCCTTTCGCCCTCAGGCCATCGTCGCAACGGGCTGACGCCCTGCCGGTTGGGTTACCGGGTGAGGGCTACGTCGAGGACGGCGCCGATGTCGTCGAGGACATGGAATGTCATCTCGTCCCGTACCTCCTCGGGCACATCGTCGAGGTCTTGCTCGTTGCGCTTGGGCACTATGACCTCGGTCAGCCCGGCGCGATGCGCGGCCAACACCTTCTGCTTGATCCCACCGATGGGCAGAACCCGCCCTTGCAAGGTGACTTCGCCCGTCATGCCGACTGTGTCGCGCACCTTGCGGCCCGTCAGCAGCGACACGAGCGCAGTTGTCATCGTGATGCCGGCCGATGGGCCGTCCTTGGGGATGGCTCCCGCCGGGACATGTACGTGGAACCGCCGCTTGGTGGCGTCTGCCGGCAAGCCCAGCCGAGCGGCATTGGACTCGACGTAGGACAGTGCGATTCTGGCGGACTCCCGCATGACATCGCCGAGCTGGCCCGTCAGCACCAAATCGGCGTCGCCGTCCATTGCGGTGGCCTCGACGAACAACACATCCCCGCCCGTGCCGGTGACGGCCAGCCCGGTGGCAACGCCCGGCAGCGCGGTCCGATCCTTGGCCTCGTCGCGGTGAACCGTTGGCTTGCCGAGCAGGTCCCGCAGGTCTTCTTCATTGACCGTGATCGGAGTCGCCACGGTGTCTAGCGCGATCCGAGTGGCGGCTTTGCGCACCAGCTTGCCCAGCGTGCGCTCCAGGGTGCGCACCCCGGCCTCCTGGGTGTAGCTGTCGACGATGGCGGCCAGCGCCTCGTCGCTCACGACGAGCTCGTCGGACTCCAGCGCACCCCTCTCCATCTGCCTGGGCAGCAGATGGTTGCGGGCGATGGTCACCTTCTCGTGATCGGTGTAACCGTCCAGGCGGATCACCTCGGTTCGGTCGAGGAGCGGGGCCGGAATCGTCTCGACGATGTTGGCGGTCGCCAGGAACAGCACATTCGACAGATCGAGATCCAACTCGAGGTAGTTGTCTCGGAAAGTGTGGTTCTGCGCCGGGTCGAGGACTTCGAGCAGCGCGGAGGAGGGATCGCCCCGCCAATCAGCGCCGACCTTGTCCATCTCGTCGAGCAAGAAGACCGGGTTCATCGTCTTGGCCTCGGTGAGGGCGCGTACGATCCGGCCCGGTCGGGCCCCGACATACGTGCGCCGGTGGCCCCGGATCTCGGCTTCGTCGCGGATCCCGCCGAGTGCGACCCGGACGAACTCCCGTCCCAGCGCGCGCGCTACCGACTCGCCCAACGATGTCTTGCCGACTCCAGGGGGACCGACGAGCAGGATGATGGTGCCCGCGTCGCCCCGCACTGACTTGGAATCGTCGGTCGGCTCGCGGTCACGCGCGGCGCGCAACTTGCGGACCGCCAGATGCTCCACGATGCGCTCCTTGACGTCATCGAGACCGGTGTGGTCGGTGTCGAGCACCTGGCGGGCCTGTTCTAGATCGAGGTTGTCGTCCGAAGTGACCTCCCACGGCACGTCGAAGACCGTGTCCAGCCAGGTTCTGGTCCACGAGTGCTCCGGGCTCTGCTCGCTCATCCGCTCCAGGCGGTCGATCTCCTTGCCGATGGCGGTGGCCACCTTTTCGGGCAGGGCTCGCTCCTCGAGCTGGCGGCGATATTCGCTGATGGCGTCCGCGTCGTCCTCGCCCAGCTCCGAACGGATCGACTCCAGCTGCTGGCGGAGCAGGAACTCGCGCTGCGATTTGTCGATGCGCTCGCTGGCGTCTTCGCGCACCTTGCGGCGCAGCTGCATGTCGGCCAGGATCTCCCGCATCCAGCCAAGGACCAGATCGAGACGTTCGACCACGTCCGTGGTCTCGAGCACCTCGATCTTCTGGCGCACAGAGAGATCCGGGGAGTAGACGGCGAGGTCGGACAGCTGGCCAGGGTCGTCGATGTCGAGGATGCGTGACGCGGCCCCGCCGATGCCGCGCTGCTCCATTATCTCGGTGACAATCGCGCGGTACTCGGTGACCATGTCGTCGACGACCGGCGGGAAATCGGCGGGCTCCTCGACAGGGAATGCCTCTACCCAGAGAACCTCGCTGGGCACCTCGCTGGGCCACTCGCTGGGCCCGGGCCGGCCGGCGCCTACCCGGGCGCGCGCCACGCCGGCGATCAGTGCAGTAGTGGTGCGTTCCCCGCTCACCTCCTGGATGTCGGCGATCGTGCCCACGGAGGCGAAGCCCGCGTCGGTGCGCGGGATCAACAGGAGGCGCCCCCCGGTCGTTTCGGCAGCGGCTACGGCCCTTCTGGCCTCGTCGGACTCGATGCCGACGGTGACCACCATGTGGGGGAAGACCACGCCGTTGCGCAGGGGCAATACGGGCAGCGTCACGGTCGATGTGTCAGCCATTCAATCCTCTCGAGCTCAGGAGGGGTATAGCAGCCGACGGTGGAGAAATATTCCCGAACTTCGCATCAAAAGGCCCAGAGAATCTGAGTTTATAAGACTCAGGTTAGGTCCAGTTATCCGTGTATTTCGGGGTTGGTAGCCTGGCCCCGATGCCAAGCGATCCGGCTCTCGCTCGCCAGGAGATGGACGGCCTGCTGCGCGGCGGCCGTCTGACGTCATACGATCCGAGCTGGTTCGATTACTGCGGCCAGACGCTGACGCCCCACCACATCGAATCGGTCTTGGCGCCGTTCCTGTCGCCGGAGCGGGTGGCGAGGATCGACGCAGCGCTGGACAACCGAACCTACAACTTGAGTGTGGTCGTGGACGGGATGGTCGACACGGGCAACGTCGCCGCCGTGATGCGGTCCGCCGACGCCTTCGGCGTCCAGGCCTTTCACGCCATCGATCGGGCCGGGAGCTACAAGCATTCCAGACGCACGTCCCAGGGCGTGCGTAAGTGGGTCGACCGCTGGGTGTGGCGTGACCCTGAGGACGCCATCGCCGCGTTGCGTGCCCGCAACTACCGTATCGTCGTGGCCGATAGTGAGGGCGGCACCCCGTTGGAGGCCGTCGACTTCAGTCGTCGCACCGCCCTCGTGTTCGGGAACGAGCTGGAAGGAGTGAGCGCCAGCTTGCGGGCCGCAGCCGCCGAGATCACGGCCATCGAGATGTCCGGGTTTGCTCGGTCGTTGAACATCTCCGTGGCGGCCGCAGTATGTCTCCACCAGGCACGGCGCGATCGAGTTGCGCGGCTGGGGCGTCATGGCGACCTGAGCGACGGCGATCGGGAGCGGCTGCGTGCGGTGTTTGCGATCAAATCGGTGCGGCATGCCCGCCAGATCATCGAGCGGGCAGTGGCCGAGTCGAGCAGCGCTTCCGGGCTCACGGGTTGAGCGGGGTCACCTGATTCAGCGGTTTATCGGCGCCCTCGGACAGCGTGACGTATGTCAGCTCGCCGGGGACGAAGGTGAGCGCCTCACCTTGGATCTCGTCCGGGCTCGGCCCCAGACACGGCTCGGTAGCCAACGTCTGTTCGTAAGCGAGGTCGGTGCGCGCCCACATCCACACGTGGGAGTAGCCACGTAGCGCCAGCACCGTGCCGTCGCTCGTCACATCGGCGGCTGTCACTGCTCCGTCGCCCGCCAGGCGGAGCCGAGCGACCTCCGTCATCGGCGTCGGTCGTGAGCTTTGCAGCGCGTCCACTGGAGCCCGAAAGACCACTGCGGGCTCGCCGGCCGGCGGCTTGGTCACCACGAAGACGTCGCCGGTGATCGGATCCACCCAGAACGCTTCGGAGTCCACGGCGGAATCCGGATAGGTGAGGCGAATCGTGGCGATGTCTGAGATCATCGCCGGTGGGTCGACCAAGTCGGGCTCGGGGAAGCGAAGCAAGCTGATGGTGCGCCGCAGCCGGAGGTTGTCGCCGATGTCTCCGATGTAGACGTAGCTGACTCCCGGCTCGGGGCCGGGGCCAATCGCGATGTCCTCCCAGTCGAAGCCGACCGTCCCCGCCAACTCGAACGAGCCCAGCTGGTCGCCGGCCGGGCCCACCGCGTGGAGGACCGCACGGTTGCCGGAGTCATTGACCACCCAGTACGCGGGCCGGCGGCGACTGGCGGCGATGCCCGATGCTTCTCGGATCTCGTCGCTGGAGACGATCCCCAGCTCACGAGTAGCGGGGTCGTACAGATCGCAAACGGTTCCCTCGCCGACGGCCGGCCCGGGCGGGAGCTCCGCTGTCGTGGTCGAGCCGACCGTAGGAGCCGCCGTGGCCGACGCCGCGGGCAAGGGCTGCAATGGTGAGGGGACATCATCGAGGCGAGCGGCGCCGCCCGACTCGGGCGGCACGCATCCCGCGACGAGCAGGACAGCGGTTCCGGCCACTGCGGCGATCACGAGTCGTCGGCCCATGGCGCCGATATTGCCAGCACCGAGGGGCTAATCGGGGCCTACGGGTTCGCCGAGCTGAGAGTCCCCAGCAGCCGCAGGGCAATTGCTTCGGCGATCGTTCCCCGGCGGAGCTCGTCGAGATCCTGACTCTCATTGGGGCCGTGGGCTGCACTGGTGGGATCGCCAACGCCTGTGAGCAGCATGGCGGCCTCGGGAAACATGTCGGCGAAGGCGGCAACGAAGGGGATGGAGCCCCCTTGACCGATCTCGAGGGGCTCGCGGCCCCAGGCCACCGAGAACGCCTGTCGGAATGCGTCGTAAGCCGCTCCATTGGTCGCCAGGTCGACAGCGGCGCCTTCACTGCCTGGGGTGACGCTCACCTGGGCTCCCCACGGAGCATGGGTTTCGAGATGGGTGCGTAGCGCCTCCATGGCTCGAGTCGGGTCGTCTCCCGGCGCCAATCGCAAGCTCACCTTGGCGCGGGCGGCCGGTACTAGTGCATTGATCGCATGTGCCACCGGCGGTGCGTCGATTGCCAGGACGGAGATTGCCGGCTGGCGCCACATTCGTTCGGTGATGGCTCCGGTCCCGATGAGGCGCAGGCCGTCTACGGCGCCCACTTGGCCCAGCAGCTCCTCGGCAGCCAGGTCGATGGGTGTCGTCCCGCCCGAGACGAGGCCGGTCACAGCAACCGCGCCGCGATCATCGTGCAGGGTTGCCAGCAATCGGCACATTGTCGTCAGCGCGTCGGGAACCGGGCCGCCGAAGCTCCCGCTGTGGACGGCCGCCGCCAGGGTCCGTACCTCGACCACACAGTCGACCAAGCCCCGCAGACTCACGGTGAGAGCCGGTTCGCCGACTCGCCAGTTGGCCGAATCGGCGATGACGATGGCATCAGCTGTGAGCTGTTCTTGGTAGGCGCTCAGGAAGTCGCCGAGATGGCGGGAGCCGATCTCCTCCTCGCCCTCGATGAAGACCTTGACCCCGACGGGTGGTCTGCCGCCGTGCGCCCGGATGGCGCCGAGGTGGAGCGCGATCCCGGCTTTGTCGTCGGATGTGCCCCGGCCGTAGAGCCGCCCGTGGCGCTCGGTGGGCTCGAACGGAGGTGACTCCCACAGCTCCTCGGGGCCTGGGGGCTGCACGTCGTGGTGGGCGTAGAGCAGGATGGTGGGCGCTCCCGGTGGGGCCGGGATCTCACCGAATACGGCAGGATGGGCACCGTCGAGCTCCAGCAACTGAACATCGGCGAGACCCTCGTCTTCGAGCAGCTCTCGAACCGCTTCGGCGGACCGGCGCACCTGGTGACTGTCGAAACCGGGGGCACTGATGGACGGAATGCGCACCAATGACTCGAGGTCGGCCCGAATACGATCGAAGCCCTCATCGACGGCGGAGGTCAGGTCGTGATGCATACGGCGAGGCTAGCTGTGGGGAGGCATGGTGGGGTGCCCGTGAGCACGGCCCAATTAAGGTGTTTTCATGGTCGATCTCGACCTGGGACGTTGGATCATCATTGGGGTTGGTGTCAGCCTTCTGCTCCTCGGCCTGCGTACTTGGTTACCTAAGGCGGCCGGGCGGCGGGTCGCCGAACGCGGCTCGATAGTCGGGCCGGCGCTCAAGCCGACCTATGAGCAACAAGCCATGCGCCGCACGGGCGCCGATATGCAGCATGTGGCGAATCGTCAACTGCACGACGACATGGTGGCCGATGCGGTGAAGCTGAAGCTACGCGCTCGCACAGGTGACCGTGCCGAGCGTCTCGACACGCTGGACCGGGCGATCAGCAAAGTGGAAGATGCGCTCACCGCCCGTCCCCAGAGCTACGAGGGCACCAAGCTGCTCGGTGAGCTCCACCTCGACCGGGCGTTTCTCAACGAGAGCCTCGAAGCCGTTGCCGAATTGGAACAGGCCGCCCAGCTGTTTCAACAGGCCTCGTCCTACCGGCTCGGCGTGATCGACAACTACATCGGCCGGGCGTGGTGCTACCTGCAGATGACCCGGGTCGATCCGGACTACGCCGCCACCTACGCAGAGAAGGCGGCCGCGGCCTTCTCTGCCGGTTTCGAACGAGCCAAACAGAATGTATGGGTGCTGCGGGGCTGGGGCCTGGCAATCGATCGGTATGCACGGTCTGGCCAGGCCGAAGCCGCCCGACTCGCCGACCTCGAGTCCCAATATCGGCGCGCGCTGGCGGAGCACCGCGGCGGCCAGCACGATTTGTTCGACTGGTACAGCCAGGCGCGGCGCGCCGCAGATCCTCTGTGGATCGAGGTACCGCCGTTGCGCGACGTCTACTGAGATCCGGTGTCGCTTGGTCCGCTGAGAGCCGATGCCTCGTTCGATCCGCCGGCGAAGCCGAAGCCCGAATTGAGTTAGTCAGGTCAGAGCTGCCCGGCGAAATCCGCCTGTCTTCGGGTATTCTGTTTTAGCTTGCTGCCGGGCGGTGAGAGGAGTGCAGCAAATGGGGGTAAATAACCGCTCTTTCCGTCGCCGGCGGGCGCGCCGCGCGGGGCCCGATCTCTCGGAACGCATCGAGACCATCACTACGCCCCTCGACCGTCCTCCGTCTGCGCCCGAGTTCGGCTCGGGAGTGCTACCACCCGGCAAGTCGCGCTACCAGCGAATGTCGGCCCACCTCCCATCTGGGGTGGCACCCTTCCATGGCATAGGGGTTCTGCCGGCGGACGTCGCCGTCGACCTCCGCAGCGACGACCCTTCGATCGATCTCACCGGCTGAAGGGGCTGAAGCCGGCGGCCGCGTTGTCGCGTATGCCGATCGGGAGAGCCCGCCCCGTTTGTCGCCCATGAACCACTTCAGGCGGTCGCGACAAGCGGCATGGCAATCGGCAGACCGGCTCCCCCAACCTGTCGGGTAGTGACTCGACTGGGGGCGAGTTTCCTATTCCGGCGCCGGGAAACGAGCGGGGGGCCGCACTGTTCCTCACTGCGCTGGCCATGTTCATCCTCATTGGGTTCTTGGCACTGGCGCTCGACATTTCCGTGGCCATGATGGACAGGCGCGATGCCCAGAATGCCCCCGACCATGCGGGGGGAGAATCCGCGCTTCAATCCTCGCGGTCGCTGAGCTCGACGTACTCGCCCTTGGGCACGGCGACGCGTGCGATCCGACGTGTGTAGTAGTAGATGCGGCGGAGGTTGGCGATGACGTCGGTCTCGAGCCGATACGTGGCTACTCGCTCCGGCGCCTCCGTCGAGAGTCGTCCCGCTTGCCTGGCCGCTGCGCTCCGTTCCAAGCTGTTGATCTGCTTCTTCATCTTGATGGCACGACGCGCCGAATCCGGATCCTTGTCCGTCAGGGCTGCGATGGACAGTTGGAGCGCCTCCAGCACGGCGCTGTGCACCTCGGAGAGGACCTCGATCGCTTCGTCGGTGACTGCGAGGTTCTGCTCGACCCGCCCGAGGCCCAGCCCAACCAGGTTGGTTTCGATGACGTCGCCGATCGCTTCGAGGTTGTTGGTTGTGGCGATCATGCTGAAGAGCTCATCGGCGGCGGCGTCGTTGAGGCGATTCATGCCGATCTTCCCCAAGAAGTCGATGATCTGGGCATGCAGGCTGTCGACCTCGGCGTCTCCCTGCTCGATCTCGAGCAATGTCCACCGTGTGCCCCTGACCAGGGCGGGGAGCACCTCGATCAGCATCGTCTCTACCCGGCTCGCCATGCGCAGTATCTCCAACCGGGCCCGATCCAGAGCCAAGATTGGGGTGCGCAAGAGGGTCTCGTCGAGATACTTGAGACGGATCAGCTCGTCCTCATCGCCGGGACGGTTCGGGACGATCCGATATACCAGCTTGGCGATCCGCGTGGTAAACGGCAGGAAGATCACCGCGTTGGCGATGTTGAATATGGCGTGGGCGTTGGCGATCTCACGGGCGGTGCCTCCTCCGATGGACGACACGACGTTGACGAGCACGGCCAGCAAGGGCAGCCACAGCACGACACCGCCCACGTTGAACAGCACGTGGGCGGCCGCCGCCCGCATGGCGTCGCGCGGCTTGCCGAGCGCCGCCAGAATCGCGGTGATCGCCGTGCCCACGTTCGCGCCCAACACCAGGGCCAGGCCCGTCTCGATGTTGATCAGCCCTTGCTGTGCCAGGACGATCACGATGCCCGTCGTAGCCGACGACGACTGCACGACAGCGGTGAACGCCGCTCCGACGAGTATGCCGAAGAACGGATTCTCGAGCCGAGCCATTATGTCGAGAAACGCATCCGAGCCACGGAGTGGCGACATTGCATCGCCCATCACGGTCATCCCGTAAAAGACCAGGCCGAGCCCGAGCACCACGAGGCCCTGGGTGCGACGCTTCTCGGATCTGGCGAAGAAGCTGATGCCGAAACCCACCGCGACCGCAACGAGAGCCACTGTGGAGACGTTGAAGGCGATGATCTGAGCCGTGACCGTCGTGCCGATGTTCGCTCCGATGATGACCCCGATGGACTGCTGGAACGTCATCAGCCCGGAGGTGATGAACCCGACGACCAGCACGGTTGTGACCGACGATGACTGGATGAGCGCGGTCAGGCCCGCCCCGGTGAGCAACCCCACCAGCGGCCGGCCGGTGAGTTGTAGCAGCACGGTGCGCATCCGATCGCCGGCGATGAGGCGCAGCGACTCGGTCATGCGCTCCATGCCGAGCAGGAAGATGGCCAGCCCGCCGAGGAGACCGACGATCAGGAGGAAGGTGTCGATGTCTTCGGCAGCACCAGAGGTGGTTTCTGCGGCTGCGATGAGTCCTGGGATGTTGAGGATCGGCACGACTGGGCGCTCATTCGTCGGTTGCGGGGACGCATTGTGCCGCGGTGCTGCGCAGAACGCAGATTCTTCTCGATACCTCAGCCGGATGAGTTCGATCCGAGCTCTGCGCTTGCCGGGCTCCCCCAGCCAAGGGGGGCGGTCTATGCCTCGGTGTCGAGCAGGTTGAGGCCAGGGCTGGGATCGGCGTCGAGAGGTTCGAGTGTGATCCACAGCCGGGGATAGTCGGCTCGCCGCACTCCGACCCACAGTGTCACATCGGTCGGGTCGGTGAAGGTGCCGGCCGACACATGCACCGGGCCTTCGGTGAACCAGAGCTCGTAGACGTGTCCGGCAGGAGCGGGGTCGAGGCCGGAGACGTCGAGCCGGAGCCGCGTTCCTGAGGCCTCATTCCATCCCCGCACCGCAGCTTCAACTCCGGGAGCGTTCTCCGTGGCTGCCAGAGCGACCTCCCAATCGGGTCCATCGACTCGCCAGGTGGCGATCGCGAGCAGCGCCACGATGGCGGCCGCAACTGCTGCCGGCACCAGCCAGGGGCGGCGTTTGCCCGCCGCCGCATCGAGCACGGATATCGAAGCTCCCGCCGGGCCGGCGCTGATTGCCTCCATCACGGATGCCTCGACCCCGGCGCGGGGCTCAACCCAGAAGGCGTCGTCGCTCAGATCGAATGTCAGCAACTCGTCGACCCGATCACGGGCGTCGGCAAGCTCGTCGTCGCTTGGGATATGGGGCGTGTGCTCTTGATCGCTCATAGCGCCCCCTCCAGGTCGGAGAGGAGCTCCGACAGCTTGCGGTAGGCGCGGTAGGACCGCGACTTCACCGTACCTACGGGGATCTGAAGGTGCTCGGCAGCCGCTTCGTGGGTCATTCCGGAGAAATGTGTGAGCATCAGGACCTGGCGCTCTGCAGGCGTCAACTGCTCGACAGCCATGCGTACCCGGTACACCTCCCACACGTCCTCGATCGACTCGGCCGGCGTCGGGGCGTCGTAGTCGCCAAGCTCCTCAGCACGATGGCGCCGTTCGCGCCGGTACAGGTCGATGGCAGCTCGCTTGGTGATCGTCACCAACCACGGCGCGATATTGCGGGTTGCGTCGAAGGTGGCTGCCGCCTTCCAAGCCTGAAGCAAACCCTGCTGCACGGCCTCTTCGGCGAGTGCACTGTCGCCCAGCACGCGATACGCCACCCCGTAGAGGGCCCGGCCATGGGTCGCACAGATGTGGCGCATGGCTTGCGGGTCGCCAGCGACAAACCGGAGGTTCACAGCCTCGTCCATAGTCGACCGACCCCGGCGTTGAGATCGGTCAGCAACCCCCTTGTCATCGTGGCGGGCCAGCTCGGCGCGAGCCTGCAGCTTATTCGGGTAGCTCGGGGCATGCCCGGCGAACGAGAGCCGGTGATGGTTCAGCATGGACAGGCGCATCCCTGGTCGGACGTGGGGTAATACGTAGCGGACCGGCGGCCGGTTCACTCGTCGGTGGGGCGCATGATCCATTCGCCGCCGAGGCCGAGCTGCTCGTCCACTTGCGGAGGACCCCACGAGCCCGCCGGGTATGGGTGAACTGGGATATCGGCCTCGAGAAGAGGTGAGTACACCGCCCAAGATGCCTCCACCTCGTCAGAGCGGACGAACAGGGTCTGATCGCCCTCCATGACGTCGAGGATGAGCGTCTGGTACGCGTCCGGCAGCTTCTCGAATGCCTCGTCGTAGTCGAAGTGCAGCGGCTGTGACACGAGCAGGGGGCTGCCCGGCGCCTTGACGTCGAAGCGCACTTCGAACCCTTCGTTGGGCTGCAGGGTGAGGATCACCACGTTCTGATGCGCGGCGCAGTCGTCCTTGACGCCGTGGAATATGCAGACCGGAGGCTTGTGGAAGATCAGAGCTATCTGGGTGGTCTTGTGGGGCAGCCGCTTTCCGGTGCGCACGAATATCGGCACGCCCTCCCAGCGCCAGCTGGCCACGCCGAGGCGCATCGCCACGAAAGTCGGCGTCGCCGAGTCGTTGGCGACTTCGGGGTCCTCGCAGTAGCCGGGGACGCGACGTCCCGCGATCATGCCGCCCTCGTACTGCCCGTAAACCACCCGGTTGGTGTCGATCGGCTCGATGGCTCGGACCACGTCGACCTTCTCGGTGCGAATCGCGTCCGCCTCGAACTTGTTGGGCGCGTCCATGGCGATGAGGCTTATCAGCTGGGTGATGTGGTTCTGCACCATGTCGCGCACAACGCCCGACCGGTCGTAGTAGTCGGCGCGTCCTTCGGTCCCCAAGCTCTCGGCGACGGTTATCTCTATGGCCTCCACCCGGTCGCGGTTCCACGACGACTCGAACAGCAAGTTGGCGAAACGGAACGCCAGCAGGTTCTGCACCGTCTCTTTTCCCAGGTAGTGATCGATGCGGTACACCTGGTGCTCGTCGAAATATTGATGGATCAGCTCGTTGAGTTGGTGCGCCGAAGCCAGGTCGTGGCCGAAGGGCTTCTCCACTACCAAGCGGGTCCAACCGGGTGCGGTCGCCAGGCCCGCCCTACCCAGCTGATCGATGATGGTGGGAAACGCTCCGGGCGGCAACGCCAAATAGAAGATGCGGTTCCCGGGGAGATCCAGGTCGCGCTCGAGCTCCTCGATCCTCTGCCGTAGCGCCTCGAGGTCCGCCGTGCCCCGCGGGGTGGCGTGGTAGAAGACTCGCTCTCTGCACCACTCCTCGACGCGGGCGCCGTCGTATCCGGCGTTGTGCAGGGACTTGTTGGTGAAATCGCGAAACTCGTCATCGGACCACGCCGTGCGAGACACGCCGAGCAGGTTGTGCGCCGCGGCCACCTTGTCTTCCGTCAACACCCGAAATGTCGAGGGGATCAGCTTGCGGCTGGTGAGGTCCCCGGTGGCGCCGAAGATAACGAAGAGGTGCGGGTCGATCGGATTCATCGTGTCGGTGTCGCCGTCTGCGGAGGCGCCGCTTTGACGGCATGTCCGCCGAACTGGCGGCGCAAGGCAGCCACCAGGCGGTGGGCGAACCCCGTCTCGTCGCGTGATCCGATGCGCTCGAGGAGCGACTGCGTGATGATCGGCGCGGCCACATTGAGTCGCATCGATTCGGCGACTGCCCAGCGGCCCTCTCCGGAGTCCTCTACGAAGGGCGCAACCCCCGCGAGCTCGGGTGACGTCCCCAGTGCGTCGACTGCCAGGTCGAGCAGCCACGACCGAATCACCGATCCGTGCTGCCAGACCCGCCCCACCGCAGCCAGGTCGAAGTCGAACTCCTCTTTGGCTCCGAGAATGGCGAATCCCTCCGCGTAGGCCTGCATCAATCCGTACTCGACTCCATTGTGGATCATCTTGGCGAAGTGACCTGCCCCGGGAGGCCCCACGTGACCCCATCCTCTACCGGGGCCGGGAGCCAAAGTCTCGAAGAGCGGGGTCAGCCGCTGCACGGGCTCGTCGTCGCCGCCCACCATCATCGAGTAGCCCGCTTCGAGGCCCCACACCCCTCCGCTGGTTCCGACGTCGACGAGGTGGTGACCGGCGGCGGCGCAAACGGCGTGCCGCAGCTGTGTGTCGGTGTACAGGCTGTTGCCGCCGTCAACGATGATGTCGCCGCTTCCGAGGAGGGGACGTAACGCTTCGATTGTCGAGTCGACCGGCGCCCCATGGGGGACCATCAGCCAGACGGCGCGGGGCGGCGTCAATCGGTCAACGAGCTTGGCGAGCGATTCGGCGCCGTCGGCGCCCATCGTCTCCACTCTTGCCACCGACTCGGGGGCGAGGTCGTATCCGACGACGTGGTGGCTGCCGCGAACCAGGCGCTGCGCCATGTTGGCGCCCATCTTTCCCAGGCCGATCATTCCCAGCTGCATAGCTTCCCTTCGCTCGTCTTCGCATCCCAACCCAACTCGGGCGTCAGGCCTTCGCTGCGTCTTAGCTAAGCACAACCCATCCGACGGCCGAGCGTGCGGGCCGTCTGTTGTGGGGTCCCGTGCTCCGGCGTCCGCCCCCCGGCGTTTCTCATGACGCTCTTAGACGACGACCCGAACCTGGTGCTCCGGCTTAACCTCGGTTCAGGGATGACAGATCGCAGCAATCGCCCAAACGACAAGGCGCCCCAGCCCGAGCATGGCGGCGGTTTGGTGTTGGTCGCCGAAGACGACCGAGCGGTGCGCGACGCCGTGTCTCGAGCACTGAGCTTCGAGGGATACCGTGTGATCACCGCCCGTGACGGTGCCGAGGCCCTGCAGCGGGTCCTCAATGACAAACCGGAGCTGGTGGTCCTCGATGTCATGATGCCCATCGTCGACGGCCTCGAGACGTGTCGCCGGCTGCGTGCCAGCGGGAACTCTGTTCCGGTGCTGATGCTGACGGCACGCACTGAGGTTTCTGATCGGGTAGCCGGCCTCGACGCCGGCGCTGATGACTATCTGGCGAAGCCGTTCGCCCTCGAGGAGTTACTGGCCCGGATGCGGGCGTTGCTGCGTCGCTCCAGCACCAGCCGGGGCGAGGTGTTCCGGGTCGGCGATCTCGTGCTGGATCCCGACGCGCGCACCGTCACCCGGGGAGGCAGCGCGATCGTCCTCACGAAGACGGAGTTCGATCTGCTCGAACTGCTGGTGGAGAATGCCGGAGTCGTGCTCAGCCGCCAGAAGATCTACGAGCAGATCTGGGGATACGACTTCGAGACCACTTCCAACTCCCTCGACGTCTATATCGGCTACCTGCGTCGCAAGACCGAAGCAGGCGATCGGTCCCGGCTGGTCCATACCGTGAGGGGGGTCGGCTATGTGGCCCGCGAGGGGACGCAGTGAGCCTCCGCACCCGAATCGCGCTGATCGCCTCTTCGGCGGTTGCGGTGGCGGTGCTGGCGGTGGCGCTCATCGTCTATTTCGCGGCGCGCGACCGGTTGATCGACGAGATCGACGAGAGCCTCACCGATCGTCTCACGACGGCGCGCGCCTTCGGCGGCATCGTCGAGTCGTTCTCGACACCCCGCGGCCGGCGGGGCCCCTTCCAGGATCCCCGCGGATTCGACGTGCTCTATGTGCAGCTGATCGATCGGGAGGGCAACCGCTTCGTCCCGATCGGCCAGGAGGTCTGGCTGCCACCACCTTCCGACGGAACAACGAGATCGGAGGGGGAGGCCAGTTTCACGGAGGCCTCGGTGGACGATCTGCATCTGCGCATTGCCAACGTCGAGTTGGGTGACGCCGTTGGCACGCTGCAGATTGCCCGTTCCCTCGAGGAAGTGGACGCCACCCTGGCATCGCTGGCGCTGACCCTCACCCTGATCGGTTCCCTCGGCATCGCCGGCGCCGCCGCGCTCGGCCTGTTCGTGGCGCGCAGCTCCCTCCGTCCCATCGGCGAGCTCACGGAGGCGGCCGAGCAGGTGGCGGCCACCAAAGAGCTGGCTCATCGCATCAACGTCGATCGCGATGACGAGCTGGGCCGGCTCGCCGCTGCTTTCAACGAGATGCTGGCGGAACTGCAGAGCTCGAAGGATCAGCAGCGTCGATTGGTGCGCGACGCCGGGCACGAGCTGCGCACCCCGCTGACGGCATTGCGGACCAACATCGAGCTGCTGGCGAAGGCAGAGCGGATGCCCGAGGGGGAGCGAACCGCCATGTACCGCGATCTGGTGACCGAGCTCGCCGAGCTGAGCGACTTGGTGAATGAGGTTGTGGCGGTGGCGGCAGACGACGACGCCTCGGAGAGTGCACAGCCGGTGGACCTGGGCGAGCTGGCCGAAGAGGTCGTCCTTCGTTTCCGGCGCCGGATAAGTCAAGAGTTGGCCCTCGACGTACTCTCCCCGGCCACGGTCGTTGCCCGCCGCAACGCGCTGGAGAGGGCGGTGGGCAACTTGGTCGACAACGCAGCCAAGTGGAGCCCACCGGATTCGACCGTGACCGTGGCGGTCCACGCGGGACGGGTGATGGTGGGCGACGCCGGCCCGGGAATCCCTGAGGATGAGAGGGAGCTGATCTTCGAGCGCTTCCATCGCGCCGCCGCGGGCAGGAGTCAGCCCGGTTCTGGCCTGGGGCTGTCGATCGTCAAACAAGTGGCCGAGAGCCACGGGGGCCAGGTATTCGTGGACACGGCCGCGGCTGGAGGAGCCCTGGTCGGCTTCGAGCTCCCGGTGGCCGCCGCCGACCCCTCCGCCGGCGTCTAGCTGCTAGCTCTCAGCCAACTCTTAGATCGGTCTCAGATACTCCTTAGCGGCAGTGCCGATCCTGAGGCTGCAAACCGAGACCGGCGAGACAAGCCAGCCGGTGTGAAAGGAGATCACAGCAATGAAGAAGGTTCTCGCAGCCTTGGTGGCGGCCGGCGTGCTCGTCGCCGGAGGGCTGGCGACTGCCGCCATCAGCGCCCCGACCACGGCTACCGCCCAGACCACCACAGAGGACCAGACCACAGATGACTCGGGAGACGCAACAACCGGAGAGGTCACCCGGCCGGATCGAGGCAGCGTCATCGACGAGGTGCTCGATAACCTCGTCGCCGAAGGCGTCATCACGTCGGACCAGGCCGAGCGGATCAAATCGGACCTGACCGCAAAGCATGCCGAGCTGCGGGCCCAGTTCGGCGACCGGCACCGGGGTCACCGTGGCTTCGGAGACGGACTGCGCGGGTTGCTCGATGACGGGGTCATCGATGCCGACGAGCTGGCGGAACTGCCGGAAGATCATCCGATCTTCGATGCGGACGGCCCGTTCGCCCCGTATCTCGACGATGGTCAGCTGACGAGCGAAGAGCTCGAAGAGCTCAGGGCGCAGCTCCGTGAGGACGGCAGCCACTTCCGGGGTCGGCTCGGCCCCGGCGCGCCGCGTGTCGACGTCGGCGGTGAAGAGGTGGCCAACGCCTGACACGCCGCTCGACTCGAGAGGCCTGCGGGCTCAGCGAGTCGAGGAACCGGCTCTTCCTTCCCGGATGCCGGTACATGGGATGGTTCGCCGGGCTGATTCCCTCTCCCTTCCCTCCCGGAGCCATCCCACCGACGCCCGCCACCTTCCGTGGCGGGCGTCGCTGCGTTCAGCTAACAGGATCCCAGCCGCCACGGATGATCACAGAATCGACATCGAAGTTGGGCAGCTGATCCGTCGAGTCGAGCAGCCGGTTGATCTCGTCGACGGCAGCATGGATTGCTTCCAGCCGGTGGCGTGCCTCCGCCCGGGGCAGCTCGAGGGCGGCCGCCACATCCGCGGTCAGTCGGCGCCGCATTCCCACCATGTCGCGCTGGGCGGCGTCGCGGGCGACCCACCGGGCGGCCCACCACGAGGGTGAATACGCAGTGTCGAGGTCGGCAAGCGGCTGCCCGCTTCCGGGCAAGTCGTCGAAATAGCCCTCGGCGGCGAGGTCGGCCAGCCGCTTCTCTATCCAGCTCACCTCGGGATGTTACGTTCCGCCATCTACCGTTCCTGCCATGCGCACGGCTGAGTTGACCATTGTGTTCCGCGAAGCCATCGCAGCTCTCGACCCGGCGCGGCTGGTTGCCGAGGCGCTGCGCCGGCGCCGGCTGGACCCGGGACGCGACCCCGTCACGGTGCTCGCCTTGGGCAAGGCGGCGGCCCGCATGGCCGATGGGGTGGCCACATTGTTCGGTGACGGCATCTCCGGCGTGGCGGTGACCTCGGAGCCGGCCGATCTCCCCGCCGGGATCGTCGGCTTCGTGGGCAGCCACCCGATCCCGGATGCTCGCAGCGTCGCCGCCGGCGAGGCACTGCTCGCGGCGGCGGCGGCGGCGCCGGCCGGCGGGCTGGTGATCTGTCTGGTTTCCGGCGGCGGATCGGCGCTCGCCGAAGTCCCTCTCCCAGGGCTGGCCATCGACGACCTGGCAGCGCTCACCGAGGGGTTGCTGCGATCCGGCGCTTCGATCACCGAGATCAACACCGTGCGTCGCGGACTGTCACAGCTCAAGGGAGGCGGACTGGCGAGAGTGGTGGCGTCGCCACGGCTGGTCACCTTGGCGATCTCCGATGTGGGAGCTGCCGCGCCGGCCACCATTGCGTCCGGTCCCACCTTGCCGGTCGCCGAGGATCGTGCCGCCGTCGGTGAGGTGTTGGCTCGGTACCAGCTTCAGGCGACCCTTCCCCCCGGAGTGCTGGCATCGGCAGCCCGGCCCGCCCCCGCGGCGACTGCGCCTTCCGACTTCGAGATCATCGCCGACGGGTCCACCGCTGCCCGGGCAGCCGGCGCGGCCGCGGAGGCGAGAGGGCGTTCCGCCCACATCGTCGACCAACCGCTCAGCGGCGAGGCTCGTCAAGTGGCGCGTGAAGTCGTGGCGGCGGGCAGCTTCGAGCACGACCTGGCCATCTACTGGGGAGAAACCACGGTCACCGTGACCGGGGCAGGACGAGGGGGTCGGAATCACGAGGCGGCGCTGGCGGCTGCCATTGCCATCGCGGGGTCGCCGGCGGCGTTCCTCGCCGGCGGGACCGACGGCATCGACGGGCTCACCCCGGGCGCGGGCGCCGCAGTAGACGGCAACACGCTCGCGGAGGCGCGCGCTCTCGGCATCGACCCGGTCGCGGCCCTCGCCGCCAATGACAGTGGGGGCTTCTTCGACGTGGTTCCGGGGCGCATCGTCACCGGGCCCACCGGGACCAACGTCGCCGACCTGTGGCTCTTTGCCGCCGGCAGCTAGAACCGTAGGTCTCAGGCGAGCCCGGGTAGCGCCGATAACCTGGCTCGAGCCTCGAGCAGAAGATGATCGCGTTGACCGAAACCAAGCGTCTGGCGCTGTGGCCGCTGGGCCTCGTATCCCTCGGACTGCTCGGCTACCTAGCCGAGGGGGCGTTGCCGCGAGCAGTGTTGACCGACGACGCCCGGATCTACTTCGAGCGGGTGACGCCGATCCTCGACGGCAAGCTGCCATATGTCGACGTGTTGTTCGAGCACTTTCCGCTGGCGCTGCCGCCGATGTTGGTGCCCCGGTTGGTACCCGGCGGGGATACGACGCTGGTCTACACCGCGCTGTTCGGGTTGCTGATGCTGGCCTGCCTCGTTGCAATCGGCGCCGTTGTGGGTCGAGTAGCCGCCGCCGCCGGGGTCACCCGCGGGGCATCCCAATGGGCGCTGCTGACGGCGCCGCTGGTTCCGTTCGTCGCCTACCGCAACGATCCGGTGGCCACGCTGCTGGCGGTGGCCGCCTTCTACTACTCCTTCGTGGTCTCGAGCCGGGCCGGCCCGGTGACCGCGCTGGCAGCCATCGCGGCCAAGGGTTGGCCGCTGGTGCTGGCTCTCGCCGAGTGGCTGGCCGGCCGTCGGCGGCGCGCCATGCTGGTGGGGGGCTTCGCCGCCGTGCTCGGCGGGGTGCTCTTACTGACGCCCGGATTCCAGGAGGGGCGCGACTTCAGCGGCGTCCATTTGGAGACCATTGCCGGGTCGGGGCTGGTCTGGCTGCGCTCTGCGACCGGGGCAGACGCCGGAATTGCCATGGCGGCTGGAGCCATCTACGTATCCGCCCCGGCGGCGACCCTGCTGGTGGGGGTGGCGCTCGGAACAGCCACTGCGTGGTCGGCCCGGCCGGCGTTGACGGCGCCTTTCACCATCGGCGCCGCCGCCCGCCTGGTTGGTGTCGCCACTGCGGCGTTGCTCCTCGTCAGCCCCTTGTTCTCCGCGCAGTTCCTGCTCTGGCTGACGCCGTGGCTGCTGTTCTTCGGCGGTCGGACCCGCCGGTCCTTCCTGGTGGCCGCGACGATCACGCTGCTGCTGATGTCGTTGTGGGCCCCGACCAACCTGTGGTGGCAGAGCGGGCTGGTCATCCGCAATGGCGCCTTCCTCGCCATGGTGGTCCAGATGGCGCTCGAGATCCGGCAGCCCAGCAGCCGTGCCGTGCCGGCCGGCATCGTCCGCTAGCGGCGAGCCACCCACAGCTCGAGGGTGCGGATCTCGGTCTGGCGAGGCGCCCCTCGCAGGCTGGCGCGCCACGCCTCGCTGCTCAGCACGAACGCGACCGCCTCGGGACCGGCCAACGCGGCGGTCGAGGCCATCACTGCGTCGACCGGGACGGGCGGCTCCCGGCCGGGCTCGATCCCGGCGACGCTGAACTCGCACCATGCTCGCAACGGCGGGCCCATCAGCCATGAGAGCGGCAGCTCAGGGTCGTCGTTGACGATCAATACCGATTCGACCCCTTCCAGCGATTCGCAGAGTGCCACCAGCTGACCTTCCACACCTTGCCGGTCCGGCTGCCCGATCAGGGGAGCTGCCACCAAGATCACTGGAAGCACCGCCGCCGCCACCACCAGCCCGGCCAGCGGCCGGGAGCGGCCCTGGGAAGGCAACCGGTCGATCAGGCCGGTGCCGAGCGCGACGGCGAGGATGATCATTCCGGGAATCACTACCGGAAGAAATCTGCGAATTGCCCAGATCTGGTCCGGGTTGATCGAAGGGCGGACGAAGTAGCCGACGGCCTGCACCAGGAATGCCAGGGTCACCAGCCGGAGTGCGGCGGTGCCGGCGACCAGCGATCGGCGGGCCGCCACGATCGCCGCGGCCAGGCTCGCTGCCACGATGGGGATTCCCAGGTACCACGCCTGCCACCAGACCGACAACTCCGTATAGGCCCGATCCGGCTCGATGGCGAGCCCTTCCGCCAGTTGGATCGCTCCCAGTCCGTAAACCCCCGTCGACCGGCTCGGCGGCAGCAGCGGGCGCACGAACCAGAGGTAGGCGAACAACCCGGCCATCGTCACGGTCAGAGCACGCGAGATTGCGGCAATGCGCCGTTCCCAGGCGACTCGCAACCTCTGCAGCGGACGGGCGGCCGCGAGCGGAGTCAGCAGGCGCAGCCCGACCGTCGCCGCCACGAGCATGAGGAGCAGTCGCCCGATGTTGGCTACATACGGTTCGGCGAAGAACACGAGATCCAGTAGGCCGAGCGCAGCCGGGATAGCGAGCCCGGCATAGATGCGGCGGGCGACGCCTGCCGCGGCGCTCTCTTCGAGCCAGGTTGCGGTCACCAGTAGTAGCCCGAGGGCGATCCCGAGGAGCCAGGCGTCGACTCGGACCATCGTGGCTCCGCCGAGTAGCAAGCCGCTGCCGATTGCCACTTGGGGCTGTGACGACAGAGCAACATGGCCGGCCCATAGGCCCCCCAGGGAGAGCACCAGCGCCGCCATCTCGCTGAAGGTGCCTCGGGAGTAGTACACGAACGGCAAAGCTGTCGCCAGCAAGGCGGCCGCCAGCAGTGCCCACCACGGCCGCATGAACCTGGAGGCGAGGGCGAAGACGACGAGCACCGCTACTCCCGACATGAACGCGTTGACGCCGAAGAGAGCCGACTTGCCGAACAGCTCGCCGAAGAACGCATACGTGGCGGGTGTCGAGTGCAGGAACTGTTGCCAGAACGTGCCGTCCGGGCGCACCACGAAGCCGGGGGCTTTGAACTCGAGGTCGGTGCCGACGAAAGGCTCGGCGATTGCGGTAGGGAACAAGCCGCGGTCGGCGACGAGAAAGCTCGCTGTGTTGGCGTAGGTGGCGCCGTCTCTGCCCGCCACGACCAGCTCGGAGCGGAGCAAGAGGTTCGACAAGGACACAACGACGATCAATGCGAGCAAGACCGCGGCGACGGAACGGGCGATGGGGCGCGCCGTATGTTGCGGAAGCTGTCGAAACGTGGCGTACCCCAGGGCGACGGCCAGCGGCGCTTGCAGCCAAGCGACGTGCAGCCCGAGCATTGCCAGGATGAGCCCCGATGCGAGCAGTCCCAGCGTCGCCGCCAACGCCATCGAGACGACAGAGCTGAGCCGGTCACGCCGGGCCGCGTGGGGATTCGTCGAGTGGGTCATAGGGTTGTGCTGGCCTCGGCTAACGATCGGCGGCCGTGGGGGCGGCCTGAACCGAATCACGGCTTGGCCAGACTACGCAGCTATCGGCTGCGGCCCGCGGTTCCTCACGACGGGAGCTGCAAGGTGACGCCGCCGGAGTTGACCCGCGCCACATTGGTCGTTTGCGTGAAGCCACCGCCACTGCTCGCCGAGTCGGTGTTGCTGCATCCCCCGGCGTTGTAGTCCTGGTAGTTGGTGTCGACGGCCGTGACCCGATGCCACTCGCCGGCCACCGTGGCGAACTCGAGCTCGCTCCAGCGGATCGTCACGGGTGGGGCGTCGCACGCGGCGAACACCTCGGTCCACACGATGGGCGTGCCCAGCCCGTCGCCGCCGCCCTCCAGCTCACGAATCACTGCAAGGGCGCCCGAAGCGACGTCTTCGATGCTGCCCCGCCACCAACCGACGTCTGCGCCGGCATCGATCGTGAGCCGGTACCGCCGGCCTGCTTCCCAGGGATAGTCGCGCGTGTTGGGGTCGTTGGGCTGCGACGGCAACGTCGACTCGGTTCCGGGGAGCTCGTCTCCTCCCAGCCGTTGGGCGCGGTATCCGCCCCAGTTGACTGCGGTGTTGCCCGGATGACGCCGGTTCCACTGGATCCCCACGTGACCGCCGCCCACCTCCTGACCCCGATCGAGGAACGAGGCCTGCAGCGCGAAGAAGTAGAGGTCGGTGGTCGCCGGGGGAGCAACGACCTCCACTGTGACGCGCACTGCGGCCACGACGCGCGGCGCCCCCTGCCAGTACAGGTGGAAGGACGACGCTCCGTTGGGCGAAGGGGGCCGGCCGCGGTCACGTACCCGGTCGACCCGGGAACTTCCACCGAGACCGAAGAGCCAGCGCAGAAAAGCGAGCACCCTTTGACATTACGTGCATCAACGCCGCAGGGCGGTCAACAGGCCGTCAACATCGTCGGTGCCGATACGAAAGACCCGTCCGTTGTCCAGCTCGAGCTGCACTGCGGCGAGGCCCCACACATTCCACATCCAGCCCCGGGTGACCTTGCGGATTCCCCACCCGGCGATCCAGGTGTTCCGATGGGCCTCGACGCTCACGACCCGCCCGCGATCGATCGTCTTCTGCGGCCAGCCCAACCTCCACTTGAGATTGATGGCGGCCGGGTCGACGGTGACGGTCAGCCTCGTGAAGTTGAGGATGGCGAGGTAGACCACAGCCGCCCACGCGGTCACGAAGAGGCTGCCCCAGATTCCGATTTCCTCGGAACGCAGCAGGGCAGCACTCAGCGAGAACATGGCGACGGCAAATAGCGACGCCACCACCACCACCCATTGCGGTGAGTTCTGCACGTGGTGGTAAGCCAGTCCCGGGGCGTGGTCCATGCCGCTCCTCTCACTTCTCCAGGGTGGCCAGATAGGCAGCGTCGGTCTGGAACGCTAACTCGGGGAGCTCATCGAGCGCGAACCATCCGACGGCGTCGGCATCATCTCCAGCCGTGAGCTCACCCCCGTTGGCCACCCCTGCGAACCAGATGCCGACCGTCACCTTGGCCGGGTCGTGGAAGTTGGTGGCGACCCATACCGGCTCGCCGACGATGGCTTCGAGGCCGGTTTCCTCCCGCAGCTCGCGGGCGGCTGCTGCTCGGACCTCCTCGCCGTAGTCCACATAGCCCGCCGGGATGGACCACTTGCCGGGTTGAGTGGCGCCCGGCGCTCTCCTGACGAGCAGCACGCGCCCCGCGTCGTCCCGCACCACAACGGCGGCACCGACCCCCGGGTTACGGAAGTGCACGAAGCCGCAGGCCGGACAGGACTGGCGATCTCTCCCGGCGATCGCTCTCGCCTCGAGGCGGGCCGCGCACATCGGGCAGTATGCGAACTCGCCTGGGAGCGACTCGATGTGGTCATGGGGGTGGTCGGCTGGGTCGTGCACAACGCCAGGTTAGGTCGGCGGTGCAGATTCCCGGGGTCGGCCCAGCGACGCCACGCGCAGTTTGTGCTCAATTGCCAAAGCCTGCCAACCGATTGATATACGGGGTCTGTTCGCGAGCACGCGGGGAGGACGTTTGCAGGTTTTCGGAGCGAAGGACGCCACCTCAGGTTCCGCTCCAACCAGCGCCTTTGGTGCATTCTTCACGCACTCTGCCGAAGCCATGGTGGTGCTCGACGCCGACCTATTGGTGGCAGCAGCCAACGTCGCTGCCCAGAATGCGCTGGGGCTCTCGGAAGACAGCACCGGGGTGGATTTCGCCACCCTGTTGCCGGACGACGCCCGGGAGCCGGTACGTTCGTTGTTGCGGGCGGCGTTGAACGGTACGCCGCTCCAGCGACCCACTGCCGTTACCTGTCGACGCACCGACGGTGCCTCGTTTCCGGCCGAGATAACTGCCGCCCGCTTCGAAGTCGACGGCAAGACGTTGCTGGGAGCAGTGATTCACGACCGCTCCGAGTCGGATGCTGCCCTGGAAGATCTACGCAGTGAGCAGCAGCTATACGAGGCGCTTTTCGATCTCAGCCCGATCCCGCTGCGCGAGGAGGACTTCACGGGCATCGCCAACTGGTTCGGCCGGCTGCGCACCCGCGGCGTGACCGACCTGGGTGCGTTTCTCGAGCAGCATCCTGGGGAGTTGCTCGACTCGATCGGCCGTATCCGGACCGTTCGCGTGAATCGGGCGATGCTGCAGCTGATGGGCGCCGCGACCCTCGATGAGTTGAACAGCCACCGCCGGACCGAGATGACCGACGAAGTCATCGACTCCTTCCGAAGAGAGTTCATCACGTTGTGGAACGGCGGAACTCACCACATCGCCGAGTTCGTGGGTCTCGACCTGGCGGGTGAGCCATTCGAGTGTCGGCTGACGCTATCGGCCCAGGCAAAGAACGGGCAGCTCGACCTGTCGCGCGTCATCGTGGCCATCCAAGACGTCACCGAAGTCCGTGCCTATCAACGCACGCTGGAGAATCTGATCGCCGGCAAGGATCGCTTCGTGGCCAGCATCTCCCACGAGTTGCGTACCCCCTTGGCAGCCGTGTTGGGTCTCTCTGAGGAGCTGTACGCGCTGTGGGACGAGTTCGACGGCGACGAAGCTCGCGACCTGATGGGCTTGATCGCCCGGGGGGCCAACGACCTGGCGTCACTGGTCGAGGATCTGTTGCTGGCGGCTCAAGTTGAGGTGGGCAATGGGATCTCCTCCACGCCAGGCGATTTCGAGCTGGGCGCCGAGGTGGAGCATGCCGTGCATGATTGCGTATCGACCGGGGACCTCGCCACCGTTCCCGCGATGACATGTTCACAACCCGTCTGGTGCCGAGCCGACCCCATGCGATTGCGCCAGATCGTGCGCAATCTTGTCGTCAACGCCGGCCGCTACGGAGGCGACACTGTGGAAGTGGTAGTGAGTAGGGAGCCGAGCCCGACCGTCCAGATCCGCGACAACGGTCCAGGCATCCCCGCCACGGAGTGGGAGCGCATCTTCAGCCCCTACCAGCAGGTTGCCGACACCGACTCGGCGCGCGGCGCGCTCGGCCTGGGGTTGGCGATTTCCCGCCAACTGGCCGAGGTCATGAGCGGTTCCCTGACGTACGAGTACCGGAACGACCAGAGCGTATTCACCCTCACTTTGCCGGAGGCGAGCTCGATTCCGGTGAGTCCGGAGGTCATTCCGCCCGGCGAGACCGCGGCGGGAGAGGCGGACTGAGCAGCTCGGCTGCGGCGAGGGACTGCAGCGCGTCGGCGGCCTGGCGACGCGCCACCTGTACGCGATGCGTGGCGGCCCCCCACGGCGGGCTCTCCGTCACTACCGCGCTGGGGATGCCGGCGGAGGTCAGCACTTCCCAGGCCGTCTCGGCCAGCGCGCGGGTCGCGAAGTCGGCGACCGCGACCGGCTCCTCATCTCGCCTAGACACTATCTCAGGCTACGCCGCGCCCGCATCGGGTGCGGCGAGCCACGGGCTCCCGCCGCCCGGCTGCGATTGTGACGGCGTTCAGGACGCGTCTGACCCATCGTGCTGGTGTTCGTGCTCCTGCTCGATCTCCCGCCGCACCGAATCCATGTCGAGCGCCAACGCCTGGCCGATGAGATCCCGCAGCGCAGGCTCGGGAAGCGCCCCCGGCTGCGAGTAGATGCCGATCTGATCGCGGAAGATCATAAGTGTGGGGATCGAGCGAATGTTGAAGTAGCCCGCCAGTTCCTGTTGGTCCTCGGTGTCCACTTTGGCGAACACGATCTCGGGGTGGTCGGCCGCGACTTTCTCGAACGTCGGGGCGAACATCTTGCAGGGACCACACCAGTCGGCCCAGAAGTCGATGATCACCGTATCGTTGTTGACGATGGTGTCCTCGAAGGTGTCCTTGGTGAGCTCGACTGTTGCCATACGATTCCCTTTGCGATTCGGCCCGATACGGGCAATGTTCCAACGACGTGGGGTTCGGTGACGCAACGCCGCGACCGGGTCCGGTATTCCATGACTAGTGACTTGATCGGCGGGGCGAATCCGCCTTCTGGTGGACCAGACACAGCTGGTACTATTCGTGGCAACTTCGACTACACCGGGTAGGGCCACGGATATGAAGCATTTGCTGCTCGGGCGCGCCATCACGGCCGGCGCGCTGGTCGCAGGCGCGTTGGCCACAATCGCCGCGCCGGCTCCGCCGGTCACCGCCGCTACCGGGTGCTTCACGGTCGAAGTCACCAACGACCTGCGGATGGATGTCGCCGAGCTGGATGAGGCCTCCGGATTGGTGTTGTCGCGCCAGATGCCGGGGGTGATGTGGACCCACAACGACCACGACCCCACCGCCACCAACGCGGAGAACAACCGGATCTACGCGGTCAACGAGGAGGGCGACCTGCTGGCGACGGTGCAATTCACCATGAGCCCGTCCGTACCGACCGTTCCCGATGCGACGTTCTTCGAGCTAGAGGACATCTCGTTTGGTCCGGGCCCCGACGGCGATCCCGACTACCTCTACCTGGCAGACACCGGCGACAACCCTCCCGCTTCGAGGAGTTTCGCCAGCGTCTACCGCTTCGCGGAACCCGTCTTCGCTCCCGATCCCGCCAACCCGATCACGATCCAGATTCACGAGACTCAGCTGGATGGAACTCGTTTCGAGTACCAGAGCTTCATCGACCCCGGCGAGACGAAACCGCGTAATGTCGAAGGCGTCTTCGTGGATCCGGCGACCGGCCACCTCTTTCTCGTTGAGAAAGGCCTGCACGCCATCGACGTCAACGGCGAGTTGGCGGACGGCACCGAGCTGCCCCGCGAGTACGCCTACATCTATCGAATCGCAGCTAAACAGTTGTTTCCCCCTAATCCAGCGACGCTCCGGTTGGCGACCGTAGAGGGGTACGTCAAAGCCGAGTTCGGGGCCGGCGCGGTCGGCGTCACCGCTGCCGACATGGCGGCCGACGGCACGATCATCGCGATGAAGAACCGGGACGAGACGTTCTACTGGCACCGGGATCCCAACGAGACGGTGCTCGCCACGCTCAATCGAGATCCGATTGCCCCATGCCAGGCGCCAACCGGGATGAAGGGCGAAGGCCTCGCCGTCGGGCCGATCTCCGGGCGTCTGGTGATGATCCGCGAGGGCTTGCTGAGCCCCATCTGGCAGGCCGTCTTCACCGATCAGACCTATGAGTGCTTCGGTAGAGCGGCCACCATCGTGGGCACGGCGGGCGACGATGTGATCACCGGCACCCCGGGCAACGACGTGATCGTGACCTTCGGAGGAGACGACACCGTGCTCGCCAAGAAGGGCTTTGACCGTATCTGTCTCGGTCCCGGCAACGACGCCGCCGACGGGGGGCTGCAGCGCGACAGGATCGACGGCGGCTGGGGCGACGACATCCTCGAGGGCAGTTACGGCCGCGACTTGCTGTGGGGGCGGGATGGCTGGGATGTGCTGGCCGGCAACGCCCACGATGACGTCATCTACGGAGGGGACGGCCAGGACACCATCACCGGTGGCGGTGGAATCGACACGATCCTCGGGATGAACGGCGCCGACAGCATCTCCGGCCAAGCCGATGGAGATGTGCTCAAAGGGGGTCGGGGCGCCGACGATATCGGCGGCGGCAATGGCAACGACGCTCTCACCGGCGGAGCCGGCACCGACACCTGCGACGGCGGCGATGGTGTCGACACGGCCCAAACCTGTGAGCTGGTTAGGGGCGTTCCGTAGCCCGCCGACTTCTGGCAATCCGCTACGGGCCAATACACTCCTGCTGTGTCCAACCCTCCGCTCATCAGTCTCGACGCCGTTGCGGCGCGCGTCGGGTCGACGACCATCCTGCGCGACGTGAGCCTCGAGATAGGTGCCGGTGAAGCGGTGGCGGTGTACGGCGCCAACGGCGCCGGCAAGACGACCCTGTTGCGGATCATGGCCACCCTGCTCATGCCGTCTGCCGGCCGGGTTGCGGTATTCGACACCGATGCCGCCTCGCTCGATCGTTTCGAACTGCGCCGCCGCATCGGGATGATCGGCCACGTCCCTTCGCTGTACCCCGAGCTGTCGATGCGGGCCAACCTGGAATACGTGGCTGAAGTCGTCGGGCTCGATCGCGAGGCTGCCGAGAAGGCGCTCGCCACGGTGGGGCTGGCCGCGGCTGCCGACCGACCCGTAGAAGCCGCCTCGCACGGCATGCAGCGGCGCTGCGAGATCGCCCGCGAGCTGATGCGGGCGCCGACGATCCTGCTCCTCGACGAGCCACACGCCGCACTCGACACATCTGCGGTGGCTCTCGTGGAGCACCTCATCGCGACGGTCACCACTCAAGGAGGCTGCGCCGTTGTTGCCTCCCACAACCGCCACGAGGTTGACAAGCTCACCGGTCGTCAGCTGCATCTCGAATCGGGGACGCTGGTGTGACCCGCTCGCCCGGTCTCCTCGCTCAGGCCCTGGTGGCCGCCAAGCGCGACTTGGCGCGGGAGCGCCGCCGGGGCGAGGTGCTCTGGGTGACGATCCCGTTCGGTGTGGTTGCCATGCTGCTTATCCCGATGGCGGTGGGTGCCGACGTCCCCCGCCTGCGCGAGCTGGGCCCCGGGCTCTACTGGGTGGTCGTGCTGCTTTTCGGCATCCTCGTCACCGTGCGCGCCACCGCCGCCGATTCGCCCCAGCAGCGCGACCTGAACCGGCTCATCGGGCTCGACCCCGCTGCCGCCTTCGCCGGCAGGGCTCTGGCGAGCTTCGTGCTGCTGCTGGCGTTCGAAATCGTGGTGGGGCTGGCCACCATTGCGCTGTACGACGTCAGTCTGACCGGGTGGGTGCTACTGCCGGTCATTCTCGTCGTCGCCGGCGCCGGACTGGCCCTCATCGGCAGCCTGGCGGCGGCGATCGCAGCCAATCTGGCAACGGGCCCCGCCCTCGTCCCGCTGTTGGTGGCGCCCCTGGCCGTGCCCCTCCTGCTGGGTGCGACGCAGGCTCTGGAGGGGTTGCGAGCCGGCAACGGTATCCTTCCCTGGCTGGTCCTGATGATCACAGTCGTGCTCGTACTTCTGATCATCGGCGTTGTGACGGCAAGACCACTTC
The DNA here is from genome assembly GCA_041605955.1 of Acidimicrobiia bacterium. Classification (GTDB taxonomy): domain Bacteria; phylum Actinomycetota; class Acidimicrobiia; order Spongiisociales; family UBA5794; genus JAHEJX01. Next base: position 77,000 of record JBFIXI010000006.1, read on the forward strand.
AGGAGACAGCATGAGCCAACTTAGGGAGCGATGGGCGGCCGGCAGCTGGCTGGGTCGGCTGACGGCGCTGGCGATCGGCATCGCCCTGGTCTTGGCGTTCACCTCCCCGCGGGAGGTCAACCTCGGGCAGACCGCCCGCCTCTTCTATCTCCACGTTCCCAGCATCGCGGTCGCTTATCTGGCATTCACGTTGACCCTCGTGGCGAGCGGCGCCTATCTAGTCACCAAGCGCATCAGGTGGGACCACTTGGCGGTGGCCGCGGCCGAGGTGGGGGCCGTCTTTACGGGGTTGACGATATTGGTCGGCATGATCTGGGCGAAGCCGACTTGGGGCGTCTTCTGGACATGGAGCGCTCGGCTGACCCTCACTGCCATCATGTTCTTCGTCTACCTGGGCTACCTGGCGTTGCGGAGGGCAATCATCGACCCCGAGGTGCGGGCACGACGGGCCGCCATCCTGGGAATCCTGTCGATCGTGCAGATCCCAATCGTGCACTTCTCGGTGATCTGGTGGCGTGATATTCATCAGCTGGGAACGATTGCGTCAGCGACCGGTATCCAGATGGACACCCCGCTGCTCGTCGCGTTCTACGCCGCGCTGGTCGCCTTCGTGCTGCTCGGTACCCATTTGGTGCTGCGGCGCCGCCGCCTGGCAGAACTCGAGTATCGACTCGAGACCAGCGATCCCGCAGTTGGGGTCGTTGCCGGCGATGCCGTCACCGCTCCTTTGCTCACGGGAGAAGCGTGATGGGTGAGTGGGGTTGGGTCTTCGTTGGCTACGCCGCAATGATCGGTGCTTTGGCCGGCTATACGTGGTGGTTGCGCATTCGCCTCCGGCGGACGTCGCGCCGCATCGAATCCAGCCGCATGCCATGACGCGTTACTGGCGTTTTCTGCTTCCTGCGGGGGCGGTGGTGGCGGTCCTGGTGTTGCTCCTGGTGACGCTCTCCGACAACCTCGTCTATTTCAAAACGCCGACGGAGATCACGACCGAGGGTGTGGACCCGCAAGCGCGGCTTCGCCTCGGCGGCCAGGTTGAGGCCGGCACGGTGAGCGACACGACCGACGGGATCGCCTTTGCGGTCACCGATGGCCGGATGGCAGTGAACGTGATTCACCAGGGGGCGCCCCAGGAGCTGTTCCGGGAAGGCATCGGAGTGGTGCTCGAGGGCAGCTGGGACGGCTCCGTGTTCCACTCCGACACGATGCTGATCAGGCACGACGAGCAATACCGCACCGAGGAGGGCGAGTACAACCCTCCAGCCGAGGACTGATCGGTGATCGCCGTCGCCGGCCTGTTGGCGATCCTGACCGCGCTCGGGGCCGCGGCCGTGCTTGCCAGCAGGGGTCTCGGCGCGGCGCACCGCGGCCACGTTGAGCCAGCCAGGCTGCTGACTCCGGCTGCGGTCATGGCGATTGCCGCCGTCTCTGCCTTTGCGATCCTCGAGCTGGGGATCCTGGCGCATGACTATTCGATCAAGTACGTCGCCAACACGACGTCGGACGCCACTCCACTGATCTTCCTGCTCGCCAGCGGATGGGCAGCGCTCGAAGGATCGATCGTGCTGTGGGGAATGTTGTTGGCGGCGTTCACCTGGCTGGTGGTGCGCCGCGTCGCCCCGGGCGATCGGATGGCGGCGGGCGCCGCCGGCATCATTGCCCTGGTGGGTGTCTTTTGGTTCGGGTTGATGGCCTCCTTCGCCAACCCGTTCGAGGTGTGCACCGTCGCCGCGGAGGTCGGTTGCCAGGCCGCTTCCTGGTTCCCGCTGTCGGCTGCAGTAGCGCCGCTCGACGGCCTCGGGCCGAATCCGCTACTGCAGAACCACATCTTGATGGCCGTGCACCCGCCCCTGCTCTACATTGGGTACGTCGGTTTCACCGTTCCGTTTGCCTACGCGATGGCAGCTCTGTGGCAGCGGGAGACGGGGACCCGGTGGTTGGACATCACCCACCGCTGGTCGCTGATCGCATGGACGTTCCTCACGGCCGGCATTCTCCTCGGGGCGTGGTGGTCCTACGAAGTCCTCGGGTGGGGCGGCTACTGGGCATGGGATCCGGTGGAGAACGCGGCCTTCCTACCGTGGCTGGTGGCGACCGCCTTCGTTCACTCCGCCGTCGTGCAGCGCAAACGCGGGATGTTGCAGGCATGGAACATCGTGCTGGTCATTGCCACCTTCGCGCTGACGATCCTGGGGACCTTCCTGACCCGCTCAGGGGTCATATTCTCCGTGCACTCCTTCACCCAGTCGGCGGTGGGTCCCATCCTGCTGGTCTTCCTGGGCCTGGTGGTCGTCGCCGGCTTCGGGTTGTTCGCGGTGCGCGCCGACGTCGTCGGCTCGGCGCCCCGCCTCGACTCGTTGTTCAGTCGGGAGGGGACGTTCCTCGCCAACAACCTGCTGCTGACCCTCTTTGCCTTCACCGTGCTGCTGGGCACCATGTTGCCTCTGCTCATCGAAGCCTTCACCGGGAACCAGGTCACGGTGGGCCGGCCCTTCTTCGACCGGGCCGCCATCCCACTGTCATTTGCGCTGCTGCTCATGATGGGAATCGGGCCGGTGACCCCGTACCGGGTGGCCCGCGGCGACGTCGTGTGGGAACGGATCCGCCCGGGGATCGTCGGAGGCTTGGCCTTGGCGGCGGCTGCGGTCTTCGGCGGCGTCAGATCGGTTCCGGTGGTTGTCGCAGTTGCCCTGGCCGGCTTCGTCGCGGTCACCATCGGGCGTCACTTCTTCGAGAGAGTGAGGACGGTCAGTAGCCGCGGCATCTCGTGGGCGGGCGCGGCCGCCAAGGTGCTGGGCAACGAGCCCGGGTATTGGGGTGGCCAGATGTCGCACATCGGCGTGGCCCTAGTCGCCGTGGCCATTGCGGCCTCCTCGGGACTGGCCGTGCGCCAAACGGTGGAGCTCTCGATTCGGGAAACCGCGGTGGTGGACGACTACTGCGTCGGTTACCTCGGCCCGTTTGCGCGCAGCGAGCCCAACCGCATAGTCGAGGGCGCCGAGGTGGCGCTGCTGCGCGCCGACTGCAGTACCCCTATCCGGCTCATGCAGCCGCGGGTGCATCGCTATCCCAACGCGACGCAGGCAGTAGCCACCCCCGACGTCAGGACGGGTCTGGTGGAGGATGTCTATCTGTCGCTGTCGGGTATCACCGCCGAGGGAACCCTGGTACTGGAAGTCTTCGTCTTTCCATTGATGTGGATGCTGTGGTTTGGTGGTCTGTTGACCGCATTTGGCGGCTGGTACGCGTTGCGGGCCCGGCGCCGCGATCGGCCCGAAGCAGGGCCGCCTGATGCGGAGCCGGCACTGACGGCGAAGGTGCCTGCGGCGTGAGCCATCGGCTGCGCAAGTCGCTGTACGGCGGGCTGATCATCGGCCTGCTGGCCTTCATCGTGATTGGGCTGGCGCCCGGAGAGTCGGCCCCGGAAACCGACGCGGAGCGAGCTCATCGCATCGCCAGCCAGCTGCGCTGCCCGTTCTGCAACGGCGAGTCCATCGCAGATGCCCAGTCGTCGATCGGCGCCGACCTGCGCGACCTCATCGACGAGCAGATCGCATCAGGCATGTCCGACGAGGAAATCTTCGACTTCTACGTGAGCGTCTACACGGATCGGGTGCTGCTGTTGCCCCCGTTGTTCGGCTGGGGAGCGCTGCTGTGGGTCCTACCCCTGGTCGTGTTGGGCGGCGGTGCGGTGGCGGTAGCGCGCCGTCGCCGGCCGCAGGTGGCCCCGTCAGAGCTGCCTTCTGCGGCCGCCTTGGCCGAAGCTCGCCGCACCGTGGCCGAAGACCTGCACGCAGTCGAAGTCCAGGCCGCTGCCGGAGAGCTGGCGGCCGCAGAGGCCGAGCGGCTGCGCGGCGTCTATGAAGCCGAGGCCGCCGCGCTGGATGCCGCCACAGTGACTGACCCACCGCCTCGGGAGCGGAGCCGCCGGCGCGTCGCAGCGGGTGCCGCCATCCTCGTGCTGGGTGGGGCGGCACTGACGGTGGCGGTCGTGTTGACGGTGCGCGACCGGGCACCTGGAGACCTGGTGACCGGGGGGATCGCAGCCGAAGGGGCCGGACGTGACCTGTCCACGGTGACCAATGAGGAGATGGAACAGGTGGTCGCCGCCAACCCCGAAGTGATCCCGATGCGCCTGGCCCTCGCCGGCCGCTATTTCGAGGCGGGGGACTTCTCTGCAGCTCTGGGCCACTACATGGAGGTGTTGCAGCGCGAGCAGCATCCCGAGGCGCTCGCCAACATCGGCTGGATGACCTATCTATCCGGTGAGGTCGAAACCGGCCTCGCGTTCGTCGAGCGATCCCTCCAAGTGACCGACGAACTGCCGCAGTCCTACTGGTACCTGGCCAACATTCGCTACTGGGGTCTCGAAGACCCCGGCGGGGCCGTGGCACCACTCGAGACCCTGCTCGGCTTCGAGGCCATCCCGGAGGAGATCCGTTCCGCCGCTACCGAGCTTCTAGCCGAAGTGCAGGCTGCGCCGTGAAGGCGACATTGGCTCCTCGGCCTCATATCGGCACCTGGATCGCCGTGGGGGTGGGCGTGTTCGTGATCGTGTTTGGGGCTGTCTTCGCCAACCGATTCGGACGCGACCCGGATCTGGTGGCGTCGCCGCTGATCGGACAGGCCCCGCCGGATGTCCGTCTGCCCTATCTGGAGACCGAGGGAGACTTCGGCTTCGCCGACCTCAACGGCGACATCGTCGTCGTCAACTTCTGGGCATCGTGGTGTACCGGGTGTCGTGTCGAGCACGATGCCCTGCTGGTGGCGGCGGACGCCTACCGGGACGCCGGGGTGTCTTTCGTCGGGATCTTGCATCAGGACCGCCCGACCACCGGCGTCCGGTTTCTCGATGAGCTCGGTCGCGGAGAGCCCTATCGATATGTGGTCGACGAAGGATCCCGCGCCGGAATCGGGTTTGGCGTGCTGGGGCTGCCCACGACCTTCTTTCTGGACCGCACCGGGACAATCGTCGGGCAGGTCAACGGCCCGGCGACCATCGATGTATTGACCCGCACGCTCGACGCCATCCTGCTCGGCGGCACGGTCGATCCGATCACCCAAACAGGCGAGCTCGAGAATCGCTAGCGGGGGCACCCGTTTCACCTAGGGCCGGTTGTCGCGGGGGCGGGCCCGAACAGATTCCGGGCGCGCCCAACCGGCCCGCCTCATCATCCTTGTAGTGTTGCCCGCTGAGCCAGCGGGAGTTCTCTGCACACCATGTCAACCGAAGCCGATCATCGGCTGCCGCGCACCGTTGTTCCCAGCCACTACGACATCCAGATCGAGCCGGACTTCGATACGTTCGCGTTCCAGGGGCGGGTGATCGTCTCCGCGGAGGCGATGGAGGCAGTCGGCGAGATCGTGCTCAACTCGATCGAGATCGACCTAGACCGAGTCGAGGTCGAAGCGGGTGACGGCGCCGTCCAGGAGGTGGCGCTGAGCTACGACCCGGGCCGGGAACGCGTCACGCTGGTGCTCGACACGCCGCTCGATCCGGGGCCGGTCGAGATCCGCATCGACTACACGGGGGCGATCAACGACAACCTGCAGGGCTTCTATCGCTCTCGTTACACCACCGCCTCCGGGGAGGAGAAGGTGATCGCCACCACTCAATTCGAGGCCACCGATGCGAGGCGGGCCTTTCCGTGTTGGGACGAGCCTGACCTGAAGGCGACCTTCGCGGTGACGCTGGTCGTGCCCGACCACATGATGGCCGTCTCCAATTCGATGGTCGTGAGCGACGAGCCGGCCGGTCCAGGCCGCCGCCGAGTGCGCTTCGCCCCAACGATGAAGATGTCGACGTACTTGGTGGCCTTCATAGTGGGCGAGCTCGAAGCCACCGAGCCGGTGGACGTGGACGGCACGCCGCTGCGGATCATTCATACCCCGGGCAAGGGCCACCTCGCTCGCTTCGCCCTGGACGCAGGCGCCTTCGCCCTGCGCTACTTCGCCGATTACTACGCCATCCCGTACCCCGGCGACAAGCTCGACATGATTGCCGTGCCCGACTTCGCGTGGGGGGCGATGGAGAATCTCGGGGCGGTGACCTACCGGGAGTCGGCGCTGCTGGTCGATCCGGGAAAGGCCACGCAGGGAGAGCTTGCCCGGGTGGCCGACGTGATCGCTCATGAGCTGGCTCACATGTGGTTCGGAGACCTGGTGACGATGAAGTGGTGGAACGGCATCTGGCTGAACGAGGCGTTCGCCACCTTCATGGAGCTCAAATGCATCGATGCCTACCGGCCGGACTGGAAGCGCTGGCTGGCCTTCGCGGCAGCCCGGAACGCCGCGATGGGCACCGACAGCTTGGCCTCCACGCGGCCCATCGAATACCCGGTGGGCTCCCCGGAAGAGGCCAACGAGATGTTCGACATCCTCACCTACTCGAAAGGCTCTTCGGTCCTGCGCATGCTGGAGGTCTATCTCGGCGAGGAGACCTTCCGCGACGGAATCCGTCAATACCTCGCAGCCCACTCCTACGCCAACACCGAGACGGCGGATCTGTGGGCCGCCCTCGAAGAGGTCTCCGGGGAACCGGTCGGGGATGTGATGGAGCGCTGGATCTTCCAAGGGGGCTATCCCCGGCTGAAGGTGACCCCCGGAGCCGACGGTTATTCGGTGCGCCAGGAGCACTTCAGGTTCCTGGGTGAGGGCCACGACCAGTGGGAGGTGCCGGCGCTATATGCCGCCAGCTCGGGTGACGGCCGGATGCTCATCGGTGCCGAGGCCACGGTGAAGGCTCACGACGACTTTCGTCTCAATCGCCGTGGTCAAGGCTTCTACCGGGTTCAGTACGAGGGCGAGTTGCGCAACCGGATCGCCGCCCAGGCTCCTTCCTTGCCGGCGGAAGAGCGCTACACGGTGGTGAGTGACCTATGGGCGAACGTGCTGGCCGGCGACGTGGAGGCCGGCGAGTTCATCGACCTCGCCAAGGCGTTCCGAGACGAGCCGGAACCCGAGGTGTGGGGAGCGATCGTCGGCGGCCTCGGCGAGTTGAACCGCATTGTTTCTTCCGACGACCGGCCGGCATTGCAAGCCTTCGTCCGTGACCTGGTTGCACCGGCGGCCGACCGGATGGGGTGGACGCCGCAGGATGGAGAAACCGATCTCGACCGTCGGCTCCGCGGCCTGCTGCTACGCACCCGTGGCGTTTTGGGGCACGACAAGGACATAGTTCCCGAGGCGCGGGCGATTCTCGAGGCCGTGCTCGCCGGAGACGCCGTCGACGGGGAAGTGGCGGCGGCGGCAACTGCCATTGTGGCCGCCCACGGTGGCCAGGATGAGTTCGAGTCGTTTGTTGCTGCGTACCGCCAGGCGGCATCGCCGCAGGACGAGGTCCGCTATCTGCAAGCGGCGATCGCCGTACCGGAGCAAGCCACCGCAGAACGGGTTCTCGACATGCTCCTCGGCGGCGACATTCGCCGGCAGGATGGGGCCTGGGTCACCGCGCGGCTCATCGGCCACCGAATCACCGGTGCCGAGAGCTGGCGGCGGATCAAGGCGCGCTGGCAGGAGGTGCTCGACGCCGTGCCGCCTCAAAGCCAACGCCGGATCCTCGATTGGTTGCCGGCTCGATCCGAGCCGGATGTGGCCGCCGACATCGAGAGCTGGCTGCGGGACCACCCTCTGTCCGGAGGCTCCAAGTACATCGAGCAGCAACTCGAGCTGCTGCGAGTGAGGGTCGGCCTGCGCCAACGCGAAGAGGGGCGTCTCGGGGAATCTCTGTGATTATCCCGACGCGGTGAGTTTTCGTTCCTTACAATCAACGCACATTCGATTCAAGGAGAGCACATGGGACTGATGGACACCATCAAAGGCTGGTTCAGCAAGGGCAAGGAAATGGCTGGCGATGTGGCCGATAAAGCCGGTGACGTGGCCGAAGGCGCCTGGGACAAGGGCAAGGACATGGCCGGCGGTATGGCCGAAAAGGCCGGTGACGCTGCCGAAGGCGCTTGGGACAAGGCCAAGGACATGGCGGGCGACATCAAGGACAAGTTCGATGGGGATGACGAAGCGGAGACCCCGGCTGCTGAGTAGCCGGCTCCTCGCCATCAACACAGGGAAACGCCGCCGGTAGGCGGCGTTTCCCAATGCCCGGCTGGATGAAACCTAGGGACAGGAGGCGCACTCCAGCGCAGGCTCCGCCCGGACTGCCGAGATTAGGCCGGCGGGGCCGCCGATCATCGTTGTATTGAGGTCCCAGTCGGTGTAAACGAGCCACGAGCGGTCGGTCGGCCACCAGTTCTGCGGGGTGCCGGCCACGGCACCAGAGTGGCTGAGACCGATCACCTCGGCGAGCTCTCCCTTCATCACCAACGGCTCAAGAGCTTCGGTGGCCAGCATGCAGAAGTAGAAGTAGCAGGCGCCCGGGGCCGTCCATTTGGCCAGGATCGGGACCAGGGCCGTCAACGAGGATGCGTCCAGAGAGCCCTCAGGGGGCGGCTGGATCGCAGCAGGAAAGCTGGCCCCGACGCCGGTTCGCAGCGATCCGGACAGGTCAACCTGAGTCTCATCGAGGACGACCGCATAGCGGGCGAGCAGCTCGCGCCACCGCAACCTCGCCGAGTTGGCCGGCTGCTGGACGATCCCGAGAGGGATTCCGGGGGCGACTGCCCCTCGCAGGATGGAGTCGACTGGGCCGTCGGATGGAGCGGCGGTCCGCTTGGCGAGGTCGTCCCACGTCATCTCCGGCATCCCGGGGGTTTCGTACATGGCGTGCAGTATTCGCACGCATTCGGCGAATTCTCGAGGGGGAACCCCGGCGAAGACTTCCTCGAGCGATAGGCCTGTCCACTGCAGCGCCGCGGCGGCGTCCACCCGCTCCATTCCCTCAGTTTGGCATTCTCTCCCTTCGAGCCGGCGGCAGGGATCCTCCCCCCTTCGAGCCGGAGGCTCGATTGTGTGGACCTGTAAACCATGTCACAGGTCCACACAAGCCGGAGGCTCGATTTGGGGGGAGTACCCGGCGGGGAGGGGGCGAGGGGGGGTTTGGGTGAGGCCCTGCGCCGGTAGGTGGTTGTGGTACTGCCGATGGCCAGACGTCCCGAGTAGAAGCTGAGTCGCGGGTCAGACCTGTATCCGCGGGGCGAGTTCCCCCGTGTCGGTGTTGTTCTCGCGTCTTGGCTGCGCCCTCCGCCTTGCTGGATTCGGCACCTCCCTCAACGCTCGCCCCCCCCTCGTTCGTAGCAGGGCTCGCTGCGGGAGGAGTGTTCTCGCGCCTTGGCTGTCCCCTCCGCGTCGCCTGTGGCCCGGGGTACCCTCCGGCACGATGAGTCCTGAAGAGCTGATCGCCGAGCACGTTGCGCCCGTTGCCGACCTCGCTCGGGAGCTGCGTACCTTGGTGCGAGCGGCGATGGCCGACGCCGAGGAGCGCGTCTATCCCGGCTGGCACGGCTTGGGCTACATCCATCCTGAGGCCGGCTACGTGTGTGGGATCTTCCCACGGGGCGACCATGTGCGGCTGGGGTTCGAGCACGGCCATCTGCTGCCAGACCCGGACGGCCTGCTGACCGCCGCAGGAAGCCAGGTGCGCTACGTGGTCGTGCAGCCCGGGACCACCCTCCCGGCCACCGGAATCCGCGACCTGATCGCCGACGCCGTCGAGCTGCGAGCTGGGCGGTGATCGCCCCCTACTTGACCCGGGAGCATCCGATCCGAATGGCGCACCGCGGCAGCCGCCTGCTCTGGCCGGAGAACACCATGGAGGCATTCCGGGGGGCGGTGGCGTTGGGTTATCGCTACATCGAGACAGACGTGCGGATCTCCGCCGACGGGCACGTGATTGTCTTCCACGACGACACCTTGGAGCGAACCACGAACGGCACCGGCAAGGTCGTCGACCGCAGCCTCGATGGGCTGCGCCGGCTCGACGCCGGCTATCACTTCGATGCCGCCGGCGGCTTCCCGATGCGGGGCAAGGGCGTAGGTATCTCCACGCTCGGCGAGGTGTTGGCCGAGTTTCCCGACGTCCACTTCAATATCGATCTGAAAGGCCCCGCGATGGAATGGGCGGTCGCCGACGTGGTACGGGCGGCCGGGCGCGAGGCATCAACGTTGATCGCTTCATTCATCGGCCGCCGCACCGCCAGGTTTCGCCGGATCACCCGCAGCCGGGTGGCTACTGCAGCCGGTCCGTCCGATGCGCTGGCGATGTGGTTGGCGTCGCGGCGGGGGCGCTCCATCCGCCGGCCGGTGGCGGCGTACCAGCTCCCGTTCGACAATCCCGTGCTGCCCATCGATCAGAAGCTCATCGACGCAATCCACGCTGCCGGGGCTCATGCGCACTTCTGGACCGTCAACGCGCCAGCTCACATGCACCGCCTACTCGACATGGGCGCCGACGGCATCATCACGGACCGGCCAGACATCCTCAACGACGTGTTGGCTGCCAGGCAACAGAGATGATCCTCGACTCGCCGCAAACTTGCATAGGCTTGGCCCATGGAACGGCCCACGATGCGCATCTCGGCCACGGTTCTCGGCGGCCCCGACCCGGGGGCGCTGGCTCGCTTCTATCAGCGGCTGCTCGGATGGAACATCACATACGAGGAGCCGGATTGGGTGATGCTGCGACCTCCGGACGGCGGCACCGGCCTCTCCTTCCAGACCGAGATCGACCACGTGCCGCCCGTGTGGCCGGCGGGGTCGGGCGATCAGCAGATGATGATGCACCTCGACATCGGCGTCGAGGATCTCGACGCCGGCGTCACCTGGGCCGTCGAGGCGGGTGCCACGCTGGCGAGCCACCAACCGCAGGACGACGTCAGGGTGATGCTCGATCCGGCCGGACATCCGTTCTGCTTGTTCCCCAGCGGTGGCTGAGTCGGGAGTCAGAGGTCGGGGGTCGCCTCTCGGGTGATCACATACGCTTCGTCGTTGAACCAGAGGCGGTCGTAGCGGCTCATCACGTCTCGGGTCGCCGCGAGGTAGCGACCTGAATCGATCGCCTCTGTGAGCCGGTCCTCGTCGATCTGGGCCACGTATGCGGCGGCATTCCAGGCCGCCAACACCGAGGAGGTTCCGATGTGCTCGGTCATCTCGGAAGGCATGGTGTGGAGTATGTACGGGAAGATGGCTTCCTCGTCGGGCACGTCATCGAACGATATGTCGGGGGCGACGCCGACATCGGCGAGGGCTTTGAAGAGATCGTGGCGGTTAGTGCGAAACGGGTTCTCGTCGGGCCAGACGTTGCGGATTATCTCCAGGGCGGGGTCGTTGCCGGCGGCGTGTATTCCGATGAAACGTCCTCCAGGCGCCAGCGCCGCCACCAGCGGGGCCACCACCATGCGCACCTTGGTCTCGGCGCTCGTGGCCGCCCGGTAGGGCTGGCTGGCAACGATCAGCTCGTATTCGATATCGGTCCCCCCGGGATGGGGAATGACATCGCGCAACAGGAACTCGCGGTCGTGGCGATAGATCACGTGCACTGCGGGCTGCACCGGTATCGGGTTGCCCGTCTTGGGGCTCGTCGTGACTTCCCAGTCGGCGGCGAACTGCAGGTGAAGCTTCTGCAGTTGCACGGCATAGTCATGGGCGGTGGCCCCCTCCAAAGCGGTGGTGCGCCACACCACGTCCTCATCGAGGAAGTTGCCCAGGTGGACTGCCTGGCGGTAGGGCATGTTGGTCACCACGAACACCAACTCCGGATGCTCGAAGAAGCGGTCGGGCATCGAGTCGACCGCCCGGCGGACGTCCTCGATCGATACCTCCTTGCCGACGATGAGCCATGGGACGTGGGTGAACACCTGGTGGAGGCGGCGCATGAGATGGATGAGCACGGTGGCGTCCCCCATGCCGGCGTCGAAGATGCGCAGCGCCTTGTCCTTTGGTTCCAGGTGCTGAAGCTCGCGGCTGACACGCTCCGCTACGGCCGCCTTCTCGTTCGTCGTGGTGACGAACATGTTGTAGGCGGCCCGGCTGTCAAAGAAGCGGTTGGGGGACTGCTCGGTCACTCACCGCAGATTACGACCAGCGAGGCGGGGCGCCTAGGCGGTGACCTTCAAGAGCTCGTCGACGACGCCGTCCGCGTGCAGTGCCAGGAGCTCGTCAAAGCCGCCCACGTGGGCGTCGCCAATGACGATCTGCGGTACCGAGCGACGGCCGATGATCTCTTCGAGCTTGCCGCGAGGATCGTCCCACAACTCGACATCGATCTCCGTGCACGCGACTCCCTTGGCGTCGAAAAACGCCTTGGCGCTCACGCAAGATGGGCACCACGAAGTCGAGTAGATGGTGACTTCGTTCAATTCCTGGCCTTTCGCGGGCTTCCGGGAAAATATTGCGCCCGTTGCCGGAGGCTATTCCGCGATCTCGCCGAAGCTGGCGCCGGCTTGCCGGGCAACCACATCGAGGCACTCGCCCTCTTGATCTCGTGCCCGCTCTTCGGGCCCGAAGGTCGCCAGGTCGTAGGCAATGAGCCGAACCACTTCAACGGTATCGCCCTGGTCGACTTCTCTCAGTTCCCTTCCGTCGAGTAGGAACTGCGCATCGAACACGTACACGCCGTGGCGCGCCATGCAGTAATGGAAGTCGTAGCCGAGGCTTTCCCATACTGTTTCGAAGACTCGGCCGGTTACGACCGGGACTGACATCTCATCTGGAGCCGGGGCCGCGACCCCGTCCGGGCGACTCAGGGTTTCGGCGTCCAGGAGGCGGTAGCCGGTGCCGGTTTGTCGCCCCAGCCCCAGGCGAGTTCCCGAGGGGTCGATGTCGGCGTGGATCCTGAACGTTTCCCAAGGCCCTTGTTCAGCCCGTAGGTTTGGATGGGCCGGGCCACAGCGGACGAATGGGTTCAGTTCGACGTCATCGAATGATGAGAAGTAGCAGCGGAATCCGTCGCGCTCACGGTTGCGGCTGGTTGCCTCGACCGTCCTGAGAAACGCGGCTCCGTCGGTGACCGGAGTGCCGGCCACCGTCAGCTTCGTGGCAGCACCCGCTCCGTTGGTGCTCTCGGAATTGGTCTCGGTGGTATCACCAGGGACTGCGGGGGAGCAGGCGGCTGCCATCAGGGCGATGAGAGCAAGCCCAATTCGCAACCTCATGGCAGTAGGGCGATCGCGGCGCAAGAATGGATTCCGAGCTTCCTGCTCAGCCCGCGGGGACATAAGGGATGCCGCCCAACCGAACCAGCGCGTCGACCACCGCTTCCCGGGCCATCGCGAAGTCGCCCCGCACCTCATTGCGGCTCTCGCCGGCCTCCTGGGTGTAGACCCGATACGATGCGCCGTCGTCGAGGATGTAGAGGCCGTCACGGGGGCCGACGATGTTGCGGCCGAGCTTGAGCATCTCCTCGGCGTTGGGGATGGCCGCTATGAGGTCTATGCGCTCCACGTTGAACGCCTCTTCGAAATCGGCGGCATTGGTGGCGCGCCTGCCGAGGATCTGCGAAGCCATGCGGTGGCCGCGCAGCTTGAGGATGGCGACTGCTTGGTCGTGCCGGGTGGGGCGGTCCATGGCCGTGCCGCCCTTCAGGCCACCGACGGCTTGAACGTCCGCCGGGCCGCCTCGTATTCGTCGATCGCGGCGGCATGCTGCAGGGTTAGCCCGATGTTGTCGAGACCGTTGCTGAGGCGGTGCTTGGCGTGGGCGTCGATCTCGAACCTCGCTTCGAAGTCGCCGCAGGTCACGGTTTGCTTGTCGAGATCGATCACCACATGGTTGCCGGGATCGTGGGCTCGTTCGGTCAGCTCGGTGATCTCCTCTTCGGTGAGCACGACCGGCAGCAAGCCGATATTGATGCAGTTGTTGTAGAAGATGTCGGCGAACGAGGGCGCCACGATCGCTTCGAAGCCCCAGTCTTCGAGCCCCCACGGGGCGTGCTCGCGCGACGAGCCGGAGCCGAAGTTGTGCCCGGTCACCAGGACCTTGGAGTCCTGATATTCGGGGTGGTTCAGGATGAAGTCGCCGCGCATCTCACCTTCGTGGTCGTAGCGCCAGTCGTAGAAGACATAAGGCCCGAATCCGCTGCGTTCCACCCGCTTCAAGTGCTGTTTGGGCATGATCTGGTCGGTGTCCACGTTGCTGCGCGGCAGCGGGGCCGCCTGTCCGGCAATCGTCGTGATCTTCTTCACGACGCCTCCCAGCTGCGCACGTCGACCAAATGTCCGGCGACGGCGGCGGCCGCGGCCATGGCCGGGCTCACTAGGTGGGTGCGTCCGCCGCGTCCTTGCCTGCCCTCGAAATTGCGGTTCGATGTCGAGGCGCACCGCTCGCCCGGCAGCAATATGTCGGGGTTCATCCCGAGGCACATCGAGCATCCCGCATCGCGCCATTCGAATCCCGCGTCCAGGAATACCCGGTCCAGGCCCTCGGCTTCGGCCTGGAGCTTCACCAGGCCTGAGCCGGGGACGACCATGGCGTGGACCCCCTCTTTGACCCGTTTGCCGGCCAGCACCGCCGCGGCAGCACGCAAGTCCTCGATCCGACCGTTGGTGCACGAGCCGAGAAACACGCGGTCGATCGATATCTCGGTCATGGGCGTACCGGCCTCCAAGTCCATGTACTCGAGGGCGCGCCGGGCGGCGTCCTGATCGAGCGGATCGGCGAAGTCCTCGGGAGCGGGCACAACACCGGACACGGGCAGCGTCTGCGCCGGGTTGGTGCCCCACGACACGTATGGCTCCAGCGAAGCGGCGTCGATGTTGACTTCGCGGTCGAAGGGGGCGGCAGGGTCGGTATGCAATGTGCGCCAGTACTCCACGGCGGCGTCCCACTCGGCGTCGGCCGGCGCGTAAGGACGGCCCTTGAGGTAGGCGAACGTGGTCTCGTCGGGAGCGATGAACCCGGCGCGGGCTCCAGCTTCTATCGACATGTTGCAGATCGTCATCCGGCCTTCCATCGAAAGCGCCTCGATCGCCTCACCCCGGTATTCGATGACGTAGCCGGTGCCGCCGCCGACTCCGATCTTGGCGATTATGCCGAGGATTATGTCCTTGGCGGTGACGCCGTTGCCGAGCCGGCCGGTGACGTTGATCGCCATCGCCTTGGGCTTGCGCTGTGGCAGCGTCTGGGTGGCGAGCACGTGCTCCACCTCGGAGGTCCCGATGCCAAAAGCGAGCGCTCCGAACGCTCCGTGGGTGGCTGTGTGGGAGTCGCCGCAGACGATTGTCATGCCGGGCTGGGTGATGCCCTGCTCGGGCCCGATGACGTGAACGATGCCCTGGCGGGGATCGTCGAGGCCGAACAGCGTGATGTCGTTGCGTTCGCAGTTGGCGATCAGAGTGTCGATTTGGACCTTGGAGAGCGGATCCTTGATCCCGAGGGCACGGCCTTCGGTGGGCACGCCGTGGTCGATCGTCGCCAGCGTGAGGTCGGGCCGCCGCACCGGGCGTCCCTCCATCTGTAGCGACTCGAACGCCTGCGGTGAGGTGACTTCGTGGACCAGGTGCAGATCGATGTACAGCAGATCGGGCTCACCCGCGCCGCGCCGCACGACGTGGTCGTCCCAGATCTTGTCGAGGAGGGTTCTCGCTGGCATGTCGATATCCAGTGTTCAGTGAAGCGGCGCAGTGTCAGATAGTAGGCAACGGGGGAGCGGGTAACGTTCGGCCCGATGCCGGTCCTGGTAATGCTCCTGCTCAGCGTCATGCTCAGCCCCCCGTTCGGGGAGGCGTCGGCCAGGCTGATCGGCTTCACCCCGACCGAGGTCACCTTGGAAGTCAGCGTCGAGGTGGTGGACAGTGCCGCCATCGTGCTGATGCGCGGGACCGATGTGGCCGGCACCGAGCTGGAACCGGTGGCCATGCTGCAGCGCGAGGACGGAACCTGGGGAGTGGTGGTGGAGTTGCCGGCGCGGCGCGACATCCGTCTGCTGTTCGAGCTCATACCCGAGCGCGGCGCCAGCACCCTGTCGGATGCGGCAACGCTCGTCGAGCTCGGCATCGACCCGGCGCGTCTGACGTTGGTCGATCCGCCGGAGCCGAGCGACGAGTCGACGCCGCTCCCTGGTTTGGAGTGGGTCATCCTGGCCGTCCTGGCGGCGGCCGCCGCCCTGGCGCTCATCGCCGTGTGGACGCGCCTCGGCAGCCGCCGCGAGCCCGATGAGGCCGACGCCGCGGCGGACGAACACGCCGGCTACGACGGCGTAGCCGTAGACGGCGGCTAGCGGTCTCACCCTCCGGGCCGCAGGCTCGGTTTGGGATTCTCCCCCCGCGAGCGGAGCGAGTGTTGGGGCGAGTACCGCCCGCAGGGCCGGGAGGGGGCGAGGGGGGTTTGGGTGAGGCCCTGGGCCGGGAGGTGGTTGTGGTACTGCCGATGGCCAAACGTCCCGAGTAGAAGCGGAGGCGCGGGATAGACCTGTGGTCGCAGGGCGGTTCGCATGTTTGGGGTTGTTCCCGCGCCTTGGTTGCCCCCTCCGCCTCGCCTGCGCCGGGTGCGTTGCCTTGACTGCCGGTCGGGAAATCCCGACAATTGGGGCATGACCATGTCGAACGAACAGCCGGAACGCCATGTCGTGGACTACGCGATGGACGACTTCGTGCGAGCGGACACTCCGGAGCAGCTGCGAGCACTGGGCAATGTGACCCGAGAGGAGATCCTCGCCCTGTTGAGCGAGCGGGCGGCGACAACTACTCAGCTGGCTCGAGCCATGGGCAAGCCGAAAGGGTCTGTCGGCTACCACGTCAAGGTGCTGGAGAAGGCGGGCTTCGTGCGGGTGGTGCGGACCAACAAAGTGCGGGCGATGACGGAGAAGTACTACGGCCGAACCGCTCGCACCATTGTGTTCGGCCGGGCCGCGTACGACGACCCGCTGTTCGTGCTCGACGCAGTGCGCCGCGAGGCGGTGATCGAAGCTGCCGCCCCGCTGCCCATGTTCACCCTGCGTCATGCCCGGATTTCCGAGGAGCAGGCCGTCGCCTTCACGGAGCGCTTGCTCTCGCTGTCCACGGAGTTCCTGGACTTGCCTCGCGAAGGGGATCGAGCTTTCGGCCTCATTGCCGGGATCTATCCGACATCTGGGGCGGCGCTCGGCGACGACCGCGACTCATGACCGACGACGCCCCGCCCGCCGCTGCTGAAGCGAAGCCGAATGCCGAGCTCGGGCGCAACTATTGGAGGCTGTGGACCGCCTCGGTGATCTCCAACCTGGGTGACGGGGTGAGCATCATCGCCTACCCGTGGCTGGCCTCGGCGGTGACCCGCAACGGGTTCCTCATTGGCCTGATCGCCGTGGCCCAGCGCTTGCCGTGGCTCGTGTTTGCCTTGCCGGCGGGCGTGATCACCGATCGGGTCGATCGGCGCAAGCTCATGGTGGCGATGGACATCGCCCGCACCGCGATCACTTTGACCGTGGCCTTCGCCGTGCTGGCACGCCAACGGGTGCTGCCGGCGCCGGACGAGATCGCTGCCGGCCTGGAGCTGACCACCGACGGGGCGCTGTACCTGATCGTGCTGCTGGCCGCTCTGCTGTTCGGCTTCGCCGAGGTGCTGCGGGACAACGCAGCGCAGACCATCCTCCCTGCGATCGTCGAACCCGCAGCTCTGGAGAAGGCCAATGGGCAGATGTGGGGGTTCGAAATGGTGGCCAACAGCTTCGCGGGCCCGCCGCTCGGCTCGCTGCTCATCGGGTTCGCCTTTGCACTGCCGTTCTTCTTCGACGCCGGCACGTTTGCGGTGGCCGCGGCGATGGTCTGGTTCATCAGCGGGAGCTTCCGCGCCGACGCTGCCGGCAGGGACACCGCCGGCAAGATCAACTGGAAAGGCGAGATCGCCGAGGGATTCGGCTGGCTGTGGCGTCACTCGTTGCTGCGGCCCATGGCCATCATTCTCGGGGTGATGAACGGGCTGGGGATGGTGGTGTTCGCCACCTTTGTCCTGTTTGCCCAGGAAGTGTTGGGCACCTCGGCGTTCGAATTCGCCGTGCTGATGACCGGAAGCGCCATCGGCGGGCTCGCCGGCACATTTCTCGCGCCGCGGGTCTCGTCCCGCTTCGGTAGTGGCGCCGCCCTCCAGATCACGCTGCTGGCCAGCATCATCATCCCGGCCGTCATCGGAGCCAGTTCGCACTGGTCGATCGTGTGGGCGGCCTCGGGTTTGTTCTCGCTCACTGGCGTTGTGTGGAACGTGATAACAGTATCGCTGCGCCAGACGATCATTCCCGACCGGCTGCTCGGTCGGGTCAACAGCGTGTATCGGTTCTTCGCCTGGGGCATGCTGCCGATTGGGTCTGCGATCGGTGGCCTGCTGGTGGTCGGTGTCGAGCTGATCGGCAGCCGGACGACGGCGTTGCGCGCTCCCTGGTTCGTGGCGGCCGCGGCCGCCGTTCTGCTCTACCTGTATGCGGCCCCCAAGCTGACTACCGACAAGATCGAGGCTGCTCGCCGCGACGGCATCGCATCCAAGCGGGCTGCCGGGAGTCGACGAAGCCTGTAGGCATGGTCGCCGACGACGCCATCGCCGAGAGTGGCATCCCCGGTGCTCCGCCGCCCCTGGAGGAGGACTAGCAGCACCGGTGGGAACCAGCCGCCGCCGCGCCCCGTCCCAGCTACATGAGGTCCAGCCGCGTGAGATGGGCGATGCTGGTGAGCGTTGCCGCCTTGATTGCGGCGTGCTCAGGTTCCGCACTGCCGTCTCCGCCGACGGTGGCATGGGAGGTCAATTACTTCGGCGGCTGCGCCATGGTCGGGCAATGTCCTCGCTACGTGGTTTGGACCGATGGCGGCATCGAGTGGCAGTTGGTGCACTCCTGGGGCACCGAACCTCGCGTCGCTGCGACCATCGACGAGCGCCTGGTCGAAGACGCGCTGGCGGAGCTGGCGGCTGTGAACCTGCGGGCGGTCGGGAAGCGGCACGTCCGCGGTTGTACGAGCGTGATGGATGGAGTCGACGTCTCGCTAGTAGTACCCGGTGAGTCGGCGCGGATCGGCTGTATCGATCTTCGTGGGCTGGCGGCCGACCTTCCGGCCTTTGATGCTGCCCTGCAGGCGATGTTCGCCGAGTTCGGCATCCGCGCAGCCGCTGCACAGGGGGCGCGGGGCACCAGCGGGCGTCGATCACAGCACGACGTCGAGTTGATGGCGATGGGAGAGCGGAGCTTCGCAGAGCGCTATCCGTGGCCCGATCAGCTGGTCGCTCTGGTCGAGTCCGGCGAGCCGTGCAGTGGGCCGATCCGAGTGAACATCGCTCTCGGCGCCCGTGTCTTCGCAGGAGACCCCGAGGCGGTATCGGTTAAGTGGGTGGGCGCGGCCTGCGAACCGTGACCGAGCGCAAGGATCACGGGCGAGCGGCGCGCCGCTTGAGCAGGGCCATCCCGACGGCGCCGAGGATGGCGGCGACCACCGTGGCACCGCTGATGATCGGGACGGGTTGGCGGAGCCGAGTGCCCAGGCTCACCGGGCGAGTAAACACGACGATGGGCCAGTCTTTGGACTCGGCGATGCGGCGTAGCTCCTTCTCCGGATTGACCGCCACCGGATTGCCGACTACCTCCATCATCGGGATGTCGGTGACACTGTCGCTGTAGGCATATGAGGTCGCCAGGTCGATGTCTTCCCGCTCCGCCAGCTCCTTGATGGCGTCGGCCTTGCCCGGGCCCATGGCATAGACGTCGAGCTCGGGAAGAAAGAACCCGGCGGCGTCGGTCTTTACCCTGGTGGCGATGATGTTGGTGACTCCGATGTGGCGCCCGATGGGTCGGACGATCTCGATGGGGCTGGCCGACACCAGGTACACCTCGCGGCCTTCCCGGCGGTGCTCGTCGATCAGGGTGAGCGCCTCCGCGTAGACGAGCGGGTCGGCGACCTCTTCGAGCGTCTCCTCGACCAGCTGCTCGATCTCGGCGCGGTGCCAGCCGGCGGTGAGGTGCAGCATCTGGTCGCGTACCCGGCCCAACTGATCCTCGTCGGCCCCGAAGAGCACGTAGAAGAGCTGGGCGAACCCGAACTTCATCAGGGTGCGTTTGCCGACGAATCCGGCGCGGTAGAACGGCCGTCCGAAGGCAAGCGTCGACGACTTGGCGATGACCGTCTTGTCGAGATCAAAGAACGCGGCTGACTTGTTCATGGCCCAATACAACGTACAACGTACAAGCTACAACAGGGAATCCCGGCCACTAGGGTCGTTTGGCCGAAGCGCCGCCGCCCTACGGCAGCTGGGAAAGTGCGGCGACAGTCTTGAATCGCGGCGACAGTCTTGAATCTGTCAGCCCCGCCGCATACCTTGAAGCTACTTCCTCATCCGGACCTCGTGTGTCGAGCCGCCCATCGGGAAACTCATGCCTGCGCTTGCTACCTGGGCGCCGGAGGACGGGGTGCTGGGGGCCGTTGCCCCGCTAGCGCTTGCCATTGCACAACCTACTGCTCTCGTCGTGGACCTCGATCCAAACGGTCCGCGCTATCCGGGTGACCGCACGTTGCGCCACCTCGTCGAGGACGGTCCCCGTGCCGCCGACTTGGTGCCGAGCCGCCGCGGCGTCGCCGTGATCGCCAACGGCGGCGTAGGCGCGTCGCAGGCGGGGGAGATCCTCGACTTGCTCATGCGTGGTTGGCCTGCGGTGGTGCTCCGACAGCCGCCGCAGGCTCCAGTAGACGCCCCCGCCCCAGTCGTCCCCATACGCCTGCTGATCCCCGGCAGGCTTTTCCCCCCGCAGGGGCGGGGCGTCTACCAGCCGATGGGATCGATCGGTCGCCACCGGATAGCGGGCGATCGGCCTGCGGCCGGGAGCGTGGTGTTGCCGGCGGCGCCTCGGCGGACGATCCAGGCGCTGCTGGGAGGGCGGCGCCCGGCGGCCACTCGCTGGCTGCGAGCGTGGCGAGCGGTCTGGGGGATGGCATGGTGAGCCACGGCGCCGTCGAGCGCATCGCCGCCCGGTTGCTGGGTACCGACGCGCCGCTGAGTCGGACCGCTCTGCTGGCCCAAGCGCACCGCATCGCCTCCGAGGAAGATCCGCTCCACCCTGCCAGCAGTGCACAGGCCGCCGTGGACACCCTGGTCGGGCTGGGGCCGCTGCAGCCGCTGCTCGCCGACGACTCGATTTCCGACATCCTGGTGAACGGTCCCAACGACGTGTGGATCGAGCGGAGCGGCCGGCTCGAGCCCACCGACGTCACCTTCGCCGGCCCGCGGGCCGTAGCTGCCGCTGTGGAGCGGGTGATCGCCCCGCTGGGGCTGCGCCTCGACCAGGCGAGCCCGGTTGTCGACGCCCGGTTGCCGGATGGGTCACGCCTCCACGCCCTGTTAGCGCCGATTGCGCTCGACGGACCCGTCGTTGCCGTGCGCCGGTTCACCAACGCAGTCGAGTCGCTCGACGAGATGGGCGACGCCGCAGCCGTCACCCCCACCCAGGCGGCAGCGTTGCGGGACGCCGTGGCGGCCCGGCAGAACATCCTGGTGTGCGGGGGTACCGGCGCCGGCAAGACGACGCTGCTCAATCTGCTGTCGAGGGAGATTCCCAGTGAGGACCGAGTAGTCACGATCGAAGATGCCGCCGAGCTCTCGCTGGCGGGCCATGTCGTCCGTCTGGAAGCGCGCCCGGCGAATGCGGAGGGGACCGGCGCGATCTCGATGCGCCAGCTGGTGCGCCACGCGCTGCGGCTGCGCCCCGACCGCATCATCGTCGGCGAAGTTCGCGGACCGGAGGCCCTCGACATGATTCAGGCGATGGCTACCGGTCACGATGGCTCCATGTCGACGGTGCACGCCGGTGATGCCGCCGAGGCGTTGTGGCGGCTCGAGGTGCTGGCCACATCGGGCGTGTCGGGGCTGGCACCTGAGGCAATCCGGGCACTGCTGCGATCGACGCTGGATCTCGTCGTGGTCATGGCCCGCACCGGCGGCCGGCGCTACGTGCGGCAGCTAGCAAGCGTGGGGGCGGATGGCCTCGAGGTGGTGGCGTGACCGCCGCGGTGCTTGTGGCGTGGGCGGTGGTTCGAATGCGTCGCCCCCGGCGGCTCGGGGGTGGACGCCCCAGAGCCCGTCTCGGCGACGCCGAATACTTCGATGCGGTCGCCGCCGAACTGCGCCGCGGCGCCAGCCTGCGTCATGCGATCGCAGCACCAGTGGCCGGATCGGTCACTGCTCGACTTGCCGTGAGCGGGCAGCCGATGGGCTTGGTTGTAGCCGCTCTCGAACGGGAACTGGACCCGGTCGATGGCCTGGCGGCAGCCGGCATCGAGCTTGCCGGCGAGACAGGAGCGCCCAGCGCCACGTTGTTCTCCCGGCTGGCCGAGCGAGCCCGCGCCAGGCGTCAACTCGAGGGCGAGCGCCGCGCCCTCAGCGCCCAGGCCCGCTTTTCGGCGGCGGTGGTCGGACTGATGCCGCTGGGAATCGGCCTCATGCTGGGAGTGGCTCGCGGCGGTTCCCTGATGACCAAGGCGGCGACGCGGCTGCCCGTGTTGTTGGGGCTCGGGATGCAGCTGGCGGGTGTGGTTCTACTGGTCCTGCTGATGCGAGCACAACGATGATCGCCGCTGTCGGGGTGGCTGCCCTTCTACTGACCCTGCCGTCGTGGCGGCGGTGGCCGCGGCGCATCAGGCGGGCCGGCGGCGACGAGGTGCTCGAGCTGGCGATGCTGGTCGCCCTGGGCATCGACGCCGGCCTCAACCTGTCGAGCTCGCTGACATGGGTGCGGCCCCACGTTCACCCCGAGCTGGGAGCCCAGCTCGGCTCGGTCCTGCGCGCCGCCCGACTCACCGGCTTGGCCACCCAGCTGCGGGCGGCACCCGGCCCGGCGGCGAAGCTGCTCGCACAGGTCGGGCGGGCCGTGGAAACAGGGGCGGCCCTCGGCCCCACGCTCGATTCGTTCGTCGAGCAACTCACCGCACAGCAGCGGGCGGAAGCCGCCGCTCGCATGCAGCGGCTGCCGGTGAAGCTGTTGTTCCCACTCGCTCTGCTGATGTTGCCCGGTCTGGTCCTGATGCTGGCCGGGCCCGCCCTGATCGAAGTGCTTGGCCGCTTCGCGGCTACTCGCTGAAGAAAGGAAGCCATGTCCCTCGGAGACCATCCACGTTTGTTCGAGCAGGCGGTGTCCAACGAAAGTGGCGCCGTCACCGCCGAGTACGCCCTGGTGATGGTGGCTGCGGCCACTGTTGCCCTCGCCCTGATCATGTGGGCGGCCAACACGCCGGTGCTGCCGGACCTCTTTGATGCGGTTATCGCCCGGGTCAAGGCGCTCGGCGGTTGAAGCCGGCGACGGCTGCGGCCGGCTCGGCGACGGTCGAGATCGCCCTCTTGTTGCCGTTGGTCATCGCCCTGCTTTTCGTTGTCGCCGAGGTGGCCATCGTGGCCCGGACCCAGCTCGAGCTGGTCAATGGCGCTCGCGAGGGTGCCCGGACCGCTGCGGTCAGCCCCGAGCCGGCAACGGCGGTGGAAGCTACCCAGCGCGCCCTCGGCGAGCTGGCCGAGAACGCCCGTATCAGCGTGTCCCGGCCCCATGTCGTCGGGGAGCCGGCGGCGGTGGCAATTACCTTGCGTCATCGCATCCTGCCCTTTCTCTTCGGCGGGACCGAGATCGAGCTGCGCGCCGCGGCCGCAATGCGCGTCGAGAAGTGAACGGCCGAGGCGGCGAGGCCGGATCGGCGAGTTTGGCGTTGCTCGCCCTCGCCGTAGTAGCGGTCGTGGTCACGCTGCTGGTCGCCGACACCGCCGTCCTTCTCGCGGGCCGTGCCCGGGCCCAAGTCGCAGCCGATGCTGCGGCGCTGGCTGCCGCCCCGGTGACCTTCCGGCCGTTCGGAGCACGCGGCGGCCCGGCCGATGAAGCCGCAACCTATGCGCACGCCAATGGGGCATCACTCGAGGAGTGCCGCTGCACCCGGGACACCAGCTGGCGGGCTCGTACAGTCGTGGTCAGGGTGAGCATTCCTCTCGGCCTGTGGCTGCTGCCGGTGTCCCAGGTCGGGGCGTGGAGCAGCGCCGACTTCATCCCGATCCGCCTGCATCGCTGATGGTGCGACCCGGGCCCAGCCGGGCACCGCTGCTCGTCATGGCAAC
>JBFIXI010000007.1:0-100818 GCA_041605955.1 Acidimicrobiia bacterium
CCCGCACGCCGGCCGCCGCCGTGACGAGTTCGAGTTGAGGATCACGGGAGCACATTGCCGCCACGAGGTCTATCTGCTCGAGGGTGGTCGCCAGCGGAGAGTCGGTCCACGCGGGCACATACACCGACCAGAACTGCCCGCCCACTCCGCCGGCGAGCAGGCGAGGCGTGTCCGTGTGCCGGGCAGGTATCGGGCCGGTGGTGTCGACGTCATCGAGGCTGTCGTAATGGAGGCGAATCGCCCACGGCAGGTCGTTGTGCCCATCGACCACCGGTAACTCGCGGTGGATCCGCTGAGCCTGATCCAGGGTCATGTGTCGGGCGTCATCCACGATTCGATCGTGACTCCCAGGCCGTCGGCAATCCGATTGGCGTAGGCGTAGTAGCCGACCACCTCGGCGATATCGAGGACGTCGCGATCGGAGAATCCCGCGTCGCGGAGTGCGACGACATCGGCGGAGCTCATCTCTCCCGGGGTCAGTGTGAGCTTCTCCGCATAAGTCAGCATTGCGTGGCGTGCCGGGCTCAGCTCGGCCGTTCGCCAGTCCCGCTCGATTCTCACCAGCGATTCGTCGTCCCGGAGGAGTCGCCGCAGACCGCGACGGTGGTGCACGGTTCAGTAGTGACAATCATTGAGCACGCTGACCACCAAGGCGATCAGCTCTCGCTCCACCTTGCGCAAGCCGGCTGTTCCGGTCATCGCCGAGCGGTACAGCGCGTCGTGAGCGACCAGGCCAGCCGGATTGAGCGAATGGATTTGCATGATGTTGTCCACCCGGCCAGCTACCGGGTCGACCACCCTGCCGTACAGCTCCGCGAGGTGGCCTTCCCACTCGTCTTCCCGGATGGTCTCGATCCAAGCCATCGGCGGCACGTTACCGGCTGCCGATGGGGGGGGGTCAGTCTTGCCGTGGTCGGCATGCGCCGCGGGGCCGGGAAGATCTCAGGCCGAGGCGGGTTTACGCAGTTGATGGGCATCATTCGGTATCGCGGCGCAGCTGTCCTCGCCTTGCTCGTCGTGGCCGCCGGCGTTGCGATTGCGGCCCGCTTCGCCCTGTTGGGGCCCGATGCGGCCCAAGAGACCTTGCCCCCGATCCCCGATCCGGGCGCCGTCTACGATCCGGTCGACGCCGGTGAGCGTCTACCTCCGGGGTATCGAGTAGCTCTCCCGCGCGATGCCATCACCCCTGTGTATCGGCCCGTCTTCACGCCCGCGGCCAATGTCGATTGGCCGGATGATTCTCTCGTGATCGGGGTGTCGGGACCCGAGACTGCCAAGGCATACCCGGTGACTCATCTCAACTCGCGCGAGATGGTCATCGACTGGCTGGACGGCACGCCGATCCTCGTCTCGTGGTGACCGCTGTGTGGGACGGCGATGGTCCATCGCCGTGAAGTCGAGGGGAACACTTTGGTGCTCGGCAACCAAGGGGACCTCTACGGCAATGCGATGACCTGGTGGGATCACGACACCGGCTCTGTGTGGAGCCAACCTCTGGGCGAAGCGATTCTCGGCCCCCGCCGCGGCCAGCAGTTGGAGCTGGTGGCGTCGACATTGACTACATGGGATGCTTGGCGCCAGGCCCATCCGGCGACCGTGGCGCTCGACGTGCCCGGATGGGCCACCGGGTTTCGTCTCGAGGACATGGCGATCGTGGTCGATCTCGGCATCGAGGCCGCCGCCTACCGGATACCGGCACTGCGCGAGATCGGGGTCGTGAACACCGTCGTTGCCGGGCTCGAGATCGCCGTCGTCATCGATCCGGCCGATCCGGCTCGGTGGGCCGTGTTCAGTCGGCGCCTCGACGATTCGGTGGCATTCTTGACGCTCACAGATCTGGGCTTGGTCGATAGCGAGTCCGGCACGGTGTTCGACCCATTCCTGGGGCGGGGCCGC
Organism: Acidimicrobiia bacterium; assembly: GCA_041605955.1. GTDB lineage: Bacteria > Actinomycetota > Acidimicrobiia > Spongiisociales > UBA5794 > JAHEJX01. The sequence goes on from JBFIXI010000007.1 coordinate 1,897, forward strand.
TCCGGCAGCCTGGCCGACCAGAGCCTGGATCGGCTGGCGGGCTTCACCGCCTTTCCCAAGGATTTCGTCACGTTCTTTCCCGAGGGAACTGTGTGGCCTGCCGGTTGACCGGCCACCAGGCGGCGCCGGATTCACCCGGGCGGCGACCTCGATGCCGCCAGCGCCTCCGTTGCGCCGGGGTGCGGGCGGCTAGCCTCGAACCATGACTACGCGCCCGGCGGCGCAGCTGCTTCTTGTCGAGGCGGCCGCCATTGAGCCCATATTGCAGGGAGCCGCCGATGCCGAATTCGACCTGCCCACCGCCTGTGCCGGATGGAGCGTGCGTGACGTCATGGCCCACTGCGCTGCGGCCCTGACGCGCACAGCTGCGGGGGAGCTGCATGACTTCACGCCCGAGGAGAACCAACGCGATGTCGACGCTCGCCGTGGTCAGGCCATCGGGCAGGTGCTCGCCGAGCTGATCACGGGGTACGACGCAGCCGCCGCCGCCATCGATCAGGCCGGAGGCAAGCTGGACGGAATCGCGCTGGGGGAGTGGATGCACGGCGGCGACATTCGAGAGGCTCTCGGCTACGAGGATGCCTATGCCAGCGCCGGCGTGGAGCTGGCGCTCGACCTGCTGATGGAGCGCTCTCAACTCATGAGCAAGCCCGCGGTGACGATTCGGCTCCCCGACCGGACGCTTCGATTCGGGAGCGGCGAGCCCGTAGGCACATTGGCAACGGACGTGGCCACCTTTGTCCGCATCTGCGGCGGCAGGCGCCTCGACGAGGCCGATTGTGCCCTCGACGGTGACTTCCGCCTCGAGGACCTAGTCCTCTTCAGCTAGCCCAACCGGCTCCGCTAGCTCGACCCATTGCCGGAGTTTGGTTGTTCCGGCAACGGGTAGGTCTCGGTCATGGCGCTGGCAATCGAACCTCGGGACCGCTACCTGAACGACGAGTTGATTGCCGCCGGCGGGATGGCCGGTGTATGGCGAGCCTATGACCGTCGCACCGGTTGCGCCGTCGCCGTCAAGCGCCTCCACCCACACCTCGCCGCCGATCCGCAAGCCGTGGAGCGATTTCGCCGGGAAATCGCCGTGGCGACCTCGATGGACCATCCGGCGATCGCCGCCGTACACGATTCCGGGGAAGACTCCCGCGGCCTGTTCATGGTCATGGAGCTGATCGACGGAGAGACGCTGCGCGAGCGGATTGAGCGGCAGGGCCCGCTCCCGTGGACCGAAGCCCAGCGCATCGCGATTGCCGTGGCGGGCGCGCTGGCTCACGCCCACGAACGGCGGGTGCTCCATCGCGACATCAAACCGGGCAACATCCTCCTCGAGAACGGTACTGGGCGGGTGGTGCTGGTTGATTTCGGGATTGCCGCATCGGGCGACTTTGTCGATCGACTCACGCAAGACGGTGGCGCAGTCGGAACCATCGACTATCTCGCCCCCGAGCGCGCTTTCGGCAGCCCGGGTACTACGGCAACCGACATCTACGCGCTGGGGGCGGTCTTCTATGAGATGGTCACCGGTGTCAAGCCCTATCGGGGCGCCACTGCCCTCGAAGTCGCCCTGGCCCACCAAGCCGGCATGTTGCGACCGCCCGGGGACGTGGTGGCGATTCCGCCGTCGGTGGAGGCGGTGATCGTGCGCGCCATGGCGAGAGCGCCCGCGGATCGGTTCGCCAGTGCGGACGACTTCGTAGCGGCGTTGTGCGACGCGGCGGCCACGACTCAGGAGTGCGCCAGTCCTACCGTGGCGCAGCGAGCCTTGCGCTGGTGGCACCGGCAGCGCCGGGTGATCATCCCGGAACCTGCCTACGGGGCCCTCGCCTTCCTGGCGACCTACTTCATGGCGACGCCCGTCTTCTGACGATGCTCGCGTTCTCGATGCCCAACTGGGCATTGCGGGGGGCGCCCATTAGAGATCGGTTACACACACCTCTTCGGTGGTCTTGTGCGGGATGACCACTGCCTGCGGCCGCTGGTTGGTCGCCGCCAGCAGACCTCTGACCATGCCCTGGTCGAGCTTGCATACGATCTCCGGGTGGTTGAACGCGGCCTCGCCGAAGGGGCAGTAGCTCGTCACCAAGGTGTGGTCGGCGACATTGGCGGCAGTGTCGAATCCCATGCCGATCATCGCCCGCGCCACGGCCCTGGCAGCTGCCTCGAAGCCGCTGTCTTCGGGAAGGCCGATCTCGGCGGCGAGCTCCTGACCGTATTCGCGTCCGACGGCTTCGGCTATGGCCGAGGCGTCGTCGGGGGCGAGACGGGCGATCACCCGTAGCAGCAGCTCGGCCAACAAATCGTGACGGCGCGCCGGAAGCTGCAGCTGGATCTCCTTGGGCGTCGCCCGGTAGTGCTTGGCGGGTCGGCCGGCGCCGGGACCTTGCTTTCCCGAGCGGCGGCGCTCGGTGACCGTCAGGTAGCCGCCCTCGACGAGCCGATGCAAGTGGTGGCGAGCCACATTGGGGTGGATGTCGAAGAGCTCAGCGATCTCGGCAGTGGTCATTGCGTCGGGTGCTTCTCGGATCGAGATGTAGATACCGCGGCGGGTGGCATCGCCGAGTGAGGAGGCCAGGTCCTCGACCTGCTGGTTGAATGCATCGAGTTGCATGTCGCCTCTCTGGATGGGTTGATTGCAGCCCGCTCGCAGATTCGTCGATTATCTAGGCCTAACTATAGTTTCTATCTACTACGGACATAGGAGAATGAATTGGTAGACGCCGCCGCGGTACGGGCAGCCGTCGAGCTGGTAGAGGACCCCGAGATCCACCGCTCTCTCCAAGAGCTGAATATGTTGCGAGAGCTCGAAGTCGATGCGGACGGTGCAGTGCGGGTGCTCGTCGCGCTGACAATCCCCGGATGTCCGCTCAAGGACAAGCTGACCGCCGACGTCACCGCGGCCGCGCAGAGCGTCGCCGGGGTCAAGTCGGTGGAAGTTCAGTTCACTGCGATGACGGACGAAGAGCGAGCCGAGCTGATGTCCGACATTCGCGGCGGGGCGGCCGCCCGTCAGATAACCGTGGGGCAGCCGGGATCCAAGACGCGGGTGCTGACTGTTGCCTCCGGTAAGGGTGGAGTGGGCAAATCCTCCGTGACGGCGAATCTGGCGGTGGCCTTGGCGGAGATGGGTAAGCGGGTCGGAGTGATCGACGCCGACGTGTGGGGGTTCTCCATCCCGAAGATGCTCGGGATCGATCGGCCGCCGACGGTGATCGACGAGACCCTGATCCCGCCCGAAGCCTATGGGGTCGCCGTGATGTCGATGGACTACTTCGTCAGGCCGGACCAAGCCGTCATCTGGCGCGGTCCCATGCTGCACAAGGCACTCGAGCAGTTCCTCGCCGATGTGCACTGGGGTGAGCCCGATTACCTGCTCATCGACATGCCGCCCGGCACCGGAGATGTGGCCATCTCGCTCTCACAGTTTCTGCCGCGGGCTGAGGCCATCGTGGTGACCACGCCGCAGCCCACTGCGCAACGGGTAGCCAAACGGGCGGGCTTGATGTCGGCGAAGGTCAACCAGGATGTGATCGGTGTTGTCGAGAACATGTCGTGGTTCACGGGCGACGACGGCAAGCAGTACCCCATCTTCGGTTCGGGGGGCGGCCAGCAGCTCGCCGACGAGCTCGGCGTGCCGCTGTTGGTGCAGGTGCCGCTCGTGATGTCGCTGCGCGAAGGGGCCGACTCCGGCCTGCCTGCGACGGCCGCGGATCCCACCAGCGAGGCGGCCGAAGCTTTTCGCGTCCTCGCCAAGGAGATCGATGGGCGGCCGCCGCGACGCCGTAGCCACCCGGAGCTCATCGTGCGCTAGGGGCACGGCGGATCCTCTACGATCGCGATCCCAGTCACGAACCTCGCGGAGGAACATTGGCCAGCAAAGTCACGATACGCATCGGCCTTCAATCGGTGCGCGAGATCGAAGTCGAAGTCGAAGATCCGGAAGTGGTCATCGAAGCCATCACCGGCGCCATGACTGCGGAAGACCCGCTCGCTTGGATAACGGATACCAACGACACCCGCCACGCATTCGCAGTCGATAAGTTGGCGTTCCTCCAGGTCGATGCTGAGGAACCGAAGATGGTGGGCTTCGGGTAGACGCCGCAGCCGAATGCGCCGCAACTCAATGCCGTGTCGAGGTGGGCCTAGTTGGAGCGTCCAATCGTCTGGCCCACCCCCTGGGCCTAGATGGACCTGCCTAGATGGATGGGGGCCTAGATGGATGGGGGCCTAGCTCGCCTGACGGGCGCGGCGCCGCTCGGCCAACCACCGCTTGCGCAGGCGACGGCGATCGTCCTCGGCGTAACCCCCCCAGACGCCGGCTTCCTGGTTGGTCTCGAACGCGTATTGCAGGCAGGCCTCGCTCACGGAGCAGGCTTGGCAGATGGCCGTGGCCTTGTCGATCTGTTCGACTGCCGGCCCGGTGCTGCCGATGGGGAAGAAGAGGTCGGGATCGGTGTCGCGGCAGGCAGAGAGCTCACGCCAGTCAGTAATGGTAAGCACTTGGTACTCCTCTTGGGCCGGCTGGCCCCCCAGCGATGGTGGGGTGGCTGCAGCGGCGCTAAGTTCGGCTCGAGATGTGGTGGGTCAGTCGTGGTGGTTAGTAGTGGTTAGTCGGTGCGATCGACAAGCCGATCGCTTGTGAAAGTGAACTCTTTCACAATGTGGCGCAGACCTTAATATGAATCGCCGGCGCAACGCAATGGATTTTCCGGGATTTTTTTTGGATTTCTCCGCTCATGAGCGGGGCTGCCCCATTCCGGGCCCCATTCCGGGCCAAGGTATCCTGGCCGGCGCCCAATATCGAGGGGCGCCCAGTATCGAGGAGAGTCCAATCCCGATGAGCATCAAAGAGGAGCTCGCCGCCCGTCTCAGAGAGGCGATGCGAGCCAAGGACAAGCCCCAGATCAACGTCATTCGCCAGATCGAGGCGGAGATCAGCATTCGCAAGGCGGCGCCGGGGTTCAGTGGGGAGGTCGATGACGAGCTGTACCTCGACACGATCGCCAGCTACGTCAAGAAGATGAAGAAGGCGCAGCTGGAGTTCGAGGGCGCCGGCGAGCGGGGCGCGCAACAAGTTGCCAAGCTGGCCTACGAGGTGGACTACCTCTCGCAATGGCTACCCGAGGAGGCCGATGCCGAAACCACGCGGCAGCTGGTCAGGGAAGCGATTGCGGAGCTGGGGATCGACGATCCCAAACAGGCGGGGCGGGTGATCGGCCACATCATGGGTAGCCGCGCCGGGCTCGACGGTCGGCTCGTCAACGAGCTGGTCAAAGAAGAGCTCGGCGCATAGCGGGCGCCCGCTTGCCCGCATTGCTGCCGATGTTGGCTCAAGCCGGCACCGGCCGGCCCCCTGCCGGCGACGAGTGGCTGCACGAGATCAAATGGGACGGCGTGCGGGCGGTTCTGGGCTGGGACGGCGAGACAGTCAGCATGCGGTCGCGTACCGGTAAGGACATGGCCGCCACCTATCCGGAGATCGCCGCCGCGGCCGTTGCCCTCGAGCCGGGAGTGATCCTCGACGGCGAGATCGTCACCCTCAGCGAAGCAGGTGTCCCTTCCTTCGAGGTTTTGCAGCGAAGGATGAACCTCCAAGCCGGATCGCTGGTGGCAGACGCCGTCGCCGCGGTGCCCGTGACCTACGTCGTGTTCGACCTGCCACATCGGGGCGACAGCATGCTCGCGGTGCCGTTGGAGCGACGTCTCGCCATGCTGAATGAGGTGGAGATGCCCGCTGGATTCGTGCTCTCGGACACCTACGACGATCCTGACCCGCTGTGGGCGTTCGCTGCAGAGCGAGGTCTGGAGGGCGTGATCTCGAAGCGCCGGCAGAGCTTCTACCGCCCAGGCGTGCGGTCTCCGGATTGGCTCAAGAGCGTCGTCTTCAGGTCGCTGCGGGCCGTCGTTGTCGGTTTCACTACGGGCGACGGAGGTCGCCGTGGCAGCTTCGGGGCATTGGTGCTCGGTTTGCCGGATGGGAGTCACATGCGATGGATCGGTTCGGTCGGATCGGGGTTCTCGGCATCAGAGGTGCGCAGCATCCGGGCGGCCCTCGACGAGATGGTGGTGGACGAGTCGCCTTTCATCGGCGATGAAGCGACGCCGAGAGACATCACGTGGGTGGCCCCGGAGCTGGTAGCCGTGGTCCAGTACAAGCAGTGGACGGGTGCCGGCCGGCTGCGCGGCCCGTCGTTCAAGGGGTTCACCGACTATCCGATCAGCGAGGTCTCCTGGGCGACTGAGGGGCCGGATGCGCCGGGTGGCTGAGCCGCGATCCGAGTTCGCGAAATCCTAGGCTGCAGAATCGGCTGTCAGCACCGATGATTGGGACATGGGGCTAATGCAAGCAGCATTGATGGCGACCACTATGACGCTCATAGTCATGGCTTGGCGCCTCACGTTCGAGCTGGAGATCTTCGCTGAGCAAGTCAACGTCGGACGCTGAACCAGACGGCTAAGTTGGGCGTGTGCCTGAGGAGCGGCGCCTGGCAGCAATCGTCGTGGCCGACGCTGACGGCTACACGACGGTGATGGCTCAGAGCGACGAGGGGACGCTCGGGGCGCTCCGGGCTCATCTCCCTTGGTTCAGCTGCGAACGTTCCGGCGCCGGGTCCCATTCGTTCGGCCTCACGATATCGAGAACTCGATCCTGGCTCCTTCTCGACGCCGGTCTGCCGCCGTGAACTAGCCCGCCTTCTTCGCCTTGGTGGCCTCGACGCTCGCCTTGAGGGCCTCCATCAGATCGACGACGCCGGTGGGCTGCGGCGCTTCTGGGGCGACGATCTCCTGGCCTTCGACCTTCAGCTGGGCGGCGGCCTCGATCTTCTCGCGTGACCCGTCGTTCCAGGCAGACGGGTCGAAGGAGCCGGTGAGGTTGTCGATGATCATCTCCGCCATCTTCACCTCCTCGTCGCGAACCTCTTGGTCCTCGGAGGCTTCGAGCGTCTCGAAGGCCGGCTCGCGAATCTCGTCCGGCCAGTACATGGTCTCCATCAGGATCACACCGTCGTCGGCGCGCAGCGTGGCCAGATACTCCTTCTCCCGGATGGCAACCTTGGCGATCCCCACCATGCCCTTGTCGCTCAGTGCCTTCTCCAGGATCTTGTAGGCCTTGACACCCGTCTTCTCGGGAGCCAGGTAGTACGTGGTGCGGTAGTAGATAGGGTCGATGTCGGCCTGATCCACGAATTGCACGACGTCGACGACTCCGCCCGAGATGCCCTTGGCGATGTCGGACAGCTCGTCCGGGGTGAAGACCACATAGCGCCCCTTGTCGATCTCGTAGCCCTTGACGATGTTCTCGTAGGGGACCTCTTCACCGTCGGATTCGGCAACCCGCTTGTACTTGATTGGACTGTGGTCCGAATTGCGCAGCTGGCGAAACTTGGGCCGCTTGTCTTGAGTGGCGGCGTAGAGGCCTACGGGGATGGTCACCAATCCGAACGAGATGGCGCCTTTCCAGATGGATCGCATGGTGACCTCTCGTAGCGGCAAAACCTGACTTCGCGAAAAACGATAGTGCATCCACTGGTGTGGTGGGAGCGGTCTCCGCGTCCGTGTGGCCGTACACTCGGTGTCCTCGTGTTGTCCCGTATGTGGCCAGACCATCCGCACTTCGTATGGCAGCGGCGGGACCGAGACGCGCTGATTGTCCTGCTGTCGTCGACCGTTCTGCTTCTTGTCTTCTTCTATTGGGGAAGGCCCGGCTTCTACTTCACCAGTGGGCTGGGAGGATGGGCCTCTGACTTCGCCCGAGGGCCACTACGGGATTTCCCCGGCGTCGGCGGCTACCTGTGGTGGGGACTGACGTCGCTGGTGCTGCGCGTTGGGGCGCCGGTGCTGGTGATCTGGTGGCTGTTGCGGGATCGACCCGGCGACTACGGCTTCCGGGTGCGCGGCATGGCCGCCCATCTCCCCATCTACGGCGTGATGTTTCTCATCATGTTGCCGGTGCTGATCTGGGTGTCGAGCTTCGAGTCGTTTCTGAGCTACTACCCGTTCTACGCGCGAGCAGCGGAGGGCGGTGCCGGATTCTGGCTCTATGAGGCGGGGTATGCGCTGCAGTTCGTGGGGGTGGAGGCGTTCTTTCGCGGCTTCATGACCTTTGGTCTGCTGCCCCGGTTCGGGATCCTGGCGGTGCCCGTCATGACGGTGCCGTACACCATGATCCACTTCGCCAAGCCGATGCCGGAGGCGTTCGCCGCCATCGTGGCCGGGTTGGTGCTGGGAGTGCTGGCGGTCAGATCACGCAGCTTTGTGCCCGGCGTGTTCCTCCACATAGCCGTGGCAATCACGATGGACCTGTTGGTGTTGACCCGGCTGGGGGCGCTCGGCAACGTGTTATGACCCCCCTCACCTTCTGACCGGAGGAGTACACTCCCCGCCCTGAGCCCCAGTAGCTCAGGGGATAGAGCGCCGGCCTCCGGAGCCGGGTGCGCAGGTTCGAATCCTGCCTGGGGCACCTTGGGGTCGGCGACTTGGTCCAGGGCCCCAAGGTGCTTCGAGTCTGCGTCGCATACTCAGGGCACGACCAGTCCCTCCCCGGCGGGACTGATGCAGAGAACCAGCGTCGGGAGCTTTCCTTGTCACTTCTGGCTGACCTGTCGGACATATTCGGCTCCGCTTTCGAAGCGGTGGGACTGGACGCGGGGTACGGAGAAGTAGTCGTCTCGCAACGGGCCGAGTTGGCTCAGTTCCAATGCAATGGCGCCCTCCAGGCCGCCAAGGAAGCCAGAACGAATCCGCGCCAACTCGCCGAGAAGGTCATCGCCGCTGTTGCCGACCCGTCACCCTTCGCCGAGCTGGCCGTGGCCGGACCCGGATTCATCAACATCTCGCTGACCGATCACACCCTGGCTGGACGGATGGAGCTGCTGCGAGGGGCCACCGAGGTCGAGATCACGCCGGCCGCCAGGCCGCTCCAGACGGTCGTCGACTACGGCGGGCCCAACGTGGCCAAGGAGCTGCATGTCGGCCATCTGCGCACGGCCGCCATCGGTGAGAGCTTGAAGCGCATTCTGCGAGCGCTTGGCCACGAAGTGCTCGGCGACGTGCACCTGGGGGACTGGGGCGCCCCGATGGGTCAGCTCATCGCCGAGCTCGAGGATCGTCACCCTGAGCTCCCATACTTCGATCCGAGCTACACGGGACCGTATCCCACCGAATCGCCGGTCACGATCGAGGACCTCAATGGCCTGTACCCGGTAGCGGCCGCTCGCGTGGCTGAGGAAGGCGATTTCGCCGAAAGAGCCCGCCAGGCAACCGCCGAGCTGCAGCGGGGCCGGCCGGGATACGTGGCGCTGTGGCAGCATTTTCGCGACGTATCCGTCGATGCGATCAAGGCTGTCTACGACGAGCTCGACGTGCATTTCGAGCTGTGGCACGGAGAGAGCACCGTGGCCGACCGACTGGATCAGCTGATCGAGCGGCTCCTGGCCGCAGGGGTGGCCCGCCGCAGTGAGGGTGCCGTGGTGATCGACATCGCCCGGCCCGACGACAAGAGCGACATCCCGCCTCTGCTGATGGCCAAGAGTGACGGGGCCACGCTGTACACGACGTGGGATGTCGCCACGATCGAGGACCGTGTCGAGCGGTTCGGCACGGAGGCGATGATCTACATCGTCGACGCCCGCCAATCGTTGCACTTCGAGCAGGTGTTTCGAGCCGCCCGCAAGGCCGGCATCGTCGGCGCCGATGTGCTCTTGGAGCATGCATTCAACGGGACGGTCAACGGCCCCGACGGCAAGCCGCTGAGGACCCGCGCCGGCGACACGCCGCGGCTACGGGATCTGATGGTTGACGCCGTCGACCGGGCGGCGCAGCGGCTCGCCGAGAACGACCTGGCGGCGGACTACAGCGAGGCGGAACGGGCCGAGATCGCACGGCTCGTCGGGCTCGCCGCTCTCAAGTACGGCGATCTGCAGAACCACCGCACCAGTGACTACATCTTCGACCTGGACCGATTCGTGTCGTTCGAAGGGCGCACCGGCCCCTACCTGCTCTACAGCGCGGTTCGTATGCAGTCGATTCTGCGCAAAGCCGAAAAACAAGGGCTCAAAGCCGGCGAGATCCAACCGCCACGCGGTGACTACGACCGCAACTTGATGCTTGCCCTGCTGCGGTTGCCGGAGGTCGTGGAGCGGGCCGCCGAGCACCGCGCGCCCAACCATGTAGCGCTCTACGCGTACGAGTTGGCGGCGGAGTTCAGCCGCTTCTACGAGAACTGCCGGATCATCGACGAGCCGGATGCCGTGGTGCAGGCGGGCTGGCTGGGGCTCGTGGAGGTGACGCAGCGGCAGCTGGCCTTCCTGCTCGATCTCCTGGTGTTACAGGTCCCGGAGCGGATGTGACGCCGATTCGGCGCGACCTGCTGCCCGACAGTTCCGTTGTTGATCCTACGGGCCGGCTCAGCATCGCCGGATGCGACATCATCGACCTGGCCGACGAGCACGGTACCCCGCTGTTCATATACGACGAAGAGCACATCCGATTGCGTTGTCGGCAGGCGGTGGCGGGCTTTCCCGACGGGGCCGCCTATGCCACCAAGGCATTTCTCTGCGGGGCGATGGCTCGCCTGGCCTACGAGGAGGGCATGCAGCTCGATGTGGCTACCGGGGGTGAGCTCCACGTCGCGCTACGCGCCGGCGTGCCGGGCGATCGGCTCGTATTCCATGGCAACAATAAGTCATCTGCCGAGCTGGCGGCGGCGCTCGACGCCGGAGTCCGCCACGTCGTGGTCGACAACTTCGACGAGATCGACCGCATCGAGGACCTGCACCGGCATGGCAAGCCGGTGACGCCGGCCCTCGTGCGGCTCAACCCGGCCATCGACGCCCATACCCACGAGTATCTGCGCACCGGCGTGGCCGATTCCAAGTTCGGCTTCGCCCTGGAAGGCGGGGTCGCCACCCAGGCGGTGGCTCGGATCAAAGCGTCGCCGGCGCTCGAGTTCGCCGGAGTCCATGCCCACATCGGGAGCCAGGTCTATGCCACCAGCTCGTTTGCCAAGACGATGGAAGTGCTGGGTCGCTTCGCCGTTGGAGCCGCAGCTCCGGAGCTCTCGATCGGAGGCGGCCTGGGGGTCGCCTACGTTGGCGATGAGCAAGCGCCCTCGATAGAGGAGTGGGCGGCGGCCGTCCACGAGGCGGCGGCTCGCTGCGGCGTGAACGCCCGAATCACCGCCGAGCCGGGACGAAGCATCGTCGCCGCCGGGGCGGTGACCGCTTACCGAGTCGGGGTGATCAAGCCGATCGCCGGCATACGCACTTACGTCGCCGTCGACGGCGGCATGTCCGACAATCCCCGCCCGGTGCTGTACGGCAGCGGCTACGAAGCGTTTCTTGCCCGGGCCACCGACGCCGACCGGGACATGGCAGTCCGAATCGTGGGCAAACACTGCGAATCGGGCGACGTGATCGTCAGCAAGGCCATGATTCCTCGTTTCACCGAAGTCGGCGACGTCTTGGTTACCCCCGTCACCGGAGCCTACGGCCACTCGATGGGCTCGAACTACAACATGGTGGTGCGGCCGGCAGTTGTCTTCGTGAGGGACGGGAAGGCTCGATTGGTGGTACGGCGCGAAACCCTGGACGACTTGGTGCGCCGTGACATGATCATCGACTAACTCCTCACGCCGCCCTGCCCCAACGACCCCGGCTGACCATGGTCACCCATAGTGCCCACCGCGCCGCAGCCGGCATCCCCCGTGGCGGGTTTGTCGGAGAGGTTGCCGACTTCGCTTACCATCCGCCCCTCTCCCGGCGGGAAGCGAACGATGAAATCAGTCGGAATCGGAATGCTCGGTGCAGGAGTCGTGGGTGGTTCACTCATTCGGCGCCTGCTGGAGGAGCACGTCGCAATCGCCAGCAAGACCGGGCTCGATCTGCACTTGCAGCGGGTCGCAGTGCGCGATCGGGAGAAGGCGCGGGCAACTGCCATCGACCCTCAACTGATCACCACCGACGCCGCCGAGGTGATCGACGACCCCGCAGTGGAGCTCGTGGTGGAGGTCATGGGCGGCCTCGAGCCGGCCGGCGAGATGGTGTTACGGGCGCTGCGAGCCGGCAAGCCGGTCGTCACGGCCAACAAAGCCCTGCTGGCGGAGCGCGGTCCTGAGCTTTTTGCCGCCGCCGAGTCCGCCGGCGTGCCGCTGCTGTTCGAGGCTGCTGTAGGCGGGGGAATCCCCATCATTCGCCCCCTCTCGGAGACCTTGGCCGGCGAGCAAGTGGCCAGGGTGATCGGCATCGTCAACGGGACGACCAACTTCATGCTGACCCGCATGGCTGTGGACGGGGCCAGCTACGCGGGGGCGCTGCAGGAGGCGCAGCAGCTCGGATACGCGGAAGCGGATCCCACCGCAGACGTCTCGGGGGCTGATGCGGCCGCCAAGGCCGCAATCCTCGGCAGCCTCGCATTCGGGACGTGGTCGGGCCTCGACACCGTGTATCGGGAGGGCATCGAGCGTCTCACCGTGGCGGATATGAGGTGGGCCGCCGAGCTGGGGTACACCATCAAGCTGCTGGCAATCGCGGAGCGTCGCCACGACGGCGTCAGTGTCCGCGTGTATCCGGCGATGCTACCCGTTGCCCACCCATTGGCATCGATTCGGGGGGCGACCAACGCCATATTCATCGAAGGTCCTTCGATCGACGAGCTGCTGTTCGCCGGGCCCGGCGCCGGAGGCGAGCCCACCGCATCCGCGGTCCTCGGAGACGTGATCGACGCGGCCCGAGAGATCCTGGCCGGCGCCCAGGTGGCGCCGCGAATCCGCCTGTCGGCCGGCGACCTGGTCGATTTCGACACGGTCGCCACCAAGTGGTGCATGCGTCTCGAGGTAGATGACCAGGCCGGGGTGTTGGCGCAGGTCGCCGGGGCTTTCGGCAAGGAGAACGTCAGCATCAAGTCGGTCCTGCAGGAAGGGAGAGGCGACGATGCAACGCTGATCATCGTCACCCACCTCGCGGCGGAGTCGCAGCAGCGGGCCGCTCGGGACGCCATCGCCGACTTGCCTCATGTCAGAAGCGTCGTGTCGGTCGTGCGAGTGGAGAGCCCGGACGTCTGAAAGAGCCCGTTCGGGCGCCGGCGAGAGTGCTCAGGGAATAAACCGTGCCGTCCGATACTTTTGCTAATTGACCCAATCGGATTAACATCCTCAACCGGATCGTTTATCCACTCCCCGCACCGTCGCCGTGGCGCGGCTGCGTGCGAAGCGAGAAGCTTGGTGGGGGGATTCCAACTAGCCGAGGTGGCGCCCTGACGTATTCGGCGCTCCAGCGTCGACCATGCGCCACCAGGTTCAGTCATCCAGGACTGCCTTCTAGCTGCCGAAAGGGGCAACAGGCGAATGACCACACGAGCCAGACTGCAAGAGCTGGGCCTCGACGCTCTCCGCGAGATGGCTACTGCCGTCGACGTCGAACACGACGGGTTGCAGAAGTCAAAGCTGATTGCAGCCATCGTCGGATCGGAGAAGTTCGACGAGTCGATGCTTCCCGAGCCGAACGAAGAAGAGCCTGCCAAGGAAGCGTCCGCCGACTCCGAGGGCGCAGCCAAGGATGGTGAGGGCCGCCAGAAGCAGGGCGAGCAGCGTGATGGCCGCAGCCGGCGCCGTCGTGGTCGCGGACGCAGCCAAGAGCCCATCGACGAGTCCGAGCTCGAGGTGCGCGAGGGAATCCTCGACATTCTTCCCGAGGGTTACGGGTTTCTGCGCTGCACCGGGTACTTGCCGGGGGAGAAGGACGCCTACGTGGCGGCCAACGTCATTCGTAAGAATCGTCTCCGCAAGGGTGACATCGTTTCCGGGCCGGTTCGTCCCGCGAGGGCTCAAGAGAAGTTCCCAGCTCTCGTCCGGCCGGTCAAGGTCAACGGTATGGAGCCCGACGAGGCGCAGGAGCGTCCCAAGTTCTCGGCGCTAACACCGCTCTTCCCGGATGTGCGGCTCCGTCTCGAAGTCGACGGTCAGCCGAGCTCCATGCTGCCTCGCATCATCGACCTGATCGCCCCCATCGGCAAAGGTCAGCGTGGCCTCATCGTCTCTCCACCCAAAGCCGGCAAGACGACCGTTCTCAAGGAGATCGCCAACTCGATCGCGGTAAACAATCCCGAGTGCCATCTCATGGTGGTGCTGGTCGACGAGCGGCCGGAAGAGGTCACCGACATGCAGCGGTCGGTAAAGGGCGAGGTCATCTTCTCCACGTTCGACCGTCCCGCTGAGGAGCACACCCAGGTGTCCGAGCTGGCCATCGAGCGCGCCAAGCGCATGGTGGAGATGGGAACGGACGTCGTGATCCTGCTCGACTCCATCACTCGACTGGCCCGGGCCCACAACCTGGCCACGCCGGCCTCCGGGCGCATCCTCTCCGGGGGAGTCGACTCGACCGCCCTCTATCCGCCCAAGCGGTTCTTCGGGGCGGCGCGCAACATCGAAGAAGGCGGCAGCCTCACCATCATCGGCACCGCGCTGGTGGAGACCGGGTCGCGGATGGACGAGGTTATCTTCGAGGAGTTCAAGGGCACCGGGAATATGGAGCTGCGCCTCGATCGCAAGCTGGCGGACAAGCGCATCTACCCCGCAATCGACATCGAGTCGTCCGGAACCCGTCGCGAGGAATTGCTCTTCCACCCAGACGAGCTGGCGCAGGTCTGGAAGCTGCGGCGCGTGCTGCTGGCTCTCGAGTCGGGCGCCTCGCTCGAGCTGCTGATCGATCGGTTGAAATCGACCAAGTCGAACACCGAGTTCCTCGTCAGCGTCGCCAAGTCGGGCACTTAAACCGTTCCGACGATCGGCCGCGACTGCGGCCGGGCGAGCGCCGGCAACCGCCGGTCATCGTAACGGCCGGCAGCCCAATTCCCTGACCTACAATTCGTGCGCAATCGACAGGAGCCAAGTCTGTGAAACCCGAGATTCATCCCGAATATCGCATGGTCGTGTTCCAGGACACGTCTTCGGATCTCCAGTTCCTCACCAGGTCGACGATTTCGAGCAGCGAGACGATCGAGTGGGAAGACGGCAATACCTATCCCCTGGCCAAAGTGGAGATCTCCAGCCAGAGCCACCCCTTCTACACGGGTAAGCAAATCCTGGTGGACTCCGGCGGCCGCGTCGAGCGCTTTCGCAAACGTTATTCCAAGACCGGGACCGGCGCCGCCAAGCCCGCGGGCCAGCCCGCCAAGGCAACACCGGCGGCGGCCGCTCCTGCGGCCGAGGCTGCGCCGTCGGATGTCGAGCCGGTTGTCGAGGCGCCTGCCGCCGACGAGCCGACCGCCCCGGTCGATAGCGCAGCCTCCGAGGTTTAGTTGTCCCGTCCTCCTGGCGCCACGGTAGGCGGCCAGGCAGTCATCGAGGGCGTGATGATGCGTGCCCCGTCTGCCTGGGCAGTTGCAGTGCGCCGTCCCGACGGTGTCATCGAAGCACAGCGCAACGACCTGCCCCGACTCACCGCCCGGTCGCGCGCGGCGCGTCTTCCGCTGCTGCGCGGCGTCATGGTGCTGGCCGAATCGCTCAGCCTGGGATTTCGCGCTCTCTCCTGGTCGGCGCAACGGGCCGGTGAGGAGGACGAAGAGATAACGCGGGCCCAAGCCATCGCCACCATGGCTTTCGCCGCCGCCTTCGCCATCGCGCTGTTCGTCTTGCTGCCGGCATTCGCGGCCGGCTGGTTGAAGCGCTTCTTCGACGACTCAACGCTGTGGTTCGTGATCCTCGACGGCGTGCTGCGCATCGTGCTCATCGTCGCCTATATCTGGGCCATATCCCGAGCCAAGGACATCCAGAGGGTCTTTATGTACCACGGGGCCGAGCACAAGACCATTCATGCCTACGAGGCGGGGGATCCGCTGCAGGTCGCCGCCATCCAGAAGTACAGCCCGCGCCATCCGCGCTGTGGAACCTCTTTCTTGATAATCGTCGCTCTCGTGGCATTTTTCGTCTTCTTGCTGTTGGCGCCGCTGCCGCTCGGCTGGCAGATCGCCGCCCGGCTCATCTTGATTCCCGTCATCGCCGCCCTCTCTTACGAGATCCTCAAGCTGGCCGCCAACGCCAGGTGGATGGCCTGGGCAACTCGCCCCGGCATGTGGCTGCAGGCCATCACGACCCAGGAACCCACCGACGACCAAGTGGTGGTCGCCATTGCCAGTTTGGTGGCGGCGCTCGACGAAGCCGAGCTTCAGGACGTTATCGACCGGGGGCCGGTGGCGCCGGCGGCGCTGGCGGCGGAGCGGGTCGAGGAGGAGGCTCCCCCCGGATGAGCCTCAACGAACGTGTGTTGCAGCGCCTCCAGGAGATGGAGTCGCGGTTCGAGCAGACGCTCGCCGACATGGCCAGGCCTGAGGTCAGCTCCGATGCCAACAAGCTCAAAGAGCTCGGCATGCTGCATGCCGAGCTGAAGCCGGTTGTCGACGCTTACCGCGAGTATCAAGCCGCCGTCTCCGAGATGGGGGAGGCCGATGAGATGCTGGCCTCGGAGGACGACCCGGACATGCGGGAATACCTCACTTCGCTGCGCACCGAGCGGGAAGCCGACCTGGAGCGGATCGCAACCGAGCTCGAGGTCCTCCTCGTCCCCAAGGATCCCAACGACGACAAGGACGTGATCATCGAACTGCGGCCTGCCGCCGGGGGTGAGGAGGCGGGGCTGTGGGCGACCGATCTGCATCGGATGTACGAGCGCTTCGCCGAGCGGCACGGCTGGAAGGTGGAACCCATCAATATCTCTTGGGCGGACGGCGGCGGCATGTCTTTCGGTCAGTTCGCCGTCAAGGGGAAAGGGGCGTACTCTCGCTTCAAGTGGGAGGCTGGGCCGCATCGCGTGCAACGCGTGCCCAAGACGGAGTCGCAAGGTCGGGTGCACACCTCGGTTGCCACCGTGGCGGTGCTCCCTGAGGTGGAGGAAGTCGAGGTCGAGATCAACGACAGCGACCTAGAGATCGAGACGTTCCGCTCGACCGGCCCCGGCGGGCAGTCCGTCAACACGACAGACTCGGCGGTGCGCATCACCCACAAGCCATCGGGTGTCGTGGTCTCGTGCCAAGACGAGAAGTCGCAGCTGCAGAACAAGCTGAAGGCGATGCGCGTGTTGCGGGCCCGCCTTTATCAGCAACAGCTCGATGAGCAGATGGGGGAGCGTTCCGATGCGCGGCGCCAACAGGTGGGGAGCGGAGAACGGGCTGAGAAGATACGCACTTACAACTTCAAGGAAAACCGTGTGACCGATCACCGCGTCGGCATAACGCTGCATTCGCTGTCTGCCATCCTCGACGGTGATCTCGACGAGTTCCATGCCGGCCTCCTGGCTCAGGAGGCTGCTGATTTGTTGGCGGGCGACGCATGACGACGGGCCGCCGAGTCGTATCAGCTCGCTCGCTAGTGGGTGCGGCATCCGTTCCCGATCACGAAGCGGTGCGTCTGCTGGAGACGGCCACCGGCCGCGATCGGGCCTCCCTCGTCACGGACGACGACGTGGTGTCCTCGGCTGCCGCCGCCTTCCAAGCGCTCGTGGCGCGGCGGCGGGCGGGAGAGCCGCTGCAGTACCTGGAAGGCAGCGTTCCCTTCGGTCCGGTCGACGTTGCGGTAGATCCCAGAGTCCTCATTCCGCGACCCGAGACCGAGCAGCTATGGGAGTTGGTGACCAACCGGCTGGCGGCGGATCCCCCGGCTGTTGTCGTCGACCTGGGAACCGGATCGGGGAATCTGGCCATCGCCCTCAAGCATCGCTTTCCCGCCGCCGCGGTGCACGCAGTAGACGTTTCGGCCGAGGCACTCCAGGTAGCGCGGTGCAACGCCGCTACCGCCGGACTGGACATCGATTTGTATCTCGGGAACCTCTACTCTTCCCTTCCCCCCGGTCTTCGTGGCAAAGTTGACCTGGTGATCTCCAATCCGCCATACATCGCTGTCGGCGAACACGACACGCTGCCGGTGGAGGTTCGCGACCACGAACCGGCGGTCGCACTGCTCGCGGGTGCGGACGGGCTCGAGATCTTGCGGCAGATAATCACCGAAGCGCCGTCGTGGCTGCGCAGCGGTGGTTTGCTGGCATGTGAGATCGGAGCCGGCCAGGGACGCGCGGTCGCCGCGTTGGCTGCCGACATGAATCCAGAGATCATTCAAGATTTGTCAGGGAGGGACCGCTTCCTGATCGCACAGAAAGGTACGGAGTGACTCATCCGGAGATCTCGCGCGCCGTCGGCCATCTCGCAAGTGGCGAGCTGGTCGGCTTTCCCACGGATACCGTCTACGGAATTGCGGCGGATCCTTATCAGGAGGACGCGGTAACCGCCCTGGCCAACCTCAAAGGGCGAGATGCGACCAAACCGCTGGCAGTGCTCGTGGCCAACATGGATCAGGCGATCAGCCTCGTCAAGTTCGACGACGTCGCCCTCGATCTTGCCGACGAGCATTGGCCGGGCGGCCTCACGCTCGTCTTGCGCCGCCTGGATAATGTGCCTCCTTGGATTGGGGATGCGCACTCGCGAACGGTCGGGGTGCGCTGTCCCAACCATCCGCTGGCGCTCGAGCTTCTCGAGGTGTTCGGACCGCTCGTGGTCACCTCGGCGAACAAGTCCGGAGACGAGCCGGCCCTCAACGCCGACCAAGCGGCCGCGGCGCTAGGTGGTGGTGTCGCCCACTACATCGAAGGTGACAGCGGGGGA
Organism: Acidimicrobiia bacterium; assembly: GCA_041605955.1. Classification (GTDB taxonomy): domain Bacteria; phylum Actinomycetota; class Acidimicrobiia; order Spongiisociales; family UBA5794; genus JAHEJX01. Next base: position 20,536 of record JBFIXI010000007.1, read on the forward strand.
GTGGTCCCGTCGACGGTTGTCGATCTAACCAAGCCGGCGCCGTACGTGCTGCGGCAAGGCCCCGTCAGCGTCTGACCGCCTGACTCCGGGCATGGATCGCTGTGTCGAGGGTGCTAAGCCGCGTCCACCTAGTACCCTGCCCGGGATTCGACATACCAAGAGGGGCACATAGCGATGATCGATCAGCGGTCGATTGAGCACGTAGATCCGGAGCTGGCGCAGCTGATCGCGGCGGACGCAGAACGGCAGCGAACCCACATCCAGCTGATCGCATCGGAGAACTTCATCTCGACCGCAATGATGCAGGCGTCCGGCTCGGTGCTGAACAACAAGTACTCGGAGGGATACCCGGGGCGGCGCTACTACGAAGGCTGCGAGATCGTAGACGAGATCGAGCAACTGGCCATCGAACGGGCCAAGCGGCTGTTCTTCGCCGAACATGCCAACGTCCAGACCCACAGCGGCTCCTCCGCGAATCTCGCCGCCTATCTGGCCGTGCTTGATCCGGGCGACACGATTCTTGGAATGCGCCTCGATCAGGGGGGCCACCTGACGCACGGGTCGCCGGTCAACTTCTCCGGCCAGCTATTCAACTTCGTGGCGTACGGGGTCGAGGACGACGCGGAGGTGATCGACGTCGACGACGTGCACCGCATCGCCAAAGAGCACCAACCCAAGATGATCGTGGCCGGCTATTCCGCCTACTCCCGGATCATCGACTGGGCGGCGTTCCGCCAGGTCGCCGACGATGTCGGGGCGGTCTTTCTCGTCGATGCGGCGCACATCATCGGGTTGATCGCAGGCGGCGCCCACCCCAACCCGGTGCCGCACGCCCATATCGTGACTGCCACCACTCACAAGGCGCTGCGCGGCCCGCGGGGCGGCCTGATCCTGTGCACCGACGAGTACGCCTCGGCGATCGACAAGGCGGTTTTCCCGATGGCCCAGGGTGGCGCGATCAACTCCCAGATCGCCGCCAAGGCGCTGTGTTTCGAGATTGCCGGGACGCCGGAGTTCCGCGCCTATGCCGGCCAGGTCGTGCGCAACGCCGCGGTGCTGGCCAACACGATGAGCTCTGAAGGCGCCCGGATCGTCAGCGGCGGCACGGACAACCACATGTTCCTCGCCGATATGCGATCGATCGACGACGAGCTCACCGGCAAAGAAGCCTCCTCGCTGCTCAACGAGATGGGAATCACGCTGAATCGCAACTCGATTCCGAACGATCCGCGCTCTCCATTCGTCACGTCCGGTATCCGCATCGGGACGCCGTCGGTGACGACCGCCGGCATGAAACAGGAGCAGATGACGACGCTGGGCACTCTCATCGTCGAGATACTGCGCAGCCGAGGGGACGCCGCCGCGCTGGCCGGTCTCAAGTCACGGGTCGCCGAGCTCAACGACGCATTCCCTGCCTATCCAGCAGGGTTCGCCGGGCACGTCTAGACAACGTGTGGCGTCCGTCGACAACGTGTGGCGTCCGCAGGCCGGCGTCAGCACCTGACTTCGATTTCGGCGTCACACTCGTCTGTCCCATAGCCACCCCTGGCGGTGTCTTGTCCGGCACCGCCGATCAACACATCGGGACCGCGGCCCCCCTTGAGGAAGTCGTCGCCGCCGTGAGCTCTGATGATGTCGCGTCCGTTCCCTCCACTGAGCTGATCATTGCCGGCAAATCCCCACACGACATCGTTGCCCTCATAGCCGCTAACCGAGTCTCGTCCGCTCCCGCCGAGGATCACGTCGCGGCCCCAGCCGCCACGCAGCAGTGTGTCTACACCGGGTCCTCCCGAGATCCAATCTGCGCCGAACTCGCCATAGATGCGGTCGCGGCCCAGACCACCGCACAGATAGTCGTTGCCCTTCCTGCCGTGGATCACGTCATTGCCCCGACCGCCGACGATGATGTCGATGTCGTCTCCGCCGCGCAGGAAATCGTCGCCGGGCGTGCCGATCAGGGTTGCCAGATAGCCGCCGCATACCCTCTCACCTGACGTCGGAGGTCGCGCGGCGAAGTCGACGATGAAGTTGGGCCCGTCTGCGGTCAGCCGGAAAACGTCGAAGATGGGGACCCCGTCATGGTTGGCGTAGGCCTGGTTGAGCAGCTTGCCTCCGTGTGGGGCGAAAAACCGGTAGTTCGGGCAGCGCTCCGGGCTGCCGACTCCCGTCGCGAGGCGCAGATCCGTGTCGAACGGCACGCCGGGGAAGGCGAACTCTCCGTTCGCATCAGTGCACGCGTATCGTGGGCTGTCGCCGGTGAGCACCACTTCGGCGCCTACGATTGGCTGGTTAGCGACACGTACAGATCCCCACACCGTTCCCGTGGCGGCGGCATCCGAATCGGTCGTGTTCGATGTCCCGACGGTCAATCCGGCAACAAACAGTACGACGAGCGTGAGACGCTGCTTCCGGCGTGTCATGGTGGTCGCCTCTCCTCCCTAGCGCACAGATTCACCTGGTGGGCGTTGGCCGTCTCAGCAGCTGATCTCCGTCTCGGCCCAGCATTTGTCCTTGCCGGGACCGCCGTAAGCCGTATCGGTGCCGGGGCCGCCGTAAATGCGATCCCAACCCAGATTGCCTCGCAGGACGTCATCTCCGGCGTTGCCTCTGATGACGTCCCGGCCCCGGCCGCCGAGCGCGGTGTCGTTGCCGCCAAAGCCCCAGATGATGTCGTTGCCGGCCTGGCCGCGCAGGATGTCGCGGCCGCCTCCGCCGAGGATGACGTCGATACCGCCGCCGCCGTAGAGGCGGTCGATGCCGGGTCCGCCGACGAGCGTGTCCGGACCGCCATACCCATAGATCCTGTCGTTGCCCGGCCCGCCACACAGCAGATCGAACGGCCCGGCGTGGCCCTCGATGATGTCGTTGCCGGCGTCGCCGTAGACGACATTGGCGCCGGGGCTGGCGGCGAGAACGTCGTCTCCGGTGGTTCCTACGACCGTCGCCAGCTGACCGACGCAGACCTTCTCGTGCGCGGCGGCACGGCGCGGCGTGTAGTCGATCACGAAATTCGGGTCGGCGGGCGTGACGAAGAACTGGTCAAAGAGCGGAACTCCGTCGTGGCCTTCATAGAACTGGGTCAGCAGCTCTGTGCCGCCGGGTGCACGGAACCAGAAGTTCTTGCAATGCTCTGGGCTACCTGGGCCGGTCGCCGAGACGAGGCTCACGTTGAAAGGCACGTCGGCGAACATGAACTCTCCTTGGGAGTCCGTGCAGGTGAGCCGAGGGAACCCCACCCATAGGAAGACCTCGACGTCCGGTAGCGGTTGTCCGTCGAGTGTCACTGTCCCCGACACGGTCCCGACGTCGTCCGCAGCCGCCGTCGACATCATGGCGGTGAGGACTAGAGACACCGCGAACGAAACGACCGCCAATGCTCGAAGCGGGCGATTGGCTCCGCTCATCAGCCCCTCCTCTCATTAGGCCCCGATTCCAATCATGACCACGGCGGGCGCACATCGCTAGAGGCCAACGTCCAATCTGCCCTGCGGGCCGGGAGATGAGCGGGGCTGGTGCGTATGCCGACTTGCGTTCGTCCCCGGCGCGATCGCGGCGCCCTCGATAATTGTTGGCAGACCTGCCAAAGTATGCGCCCGCGGCACTATTACCTGGGAGGGAGTTGCCCGCCGCGCGCACCGTTGCCTAGAGTGGCGGCAAGAGCTTGTGAAAGGAATCACAAGCGCGGGACAGAGCATGGGAGAGCCCGAGGAGCTGGGTCGCACAAACGGGGAGAAGCCGCCGTCCGCCTCCATGATGGGCGACTGGTCGCTGGCCGGAGGGTTCTTCAGTTCGATCCTGGCCGGTCTACTGGTCGGGCTGGCTGCGGACTACTTACTCGATACCGAGCCGTGGCTCGTAATAGTCGGTGTCGTTGCCGGCTTCGCGATCGGATTCTGGCGGATGATCGTCTACTCCGACCGCATCCTCGAGCAAGCAGGCAACCCCCGGCTGCTACGCATCGCCGAGATGCGGCGCGAGATGGAAGACGCCCAAGACGACGAAGATGAAGATGACGCCTGAAGAAGACAAGCTGACAATCGACGAGGCCTACCGCAAGCCGAGCGTGGTGGCGGCATCCGTGGAGGCAACCATCGCCCGCAAGATGGTGCTGCGGGCATGGTGGCTGGGTCCCCTGATCGTGGGGGCAGCTTGGGCGTTGCGGGGTAGTCGTGGCGCTTGGGCGGCAGCCGTCGGAGTGGCGATCGTCGCCGCCAACTTCCTCGTCGCCGGCGAGTTACTTTCGCGAGCTGCGCGGGTGTCGCTGAAGGTCTATCATGCTGCCGCCTTGCTCGGGTTCTTTGTCCGGCTGGGCTTCATCACGCTATCGATGTTCATTGTTGCGAGCGTGGTCGACATAGATCGCCCGGCAATGGGAGTGGCGGCCGTCGTCGCCTACCTGGCGTTGTTGTCCCTCGAGGCATGGGCCTTGATGAACGGTGAGCGAAGGGAGCTCGAGTGGAGTCGGTAATCCTCGCGGCTAGCGAATGCGATGTCAGCGAAGAGATCATCTGCGCCCCCAGCAACGTTCTCGAGTTGTTCGAGTTCAAGGATGCCCTGTTCAGCATCGGTGGATTCAATTTCACCCGGACTGTGTTCCTCATCTTCTTGGCGATGGCGATCGTGCTGGCGATCCTCTACTTCGGCCTCCGCAAGGGCGAGAAGGTCCCGAGCAAGTTCGCCGCATCAGTCGAGTCGTTGGTCACCTTCGTCAAGGAGGACATCGCCATCGGCATCATCGGGCCCGAGGGAGTCAAGTACGCCCCGTACCTCCTGGCCGTGTTCATGTTCGTGATCATCGGCAATCTGTTCGAAGTGACCCCGTTCATCAACTTCCCCATAACGTCTCGCATGGCGATTCCAGGATTCATCGCCGTTGTGACCTGGATCATCTTCGTGATCGTCGGTTTCAAGAAGAACGGGCTGCACTACCTCACCGACCTCATATGGCCCAAGTCGGTCCCGCTGGCATTGCGGCCGCTGGTGGGCCTGATCGAGTTCGTCTCGACCTTCATCCTGCGGCCGATCACGCTGGCAGTCCGACTCTTTGCCAATCTGGTCGCCGGTCACCTCATGCTGACACTGCTGCTGGCCTCCGGTTGGATCTTCATCAGCAGCGTTGGAGACATCGGCGCCCGCTCGATCATCGGGGTCCCGTGGTTTGTCTTCGGCCTTGGAATCTATCTGTTCGAGATCGTCGTGGCCGTGCTGCAGGCTTACATCATCACCCTGCTGTCTGCGGTCTACGTACAGACGTCAGTTCACCCAGAGCACTAGAGGAGGAGCCTCAGCAATGGTAGAAGAGCTAAAGGGCGCCATCGCCCTTGTTGGCTACGGCTTGGCCGCCGTCGGTCCCGGTATCGGCATCGGCATCGTCGTGGGCAACGCCATTCAAGCAATGGCCCGCCAGCCGGAAGCCGCCGGCATGGCCCGAACCACGATGTTTCTAGGCATCGCGTTTACCGAGGCGTTGGCGCTAATCGGATTCGTGCTGTTCTTCATCGCCTAGGAGGCGGGTCATGTATAGCGCAATGACTCTGCTCCTGGCGGCCGCCGAGGAAGAGGGCGGCGAGGGCATCGACCTGCTGCTACCGGAGACCTCAGAGCTGATCGCCGGCGTTCTGGCGTTCGCCATCATCTTCTTCTTGGCGTGGAAATGGGTGTTCCCCACCCTGACCAAGACGCTGGAGAGCCGCCAGGCGGCGATCAAAGCCGACTACGAGGCCGCCGAGGCCGCCAAGATCGAAGCGGAGAGCCTCAAGAACGACTACCAGGCCCAGCTGGCGCAGGCCCGCGACGAGGCGAGTCGTATCGTCGAGGAGGCCCGCCAAGCAGGCGAGTCGGTGCGGGCCGAGGTTGTGAATCGCGCCCAGGCGGAGGCGGCTGCGATCAAGGAACGGGCGGCAGCCGACATGACGGGCGAGCGGGAGAGGGTGACGGCCTCGCTGCGACGCGAAGTTGCCGACCTGTCGCTCGACGTGGCCGAAAAGGTACTGGGGTCGCGGCTCGATCGGACCGCCCAGCAGCAGCTGGTCAACCAATACATCGACGAGCTCGGAGGGCTCGGGAGCTGAGGCATGCAAGATTCGTATCAAACTGATGTGCTCGACGGCTATGCGGCCGGGTTGTTGGCCATTGCGGCAGCCGAGGGTGATGCCGACGCGTTGGCTGCCGAGCTCTTCGCCATCGGCCGTGCTATCGACTCCTCAGAGGAGTTGCGCGAAGCGGTTACCGACATCCGGGTGCCGGGGGAGCGCAAGCAGAACCTGCTGGCCGACGTCCTCCAGGGACGGGCGTCACGCACGGCCATCATCTTGGTCAACATGCTGGTGAGCGCCGGCAGAGCTCGCGACATCACCGAAATTGGCAGGCTCATGATCGGCAAGGCTGCCGAGAGCAAGGCGATGACCGTGGCCGAGGTGCGCTCGGCGATCGAGCTCGAGCCGGCCACCGTGGCTCGGCTCGAAGAGAAGCTGGCTGCCGCCACCGGCAGGCGCATCAAAGCCAATGTGATCGTCGATCCGAACGTTGTCGGAGGGCTGGTGGTGAAGGTCGGAGACACTGTATTCGACGGGTCGGTGCGTAGCCGGCTCCAGGAACTGCGAGAGGCATGGGCATAGCGAATGACTGAACTGATGCTTGACCCCGGAGAGATCACCGCGGCGTTGCGGCGCAACCTCGGCGATTGGGCTCCATCGATCGAATCCGAGAGCATCGGCTACGTATCGTCGGTCGGCGACGGCGTGGCGCGCATCACCGGGCTCCCCAACGCCATGGCGTCGGAGCTGCTCGAGTTCCGTGGGGGCATGCTCGGGGTGGCGCTCAACCTGGACGAGGACTCTATCGGCGCCGTGATCATGGGTGACTCCTCCGAGATCGAAGAGGGCGATGAGGTAAAGGCCACCGGCCGAGTCCTGTCAGTACCCGTCGGTGACGCCCTACTGGGCCGCGTAGTCGACCCGCTGGGCAACCCGGTGGATGGCAAGGGCCCGATCGATACCACTGAGCGGCGGCTGCTCGAGGTGCAGGCGCCTTCGGTGGTTCAGCGCCAGCCGGTGCACGAGCCGTTGCAGACCGGAATCAAGGCCATCGACGCTATGACGCCCATCGGGCGGGGCCAGCGGCAGCTGATCATTGGCGACCGCCAAACCGGCAAAACGGCCATCGTGGTCGACACGATCATCAACCAGAAGAACACCGGTGTGAAGTGCATCTACGTCGCCATCGGCCAGAAGGCCTCGACGATCGCCGAGGTGGCGGCGGCACTCGAGGAGGCGGGAGCGATGGAATACACCGTCATCATCAACGCCGCCGCGTCAACGGCCGCCGCCCTCCAGATGTACGCGCCGTATGCCGGCTCTGCCATCGGCCAGTATTGGATGTACAAAGGCGGGCACGCCCTGGTGATCTTCGACGATCTGTCCAAACAAGCCGTCGCCTATCGCGAGATCTCACTATTGCTGCGGCGGCCGCCGGGGCGGGAGGCATATCCGGGTGACGTCTTCTACCTCCACAGCCGGCTGCTGGAGCGCTGTGCCAAGCTGTCAGAGGAGCTGGGCGCCGGCTCGATGACGGGTCTGCCCATCATCGAGACCAAGGCGAACGATGTCTCGGCCTACATTCCCACCAACGTCATCTCGATCACCGATGGTCAGATCTTCCTCGAGACGGACCTGTTCTTCTCCGGCATCCGCCCCGCCATCAATGCCGGCATCTCGGTTTCTCGGGTGGGGGGTAACGCCCAGGTGAAGGCCATGAAGAAGGTGGCTGGTCCGCTGCGGCTGAATCTGGCTCAGTTCAGGGAGCTGGAGGCGTTCGCCGAGTTCGGGTCGGAGCTGGACGCGGTCTCGCTAGCTCAGCTGGAGCGGGGTCGGCGCGTGGTCGAGGTCCTCAAACAGGGTCAGTACGATCCCGTGCCGGTGGAGGAGCAGGTGGCGGCCATCTATGCAGTCACGGAAGGACACATGGATGACGTCGAGATCGGCCATATTGCCGAGTTCGAGGAGAACATGATCGAATTCTTGCGCACCCGCTATTCCGGGCTGCTCAGCCAGATCGCCGACACTGGGGAGCTGCCGGAAGAGGAGTTGGTTGCCGCTATCAACGACTTCAAGGCCAGTACCGGCGCCGGGGACGAGTGATGTGATGGCGCCCAGACTCCGAGGAGCATGAGATAGCCAATGGCCTCAGCTGAGCTTCGTCAGATTCGGCGCCGCATCCGGTCGGTGCAGTCGACGATGAAGATCACTCGCGCTATGGAGCTGATCGCCACTTCCCGCATCGCCAAGGCCCAGGCCCGCGTAGTGCAGGCCAAGCCCTACACCGCCAAGATGTCGGATGTGATCCGCAACATCGCAGCGGCAGGCGGGCTCACCCATCCGTTGCTGGAGGCGCGTGAGCTCAACACTCCCGGGGTCATGGTGATCACCTCCGACCGGGGTCTGGCCGGCGGCTACAACTCGAACGTGATGCGCCTCGCCGAGCGGGCTCTCAACGAGCATCGGGCCAACGGGAGGCCGGCGCGCCTCTTCGTGGTCGGCGCCAAGGCGCAGGGGTATTTCGGGTACCGGGGTTACGACATAGAGGAGGCCTTCCTTGGGGTCACCGATACCCCGAGATACGGCGACGCTCGCGTCATCGCCAACGTACTCCTCGACGACTACGAGCAGCATCGGATGGACTCCGTCGAGGTGTTCACCACTCGTTACGTGTCGGCTTTGACGCAAACGCCGGTGCTGTGGCCGCTACTGCCGATCGAGCCGCCGGAGATGACCGAGGAGACGGTCATCGTGGGTTACTCCTTCGAGCCGAGTCCGGAAGAGATTCTGGGCAGGCTGCTCCCGCGCTACCTGGAGGGCACGATCTTCGGGATGCTGCTGGAAGCTTCGGCGTCGGAACATGCCGCCCGGCGGCGAGCGATGAAGGCGGCTACCGAGAACGCCGAGGAACTCACCCGGGCGCTGACCCGACAGGCGAACGCGGCACGCCAAGCCGAGATCACGACCGAGATCTCGGAGATCGTTGGCGGGGCAGAGGCTCTGAGCCGCGGGTAAACAACGGATGTACAACGCAAAAGCGCCCAAGCAGGGACGACAGGAGAAGAAGTGACCACCAGCACCCTCACCAGCGGCAGGATCGTCAAGGTGGCCGGCCCGGTCGTGGACGTCGAGTTTCCCCCGGACAGCCTCCCCGAAATCCTGTATGCGCTCGAAGTCGACGTCGAAGTCTCCGGTACCAGCACCACGATCATCTGCGAAACCGCGCAGCACCTCGGGGGCAGTCGGGTGCGGGCAATCGCGCTGGCACCGTCCGACGGTATGGTGCGCGGCGCCGAGGTGCGCAATACCGGCGCTCCGATCTCGGTTCCGGTGGGCGACCAAACGCTGGGGCACATCTTCAACGTGTGGGGAGACTCACTAGATGCGCCTGATGCCGAATTCCCGGGCGAACGCTGGCCAATTCACCGCCCGGCGCCCCCGTACGAGGACGTCGAGCCCACCAAGGAGGTGTTCGAGACCGGCATCAAGGTGATCGACCTGCTGTCGCCCTATTTGCAGGGAGGCAAGATCGGCCTCTTCGGAGGCGCCGGGGTGGGCAAGACGGTGCTCATCCAGGAGATGATCAACCGGGTCGCCACCCAGCACGGCGGGGTGTCCGTCTTTGCGGGAGTGGGGGAGCGCACCCGGGAAGGCAACGACCTGTTCCTCGAGATGCAGGAGTCTGGGGTCATCGACAAGGCGGCCCTGGTGTTCGGCCAGATGGACGAGCCACCTGGAGTGCGGCTGCGGGTCGCCCTGTCGGCGCTGACGATTGCTGAGTACTTCCGGGATGTGCAACGCCAGGACGTGTTGCTGTTCATCGACAACATCTTTCGTTTCACCCAGGCTGGTTCTGAGGTGTCGACACTGCTGGGCCGTATGCCGTCCGCAGTGGGGTATCAGCCGACGCTCGCCGGAGAGATGGGAACTCTGCAGGAGCGGATCACGTCGCTCAAGGGCCGCTCGATCACTTCCCTACAGGCGATCTACGTGCCTGCAGACGACATCACCGACCCGGCGCCGCACACGGCGTTTGCTCACCTCGACGCCACCACCGTGCTGAGCCGTCCGCTGACTGCGCTTGGTATCTATCCGGCGGTGGACCCGCTGGATTCGACTAGTCGAGCGCTGGACCCCCAGATCGTGGGCGAGCACCACTACGGCGTGGCGCGGCGAGTGCAGCAGATCCTGCAGCGATACAAGGATCTGCAGGACATCATCGCCATCTTGGGAATCGATGAGCTGTCCGAAGAGGACCGGCTCATCGTCGGCCGGGCCCGTCGCATCCAGCGGTTCTTGTCGCAGCCGATGTTCGTTGCCGAGCAGTTCACAGGGCAGGCCGGCATCTACACGCCACTGGAGGAGTCCATCGAGTCCTTTGAGGCGGTCATCAACGGCGACCTCGACCACCTCCCCGAGCAGGCTTTCTACATGGTCGGCGGCGCCGATGACGCCCAGGCCAAAGCGAAGGAGATTGAAACCGGCTGATGGGCAAACCGTTCAGCGTCGATGTCGTCACGCCGGAAGCTGTGATCTGGCAGGGAGAGGCCGACTTCGTGGCGGCGCGGACCACCGAGGGCGAGATCGGCATTCTCGCCGACCATGAGCCGACGATGGGAGCGCTCACCGCCGGTGCTGTCGTGGTCCACTCCACCGACGACACGACGATCACCGTGGGAGTCAACGGAGGGTTCCTGCAGGTCTTCGCCAACCAAGTGACGTTGCTGACGGACCGCGCCGAGATGGCGGAGGGGGGCAAGGAGGAGGCGCTGAAGATCGCCGAGACGCTTGCTGAGGTCGGCGAAGAGACGGAAGGCTGGGGCGCCTAACAGCTTCTCCAAGGCCCGCGTCTAGTCTCGCCCGATGTTGCACGCTGTACGGCGCGCCTTCGTCGGGGAGGGCTCGCTGACCTACCGGCAGGGGGCCACGCTCGTGCTGGTCGCCGGGATACTGTTCAGCTTCACGGCTTTGCTGTTTCGGGCGGTGGAACGCGCTACCGAGTGGCAGTTCATCCTGGTTCGCAGCGGTTCGATGGCTGCCGTATTGCTGGTGGTCGTCTTCGCTCGCCGCCACCGCCGCCCGGTCCGGGTCGACAACGTATCTTGGCGAACGGTGCTCGCCGGGTTCCTATTGGCGTCGATGTCGATGCTTTTCATCTTGGCTCTGGCGCGCACCACGGCCGCGATGGTGACGTTCCTACTGGCCGCCGCGCCGTTCTCGGGAGCCTTCTTCGGATGGGTCGTGCTCCGGGAGCGGGTGTCAGCGGCGACCGTCGTCGCGATCCTGGCGGCAATCGTCGGCGTGGGGACCATGGTGGGCACCGGCATCGAGGCGGGAGACACCAGCGGTGTCTTGCTGGCAGCCCTCATCCCGGTGATCCTCGGCCTCTACAACGTGCTCATCCGATCGTCGGGCGACCGGGCTGATCCGCTCGTCCCCGGCATCGTGTCGGGAATGGTGCTCGTGGTGGTTGCCGGTGTCGTGAGCGCGGCCAGCTCCGGATTCGGATTGGCGTGGGGCGACATTCTGCTCGGCTTCACCGCCGGGGGTCTCGTCCTTGGCATCGGGCTCCCGTTGTTCAACCTGGGCCATCGATCTGTGCCCACGGTGCAGGTGTCGCTGCTCAACCTCACGGAGATAGTGCTGACGCCGGTGTGGGTTTGGATCTGGCCGGGTGAGATCCCGCGGGTCGGAACGCTGATCGGGGGAGCGATCGTGCTAGCGGCCGTCGTCTATCTCGTCTTGGCATCCGACCGAGCGCTGCGCTTGGCGCCGCCCTAGGCGCTCTCACCCATCGGGATCCAGCAGACCGGCGACGTGCGCCGCCGCTCTGTCCAGCTCCTCACGCGACGGTGCCAGATCCCACGCCGCCCTGATCCGAAAACTGTCGCCGCGGAACCTGGGGAAGACGTGCAGGTGGGCATGGAAGACCTCCTGGAAGGCTGCGGCGCCGTCCGCATAGAGGAGATTGACTCCCTCCGATCGGAACTCGCTGGCGCGCAGCGCACGGGCGCACGTCTGGGCTGTCACGAACATGCTGGCCGCCACCGGGGCCGGCAGCTCAGCGAGGGCGGCGTAGTGAGCGTTGGAGACCACCAGCATGTGTCCCGGGTTCACCGGATTGATGTCCATGAACACGCTGTTGAGCTCGTTGCGCGCCACGAAGCTCCCGGGCGCCCGGCCGGCCACGATGTCACAGAAGATGCACGATTCATCGGCGGGGCTCACCGGCGTCTCCCGTCACATGGGGCGCAGCGGAGGGCGCTCGTCGCCGTCGCCGTCGCCATCGACGACGGCGGCGAATTGCTCTACCTGTGCCGGCAAGCCTCGCCCCACCGCCTCGGCGATGATCGGGAAGAAGAGCGATGCCATCGCTCCTTTGGAGACCACCTCGAGTGTCACCGTGAGTTGCGGCTCGTCACCATCCTCTACGTCGGCGATCAGGCTCCCGGTGAGCTCGACGCTGTCGAGATTCAGCTTCATGTGGTGCGGTGGATCCGCGATCGCGACGACGGCGGTGCCTTTGTACTTGGTCGGTCCAACGTGGGCGCTCCACTGGAAGCTATCGAGCGCGCCGTCTGTGGTGTGCGCAGCATCCCAGACGTCGTCCACCGGGCCGATACCCGACCAGGTGGCGGCCGCCTGGAGGGCTGTCCACACCGCCTCGACGGGGCGGCGCACAGTCACGCTGTGGCTGAATGATGCTCTCGGCACGGGCGGGAGGCTAGCCGGTGAGAGCCGCCCCAGACAGTGGGGAACCGATTGAATCGCCGGTTAGCCAGGGAAGATGTAATGTACCGGCGTTCAAATGCGTGGCCGGTTTCTATTTGTGACCCTGATCGGGGACGCCCTTGCCTTGGCGCTCGGTCTCGTTGTGGGATCTGCGGCGGTCTTCGAGACCCCAATCCCATGGCGGGCCGCGCTTCCCGCTTCCGCCTCGATCTGGCCGTTGATCGGGCTCTTGACAACCGGTCTCCTGCTCGGCTCGTACACGAGCCTTCGGATGTGGCTCCAGACAACCCCGCGAGCCTCTTACGGCCGTGCGTTGACCATCGTGGGCATCGCCGGCGCCTTCACCGCCGTGGGCCTCGTCATCAGCCGGGTCTATTGGTCCCGACCGTTCCTCGCGCTGACCATGGCGACCTGGTTGCTGGGTTCGCTGGCCATCCGGGCGGTACGGCGCCACCGGCCCTGGAGCGACCGCGTCGTGTTGATCACCGCCGAGAAGGGGCTGGTGGACGACCTGCGGGGATCGCCGCATCTCGATGTCGACAGCGTGTTCGATCCGGCTGGGGAGCCGCCTACGGGTCCCTTGGACCTCGACACGACACTCGTGGTCGACTTGCGCCCAGTCATGTCGGAAGCGATGGCCCAATTCGTGGCTTCTTCGCACCTCGCCGGATTGGGACTGCGTCCGCTCACGTCTGTCTACGAGGAGCACACCGGTCGGCTGCCAATGGTGCACCTCGCCGAAGGGTGGGAGCTATCGGCGCCTGTCTCGCGCAACCAGTATGCCGATTTCAAGCGCTCTATCGACTTCTTCCTCACCCTGGTCACCGCCCCGCTGTGGATTGTTCTGGCCGCCATCATCTACGTGGCCGTCAAGCTCGATTCCCGCGGGCCGGCCATATACGCCCAGGAGCGCGTCGGTCACGATCACAAGCCGTTCACGCTCTACAAGTTCCGCACGATGGTGGTCGATGCGGAGCTGAACGGCCCCCAATTCACCGCGACTGAGGATGAGCGACTGACTCGAGTCGGCCGCTATCTGCGCCGCATTCGCCTGGACGAGATCCCGCAACTCTGGAACGTTCTCAAGGGAGATCTGTCGCTGGTCGGGCCGCGACCCGAGCGTCCGGTGTGGACCGAGCAGTTCGAGGAGACGATTCCGTTCTACGGCTATCGCCACCTCATCCGGCCGGGCGTGACCGGCTGGGCCCAGGTCAACTACGGATACGCCGACGACGAAGCCGACACGGTCGAGAAGCTGACCTTCGATCTCTACTACGTCAAGCACATGTCGTTGTGGCTTGATCTCAGGATCCTCGGTAGCTCACTCTGGACCGTGCTGTCGGGGTTCGGCGCCCGGTAAGGCCTCCTTCCGCCCAGCGTGGCGATGACGCGGCCGCGACTAGGTCCTGACCAACTCCTCTGCGCCTTCGGGCCCCTGGGGCTCCTTGGGCTTCTCGAACAGGTGGGCGTTGTGCAGAAACCCGTGCACGCTGAAGGGGCGTTCGGCTTCGTCGTGGTGCGGCGGGAACACGAAGAAGGCGGCGACGGCCCCTAGGGCGCACAGCGCACCCGCAATGCTGAACGCCAGCGGGAAGTTGCCCGCATCACCGAGCCAGCCGCCCAGGACGGGGAAGATGATCCCGCCCACGCCGTACGAGAGGAAGACCCAGGGATAGTTCTTGCCAACCGCGGCGTTACCGAACTCATCGGCGGTCAATGCGGGAAACAGTGCGAAGTTGCCACCGAAGTTGAAGCCGATCAGCGCCGCAAACAAGTACAGGGTGTACTGGTTGCCGGCCATGGAGGTGAAGAGCAAGAGGAACACGCCTTGGCTGGCTGCCATCACGACCACCGACATCCTTCGTCCCAGCCTGTCGCCGAGCACCCCCCAGGCGAGCCGGCCAATGCCGTTGGCGAGGCTGAAGAAGACCGCCATAGCAGTGCCGGCAACCGCGCTGGCCCGAGCCTGCTCCATACCGGCCGCCACGAGGGCTTCGGTGGGATACAGCTTCATCAGCCCGATTGCCATCAGACCGGCACCGGCGCTGACTAGGAAGGTGATCGAGATCAAGTGGAACTGAGGCGTTCGCAGCATCTCGCGCGGGGTGAAGTCCTCGGTTCCTTCCCCCAGGGCCTGAGGCGGCTCGAAACCGGGAGGGAGCCACCCTTCCGGCGGCATGTGCATCCAGCGGCTCCCCAACAGGACAAAGAGGGCGAACACGGCGCCGTAGACAGCGAAAGTGCCTCCGAGCCCCATCGACTCGATCAACCCACCCCAGGACCCGGCCAGTTTGACCCATCCCATTGCGCCAAACCCGAAGCCGGCCACTGCGACGCCGGTGATCATTCCCTTCTTGTCCGGGAACCACCGCATGCCGACTGCAATCGGGACGACATAAGCTAGACCGATGCCTGCGCCACCGATCAACCCTATGCCCGTCAGCACGAGCCAGAACTCGCTGCCGCCGCCGACGGCTCCGATCAGATAGCCGACGCCGAGCGTCACTCCACCTGCCATCGCCAGGCGCTGTGATCCCCATTCCTTGAGCTTGCGGCCGGCGAGGACCATCACGGCGGCAAACGTCGCCAGGCCCACCGAGAACACGATTTGTGTCTCCAGCTTGGACCATCCGGCGTCCCGCAATCCGGGGGTGAAGACCGACCAGGCGTAGATCGCTCCCAGGCAGAGCTGTATCAGCAACGCACCAGCTGCGACCTTCCAACGATGTACCGTCAGGTTCATGTGCGCCGCTCCTTGTGGGGAACTCCCATCCACCGTATGTCGTGCCGCGGTGGGGTTGTAGAGGCGAAGGAGGAAACCGCGGGGTACTAAGTACTTGAAGTGCGGCGCAGCAACCGAGGTCAACCGCGGTCAGCTGCCAATAACCGGACTACAGCCCCAACCATCGAATTGGCCGTTCATCAGGGTGGCCCGCTCGTGAAGCTCCCAAGTGATGTCCGTGAGCAGCTCGATGTCGACGGCGGCGATGAAGTATGCCCTCACTCCCGGCCTGCCATCGTCGTCGATCGCAGCGACTTCGAGGCCGATGCTGCGAACATCGCGCACATATCTGTCCCGATCGATCTCTCGATGGAAGTAGACGAAGAACTCGATCAGTCGCGGGATGTCGAGCGAATCACCCGCCTGCACCAGTTGGTACACGATCAGGCCGTTGCGAGCCCGGTGGCGGTCTTTGCCGCGGGGGAGCAGCCTGTCGTGGTAATGCGACCATTCCGGGTCGAGTGATACCGAGAGGTGGGCTCCCGCCACCTTGCGCATCACCTTGTGGAGAGCCCGCTCCGCACCGCTCGGTCCATACCACGCCAGCTCCCACTTGCCGAAGCCGCGCCGCCTCCCTACGGAGACCAGCCCGGCGTCTTCGGCGGCGCGGTTGAGGGCATCCTCGACCGGCTCGAAGCGAGCCACCTCCGAGTCATCGCCGTAGCCGTAAGTGCCGGGACGTGCCATGGGCGATTCGACGAGATAGAGATGGTCGGCTTCGACCGAGCGCTCCCTCTCGAAGCGAGCATCCACCATGACCATCCGATCGTCCGATCGGTACGACATCCAGGTCTCGGTCACGGATTCCCCACCACTGCTACGGGGCCAAACGGGCGGCGAGCGTCGCCGCCCCGCGGTGGGCGATCGTCTGGATAGAGATCATCGGGTTCACGCCGCTGGAAGCGGGGAACGTAGCTGCATCGAGCACGAAGAGATTGGGCGTGGTGTGTACCTCGTTGTCGCCATCGACCACTGAGGTCTTCGGGTTCGCGCCCATCCGTGCGGTGCCCATTTGATGCCACGAGCCCAAGCTGAACTGCCCGGGGCCATAGCCCGCCGCGTCCACCCGCATCATGAAGTCCTCGACGGTCTCGCTTCCCCGTGGGCTCCAGACCACTTGGGACGACTGGGGCGTCATGATCTCGGTAGCCCCTGCAGCCGCCAGCACCTGAGCGGCGCGCATGGTCCCGGTGCGGAGGTGACCGATATCGTGGCGGTTGAGCCGATACCTCCACACCGGCCGGCCGCGGCGGTCCACCCTGACCCGCCCAGCAGAGGTGTCGCGCACGATCACTCCCACGAGGTTCTTGCGGCGGTAGCGAGTGATGAGCGACTTGAACTGAGCGCCCGAGTTCCATGGACTGAGCACCCCGAGAAAGACCGGATGTATGGGCGCCGTCTCGAACTTGACCCCGTAGCCGTTGCCATCGAGATCGGTGAATTGGTCCGAGTAGAGGGCCTGCATGATGCCCGCCCACGGCTCGAAGGTCTGCTCGAAGTCGCCCCAGATGGGCGTAGCCGGGTGCAGGCGGAGATGTCGGCCGACGGCGGGCCCACCCACCCCACTCCGCAGCAGGATGGCGGGCGTATTCAGCGAGCCGGCCGCGAGGACGACCGCCCGCGACCGTACTCTGACGTGATGCGGGCCGACCCATGCCTCGATCCCGGTGGCCACTCCCGCCACCGTTGTAACCTTGTCGACCGCGGCGTCTACCACGATACGGGCGCCGTCGTCGTGAGCCGTCTGCAGATACGTCAGCAGCGTCGACTGTTTGGCGGACCGACGGCACCCCATCGTGCAGTATCCGCACGAGTCCGGGTCGCAACCGGCGACATTGCGCGGCATCGCGGCGACGTGCCACCCGAGGTCGCGGAGCCCCTTCTCCATCGCTGCGTCGCGATGAGACGGCTCGTTGTGATGCTGATTGATGCCGAGCCTGCCGTGCACCGCTTCAGAGGCGGCGGCGAAGTCGGCGCCGGTGAAGACACCGCGCAGCCCTGAAACCTCGTCCCACTCTTGGCGTATCGAGTCCGGGGTGGCGAATGAGGTCGTGTAATTGACCACGGTTCCTCCGCCCAGCGTCGATCCGGCCACGATGTTGACGCCGCCGTCGCTCGTGGTCGACTGCAGTCCGTCCAGATACATGGCGCGGTATGCCTCGGACTCGTAATGGGTGAAGTCGGCCTCGTTGTGGTAGCCGCCCTTCTCGAGGACTACGACGTCTAGGCCGCGCGAGGCGAGCACTGCCGCAGCCACTCCGCCTCCGGCTCCCGAGCCGACGACTACGACATCGCAATCGAGGGTCACATCCCCGGAAATCACCAGCGGTTGAATGGGCTTGGCAACCTGCGGTGCTGGCGCGTCCGGCCCGGGATAGCCCATCGCCACCCACGCCAACGGGGTCGGCTCCGAGGAGTCGGCGGCCAGGGAAGCGAGGCAAACCAGTCGCTTCAAGCCTGAGTACACCTGCCGAGCCTGCACCAGGGGAGAACGCGCCATCATGCGCAGCGCCTGCCTTCTCTCCGATTCGTCGAGATCCGTCAACGCGGCGAACTTGCGATAGAGGATTAGACCGCCCGCCCGGGTTCCCAACAGGGTCAGGGCGCGGCCCAGGTCCTGGGCAATCCGTTCGTCCGGCATGGCCGCCAGGATCTGCTGCAGCCGGCTGGGCAGGCCGAGGCCGTCGATCGTGTTGATCTCGAATTCCGTTTCTCCCGCCACCGCGGGGAGCATGGCGGATGCAAACGCCAACAGCGTTGCGAATTGGCCCGGACTGAGCGAGGCGTCATAGGAGGTCATGGCGTTGAACGGTACTCCTTGCCGTGGGGGCCCGTCATCTCGATCGAATATCCGAGGAGACTCATGCATCCCGCTCGCGGCCTAGCCTGCGGAGCCATGTCTGGGGAGCCATCTCTCAGCCCGCCCGAGGTGTCCGTGGTGATCCCGGTGCGCAACGAGGAGTCGACGATCGCCAACGCGATTCGTAGTGCGCTGGGACAGACCGGGGCGCCACCGCTGGAGGTCATCGTTGCCGACGGTGACAGCACCGACGGGACTCGGGCGGTTGTCTCGGCATTGGCCCACGACGACCATCGGGTGAGGCTGATGAGCAATCCGGCTTCCCACATACCGAGCGGGCTCAATGCGGCGATCCGGGCCGCTCGCGGGGACGTGATCGTGCGCTGCGACGCCCACTCCGTGCTGCCGTCGGGGTACATAGCGAGCGCGCTGCGGCTCCTCGAGAAGACCGGCGCCGACGTGGTCGGTGGCATACAGCGGGCGGTCGGGCGGACGTGGTGGCAACGAGCGACTGCGATAGGGATGACGACGCCGCTTGGAGTGGGTGACGCCCGTTTTCACACCGGCGGCCCGCCGGGACCGGTCGACACCGTCTATCTAGGGGTATTCCGGCGAGCCGCGCTGGAGCGCTCCGGACTATTTGATGAGTCACTGCACCGCAATGAGGACTACGAGCTCAACTACCGCATCCGCCGGGACGGGGGAGTGGTCTACTTCCACCCCGACCTCGAGGTCGAGTATGCCCCGCGCCGCAACCTGCTGGCGCTGGCCGGTCAGTATCGCCATTACGGGGCATGGAAGCGACTAGTGCTGCGCCGGTTCCCGGAATCATTGCGGTGGCGTCAACTGGCAGCCCCGCTGCTGGTGGTCGGGTTCGTTGTCTCGCTGATCCTGTTGGTGTTCGGCCAGGCACGGCTGGCGTCGTTGATTCCCGGCGGATACCTTGCGGCCATCCTGCTGACGAGCCTCGTGGAGCTGATCCGCAGGCGCGATTCGGCAGCATTGGCGCTCCCGCTGGTGCTGCCGACCATGCACCTCAGTTGGGCTTTCGGGTTCATGACCTCCGATTTGCAGGATCCGGGCCCGTCCGTCGCCCGGCTCGATCCCCGCTGATGGAGGCTTCCTTCGTCCTGCTCACTCAGGGAGATCGCACTGCGGAGTTGCGACGGGCGATCGAGTCGATCCAGGCCCAAGAAGGTATCTCCGCCGAGATCGTGGTGATCTCCAACGGGGCCGGTGAGATCGAGGTGCCGGATGGAGTGAAGCTGTTTGTGTCACGGGAGAATCTGGGGATTCCCGGGGGGCGCAACCTCGGGGCGGCCGACAGCCATCACGACATCATCTTCTTCCTCGACGACGATGCATGGTTCGTCGAGCGGGATGCCGCCCGGCGGGTGCTGGCGGCGTTTGCCATTGACCGGGAGCTGGGCATCGTCAGCTTTCGTATCGCCGATCCGGTGTCGGGCGAGAGTGAGCGCCGCCACGTGCCGCGGTTGGGCGCGGTCGACCCGGCGCGTAGCGGGCAGGTGACCACATTTCTCGGAGGGGCGTGCGCGATTCGTCGCACGGTCTTCGAACGGTGTGGCGCCTACCCGAAGCGTTTCCACTATTCCCATGAGGAGTCCGATCTGGCTTGGCGGGCGATCGACGCTGGTTTCACCATCGTCTACCGGGGCGACGTTCTCGTTATGCATCCCGCGGCACCCCCGACGCGTCACTCCGACTATCACTTCTGGTCGACCCGCAATCGCGTCTGGCTGGCGCGGCGCCGGCTGCCGTGGCTCCTCGCGCTGCCACATGTGGCGATTCATACGCTGCGCTCTTTGCTCCGCGCGGGGTCGCCCGCCAACCGGCGCCGGGTCTGGAGAGGCTGGCGGGCAGGTTGGACGGAACCTGCCGGCGAGCGGGCGCCCATCAGTTGGCGGACGGCGTGGCGACTGACCCGCATGGGGCGCCCGCCGCTCATCTGACCGGGGGCTTGGGGCGGGTTTCATTCGCCCTTAGGGCCAGAGTCACATAGGGTTCCCTACAGTCGAAGCTCTACCGCACCGATTGAGCTTGGGGAGTGCTCATGAGGATCGATTACCGATCACACCGGCTGGCTTTGCTGACAGCAGTCGCTCTGGCGTTTGCAGTCGCACCTTCGCTGGCGCGCGCCGACGACGAACTCCGCCGGGCACACATCGACGGCCACGAGCACGGCGAGGAAGAGCAGTACATGCTCGATGCCGCCTCGTCGTCTCCAGGAGCTACGTTCTTCAACGAGTCCTCGGGGTGCGGGGCGCCCAACGGGGCCAAGACCCCGGCCACCACTACCGACTCGCTACCGAACCGGGGGATCCCGGCCAACCACCAGGTCCGGGGTCCGTGGGCCGACTTCTACGGGCGCGACTACGGCGATGTGAGCCGCTCGATGGTGGAGTGGACCGTTCCCATGAGTGGTGGACGGACTGTCCTTGTCCACGAGCGGGCTTATCCCGCGTTTCAGCGGGTGACCGAGAACCTGGCCGCCCGGGCGGCGGAAGGCAAGCACTACGAGGTGCGTATCGCCGCCACGTGGGTGTGGCGGCGCATCGGGGGCAGCTACCGGATGTCGACGCACGCCTTCGGCACGACGATCGACATCAACTGGGACACCAACCCGTACCGAGCAGACAACGAGCTGATAACCGACATGCCGGCCTGGTTCGTCCAGGCGTGGCGCGACGCCGGATTCTGTTGGGGCGGCGACTGGCTCTACATCAAGGACACGATGCACTTCTCGTGGATGGGGCCGGGGGCCATGGAGGACTACGGGGACCTTCCCAAGCCCTACTCGCCCAACACCGCCAAAGCAGCGTTCACCGACGAGGCCTACTCCAGCTGGAGTGGATTCTCCACCGCAGGCGGCGCCCGGTTGGTCATCGCCGATGTCAACGGAGACGGAGCTCCGGACCTGGTGCGGCTGCGCGATCACGGTGCCGACGGTGTCCAACTGTCGTTTGCCCGGTCCTCGATGAACTTCCGACGCTGCAGCACCACCTCGTTCACGGCCCATGGTGCCCGAGGTGCCGATCGATATATCGTCGCCGACTACGACGGCGACTCCCGTCCCGACCTGTGGACATTGCGCACCGGCGGCTCGACGCTGCTGATCGAGGTCTTCACTTACGCCAGTGGATACCGCGAGTCGACCCAAGTCACCACCGGCGCCGCATCGCGGCTCCGCGCCTCCTACCTGGTCGGCGACTACGACCGAGACGGCAAGGGCGACCTGTACGTGGTCACCCCGGGCGCCGATACCCGCGTGGAGATCTGGAGCGGGGCAGCCGGCTACGCCACGCGGATCGTTGACGGGACGTCCGGCCTGGATACCCGCGGATCATGGCAATTCTCGATTGGCGATGACGACGTCGACGGGCGGGACGACGTCGTGGCGATCGATGCCGAGGGCTCGGTCCGACTGCGGACGCTGCTGGCGAAGGAGGGCTTCACCGGCTCTCCGGTCAATTCGTCCACAGGAGCGACCGCCGAAGCCGGCGATCACTTCGCGATGGGGGATCTCGACGGGGACGGCCGCCCCGATCTGTGGCAGATCGACGCCGCCGGCCGCGTCACGGTGCGCCGCGGAGGCAACTCGACGCTACCCGTCGCCTACTGGTACCAAACCCCGGGTTGGCGATGCGGAGGGCTGTCGCCGGCAGATCCTTGGGACTTCGACGGCAACTCCTTCCACGATATGGCCGTGGGGTCGCCGCTCGAGGACATCGACGATCTCCGCGATGCGGGTGCGCTCAACGTCGTCTACGGCACCAAAGACGGTCCGGTCGTGGTCGATGACGACCTGTTCTATCAGCATCTGGACGCGATCGAAGGCGTGTCCGAACGGGGGGACCGCTTCGGGGGCACGACCGCGTCCGGCGACTTCGACCACGATGGAAACGCTGATCTCGCCGTGGCCGCCCCCCGAGACGATGTCGGTCCGGTCGTCAACGGCGGTCTCGTCAACATCATCATGGGGCGACGCCACGGGCTCGACGCCGCAGACGGCCAGCTCTGGCACAGAGATATCGCCGGCGTGCAAGCGGCCGCCGGGACCGGTGATCGGTTCGGGGCCGCCATGGTATCCGCCGATTTCAACCGGGACGGCTTCTTCGATCTCGCAATCGGCGTGCCGGGTGACGAGGTCGGCGGCGCCCCCGGCGCCGGGTCCGTGTCAGTGCTCTACGGAAGCAAGCGTGGTCTGACGGCGGCAGCCGACCAGGTCTGGCATCAGGACGTCGCCGGCATTCTCGGCACGGCCGGGCGCAGTGATCGCTTCGGAGCTGCCCTGGCTGCGGGTGACTTCGATCGGGACGGCTACGCCGATCTCGTGGTAGGGGCTCCCGGTGACGTCGTCGGTGGCGCCGCGGAAGCGGGCCAAATCCACGTCATCTACGGGTCGCCGGAGGGACTGGCCGCCGCCGGCAACGCCCGATTCCATCAAGACAGCAGCGGAATGCTCGAGGTCGCCGGGACCGGCGACGAGTTTGGCTCCAGCCTGGCGGTGGCAGACTTCGACGGCGACGGATACAGCGATGTTGCCGTCGGGGTGCCCCGCGAAGACGATGGATCCAAGAAGTCGATAGGCAAGGTTCAGATCATCTTCGGCTCGGCTGCCGGCCTCACCGCTGCCGGGAACGAGCTGTGGAGCCAGGACAGCACGGGCGTCGCTTCCAGAGCGCAGGCCGGCGATCGGTTCGGTGCTGCACTGGCCGCAGCCGATTTCGACGACGACGGATTCGGGGATCTCGCCATCGGTGTTCCCCATGAAGACTTCGCCGGCGCGCGCAACACCGGTGCTATCAACGTGCTGTACGGCCGTCGCAGCGGGCTGCATGCTCGACCGGGGAACTTCCTCAGCCAGGGCCGAGGTGGGCTGGTCGGGACCGCCGAGGTCGGAGACAGGTTCGGCGCCAGCCTGCGGGCCGTCGATGTCGATGGTTCCGGCCGGTGGGATCTGTTGGCCGGTCTCCCGGGCGAAGACCTGGCCGCCGTCGATGCCGGGGCGGCCATCTTGATCATGGGGTCCGCGGCCGGCCTCAAGCTGGAGAACAGCTCCGTGTGGCACCAAGACACCCCGGGCATCGCCGGGACCGTTGAGGCCGGTGACGGGTTTGGGAAGCTGTGAGGCCCGACAACCGCGCCCTCTGATGGCCTACGGAGCCAGCCGCATCACCGACCAGCCATCACCCTGGCGGGTGTACTCCAGTCGGTCGTGCATCCGGTTCTCTCTCCCTTGCCAGAACTCGATCCGATCGGGTAACAAGCGGTAGCCCCCCCAGTGGTCGGGTCGAGGAATCGGTCCGGCATGTTCGTCGGCGACGGCGGCGAAGGCTGCTTCCAGCTCTTCGCGGCTGGCAAGCGGCGTGGATTGCCGTGAGGCGGTGGCGGCAATCTGGGCGCCGCGGGGCCGGGTGGAGAAGTACTCATCGGACTCGTCCACACTCACCTTGGAGACTGCGCCCGAGGCGCGGATTTGGCGGTGGATGTTCAGCCACGTGAAATTCACCGCCGCCCTGTCGTTGGCCACGAGGTCCCGCGCCTTGGCAGAGCCGTAATTCGTGAAGAAGACGAGCCCGTGGTCGACCCCTTTCAATAGCACGCTACGAACAGAGGGGGCTCCGCTGGCGTTGACGGTGGCCAAACACATCGCATTGGATTGCGGCTCGCCGGCCTCATGCGCCTGTTGCACCCATGCCGCTATCGCCGCCAGTGGATCTTCACCGATCGCCGCCGGAGACAATGGCTCACCCGCGTAATCCTGCCGGGATATCGAAATATCGGCCATGGCGGTGTGGGACGTCCTCAGTCGACCATCCAGGTGCCGCCGCTGCGGATCAGCTCGCGCAGCTCACCGGGACCCTTCTTCGCCTGAGCTTCGACCAGCTGCTGCTGGACCAGATCCTCATAAGTGGGTCGGGACACCTGCCGGAAGATGCCAATGGGAGTGGGCCCATAGGGACCATGCGAGAGCCGGCTGAGCGCAAACGCGGCGCTCGGATTCGGATTGGTCGGGTCGTGGACATGGATGGCGGCATCCCCGACATCGCTGACGGCGACGATCCGCGCTCCGGAGCCGTCGACGATGACTCCGTTCTCGTTGTCGGCCCCGAATCGCACCGGCTGCCCCGGGACGAGGGGGATGCGATTCCTGTCCCGCTCCTCCCGTCCCGTCAGTTGAATGAAGGCCTTGTCGTTGAAGACGTTGCAGTTCTGGTAGATCTCGATGAGGGACGCCCCGTGGTGCTCGTAGGCGGCCTGCAGCATCTGGGTGGTGTGGGTGCGGTCCATGTCGATAGTGCGAGCCACGAAGGTCGCTTCAGTTGCGATCGCCAAGCTGATCGGGTTGAACGGTTGATCGACCGACCCCATGGGGCTCGTCTTGGTCCGCTTGCCCATTTCGCTGGTGGGGGAGTACTGACCCTTGGTCAGGCCATATATCTGGTTGTTGAACAGCAGCACTTTGATGTTGACGTTGCGCCGCATGGCATGGATCAAGTGGTTGCCGCCTATCGACAGGGCGTCGCCGTCGCCGGTCACCACCCACACGGTCAGGTCGGGATTGGCGGTCGCTACGCCGGTCGCGATTGCCGGGGCCCGGCCGTGGATCGAGTGCATTCCATAGGTGTCGACGTAGTAGGGAAAGCGGGCGGCGCATCCGATGCCCGAGATGAAGACATGGTTTTGTCTGGGCACGTCGATAGTCGCCAGGAAGTTCTGCACGGCGGCCAAGATCGTGTAATCGCCGCAACCCGGACACCAGCGAACCTCCTGGTCGCTTTGGAAGTCTTTACGCTCGTACTGGGTCTCGGTCATTGTGGGGCCTCTTCGCTGCTGGATTGCCCGGTGATCACTTCGACCACCTTGGTGGAGATGTCGGCTGCCTTGAAGGGCAAGCCCTGAATCTTGGGGTAGCTGATCGTGTCGACTAGATACTTGGCCCTGAGGAGCGTCGCCAGCTGACCCGAGTTGAGCTCCGGAACCAGGATCTTGTCGTACCGATCGAACAACTCGGCGAGGTTGGGTGCGAACGGATTCAAATGCCTGATGTGCACGTGAGCCACTGAGTACCCCTCGCGGCGCGCGTTGCGGGTGCCCGCCCGGATGGCGCCGTACGTGGAACCCCAGCCGACCACCAGCAGGTCACCCGACTCGGGACCGTCGACGTGCACCGGCTTGATGCCCGCGGCGATACGATCGATCTTGGCGGCCCGCAGCTGCGTCATGCGCTCGTGATTGAGCGGGTCGTACGACACGTTGCCGGTCAGGTCTTCGTGCTCGAGACCTCCGATGCGGTGTTCGAGGTGTTCCGTTCCGGGGACCGCCCAGGGTCGGGCCAGCGTTGCCGGATCACGGCTGTAGGGCTCGAAGGTGGCGTCGTCGGCGGTCGCGAAGGGCTTGGAGAAGTCCTCTTGGGCGTCGATGTCTGGTAGGCACCACGGCTCGGAGCTGTTGGCGATGTAGCCGTCCGACAGCAGGATGACCGGCGTCATGTACTGCACTGCCAAGCGACAGGCTTCAACCGCCGCCTTGTAGGCCTCAGCCGGCGTCGCCGGGGCGACGATCGGCAAGGGGGCCTCGCCGTGGCGGCCATACATTGCCAACAGCAAGTCCGCTTGCTCGGTCTTGGTCGGCATTCCCGTGCTGGGCCCGGCTCGCTGCACGTCAATGATGACCAACGGCAATTCGACTTGGAAAGCCAGCGAAATGGTCTCGCTCTTGAGGGCCACGCCGGGGCCGCTGGTGCCGGTGACTCCGAGATGGCCGGCAAAGGACCCCCCGAGCGCCACTCCGACAGCGGCGATCTCGTCTTCGACCTGCAGGGTGCGCACGCCGAAATTCTTGTGTCGGGCAAGCTCCTCGAGGATCGACGAGGCCGGTGTTATCGGGTAAGAGCCATAGAACAGTGGGAGCTTGGCCGCCTGGGCACCGGCGATGAGTCCCCACGCCACCGCCTGGTTGCCGGTGATGTTGGTGTACTCGCCGGGCTGCAAGTGAGCAGGCTCCACGTCGAAGAGGTGGTGGAACTCCTCGGTCGTAATCCCGAAGTTGTAGCCCGCGTTGAAAGCGGCGACGTTGGCTTTGGCGATCACATCGTCGGGTCCGAACTTCTGGTTCACCCAGTCGATGATCGGTTCGGTGGGACGGTTGAACATCCATGAGACCAGACCGAGCGCAAAGAAGTTCTTGGACCGCAACGTTGCCCGCCCCTTCACGCCAGTATCGGCCACGGCGAGCTTGGTGAGCTCCTCCATTGGTGCGGTCATCACCGTATAAGCGTCGAGCGAGCCGTCTTCGAGCGGGCTGGTCTCGTAGCCTGCCTTCTCGAGGTTACGGTCGACGAAGGAGTCGCTGTTGATGAGCAGCAACCCGCCCTGGGGGAGGTCGTCGATGTTGGCTTTGAGAGCGGCAGGGTTCATTGCTACCAGGATGTCGGGCGCATCGCCGGGAGTGAGGATGTCCCAATCTGCGATCTGAACCTGGAAGGACGAGACGCCCGGCAACGTCCCCGCCGGGGCGCGGATCTCCGCAGGAAAATCGGGGAAGGTGGCCAAGTCGTTACCGAGAACTGCCGAGGCGTCTGTGAACCGGGTCCCGGTGAGCTGCATACCGTCGCCGGAGTCACCGGCAAACCGGAGTACGAGCCGGTCGCGCTTCTCGCGTTGGGGTGCCTCGAGGGTGCTATCTGTCAAGTTTGCTCCTGGCTAGCTCATGCTCGGGCGCCCGCCATTTGGCGCCCGGATTTGATCGGCGCGCACATAGCCGCCCGCGAAGGCTGTCCGGGGTCGTGCACCGACTCAGCGTCATCCTTGGTCGACGCTGAATCGACGCTGGGTCGACACGCCACTCTGGTGCCAGCCGCCGCGGGCGTTCTTTGCACCCCGCCAGTCTATTCACGTCCCGGGCGACTTCCGGTCGATTGCCGGCGGGGCCAGACCCGAATTCTCGAGCCCCTTGCCGATGCCCAGCAACCGGCGCTCACGCCACGCTGGTCCAATTAGCTGCAGGCTCAACGGTGGGGTCCCGGTGCCGGCTATGGGCAACGTGAGCGCCGGCAAGCCGGCATTGTTGACGAGTGCGGTGAAGTGAGATAGAGGGGCGCGGTAGTGTCTGCGACCCGTTGTCAGCTCGATCTCGTCGCCCCCGATCAGTTTGGTGACTGCCGCGGTCGTTGGAGTCAAGACAGCGTCGTAACGAGCTAGACAGGCATCGAGAGCGGTCCGCAAGGCCCGGCGCCACTGCAGCGCCGCGTCGTATTGCTCGGCCGTCACGGCGAGCGCGTCGCGGAGGCGCCGCTGCAGATCCTCACCGTAGGCGGCGGGATCCGCCACATACCGCGCCCGGTGGACGGCGGCGGCTTCGAAGTAGGCCGACGCCAGCCCCATCCCGGGTGGGTCGGCGGCCTCGATGGTGACGTGGTCCACCACCGCGCCGAGCTCGGCCAACCGGTCGACCGCGACGCCGAATGCATCTTCGATGCGGGGCTCGTATCCGGTGTCGACCCAGGGGTGGGGCACGGCCAAGCGCAAGCTCTCGAGCGGAGCCGGCTCGGCGGGGGGGTCGATGGGGCGGTCGACGGAGAGCCGGTCCGCCGGATCGTGTCGGCCAATGGCGAGGTACGCGGCCTCGGCGTCGCTGACCGATGCGGCCAGCGGCCCTACCGTGTCGAGGCTTGGGGCCAGCGGATACACGCCGCGCAACGACCCGCGGCCGTGGGTCACCTTGAGGCCGACAATGCCGCAGAGGGCGGCCGGGACTCGCACCGAGCCACCGGTATCGGTGCCGAGGGCGACGGGCACGACGCCGGCAGCGATCGCCGCCGCGGAGCCCCCGGATGAGCCGCCCGTTGCCAGTCGTGGGTCGAGCGGATTGTGCACCGGGCCGAACCAGGGGTTCTCGCTGCTGAAGCCAAAGGCGAACTCATGCAGGCCGACCCTGCCGATCGCCACCGCGCCGGCTGCCTCGAGCGCGGCGACGCATGGCGCGGTAGTAGCCGGGATGAACGGGGCGAAGCTGGCGCCGCAAGTGTTGGGGAGCCCGGCCTGGTCGATGAGATCCTTGACTACGAACGGCACTCCGGCCAGCGCGCCCGGATCATCACCCCGGTCGATGGCTGCGTCGAGGGCGGCGGCCCGGCGGGGGGCATCGGCGTCGTGATACGTGAAGATATTCAGGTCGACAACGGCCGCGGCGCGGGCCATGGCGGCTTCGATCTGTTCGCTCGCCGAAGTCGTGCCGGCCTTGACTGCAGCGGCGATCTCGAGGGCCGAGGACGCCATCACTCCCAGTCGACGCTACCGGTAGAGGGGAAGATCGATATCCACAGCCTGCCGGCCGGCACCACCATCTCTCCCCCCATGCGCAGCTTCAACGAGAACGGGTCGTCGTAGGACTCTCGCTCCCACGTTCCTTGCAGGACCGCGCCGTCGAAGAACAGATGGGCAGTGCCGGTGCCGAGGGTGTCGAGTGCCGGGACGGAAGATCCCTCCCCTCGGGGGGACGCGGTGTACTTGCGAGCGGTGAGCACCAGGAGGGTGTTCACCTGGATCTGGCTTCGCTCGCCGTCGACCGAGAGCCAGTCGTGCGAAGCGGTGCGATTGAAGCGGAGGTAGCTCTGCGATGATTCGTCCCATTGCCATACGACCTCGGGGCGGTCCGACCAGTCGAGCGTGACGGTCTTGGCCGGCAGCAAGGCCGGCGTTGGCTCGCCGAAGGTGAAGATCGGTTCCGGGGCCTCGTCACTCCATCCCCGGCGATCGGCGGTGGACCGCATCCTGAGGGTATTGCCGTACAGATTGTGCGGCGAGCGGCGAGCACCGGTGCGGAAGGTCGAGACCCGATCGTCGCCGATGATCTTCAGCCCGCGGCTGCGAGCCAATCCAACTATCCAGTCTTGCCCACCGCTGATCTGAAGTGGGCCGTCCATATAGGTCACCAAGGTCGGGTCTGTGGGGCGCAGCGATCGGATCGGCCCCAGGTACTCCGCATCCGAGTGGTGATAGACGGCGATGAAGCGAGTCAGGCCCCCCTCCACCAAGAGCTCGTAGATGAGGTCGGCTTCTGGGAGGCCAGACTGGGGCCGGGCGTTGGGATGGTTGTCGATCTTCACGGCGACGATGCGGCGCTCCAACATCTCGGGGTCGACGACTTCGAGCCCGTTGAGCGGCGAAGGATGCTGCGGCCCCAACGTTGTTGTCGTTGTGCTGCTCGTCGTTGTCGTCGTAGTCGTCGTAGTCGTGGTCGTACTGGTGGCGAGCGTCGTGGACACGGGAGGCAGGGTTGTCAGCGGGGCCGCGCTGGTAGTGGCGCCGCTGGCACTGCTGCAGGCGGCGGCAGCCAGCGCCAGGCACACGGCCCCAACCACCGCTTTGCTGAATCGCACGGCGGGAGTGTATATCCGGTGTCGCATTACTTGGACCCCTGAGCGGTAGCGTGATCTTGTGAATCGAGTTGCCTTCGTCGCCGCAGAGTTGAGTGCGGCTGGAGACCCGGGTCAAGCCAGGGCCATGGCGGCCTACATGAAGACCGACATGCCTTTCTTCGGCGTAAAGCGGCCCGACCGTGACCCAATCTTCAAGGAGATGATGCGCCGCTACCCGGTGACGACGCGGGCAGAATACGACCGGGCCGTGCGCGAGCTGTGGGCCCGACCCCACCGCGAGGAGAAGTACTTCGCGATCGGGATCGCGCGGGCGGTTCCCAAATACATCACGCCGCCCAGCCTGCCCCTGTATCGCCGGCTCGTTGTGGAGGGTGCGTGGTGGGACTTCGTTGACGAAGTTGCTGCTCATCTCGTAGGGGGGCTGCTGCTCAGGTATCGGGACAGGATCGCCCCGGTGTTGGATTCCTGGATATCCCATCCGAACATGTGGCTGCGCCGGGCCGCCCTCCTCGCTCACCTCCGCCACAAGGATCGCACCGACGAAGGCGTGCTCTTTGCGCAATGCCTGCGGCTTGCCCCCGAGACCGAATTCTTCATCCGCAAAGCCGTTGGTTGGGTGCTACGCGAGTACGCCAAGACCGCTCCGGGCGCGGTGGCCGACTTCGTCGTCGCCCACCGCGCTGAATGGTCGGGCCTCACGTGGCGGGAGGCCGCCAAGCATTTGAACCTGTCGGCCGGCGACCAAGCCGGGCTTTAGATTCCAGTCGGCGCTCACCGCATGACGGGGTTAGGCTCCCAGTCTGGTCAGCGTGCCGGTCGCCGCCTGACATGGGCCCGGCGATATCGCCGCCTGATGTCGCCGCCTGATGTCGAGTGTGGCTGCCAGCATTCTGGCCATCAACGAGAAGGATCATCACAGACATGCAACGGGTGCTGTTAGTTGCATCTCTTCTGTGCTTGGCGATTGCGGCATGCGGCGGGGAGAACGGAGATGCCGGGGACGGCTTGGACGCGGAGCAACAGGCGCTGTCCGACGCCATCTTCAATCAGATCACAGCCGACACGAGCGAAGACAATCCGTTTGGGGCCACGGAGGCCCGCTGCTTCAGCGATGGCGTAGTGCGGAGCTTCGGCACCGCAGAGCTCACTTCACTCGGGCTGACCGTTGAGGCCATCGAGGCCGGAACTGAACCGGGGGACGTCTCGCTGACCGACACCCAGGCCGACGTGATGGCGGTATTGATGACCGACTGTCTCGACTTCAAGAGCCTCTTCATCGAGGAGTTCACCGCCCAAGGCGTCTCGGAGCAATCCGCCGAATGTCTGGCCAGTGGCTTCGACGACGAGTTCCTCAGGACGCTTGCCAAATCACAGCTGCTGAGCGGCGGAACCAGCCCCGCCCAGGACCCGATCTACGCGGAGAAGATCTTCACGCTCGTCTCAGAGTGTCTCACCTTCGAGGAGTTGAATCGGCTCGGGTCGTAGCGCCGTCGACGGGACGGGTCGGCAAGCAGCCCCGATCTGCCGAACGCAGCGCAGCCAGAGCACCGGCTACGCCCTAGATTGTCCGGGTGCCTCCACCTTCCCAGATCATGAGGTACTTCGCAGAGCTGGCCCCGGTGGGGCGTGGTCCGCGATGGAATCACCGGCCCGCCGAGGGCGATTTCGTGCCGGTAGCGCCCCCCTGGAACGTGATTGCCAAAGACTCCGGGATGCTCGTGATCGAGAGTCATACTCCGGAGCTACGGCGCCTATGGACCGCCGCCCGGTTGGCGGGGTCACGCGAATTCCTCCGGCTCGGCTGGCTGTTCTTACGCGGAACGTGCGTAGTCAACGAGCGACCCACTCGAGTGTTCCTTCCGGTGGCGTCGGCGACGGTGCGCCTGCGGCGGCCGTTCCAAGCCGCCGATCGCCAGCGGTACACCATCGTCGGCGAGGCCGAGTTGAGCGTTCCGGAGTCGGTCTTCGCCGACCATCGAGTCCGGCAGCACCTGAACGATCGGCTCGAACATGTCGTCCGAGATGCCTTTCTCCGCGCCGATCCCGACGAGATCTGGGCGGGGGTCGAGCCGTTTCTAGCCGAGTTCTGTGATGCCGCTGGATTGCCGCAGGTGGGCGCGCTCTCGACCATGGCGGTGGATGAGCCGCTGCCAGAAGGGGAGCTGGCGCTTCTCCCGGGATTGGCGGTCTACACCGGGCGCGATCTGAGCGTGATCAATCTCGAGTCGACGTTGCGGGAGTGGGCCGACCACCGGCTGGCCACTACTGCGTTGGCCCGGTTGTACTCCGCGGCGCCGCTCGAGCCGCTGCCCGATCTCGATCACGCAGTCGCCAACTCGCTTCCTCTCAATCGCACTCAGGAAGAGGCGATTCTGGCGGCGCGTCACCTGCCGGTCACGGTGATCTCGGGTCCGCCGGGCACCGGCAAGTCGCACACAGCCGCTGCGTTGGCGATCGATCAGGTCGCCCACGGCAAATCGGTGCTGATCGCAGCCGAGTCCAATGACGCCATCGACGCCATCGAAGCGCTGCTCGATCGGTTCACCAGTCCCCGCCATGTCAGATTCGGCTCGCCGGCTTCTCGCAAGCGGATCGCCGTCGAACTGGCCGATGGACTGGCGGCGTCGACGCAGCGCACTGCTGCGCCCGGCGGCTCGTTGGAGGTTCTCGAGCAGGACCTGGAAAGGATCGAGGCTGCCGTGCGAGGCCGTCTAGAGCTGGAGAGAGACCTGACGGCGGCGCTCACGGTGCGCCGGAAGGACGCCTGGTGCTTGGGAGCGGCTCCCGGCCTGGCCCGGGTGCTGGCGTCGGAGCGCACTGCATCGCAGGTCGAGTCATTGATGGGGCGCTGGGGCCGCCGCGCTCTCTTCGCTGCGCCGTGGCGCGCCTACGCCCAGCGACAGTTGTGCCAACTGCTCGAGATCGCACCCGGGCAGCTCGATGAGCTCGTCGATCCAATCCGCCGGCTCGTCAACGCCGAGCGCGCCGTGCGCCGCGCTCAGGCGGTCGCGTCGCAGAGCATCACTGCGGCGTTCCACCAGCTCGAGGAAAAGGCACAAGAGGTGCGCACCCTGTTCGGCCGTCGCCTCGAGATAATGCGCACTCGCCGGTCGTGGGATCCGGGCGCTACCCGGGCAGTGGGGATGCTGGCGACGGCGCTGCGCTCGGGCCGGGCCGCCCGCCGTCAGGCGCTCCGGACTATCGACGTCGCCGCTGCCCTCAACGCGCTGCCTTTGTGGTTGGGCACGATCTCCGACATCGACGACGTGCTGCCGATCCGGCCGGGTATGTTCGATGTGGTAATCATCGACGAAGCGTCGCAAGTCAACCAGGTGCGGGCCGCCACGTCGTTGGCACGGGGAGATCGGGTGGTGGTGATCGGCGATCCCCGTCAGCTACGCCATGTGTCCTTCGTCGGCGATGATGCAATGCGGGCTGCCGCGCTCGAGACCGATCTCGAACCGTCGATGCCGCTGCTCGATATAAGACGCAACAGCTTGTTCGACGTTGCGGCCAGCCGATCTCCCGTCATCCAGCTCACCGAGCACTACCGGTCGACACCTCACCTGATCGGCTTCTCGAATCGAGAGTTTTACCAGGGCCGGATCCAACTCATGACCGCGCACCCCTCGACTGCAACGGATGACCCGATTGACATCGAAGTGGTGGCGGGCTCGCGAGATTCGTCTGGTGTGGTGCCGGCCGAGATCGAGCGCGCCCTCGAGCTGGTGGGCTGCGCCGGTGGGGCCGGCGCATCGTCGGTCGGAGTGATCAGCCCATTCCGCACCCAGGCCGATGCTCTGGCGAAAGCTGCCCAAGAAGCATTCTCCGCCGATGAGATCGAGCAGCTCGACCTGCGGGTCGGGACCGTTCACACCTTTCAAGGAAACGAGCGGGATCTAGTGATCGTGTCTCTCGGGATCGATCCGGCCAACCTGCGGCCGCTGCGTTTCGTCGAGGATCCCAACCTCTTCAACGTGATGATCACTCGCGCCCGCAACCGGCTCACGATGCTCACGTCGCTGCGCCCGGATGAGCTTCCCCACGGCCTGCTGGCTGCCTTCTTGGAGCACGCGTCCCGCCCTCCTGCTGATCCCAAGCTGGCGCCCGGGCCGATGGGAGGTTGGACTGCGGCGGTAGCCGAGGCGTTGCGTCCCTTCGGGCTGAAGACGTGGCACAACTATCCGGTCGGGTCGTATCACATCGACATCGTGGTGGGGGAGGGCGATGCCGCCCTGGGGGTGGAGTGTGAGATCCATCATGACGGCGTCGATGCTCACATCGCTCGTCACGTTGCACTGCGCCGGGCCGGATGGGAGCTCATGACTGCCATGGAATCGCGCTGGTTGGCTCAACCCGAAGAGGCCGCCCAGGCGATTGCGCAGCGGGCAGTCCTGCGCAGCTCACAATCGGCGACGAACGATCAGCCCGCCGCACCCTTGGTGATGCGTCCGAACGACGCCGGCGGCCAGTAGATCCCGAACACTCTGAGCATGCCGATCGTGCTCACCGGGCCGGAGGCCCGGCTGTCACCACTTGACGTGACCCGATTGTCGCCAAGCGTGAACACGGTACCGGGGGGATTGGTCCACACCCCGTCGGGAACGGTCGGTCCCCTCCTCCACGGCTCGCTCAGTTGCCTGCCGTCGATGGCGACTCTCCCTCGGGAGATGGACACCGTCTCGCCGGGTAGGCCGATCACCCGCTTGATCAGGTCGCGGCCCGTGTCGGCCGGATCGTTGTAGATGACGATGTCTCCCCTCGCCAACTCCGCGGCCGGAGTTGCGATCACGTAGTCACCCGCCCGCAGCGTCGGCTGCATCGAGGACTCGGCAACAGCGAAGCGAGCGAGCTTGCTCCGCATAACCATCGCGCCGATTCCGATCGCGGTGGCGCTCACGATGAGCTTGCCGATCCTCTTGCCTGCGCGCCACGCCATCCGCTGATGATGCCAGGTCAGGCCGGCGGTGACGTCGTCACACTCGCCCGACCCAACTATGTTGCCGTCCGGCGCGGCGTGTAGATTCGCGCTGCGAAACCGAGTTAGGTGGAGGTGCCTATGGGTCTGTTCAAGCCGAGCCGTGTCGCTCACGCGCATTGCGACCTCTTCTGCGGGGTCTACGACCCTGCTCAGGCGATGATCGAGGCCAAGTCGGTCCTGAATTGCTGCACCAAGTACCACGCTTCGGACGATCCTGTCTTCCGGGACCGATGCATCCTGGTGAAGGAAGAGCGTGCCGAGCTGGTGAAGCATCATCTGTCGGTGCTGTGGACCGACTTTTTCAAGCCGCCCCATCTCGAGCAGTTCCCTCAGCTCCATGAGCTTTTCTGGAACGCCATCAAGCAGGCGGGCGAAGCCAAGAAGTCGATGGATCCTGCGGTGAGTGAGAAGCTCATCGAGCACATCCAGGAGATCTCGGACATCTTCTGGCAGACCGAGGCGTCTGCGACCGCAGGGGTCTATCCCCCCAAGTGAGGGCGGAGCGCAACCCGGAAACGGCGATCAGCGGCTGAGGCGAGCCGTTAGCCCGTAGAGGCCGATGGCGACCGCGCCGGCGGTGACGGCATACACCGCGGCTGCGGCCGTCAACGTGACGGCTGAGGCGACGAAGCTCGTACCGAGGAGCCGATCCAATAGCTGAGCCGCGACCCAGGCGGCCGCGCCGCCGATGACCGCCAGCGGAACGGCCCGCAATGCTGAGTCGAGCACGCCGCGGAGCCGATTGCGGTGCTCCGGATCTCGATACCAGAGGACGCCGAGCGTGATGGTGTAGCCGCCCAGCGTCACCACGCTGGCGGTGGCGACTCCCTCGAGCCCGAAGCTGCGCTGGAACAGCCAGTAGATCGGCAACGCAGCCAGGGTGGCAACAGAGCCGACGATGACCGGCGTCCACATCTGAGTTCGTGCGTAGAACGCCCGGGTGAGAACCTGAAGAGCACCCCAAATGGGGATCGCAAACGCATAGAAGAAGAGTGCACTGGCGGCGGCGACCGTGTCGTCGGGGTTGAAAGCGCGTCGTTCGAACAAGGTGCGGATCGTGGGCACGGTCAGAGAGGCGATGGCGCCCGCCGCCAGAATTGACAACGCCAGCACCCAACGCATCGTCTTGTCGACGGTGTCTGCCATCAGACGCTGCTTGCCCTCGGCGAACAGCCGGGCGAGAAACGGATACGCCGCCACCCCGGCGGCTTGGGCGACCACGCCGATTGGGACGAACATGGTCCGTCTGGCGTACAAGAGGTGCGTCTGGGCTCCATCGCCGGCCAATCCACCGAACGTCGACATGAACGTCTCATCGAGGACGACGATCGACTGGCCGATCATCAGCGGCAGCGCAATGGCCACGTAGCGGCCCAGCGCCGGGTGGCGCCATGACACTCCAACCGGCAGCTTCATACCGACTCGGCGGGCTCCCCACCACTGCAGTAGGAAGTTGCCGACAAATGCGCCGGCGAGGGCACCCCAGATGAAACCTTCCGGATCTGGAGTCCCCCGGATCGCGGCGTAGGCAACTCCGCCGCTGATTATCCCCAGGTTGTAGACGATGGGGGCGACGGTCGGGATCGTGAACACGCCTTTGGCGTACTGCACCGCCGCAAAGAGCGCCCCGATTATGAAGAAGATCTGCGCCGGCAACACGATCCGGGTGAGGCGCACCGTGGCGGTGACTTGGGCGGCCGTGAACTCGGGATATATGGCGCCGATCACTGCGGGGGCGATCATCCATCCCAGCGCCACCAGGACCACGATGCCGAGCGCCACAGGCCGCACGACGGCCGCCAAGGCGTTCCAGGCTCCGTCCTCGTCATCGGCCGCCAGATATTTCGAGAAGATCGGAATGAACGTGATGGAGAGGAATCCGCCGGCCAGCAGGTAGTTGAGGAAGTCGGGAATCCGAAAAGCAGCAACGTACTGGTCGGTTATCCCGTCGGCACCCAGCAAGGCGGCGAAGACGATCTCGCGCAGCTGGCCCAGCAGCCGTGAAACGAGAACACCGCCGGAGACAATGAGGGCGGCCGCACCGAGCCTGCGGTCGAGAGACGATTGGGTCACGTTGTCCGACTCACCACCGACTGCAAGGTAGCCAGGCGCGCCGTCGATACGCAGGCAATCCCGGGCAGCGGGGACTCATGTCAAGTCGCGGGTGCGCAGCAGCCAGCCGGTGAACAGGATCGAGATGGCAACCAGGGCCACGACCTTGGCGACCGCCCCGCCGGCGCCTGCCGTCAGCGATCCCAGCGCAGCATCCAGCAGATCGGCATTCAATCCGGACGGTGCCACCCCGGCAAAGCCGGATGCGGCGATCCTCCACAGCGAAGTACCGCTCAAACCCACGATGATTCCGGCAACGGCTGCCTCCCACACGAATATGTAGATGAAGCCGATGAGAGTCGACCGCTCGGTCAGATATCCCACAGGCATGAACACTGCGGCATATCCGATGGTGGCTATCGACGTCCCGGCGAGCAACGCCGTCAAGTAACCGAAGTCGCCAAGCGCGAGTGAGCCGAGCGTTCCTAGTACCAGGGCTCCTACGCCGTTGATGGCAAATGAGGCGACGACGGCGGCCCCCAGTTTGGCCGCGGCGATGGCGAACCGACTCATTGGGCGCAGCATGAGGAACGACATCGTGGAGCCGCGGCGCTCGGAACCCAGCACGGCAGCCGAGACGACAATCGAGATGATCGGCACTACCACAGGCAGGAACACTGCCAACGACATACCAGTGAAGTTCTCCGCCTTGCCGAAGTCGGTTGCCTGGCGCGACACCAAGAAGAAGATGGCGCCCGGGAACACGGCCAGCAGGCCGAAGCCGATCAGCCGACGCAGCCCCAGCACGTTGCGTGCCGTGACCTGCGCAATGGCAAGCGTCGCCGTCATCGGCCACCAACCAAATAGCGGAAGACCGACTCGAGCGACTCGTCATCAGGGCTGAACCCGGTGACGCGAATCCCCAGCGCTCTTGCCAGCTGTGGCACGGCCGTGCCCAGGGCGCGCAAGTCGTTGGTTTGGATCGACATCGACGCTCCATCGATCGTCACGCCGTCGACCGCCTCGTGTCCGATGAGCTCCTGGGCGAGCGGGCGGGCCGGATCGGCCCAGATGGTCACCCGGTAGGGGATGTCCGACATGGCGCCCCGGATGGCATGGATGTCGCCGGCTGCAGCCAACCTGCCGTCGACCATGGCCACGATGCGGCTCGCCATGCGCTCCACCTCCTGAAGCACGTGTGAGGACACGATCACCGTGTGGCCGGATTCGGCCAGTCGCTTGAAAGCGGCGATCAAATGGGCCCGCTGCACCGGATCGGTGCCGTTGAGCGGCTCGTCGAGGATGAGCACGGAGGGTTCGTGAACGAGCGCGGCGGCGACCTTCGCCCGCTGCCGCATGCCCTTGCTGTACCCGGCGAGCGGGCGGTCGGCATCGTCTTCGAGAGAGACTTCGGTGAGAGCGCGGGCCGCGGCGAGGCGAGGCCGCCGGTAGCCGGACAGCTTGGCGGCGTACTCGACGTACTGGCGTCCCGACATGGAGGGATATATCGAGCTCTCCTCCGGAACCAGGCCGACCTGCCGGTATACCTCATGGCTGCGGCGCGGGTCCTGGCCGAGCACGGTGATCTTGCCCTCCGAAGGCACCAGCAAGCCGGCCAGCATGCGTAGCAACGTCGTCTTGCCTGCGCCGTTCGGACCCAGCAAGCCCGTGATGCCGGGGCCGAAGGACACGCTCACCGAGGAGACCGCCACTTTCTGGCCGAAGAACTTGGACACTGCATCGGCTGCGATCGTCGGGTTCGTCGCGTAGGCCGGATTCGGTGTCGGAGGAGGGATTGCCTCCACCGCCACTTGGGCGGGTGGGGGAGGGGGAGCTGCGGTCATAGCAAGCTCCGGTACTTGCGGAGCCCGACGAACCACGAGACGAGGCCGAGGCCGACGATCACCCCAACGCTCCACAGTGGGCCGAAGCCAGCGCTGGTGATGCCCTCGCGGAAGGTAGAGCGGTCGAATATCCAGTCCATCACGATGTCTGGGTTGATGGACAGCGCGGCCAAAGCGGCGTAGCGCCCCACTCCCGACGTTGCTTCGGAGATAGCCACTGCGAATGCCGTTGACAGCAACATCACCGCGAGGTACACCCCCCAAGCCGGTCCGAGCCGCTTGGCGAACATGCCCACCAGGAAAGCGGGCGCCCCGTAGGCGAGCAGGTAGAAGAGGGAGGCGAAGAGGATCTTGGGAACGTCGCCGATGTTGCTGACGAGGCCGGAGAACCAGCCGTCGTCGTCCAGTGTGGCCAGGCCCACGTACATCACCAGCTGCGGGACCACCAAGAAGCCTCCGGCGGCAATCGCCAGCGCCGTGGCGCGCGCCCCGATGTAATCGGTGATTCGCATCGGGCGCGAGGCGTAGACCGATAGCACCCCTTCCACACGATCCGGTATGAGCAGCTCTGGTCCGGCAAGAGCCGTGAAGATGAGAAACACGCTGGAGGTCAAGGTGAAGAGCTGGGGATGCCCGGCAAACGGGTTGTCGTTGCCCACCTGGGCATCCAACAGCACGTCGGTGAAGAACGACAAGCCCACCACAGCGATCACCGGGAGCATTGCGATAGCGAACAACAACCACGGCATGAGCTTCTTGCGCGCCTTCCGCCGGATCCCGAGGATGCGGCGCACGCCGTCGCGGACCGTTGCCAGGAAGGCGCCACGTCGGCCGAGCCGTGGCCCGTCATGCGGCTGGTAGCCCAGATCAAATACGGCGCCCTGCTCCGTTCCGGTGCCGTTCGTCGCTGGGGTGCCGGTCGTCATCGGCTGCCATCCTCCAGGAATATGTCCTCGAGAGTCCGGGCCGACTGCGACAACCGACGCATCCCGGTGCCGGTCTCGGCGAGCACGTCTCGGATCAGGTCGAAGGCGTCGTCATCGGCCCGGATCCGCAGCAACTTGCCGCGCAGCTCGACCTCGGCCCCCTTGGCCCGGAGCGCAGCGACGACCCGATCGGCGCCGTCGATCAGCTCCACGTCCACGCTGTCGCTGCCCGTGATGCCGGTGAGCGGCCCGGTGCGCAAGACCCGCCCCCCGTCGAGCATGATCACCCAGTCGCAGGTGGCTTCGATATCGGTCAAGACGTGAGATGACACCAGCACGTTGATGCCGAAGCCTCCGAGCCGGCCGATGAGGGCGAGCATCTCCTCGCGACCTTCCGGATCGAGGCCCGCGGTCGGCTCATCCAGGAACACCAGCTGAGGATCGTGCACGATCGCTTGGGCGAGCATGGCGCGTTGCTTCATCCCAGTCGAGAACTCGCCGAGATAACGAAATCTCTCTTCGTGTAGCCCCACCAGAGTGAGCACATCCGACGCCCGTTGCCGGGCCGCTCGGGTGGGAATTCCCGCCAGCTCGGCCGCGTAGACAGTGAAGTCGGCCGCGGTTTGCGCCAGCGGCAAGCAGGATTCTTCGGGCATGTAGCCGACGTGGGCGCGGACTCCGATGGGATCGGCGGCGACGTCTATGCCGAGCACGCGAGCCTCCCCTTCGGTGGGGTCGAGAATGCCAAGCAGCACCTTGATCAAAGTGCTCTTGCCGGCGCCATTGGCCCCGACCAGGCCGATGCGGCCCGGAGGCACGGTGAAGTCGAGATGGTGAAGAGCAACAATCTCGCCGTAAGCGTGACCGAGCTGGCGGGTCGCTATGAGCGGGGCCTCGGCCGCCGAGGTCATCTACTCGTCGTTTCCGGCTGGTTGATTGCTGAAGAGGGCGCGGAGGCGCTCCCGGATCTTGGTGCGTAGTCGATCGGCCCACTCGAACTCGGACGCCAGGATCGCCAAACCTGTGAAGACGATCAGCCATCCCGGGCCGACGAGCGGAATGAGCGGGATTCCGATCAAGATGACGACGATGCCGACGACGGCCACTCCGAACTTGCGGACGAAGCCCGACTCGGCCGATACGAGGCCCTCGCCCTCATCGGCCGCCGGCTCGTTGACGGCTGGTTCGCTCGCTTGCGCCTCCCCCGAAGGGGGAGCCTGGTCCTGCTCGTTCATGATTGTCTTTATCTTATGGGCTCGAATCACCGCTGTAGCCGCCTTCTGGAGTCTCTGGTCGTGGATCGCCGGGGGCAACCGGCCGCCCGCCGTCGCGGCATCTGGCGGAGTGGCCAGACATGTCTCGAGATGACTAACGCAGATGACGGCCAAAATGTCGCGTCGTATCGTTGCGCGCCTCATGGATGCAGCCCTCTCGATCGTTGCCGCCGCCGTGGCCTCCGGCTTCGCGGCGGACTTGTGGCGCAGCCACTCCAGGCGTCGCCGTTTCCATGCTGCCGCGTGGGCAACCGCCATGACCCTCTACGCAGTGGCGACGTGGACCCTGGCGTGGGGGCTGTTGGGGGGATGGTCCGACACGAGCTTTCGCCTGTTCTACTACTTGGGAGCCGTCGTGAACATTCCGGTGTTGGCGCTCGGCTCGATTGCCTTGATCCGCGGTGAGGGCGCCGCCCAGAAGTTCCTGGTGGTTCTGGTGGCGTTCTTCGGGCTCTCGGCCTGGTCCGTCATGGTCGCTCCTGCCGTAGGCGAGATCGAAGACGTCGGCATCCCTGAAGGCAGCGCAGTCTTCCAGCAGGGCATGATCGATGCCGAAGGAGTTCCGCCAATCCCCAGTCCGCGCGTGTTTGCCGCGATCGCCGGCGGGTTGGGCACGGTCATCGTGGTCACCCTGGCGGCAATCAGCATCGTGCGGCGATGGAGGGATCGCAACGCGAGGTGGGGAAACACCCTGATCGTCCTCGGGACCCTGGCGCCGGCCTTGGGAGGGTCGCTCACCGCCCTCGGGGAAGGCAGCGCCTTTGCTGTGTCATTGCTGGCCGGCGCCGCGCTCCTGTGGGCGGGCTTCCGGGTGGCCTCGCGCGCTTCCTATCGACGGCAGCGCCCCGCTCCAACCCAGGGTCCCCCGTAGACTGCGCCGATGCCCACCTTCCTACGCCGCGTATCGGCGACGTTCTTGGCTGCCGCCGTGGTGGGTCTCGGGGCGTGTTCCCCAGACCCGATCGCAGTCGAGGTCGAGCCGGAAGAGGCGCAGAGCTGCGACGATCTCATCCCGACCGGCGAGGCGCTGGCGGTCCAGTTGCTGGCAGCGATCGAAAGCGTTCCGATCGATGTGCTCACCGGAGATGTTCCGCCGGAAGGTGCTCTGGCCGAGCTGCTGGAGAAGGGTCGCCTGTACGACGAGCGGACCGTCGGTTTGGGATGTGATCCGGCGGTCCTGAATGCCGCGATCATGGAGCGCGTCGGTGCTGATCTCGAACCCGGCTCGCTGGCGGGGACAATCCTGCTCGAGATCATGCAGGGTGGCGCATTGGGAGAGTCGGGTCCCACGACGACCGCCGGCGAGCAAGACGTGGAGTCGTAGGAAGCTTCAATCGAGCTCGGCGGCGGCGGCTTCATCGAGGAACCACGTCACCCGCCGGGCGCCGGCGGCAGCCCGCTGTGCCGGGTACGGGACGCCTTGTGCGATGACTTCGCGGACGACGGTCGCTTTGCCCTCTCCCGTCACCAGAAACACCAATTCTTCGGCGGCCCAGAGCAAGGGGAGCGTTGCCGTGAGCCGCCAAGCGTC
This sequence comes from Acidimicrobiia bacterium, assembly GCA_041605955.1. Taxonomy (GTDB): domain Bacteria; phylum Actinomycetota; class Acidimicrobiia; order Spongiisociales; family UBA5794; genus JAHEJX01. Next base: position 62,897 of record JBFIXI010000007.1, read on the forward strand.
TTTTTCCTCGATCCAATTGGCCGTGTAGATGTCGGCCGACTCTTCGAGGGCGCTCGTGCCCGGGAACAGCGAAGCGGTGTGGCCGTCAGAGCCCATCCCGAGCAACACGAGATCCGGAGCCGGACCCCGCCCCCGATTCACGAAGCAGGCACGCAACGCGGTTCCGTAGGCGGCGGCGGCGGTGCGCGGATCGCCGATGGCGTGGTTGGGGGCGATCAGATGCCCGCGGACTTTGTCAACGAGCTCGGCGCGCACCATGCCGACGTTGGACTCCGGGTGATGATATGCCACCCATCGCTCGTCACCCAGCCACATCGTGGTGTGCGCCCACGAGATACGGCGCCTGGTCAATTCGGCATATGCGGCGCGCGGGGTACGGCCACCCGCCAGGCCGAGCGTGGAGGGGCCCTCGATCGCCCCAAGCGCGCTGGTGACGTGATCGGCCAACGCGGCCGCCGCGCTCGCGGTGTCGCTACGTACCTGAATCGTCATCCGGGGCAGGCTACCTGCCACCCGGCTTGCGACTTGCGGCCGGCCACCGGATGCGTCTGGCATTATCGGCGCAAGAGGCACTCAGGAGACGGGAGGCGGACATGGGGCGCACGCTGAGGATCAAATGGCCGGGAGCGGAGAAGATCAATGCTCGCCTCGAGACCGCGTCGGATTCGTCGGACGTGGGGATCCTGTTGGCGCACGGCGCGGGAGCCGGCCAGGTGCATCCCTTCATGCAGCAGCTGCGCCGCGGGCTCGCCACGGGTGGCTTGACGGTGATGACTTTCGACTACGCCTACGCGGCGGCGGGGCGGAGGGCGCCCGACCGGCTACCCAAGCTGCTGGCGGTTCATGAGGCGGCGGCGGATCGGTTGGCGACCTACGTCGATCGAGTCGTGCTGGCCGGCAAGTCGATGGGGGGCCGGGTTGGCTCACATCTGGCCGGAGATCATGCGTGGCCGGCGGCCGGCGTCGTCTACTACGCGTACCCGCTCGTTCCTCCGGGCAAGAGTGGGCCGCGTCCGACTGACCATCTGGAGAGGATCACCGTGCCACAACTCTTCTTGGTGGGGACCCGGGACAGGTTGAGCCCACTCGCCGCAATCCGGGAGCTGGCGAGTGCTTTGCCGCAAGCGTCGGTGCACGTCATCGAGGGAGGCGATCACAGCTTCCGGACTCCGCAGAGCCTCGGCCGGGACGCGGCCGATGTGATGGGTGAGCTGGTTACGACTACTGCCTCCTGGGTGGAGGGCCTCGCCTTACCGGCGAAGCAGCCGGGCGGAGCGGATAGCTGAGTCGCCGGGTGAGCGGCGGCTTCGGGTGAGGGGGGTCGTCGGGTGAACGGGTTCGTCCGGTGAGCGGGTTCCTCCGGTGATCGGGTTCGTCCGCTGAATTGGGGTCGTCGCAAGACCGCGGCTCAAGCCCGGGGGATATGGCGGGCCGAGACCACCCGCCCATTGCGCGTGTTCAGCTCCCACAGTGATCCCTTCGGCCATTCGAGGGCGCCGCTGACGGTCACTCGGGGATCGCCGGCCAGGTGTCGCATGAGCGGCCCGATCGTCTCGCCATGGGAGCACAGCACGATGCGCTGCCGCCTGCTTCTCTTGATGAGGAGCATCACATCGTCCGGCGTCGCCCCCCGCTTCAGCCGCTGGGAGAGCTCTACCCTCATCCCGAGTCGTTGCGCCAGCGGCCCTACCGTCTGCTCACAGCGAAGCATCGGGCTGGATACGATCCGGTTGATCGGGGTGCGCAGCAGCCGGGTCACCAAAGCCTCCATCTGCTCGTGACCTCTGATGGAGATCGGTCGCACCACGTCGGCCTTCTTCCATTTCTTCTTGTTGCCGGCGTCGACGTGGCGCACGAGCAAGACCTTGCCGGCGGGACGGTCGGCGGCCATGGAGGTGGCCGCTTCGAGGACGGCGGCATCGCGCGTGTAAGAGACTCTCTCCAGAGCTCGCGCCGGACGCAGCCATCGGATCCGGTCTACTTCTGAGTTGGGGCGGAACGTCTCCTCCTTGGCGTGGAACAGCCAGTAGCGGACAACCTTGGCATTACCGGCAGCGGTGATGTACCCGACCGTGCCGATCGCATCTTCGATCAACCCGGTGACGCCGGCTTCTTCGAATACCTCGCGCTCGGCGCACGCGATGAAGGATTCACCGCGATCGAGCTTGCCCTTGGGCAGCGACCAGTCGTCATATCGGGGTCGGTGCACCAACAGAAACTCCGGCCTGCCCTTGCGCATCCGGTAGGTGGCGACGCCCGCCGCCCAGATGGTCGGTTGGTAATCGCTTGCCCGTCGAGCGCGGCTGGGAGCCATCAGCCGGTGGTGTCGTGTCGGCGCTCCAGAGCGAGCTGCGCCAATGTCTCGTGGGAGTCGACGCCTTCGGTCGTCAAGACCTTGTGCCAGTCGCCGTTCGCTTCCAGCTCCCAGGCGAGCACATCGTCGGCACGCAGCACATCGAGAATCTGCTCGATGCGCTCCTGGAGCTGCGGGTCCGTGACGGGCACCAGCGCCTCGACCCGGCCGCGCAGGTTCCTTTGCATCATGTCGGCCGAACCGATGTAGTAGACGGCACCCAGGCTGGGTCGGCCGAAACGATAGATACGGGAATGTTCGAGAAAGCGTCCCACGATGGAGCGCACTGTGATGTTGTCCGAGAAGCCCGGCACCTGTGGCCGCAGTGAGTTGATGCCACGGATGATCAAGTCGATCTGGCACCCCGTCGTCGACGCCTCGTACAGCTCCTCGATGATGTCCGGGTCTGTCAGGTGGTTGATCTTGAAGACGATCTTGCCCTCCTTGCCCAACCGACCCTCATCGCGGATCCTCTCGATGATGCGGTCCTTGAGCATGGTGGGTGCCACGAGCAGCTTGTCGTACGCATCGCTCGCCCCGTAGCCAGTGAGCGTGTTGAACAGCTCGGAGAGATCGGCTCCGATGGCGTGGTCGGAGGTGAATAGGCCTAGATCCTCGTAAAGCACGGCGGTCTTGGGGTTGTAGTTGCCGGTTCCGATGTGGGCGTAGCGGCGCAGCCCGGCGGCTTCGCGTCTGACGACGAGAAGAATCTTGGAATGGGTCTTGAGGCCGGAGACGCCGTAGACCACATGAGCCCCGGCGTCTTCCAGCAGGCGGGCCCATGCGATATTGGCTGCTTCGTCAAACCTGGCTTTGAGCTCGACGAGAACGACGACCTGCTTGCCGGCGCGGGCAGCTTGACGGAGCATCTCGACTACGGCTTGCTCGCCGCCGATGGCCGGATCCTCGGCTGCCGACGTTCGATACAGCGTCTGTTTGATGGCGACCACGTTGGGGTCACGAACCGCCTGCGCCAGAAACGCAGCCGTCGAGGTGCCAAACGAGTCATACGGATGCTGTACCAAGATGTCGCGATCCTTCAGCAGGCTGAAGAAATCGACCCGAGCCCCCCCGGGCGGGGCGAGGATCGCCTGTGTCGTGGGGATCCAAGGGTCCTCCTTGAGATCGGGCCGCGGCAGCCGGTAGATGCTGAAGAGGGCACTCAGGTCCAACGGGGCCTCATGCACCGTGGTGTCGTCGCCGCTCAACCCGAGCTCGCGCGCCAACAGGTGAGCGAGCTCCTCCGACATGTCGCCTTGGATCTCCAATCGCACGGCCGCCGCCGAGCGCTGCCGGTAATGCAGCACGGTCTCCATGGCTTCGAGCAGATCGTCCGCCTCGTCCTCCTCGATGGCGTAGTCGGCGTTGCGGGTCACCCGGAAGGCGTAGTGGGCCTCGATGACGCGTCCCGCGAACAGGCGGGGAAGGTGGGCGGCGACCACTTGCTCGAGGGGCACGAACCGATCGCCGTCGACCATCGGCACGAATCGCGGCAGGATCGGCGGGATCTTGACGCGGGCGAAGCGACGGCGTTGGTCCGCCGGGTCGCGCACCATGACGGCCAGGTTGAGTGAGAGATTCGAGATGTACGGAAATGGATGGGAGGGGTCTACTGCCAGCGGAGTGAGCACGGGGAACATGTGCTCCTCGAACTTCTCGGTGAGTTCGGCTTTCTCCTCGCTGCTGAGGTCGTCCCAGCCGACGAAAGTGATGTTCTCCTTCTCGAGAGCCGGCACCAGCTGGTCGAGAAACAAGTCGTCGATACGCTCGACGAGAGCGGCGATGCGAGGACGAATCGCCGCCAGCTGCTCGGCCGCCGTCAATCCATCAACCGATCGGATGTCGCCGCCGGTGCGCTGTTGGTTGATCAGCCCAGAGACGCGGACCTGGAAGAACTCGTCCAGGTTCTGATTGACGATGGCAACGAACTTGAGACGCTCCAGCAACGGGGCCGCAGGGTCCTCGGCCAAGGCGAGCACCCGCTCCTGAAAGTCGAGCAGAGCCAGTTCGCGATTGATATATCGTTCTTGCATAAGATTCCCGACCGGGTGACCGGGGACACGCATGGTACTAAATATCGTGGATCGGCACCGGCGGTCGGATCCGTGAGTCGATCGTGACCTGGCTCCAGGGTCGGCGATGGCCCCGCATGGCGCCGGTAATGCGGCTGATAGCGATCGTAATCGTGGCGGCGGCATGCTCCAGCGGCGCAACGGCTCCGCCCATCGATGGCGTGGCGGAGATCTGCATTCCGGACTTCTGTGTCGACTATCCGCAAAGCTGGAAGGTCGTCGAGTCCGGTGACCGCTTCGTCAGCTTCAGCTATCCGGAGGCCGACGGCGTCGTGGCCACGGTGGGTCGGATGAATCTGGAAGGCATCGTGGTCAACGCCGGCGGTGCCTGGCCGGTGCCGCCGCGCGACGTGATCGACCACTTCTGGAGCTTGCTCGACGGCGGCGAAGCCGAGCTCGCCCATGTCGCCCTCGCCGGCGACGGCGCGTTGGATTCGTGGGGCTTCATTGCGACCGGCAGGCTGTGGCACCGGCTGGTACCCACCTCGGCCTCTCGCGGGTTCGGCATCGAGGTGCGCGGCCCGAACGCCTCGTGGGAGGCCCACGCCGACGTGTTTCGCCGCAACCTGGTTGTGGTCGATAGCGAGCTCTAAGCCGGCGCGCCGCGTAGACTCCGCCGGAATGACTGCGGCCGGATTCCGTCCCGATGCGATCCACGTTGTGGGTGGCCGGCGTCTGGCGGGCGAGGTGGCCGTCCTCGGCGCCAAGAATGCCGTCCTCAAACACATGGTGGCAGCGCTGCTGGCACCTGGTGAACACTTGCTGCACAACGTCCCTGCCATCGCCGACGTGGCCATCATGGGCGAGGTCCTGCGCCATGCCGGTGCCGAGTGCGAGCGCAGCGACAATGCACTCCAGATCCGGGTGCCGGAGGAACCGAACCCGGAAGCGCCGCTGGACCTGGTGCGTCGGATGCGCGCCTCGATCCTCATCCTGGGTGCGCTGCTATCGCGCTGCGGAGAGGCCCGAATAGCGCTTCCCGGCGGGGATGATTTCGGCTCGCGCCCCATCGACATGCACCTCGACGGTCTGCGCGACATGGGCGCCAGCTTCGAACTCAGCCATGGGGTGCTCGAAGCGAGGGCTCCGGATGGCCTGCAGGGGACAGACATCTACCTGGAGTTTCCCAGCGTCGGAGCAACTGAGAATCTGCTCCTGGCCGCGGTGATGGCGCACGGCACAACCGTGATCTCGAACGCGGCGCGCGAACCGGAGTTGGCCGATCTGGCCGCCTTCCTCAACAAGATGGGCGCCAAGATCGAAGGTGCCGGCACCTCGACCATCACGATCCGGGGCGTGAGCGACTTGTCACCCGCAGCGCACCGGGTCGTGCCCGACCGGCTCGAAGCCGGAACCTACGCCCTGGCCGGGGCAATCTCGGCGGGCCGGGTGCGTGTTGTCGACTGCGTGCCCGACCACCTTCGGATGGAGCTGCGCAAGATGGAGGCCGCCGGATGTGAAGTGACGACGGGCGAAGATTGGATCGAGGTGGTCGGTCCCGATCGCCCCCAGCCGGTCGACTTCGCCACGCTGCCCTATCCGGGATTCCACACCGACATGCATCCCCAGATGGTGGCGCTGCTGGCTCGGGCATCCGGCACCTCCATCATCACCGAGAACGTCTACGCGGCCCGATTCCGTTACGTCGGCGAGCTCAACCGCATGGGAGCGGACATCCACACCGACGGCCAACATGTGGTCGTGCGGGGCACGCTCCAGCTCAGCGGTTGCGAGGTCGACGGCTGTGACATCCGGGCGGCCGCTGCGCTCGTGCTGGCCGGGTTGGCTGCCGATGGTGTCACCACGGTGGTACACGCCGACCACGTCGACCGCGGCTATGCCGGGTTCGAGGCCAAGATGAAATCGCTGGGCGCGGCGATCAGCCGGAGCTGAGCGCCGCTACATCCGGCTGGCGGACCGTTCGGGGAGGAGATGCGACAATTCGTCCGATGATCGGTCGGCGCACGATCGGCGTCGTCGTCTCATTACTGGCTGGACTGTTGGCGATGCCGGCAACCAGCACCGCGGCGACGGACGACTCGGCGGAGACGCTCGATGAGCTGCCGAAGACCCTCGAGTTGGTCCCCCACCACGGGACTACTTTCCGATGGGGTCGAGGCGCCTTCGTCGGGCCACTCGACGTGATCGTTGCCGACGGTGGACTCGGGCTGGTCGAGTCGCAGCCGCTCGACGCATATCTCACCGGGCTGCGGGAAGTGCCGGCCAGCTGGCCGGCGGCCGCTCTCGAGGCGCAGGCGGTGGCGGCGCGGTCCTTCCTCGCATGGTCGATGGCCCGGGGCCGCCGCGGGGGCGGCCAGACTTACGGCTACGACATATGCGCGACTCAGGCATGCCAGGTGTACCGGGGCAGCGCCATCGCCGCCGATCCGGCGGCAGCGCCGTGGGTCGAGGCCGTCGAGCGAACCAGCGGTGAGGTTTTGGTGTTCGATGGTGCCCCGGCCCACACGTTCTACTCGTCGAGCGCCGGGAGCCGTACCCGCCCGGTGCAGGACGTCTGGGGCGGCTCCGGCGCGCCGTACCTCGTCGCCGTGGATTCGCCGGAGGCGGGGGTCACCCCATACGAGGAGTGGAGGGTGGAGCTCCCAGTGAACGCCTTCCAGCGAATCTTGGCAGCGGCCGGGGTCGACGTGGGCGACGCTATCAGCCGGGTGAGCGTTGATCGCCCGCCGGAGGGGGGCGGCACTTCGAGCGTCGTGGTCGCCAGCGAGGCGGGCCTCACCCGCATCAGCGCCGGGCGGTTTCGGGCGATCCTCAACCTGCACGGTCCCGACCTCTATCCCGGGCTGCTTCCGGCGAGACGCCCCAGCGGCGGCCTGTGGCCCCAGAGTGTGTTGTCGTACACGTTCGATGTCGAGTGGAAGGGAGCCGAATGGGTGGCTCCGGCCGGTTTGGTCGAGTGGCTACCCGCCGCAGATCTGCCCGCCGCCAGCGAAGTGCGGATCGTCGGCGAAGGCTGGGGCCACGGCGTCGGCATGAGTCAGTGGGGCGCCAAGGCGATGAGCGACCGGGGGGCCTCTTACGACGAGATTCTCGCCCACTACTACGGCGGGCTTCGACCCGTTGTGTTCGACCTGCCGGACCTGGTGCGAGTGGGGCTGGCCGAATTCCACTCCGAGCTCACGATCGAGGCGACCGGGCCCTTCGAATTGCGCGGTAACGGCATCTCGCTGGGTGTCGTGCCCGGCGGGGAATGGGTCTTTCGCCACATTCGAGGTGGCGTGGCGGCGGTGCCTCCGGACGAGCTGGTGGGACAGTGGGGGCTGCTCGTGCTGCAGCGGAACTGGCCTCGCTGAAGCCGCGGCGAGGGGAAGACGCCCGCAGGCCCTTACAATGGGATACCCGGGTGGGCCCGGGAATTCGCTTCGTGACGCAAGGGTTGAATGACGGACATGTCAAGCGGAACGGAATACTCGTCCTCCATCATCGAAGTCGGCTCGGTAGACGCCACCGACACCGTGGTGTTCGACGCGCCGGAGGACAGTCCTATCGACCATGACCTGCTCCTGGAGACTCTCGAGTACATTCGGCCGGCGCTGCAGGCCGACGGAGGGGACATGATTCTGCTGGGGACGTCCGGGGGGCGGGTACATCTCCAGATGGTGGGCGCCTGCGGGGGCTGCCCGCTCTCCAGCATGACCCTGACTGCCGGGATCGAGCGGATTCTGAGCGACCGGGTGCCCGGAGTCGAGGAGATCGTCGCCACCTGACCGGAGTCGCCACCAGCCAGGTGTCAGCTTGCGGGCCGGGGGCACCACCTAAGCTGGCTCTCATGGGAGCCGCCGGCGACGTCACTGCGCTCATCACGGCGGCGCGGGGGGGTGATCCGCGGGCCACCGGTCGCCTCATCTCGATCGTCGAAGACGATGCCGTCGCCGCCGTCCCGGTGCTTCAGGCCATTTACCCCGCTTCCCATGGAGCTTGGCTCACTGGGATCACCGGCGCCCCGGGAGCCGGCAAGAGCACACTGGCCGACCGGCTCATCTCCCGGTGGGTCGATGAAGGCCGGCGGGTTGCGGTGCTGGCGGTGGATCCGACCAGCCCGTTCACCGGCGGCGCGCTGCTGGGCGACCGAATTCGTATGCAACGCGGCGCCGCGTCCCCGGGAGTCTTGGTGCGGTCGATGGCGACGCGCGGCTGGCTCGGCGGTTTGGCGCGGGCCACCGAGCGAGTGGCCACCCTTTGTGCCGGCCTCGGCTACGACGAGGTGCTCATCGAGACGGTGGGAGTTGGTCAGTCAGAGGTCGACGTCGCAGCCGCGGCGGACACCACCGTTCTGGTATTGGCAGCCGGGTGGGGCGACGGCGTCCAGGTGGCGAAGGCGGGGGTGATGGAGATCGGCGACGTGTTCGTCGTCAACAAGGCGGACCGGGCCGACGCCGCGGCCGCCGCTGCGGAGATCCGAGAGATGCTTCAGCTGGCCGCCACCGGAGACGGGTGGCAGCCTGCCGTCGTCTCCACGGTGGCGACCACCGGCGAAGGGGTGACCGACCTGGTTGCCGCGTTGAGCGATCACAGGTCCGCCCTTGGTCGCAGCGGCTCGTCGGATCGGGCAACGGGGCGCCGGCTGCGTGATCTGCAGCGGGCGCTCACCGACGAGATGGAGGCAAGGGTGTTGGCGCAGCTCGATACGCCGGAGGGAAAGCGGGCGCGCGCTGCGGTGGCCGCGGGAGATCTCGACCCGTGGTCGGCGGCCGCCGAGCTCAGCTGCAGATGAGTGACTGTTCGGCCAAGGACCCTGCCGCAGACCCCGATTAGCCTGACAGGCCCGAGCGCTGGCTGGTGGCGCTCCCGGCAAGTAGGTGAACCGTGAGCCTCGTTGATTACACGACCGATGGTGCCGTGGCCCTTCTGACCCTGAACCGCCCGCCGGTCAACGCGCTCAACGCCGAGCTGAGCAACGACATTGCGGCCGCGCTCACAGAGGCGCAAGACCCATCGATTCGAGCTCTGGTCATCACCGGTGCCGGCAAACATTTCGCCGCCGGGGCCGATATCGCCCGGTTCGTCGATTCCTTTGAATCGGAAGGTGACGAGGAGATGGCATCCGAGCTGGTCGACACGATCAATCAGCTCGAAGCGCTGCCCAAACCGACGATTGCGGCCATCACCGGGGCGGCTCTGGGAGGCGGCCTCGAGCTGGCCATGGGTACCGACTTCCGGTATATGGCTGAAGACGCGCGGGTGGGACAACCGGAGATCCTCCTTGGAATCATCCCGGGGGCCGGGGGCACCCAGCGGCTGCCTCGGCTGGTGGGCTACCACCGCGCCAAGGAGATGAACCTCACCGGCCGCCACGTCCCGGCCGCTGAGGCCCTGGAGATGGGTTTGGCGGACAAGGTTGTCCCCGCCGACAAACTGCTGGAGGTCGCCTTGGAGGACGCTGCCGGATGGGCCACCGGCCCCACGCTCGGCTACGCAGCCGTAAAGCGGTCGATGAACGAAGGCTGGGGCCGGCCCATGAACGATGCCCTCGCAGTCGAGCGCCGGGTCTTCAACGACGTGTTCCGCACCGACGACGCCAAAACGGGTATCACCGCATTCCTCAACAAGGAAACTGCGGAGTTCCGCGGGAGCTGATCCCGGCGAATCTCAGAAGCGTGCCGCCAGCCGAGCGAGGTTGGACTTCCAGATCCAGCGCAGGATCGGAGCGGCGGCGAGCTCACCGACCGGCCCGGCGAAGCTGAGCGGAAATCGCACGCGCTCCCGCCAGGTGACCACGGTTCCTTCGAGCGTGGACTGCAGAGCTATCTCGCCCTCCCCGCTGAACTTGCCGCGATGGGCGATGGCCATCCGCTGCGGTGGTTCCCACGCAGTGAACTCGATCTCGTCCACGGTGGTGAGCGGGCCCACCCGAGTTGGCACCCGGATCCGAGTGCCTGCCCCAGTGCGCTGTTCGGTGAGGAACTCGATCGCCTCGGCGTCACGCATCCATTCGGCGTGGCTCTCCACTTGCGCCAGGTCGGCCCATACTTCTTCGATCGGGGCTTTGACCACTACCGAGACTTCGATTTCGCGGGGCATCTCCCCATGGTAGGGGTGGCCGCGGTGCCGCGCTCCACCTATCGCGCGTCTGCTCGCTGAGTTACGGGCCACTCGTATCATCGCGAGCCGTGGAACGCACGGAGCGACCAAAGTGGCCGGGGAGGGTGATGGCCGCCTTCGCCATCACTGTTCTGGTGATCGTGGTGGTGGGCACTTGGACCTACTCCAACGTGCTGCGTGATCAGCTGGTGGCGATTCGGGTTGCCGAGGTGGTCCCCGATGTCGAGGTTGCGACCGTCGGCTCGGGCCGCATAGCCGTGACCCGGACCCCCCTCACCGAGAGCGAAGGCATCTGGGGAGTCGCCGGCCCGAGCGGCTACGGCCAGGCGTCGGTTCTCATCTCAACGGGCGAGGACACGGTCGAGCGGGCGTTTCGCACGCTGCGGGGCACGTTCGAGGTTGGCGACCTGGTGGCGTTTGATCCCATCGCCTATCCGGGAAATCCGCTGGAGGCGCACGGCATCGAATTCGAAGAGGTGAGGTTCACCGGGGATCTCGGCGTCTACCCGGCTTGGGTGATCGACGGTGACCGGGATTCGTGGGTCGTCATCGTGCATGGGCGGGGTCCGGGTCAACGAGCCGAAGCCTTGCGGATGATCCCGGGCCTGGTAGCAGAACAGTATCCGGTGATGGTCATGACCGTTCGCGGCGATCGGGGCGCTCCTCCAACGGCCAGTGGGCTACGCGGCTTGGGTGCCACCGAGTGGCGTGACTTGGCCGCTGCCATTGAGTACGGCTTCACCCAAGATGCGGACGAGTTCGTGCTGCTTGGACTGGACGTCGGTGCCAGCACGGTGGCGAGCTATCTGCACGAGGCCGACGACATCACGCCGGTGAAGGGTGCGGTCTTCGACTCGGCACTGCACGATCCGGAGCGCATCGCGGATCGGTTGGCGGCGGCCCGCAACGTGCCGGCCCCGATGCGCGGGGCCGGCAAGCTGTTGGCTTCGATACGGTTCGGCATCGACTGGAACGAGCTCGACCAGATAGACCGGGCTCCGGAGTACGCCATTCCGATCCTCGTCATGCACGGGAGCGCCGATGATGTCGCTGCGGTGGGCGATGCCGCCGAGTTCGCCGCGGCTCTCGGCTCCCTCGCTACTTATGTCGAGTTCGACGAAGGGCGCCACGGTCAGCTGTGGAACGCCGATCCGGTCAAGTACGAGGAGGCGTTACTCGGGTTCATCGCCGCGGTGCGCGCCGAATAGCGGCGTCAGCCCCGTCTAGTCGGTCAACTGCGGCCCGGCCTTAGGATGAGTCGGTGCGCGGTTGGTTACCTGCTTCGCTGCTTGTCGCTCTAGCCCTCGTGGTGGCCAGTTGCACCGGCAGCGTCGCCGGTGTGCGCAACGACTGCCAACGCACCGTCGGGAGCGAGACCTCTGTGGCGCGGCTGTGGAATGAAGTGCTCCTCGACGCGATCCGGCGTGACTTCCCGGCGCCGACGGTCCATAGCCGCAATCTCTTCCATGTCTCGGCGGCGATGTGGGACGCGTGGGCAGCCTACGATCCGGTTGCGGTCGGCTACTTCGTCGACGAAGCCCACACCAGCGACGACGTGGCTGCGGCGCGCCAAATGGCGATGAGCTTCGCTGCCTACCGCATCGTCAGCCAGCGATATGCCTCCTCCTTCGGTGCTGAGGCGACTAAGGCGGATCTCGACGCGGCCATGGAAGCGCTGTGCTTGTCCACCGATTACGTCGCGATCGAAGGACAGTCTCCGGCGGCTCTGGGAAACCGGATCGCCGCTGCCGTGATGGACTTCGGCGCCGGTGACGGCGCTCGCGAGGACGACGGATATGCCGCGCTCGACTACTTCCCGGTAAACGCGCCGATGGTGGTGGCCGAGCCCGGTACCGAGATGGCCGACCCCAACCGATGGCAGCCGCTCGCCTTCGACGTGATGCTGGCCCAGAACCAGCTTCCGCTGCCGACGAACGTGCAGGAGTTCGTCGGGCCTCACTGGGGGGAGGTTGCCGGGTTTGCCCTCGAATCGGTCGAGGGGGGGTTGGCACTCGACCCGGGGGATCCCCCGTATCTGGGCGACCCGGTGACGGACGCCGCTTTCAAGGAGGCTGCCGTCGAGGTCATCCGCTACAGCTCAGAACTCGATCCGGCGGGGACCGCCGTTATCGACATCTCGCCGAGCAGGCAGGGCAACAACTCCCTGGGCACCTACGACGGCACGGGTCATCAGGTCAATCCGGCCACGGGTGAAGCCTATGCAGCCAATGTTGTGCCGTTGGCCGACTTTGGTCGGGTGGTTGCGGAGTTCTGGGCGGACGGCCCCGAGTCGGAGACGCCGCCGGGCCATTGGAACACGTTGGCCAACACGGTGTCGGACCATCCCGACCTCCTGCGTCGCATCGGCGGCGAGGGCGCCCCTGTTGATCAGCTGGAGTGGGACGTCAAGCTGTACTTCGTGCTCAACGGAGCATTGCACGATGCGGCGATTGCCGCCTGGGGAGCCAAGGGCCACTACGACTACGCCCGTCCGATCTCGATGATTCGCTACATGGGGGGCCGCGGCCAGTCTTCGGATCCGGCGGGGCCCTCCTACCACCGCGACGGCCTTCCGCTGGCCGACGGCTTGGTGGAGGTCATAACCGACGACACGAGTCGGGCCGGCGAGCGCCACGAGCATCTGCGTGATCACGTCGGCGAGATCGCCGTGAAGGCGTGGTTGGGCAATCCCTCCGATCCCGAAGCGGGTGTCGGTGGCGTCGGATGGATGCGGGCGGTCGAATGGGTGCCCTATCAGCGGGCGACGTTTGTGACGCCGGCGTTCGCCGGTTACGTGTCGGGGCACAGCACCTTCAGCCGGGCCGCCGCCGAGGTGCTGGCGGCGATCACCGGCAGCGATCACTTCCCAGGAGGTGTGGGGGAGTGGACGGTGGAGGCGGGGGGATTGGAGTTTGAGGCGGGCCCGGTCGCCGACGTCACGTTGCAGTGGGCCACCTACTACGACGCAGCCGATCAAGCCGGAATGTCCCGGCTGTACGGCGGCATCCATGTCCGCGCCGACGACCTGGCGGGGCGAGTCATGGGCGCAGTCTGCGGGCGCAATGCTTGGGAGCTAGCGCAGCGCTACTTCAGCGGCATGATCGGGGCCTCCTAGCGTGGTGGTGCCTGTGTCTGCAGCAACACCGCGTGGCCGGTAACGGGCCACCCGGCCCGATTCAGGAGATGGCCGCCGGCTCGGTGGTTGTCGCGGAGGCTCCAGGGGTTACGTGTTCAGCGTCTTCGACGGTTGCCACCGTGACCCTGGCGCGGGCCAGCATGAAGAGCAACGCGTAGGCGAACAGGACAAGACCCGCCATCTCCAAGGATTCCTCGGCCGTATACAGCGCCCCGTAGACGAAATCGCCCTCGGTTCCGACGGCTTCCGTGCGGGCACCCCCCAGCATCTCGAATACGACCGCTCCCGCCAAGTAGGCACCGGCGGCGAAGGCCATCCAAGTCCTCACATGCCGTTCCAAACTCCTCCACAAGGGGTAGAAGAGCACTGCGATCACGACGACGCCCGCGCCGTACGCCACGACCCAGGGGTAATAGAGCAACCCGGTCGAATCGAACGTCTCCCGCAGCGGGTCTATGAGCTCTTCGTGGACTTGGAACAACTCGTCGAAGGACAGGAACAGGAACAACAAACTGAGGGCGAGCCATCCGCCGGCGCGTTCCGAGCCCTGCCGCTGGAGCCTCCACACGACAGCGAGGAGCACCGCATTGAGCGCCAGCAGCAGCCCCGAATAGAAGGCGGGGATGTTCGCTTCCCCGTTCAACCGGAAAACGTCGGCGAGCCCGTCGTAGTCTGAACTGACCAACTTCAGGAAGGCGGTCCCAACACTGGCCGCCACGAAAGCGATCGCAATGAGCCCCAACCATCGGGCCGTTCGGTATGGGCGTAACTCGAGAGTCCGGGAGACCGGATCGTCCCTACCATCACTCATACGACTGCCCCCGAAGTACCCCGAAGCGAAACATACGCCCGCTCAACTGCTTTCCAGATCATACCTGTCTCGAATCAGAGTGGTGTGGAATTTTTTGCCGTCCTCCACTGCGACCCGGGGGCGGGTCGATGTCTTCTCCAGCTAGTCCGTTCCCGACGGAGGCAGAGGCTTCGTTCCGTGGCCCTTTCCCGCCACCACTGCCGTCCGTCGGGACGCTGCCCAGATACCGACGCCGCTCACCGGTACCGAGTGATTTGCCCCGACGATGTCCTCTCCGTCCTTCTGACGCCCCGCATTCCAGGCTCTGCGAGAATGCGGGCGCCATGCTCTACCTGGACCACGCAGCCACGACAGTTGTGCGCCCCGAGGTGCAGGCTGCCATGGCGCCTTTCGCGGCGGAGGCATTCGGCAACCCGTCGGGAATACACGGGGTGTCCCGGCACGCCAAGAACGCCTTGGAAGAGGCGCGCGAACGCGCCGCTGAGCTGCTGGGGGCGGCGCGGCCGCTGGAGATCGTGTTCACCGGAGGCGGCACCGAGGCCGACAACCTCGCCGTGGTCGGCACCGCGTTGGCGGGAGGCCGCCGGCGCCGCATCGTGACGACGGCTTTAGAGCACGAAGCCGTCCTGGAATCGGCCAGCTTCGCCGGGAGGCTGGGATGCGAGGTGGTCATCGTGGGAGTCGCCCGCACGGGGCGAGTGGATCCCGCGGAGGTCATCGCAGCGTGTGACGCCGACACCGTTGTCTCGGTGATGGCGGCCAACAACGAGACCGGCGCAATTCAACCCATTGCGGAAATCGCCGACATGCGACCCAGCGGAGCGATGCTCCACACCGACGCCGTGCAGGCCTTCATCTCCGAGGAGGTGACCGTGGCCGGCACGGGCGCCGACATGATCTCGCTGGCCGCCCACAAGCTCGGGGGGCCCAAGGGAGTCGGCCTGCTCTATGTCCGCAACGGGATCGAGCTCGAGCCGGTGATCCACGGCGGTGGGCAGGAGCTGGGCCGCCGCTCCGGGACCCACAACGTGGCCGGCATCGTCGGGCTAGTGGCGGCGATGGAGCTGAGCGTCCGCGACCGTAAGGGCTTCCGGCGCAGGGTGGGCGCCGCCCGCGACCGTTTCGAAGAGGTGCTGAGCGCCGAGCTCGGTGATGTGGTCCCGACGGTCGGCGAGCCCCGTCTCGTTCAACACAGCCACCTGCGTTTTCCGGGCGTGCCGGCGGAGACGTTGTTGATTCGGCTCGACCAGGCCGGGGTCGCCGCCGCGGCCGGATCGGCGTGTCACAGCGGCGCCATCGAGATGTCGCACGTCTTGGAGGCCATGGGAATCACCGCATCCGCCGCCGCGGAGAGCGTTCGGTTCACGTTTGGTTGGGTCAACGACGTGAGCGACGGTGAGGATGCAGCCAAGCGGGTGGCGGCCGTCGTCGGGGAGCTGCGATGAGAGCGCTCGTGGCGATGTCGGGCGGAGTCGACTCCTCGGTCGCTGCAGCACTGATGCTGGAGCAGGGTCACGAGGTAGTCGGCGTCACGTTGAAGCAGTGGCAAGGAGCCGATGGCTCGATGCCGACGTCGGGATGCTGCACGGTGGCCGACGCCGAGGATGCCAGGCGGGTGGCCGCACAGCTGGACGTGCCCTATTACGTGTTGGACCATGTCGCCGACTTCCGGGAGCGGGTCGTGGAGCCCTTCGGTGCCGCCTATGTCGCCGGCAGAACCCCCAATCCCTGCATCGACTGCAATCGGCGGGTACGGTTTCGCACGCTCCTGGAGCGAACTGAGGCCCTCGGTTGCGACTTCCTCGTGACCGGCCACCACGCTCGAGTGTGTCACCGGGGCGGGCGCTACCGGCTGCTCGTGGGAAAGGACTCAGCCAAAGATCAGTCTTACGTGCTGCATATGCTCGGCCAATCCGAGCTGGCCAGGGTGCGGCTGCCGATCGGGGAATTGACCAAGACCGACGTCCGCAGCCACGCCGCGCGACTCGGCCTGCGCACCGCCACCAAGCCCGACAGCCAGGACATCTGCTTCGTCAAGGACGACTATCGAGCCTTCTTGCGAGAGCACTTCGAAGCCGTCGCCCGGCCCGGCCCGATCGTCGACACCGCCGGCGAGGTAGTCGGCCATCACGGCGGCACCGTCGACTTCACCATCGGGCAGCGCCGCGGGCTCGGCGTCGCCCTGGGCGAGCCCCGCTACGTCGTGGATCTCGAGCCGACGACGGCCACCGTGGTCATCGGGACGCGGCGCGATCTCGAAGTGGCCGGGTGTCGGCTCGACGACCTCGCATTCGTGGCCGGTGTGGCCCCGGACAGCGGTGCTGCGCTCTCCGTGAAAGTCAGGTATCGGGCGGATGCGGTGCCGGCCATCCTGGAGCACGATGCGCAAGGGACGATCGTACGCTTTCGCGATCCCCAGCCGGCAGTGGCGCCCGGGCAGGCCGCGGTGCTGTACGACGGTGAAGAGGTGGTGGGGGGCGGGACGATCGGTTCCGTGATCAGGACGAGCGCAGATGGCGAAAGCTGAGACTGCCCGCCGCATCGCCGAGCTGCGGTCTCTGATCAACGATCACAACTATCGCTACCACGTTCTCGCCGAACCGAAGGTGTCGGACGCCGAATACGACGCTCTGGTTCGAGAGCTGATCGCCCTCGAAGACGCCAACCCGGAGCTGGTGACGGCCGACTCGCCGACGCAGCAAGTGGGGGCGCAGGTCAGTGATGCTTTCGCCCCGGTCCGCCATGCCGAGCGACTCATGTCCCTCGACAACGCCGACTCGCTGTCGGCACTCGAAGCCTGGCAGAGCCGGCTGGTTCGCATTCTCGGCAAGGAGCCGGACGGCTACATGTGCGAGATGAAGATCGACGGGCTGGCGGTCTCGCTCACCTATCGCTCCGGGGCGCTGGCTCAAGGGGCGACGCGCGGCGACGGAACCGTCGGCGAGGACATCACCGCCAACGTGAGGACGATCGGCGCCATCCCTCACGTACTGGGCGCCGGCGCACCCGATGTGCTGGAGGTGCGCGGCGAGATCTACATGCCGGTTCCTGCATTTGAAGAGCTCAACCGGCGCCAGCTGGAAATGGGAGAGCGCCCGTATATCAACCCGCGTAACACCGCCGCCGGCTCGGTTCGGCAGAAGGACCCCAACAAGACGGCGCAGCGCAATCTGGCCATCTGGATCTATCAGATGGGCTACAGCGAAGGAGCTCCCGGATTCGAGCGCCACAGCGAGTCGATGGAGTGGCTCGGTGAGCTGGGCCTGCCGATCAACCCCGACAACCGGCGAGTCGACGATCTGGAAGCAGTGGAAGCCTATGTCACTGCCGCGCTCGAACATCGTCACGATCGCGACTACGAGATCGATGGGGTCGTGGTCAAAGCCGATTCGCTCGCCAACCAGGTCGCCGCCGGGTTTACCGCCAAGAGCCCCCGCTGGGCCATCGCCTACAAGCTGCCTCCCGAAGAGAAGACGACCCTCCTCAAGGAAATCCTGGTGAATGTGGGCCGCACCGGAGCCGCCACCCCATACGCCGTATTGGACGAGGTTTTCGTGGGAGGGGTCAACGTCACCTCGGCGACGCTGCACAACGAGGGCGAGGTCCACCGCAAGGACCTGCGCGTCGGCGACACCGTGATCGTCCGTCGAGCCGGCGACGTGATTCCGGAGGTGGTCGCCCCGGTGCTCGTGAAACGTCCCAGGAGCGCCCAGGTGTGGCAGATGCCGAAGCGCTGCCCGTTCTGTGACTACCCGATCGTCCAACCGGAAGGAGAGGCGAGGGCCCGCTGCACCGGCGGATTCGAGTGTCCGAGCCGGCTCCGTGAGTACCTGTTCCACTTCGCCAGCCGCGGCGCCATGGACATCGAAGGCCTCGGCTACAAGACCGTCGATCTGCTGCTCACCGAGGGTCTCATATCCGATCCGGCGGACATATTCACGCTCGATCCCGAACCGCTGCTTGCCCTCGAGGGCTGGGGCGAGGTCTCGGTCAACAACCTGCTGAGGGCGATCGAAGCCGCCAAGGACCGTCCCCTGGCCCGCCTGCTGACCGCGCTGGGTATCCCCATGGTGGGCGGCACCGTCGCCCAATTGCTGGCGCGCCACTTTCGGAGGCTGGAGGCGATCTTGGAAGCGGCCCATGATGAGCTCGAGGCCATCGAAGGGATTGGCCCTGAGATCGCCCGGTCGATCGCCGCATGGGTGGATGACGAGGCCAACCGGCGGCTGGTAGACAAGCTGGCGGCCGCCGAAGTCCGGTTGGCCGACCCCGAGCCGGAGGCGGCCGACGATTCCCTCGCCGGGCTCACCATGGTGATCACGGGAACGCTCGACGACTTCTCCCGGGACACTGCGTCCGCGGCCGTCGAAGAACGCGGCGGCAAGGTCACCGGATCGGTGTCTGGCAGGACGTCGTTGCTGGTGGCCGGCGCCGCCGCCGGCTCCAAGTTGGCCAAAGCCGAGTCGCTCGGCGTACGCGTCATCGACGAGGCGGACTTCAAGAAGCTGCTGGCATCGGGCCCGAGCGCAATCGGGCTCGAGGTGGACTAAGCGCCGGCGGCCGAGAAGAGCACTTCCAGCTTGGCGCGGTCTTCCACCGAGACGAAGCCCCCCACCGACGGGGGTTCAATCCCGAAATCGGTCAGAGCGATATCCAGCTCCCCGGTCACGTCGAGCTGAGTACCGACGATCCGGGCGTCGATTCCCCACGTCACCGTGCGGGTCACCCCGTTGATGGTCAGCTCGCCGGTCACCTCGGTGGCAAAGACGTCGCCTTCGGTGTACGCGGGCGGAAGGGTCAAATCGGACGTCGTGAAAGTGGCGACCGGATCGGCGGCGAATATGCTGCGAACCCGGGTGTCGCGGCGCTCCTGGTCGCTGACGAACGTGGTCAGATCGACTCGGATCTCGGAGGTTCCCCTCAAGTCGATCGTGTCGGTGAGGTTCTCGGAGCGGCCCACCGCGGTCGCATCCAGGCCGCCGGCAAAGGTTTCGGGAACCGACCAGGTCGCCGTACCCCCGGTGAAGCTGAAGGTGGTAGCCGCTAGTTGGTCCAGTACGGAAGAGCCGGCCGGCGGATTCGTGCCCGGATCGACTGGCGTGGTGGGTACTTCGCCGGCGCCCCCGGCAGTGCTCGTCGTCGGTGCTGCGGTGGTCACGAGGTCGTCGAGGCTCAAGTCCCCGCTCTCGGTATCACCGAACGAGGCGAGGACACCGCCGAGCGCCAAGGCGACGACCACACCGACTAGGGGACTCCAAACTGGCAGGTCCATATTGGTGAGGAGGGGCGTCAACAGGCCCACGGCCGCAAAGATGATGGCGGCAATCGGGACGCCGAAACTGACGAAGCGGCTCAGCACCGCCGCCTCGAGGATCGCCAAGACAACGACGCTGCCGATGAATCCGGCCAGGGCAGCTCCCAGTAGTTTTCGCCGCGCCCCGGCTGCGCCGTATACCCGCCGCCAGTAGATGCCGCCGCCGATGCCGATCACGAGAGCGATCAGGGTGACGGAGGCGGTGTTGGCGATGAGATCATCGGGAGATTGCAGTGGCAGCGAGACGAGTGAGGCAATCACTGCTCCAATAGCGCCCGCCAGCATGCCGGCGAGGAGGGGCCACAGTGGTTGGCGTGTCATGTCTCCTAGGTCCTGTCGATTAGCTGAAGCTAGTCGGCTGCAGGTTCGGCGATATGGATTGAGGTACGGGCCCGGAGCGGAATCGGTTCGGTCAGAGGGTGCGGAAGCTCCATCGCAGCGAGCCGGGATCGGGAAGGCCGGCCAGGCGGTCGAATGAGATCTCGACAACGTGGAATCCCGGCAACCATTCTTCGATCGCCTTGCCCTCTCCGGGCCAGAACACGTAGCGGCCGGTGGCTTCGGTGACGTCGATATCAGCGGCGGGAATGACGGTGCCGTCGATCACGAGAGTGAGCGAATAGCCGGCGCGCAGATCGATCTCCAGAGCCGTTTGCCGCTGCACGATGGCGCCGTCGGCCGGGGAGAAGCGCTCGACCGCATCCGGTAACTGGGTGCTGTCGCCCGAAGGGGCGACGACGACTGCGACTACGACGATGACGCCCAGCAGCAGGCCCAGGAGTGACAGGATGACGCGGTATCGGGTGGGGCTCACGGGAGGGCATGTTACGTTTCCGGCCCGAGCTGGAATCACCTCCAGGTGCGGACGCCGGGTCGTAGAGGTCGCTAGCGTGGGTCGCCGCGCTCGAGGGGTATCGAAATGAAGCTGAACCCGGTTCTCGTTCAACTTGGCGCCTATCCCATTGCGCTGATCCAGGAACGGGCCCGCTCGCTGGCGGCGGCCGGCAAGACCATCATCGACTTCTCGATCGGCGACCCACGCGAGGCGACTCCGGAGTTCATCCCGGAGGCTCTCAAAGCCGCAGTCCCCGCGGTCTCGCAGTACCCGCTGACGGCCGGCACGGCCGAGCTGCGCGCCGCAGTGGCCGCATATGTCGGGAGGCGATTTGGAGTAGCGATCGACCCGGAGTCCCAGGTGATGCCCACCTCGGGATCGAAAGAGGCGATCTTCAGCTCCCCGCTGGCCTTCATCGACCGCGACCGTGGAGACAGTGTGATCTTCGGCACGCCGGGCTACCCGATCTACGAGCGGGGAGCGCTCTTTGCTGGGGCGACGACCGATCCGGTGGTCCTGCATGACGATTTCGTGCTGCGAGAGGGCGACGTTCCGGCGGAGTCCTGGGAGCGAGCTCGATTGCTGTGGATCTGCACGCCGCACAACCCCACCGGTGCAGTCACGAGCGATCGCGATCTCGCCGACCTGGTGCAGGCGGCCCAGGCGGCGGACACGCTGTTGATGTCGGATGAGTGCTACGTGGACGTCTACGAAGAGGAGGCGATTCCGGGGGGGCCGGGTTCGGCTTTGCAGCACGCCGGTGACGGAGCTCCGGGCGTGTTGGCCTTCTTCAGCTGCTCGAAGCGCTCGGGCATGACCGGCTACCGGTCGGGGGCCATCGTCGGTGACGCCGCGGCGATCGATGCGTTGAAGCGGCTGCGCACCGCCACCGGTACCGCATCGCCCGAGTTCGTCCAGGCCGCCGGCGCTGCCGCCTGGGCCGACGACGCCCATGCAGCACAGCGACGCGCCGTCTTCTCCAAGAAGCGGGCGGTGCTGCGGAGCGCGTTCGAGGAGCTCGGCAAACCCGTGGTCGCCTCCCGGGCCGGCTTGTACATGTGGGTCCAGGTTGGCGATGACATGGCCACCACCGAACGCCTGCTGGAAGCCGGCATCGTGGTGTCGCCCGGCCGCTTCTTCGGTGAAGGTGGCGCCGGCTACCTGCGGCTGGCTTTGGTGCCCACGATCGCTGAATGTGAGGCGGCCGCCACTGCGCTCATGGAGGCACTGGCGTGAGCGATCTGCGCGACATCGTCGAAGCTGCCTACGCCGGAGAGATCGACATCGAGGCCGCCACCGATGCGGTAACCGCCGTGATCGAGCTGCTCGATCAGGGACAGCTGCGAGTGGCGGAGCCAACCGACGAAGCCCAGGAGGAATGGCAAGTCAACGAGTGGGCCAAGCAAGCGATTCTCCTCTACTTCCGGCTTGCCGGTCTGGAGACCACGACCATCGGACCCTTCGAGTATCACGACAAGATCCCCACGAAGAAGGGCCTGGCCGCGGCCGGCATTCGGGTAGTGCCCCCCGGCACGGTTCGTTACGGGGCGTACTGTGAGCCGGGGGTGATCATCATGCCCGGCTACGTGAACATAGGCGCCTTCGTCGGATCCGGGACGATGGTCGATACCTGGGCGACCGTCGGATCTTGCGCCCAGATCGGGCGCAACGTTCACCTCTCAGGCGGGGTCGGGATAGGTGGCGTGCTGGAGCCGCCGAATGCGCGTCCGGTGATCATCGGCGACGGCGCGTTCATCGGGAGCCGCTGCATCGTAACTGAGGGGACCATGATCGGCGCCGGAGCGATCCTCGGAGCGAACACGTCACTCACGGCCTCGATCCCGATCATCGACGTGACCGGGGACGAGCCGGTCGAGCACCGCGGCTACGTGCCGCCGCGCTCGGTCGTAGTTCCCGGTACCCGCCCCAAGAAGTTCGCGGCCGGGACCGTGCAGCTCGGCTGCGCCTACATCATTGGAAAGCGGAACGAGAGCACGGATGACAAGCTGAGCCTCAACGAAGCGCTGCGTACCCACGGTGTAGCGGTGTGACCCGGTGAACCCGATTCACGAGACGCTGCGATGGCTGGTTGACACACCGTCGGTGACCGGTAACGAAGGCCGTATCGCCACTGCGATTGCCCAGCGGTTGCTGCCGTCCTGGAGCATGCAGTCAGTCACCCGGGTGGGTAACTCCCTCGTGGTGGGCGAGCCCGCCGGGCGACCCCTGATTGCGCTCTACGGGCACACCGACACGGTTCCCGAGCAAGGTAACGGCACGGCCCGGGTCGAGGAGGATCGCATGTACGGCCTCGGCACGTCCGATATGAAGGCCGGGATTGCGGTGATGATCCATCTCCTCGAAGACCCGGCGGTTCGGAACGGCGCCTACGACGTCGTGGGAGTGTTCTACGACAAAGAAGAGGGGCCGGCCGCTGAGAACGGCCTGGAAGAGGTCCTCGACCGGGTTGACTGGCTGGCGGGAGCACAACTGTCGATCGTGCTGGAACCGACCGACCTCCAGATCGAGCTCGGCTGCAATGGATCGATCAGCGCCGACGTGATCTTCCGCGGCCGGTCGGCTCACAGCGCACGTCCCTGGCTCGGCGAGAACGCAGTCACCAAAGCTGGAGATTGGTTGGCCAAGCTGCATTCCCGCGCCCCAGAAGCCGTCGTCATCGACGGCCTGGAATATCGTGAGGTCTTCTCGGTCACCAGGGCCACCGGCGGCATTGCCAACAACATCATTCCCCCCGAGTTCGTTCTGTACCTCAACCACCGATTCCCTCCCATCTACGACCTGGCACAAGCCGAAACGAGGCTGCGGGACGTGGCCTCCGGAGCGGACGAGGTCGTGATCCGGGACCGGGCGGCAGCGGGTGCAGTCCCGGAGCGCAACGAACATCTGGCTCGTTTCGAAGAGATCAGCGGCGCCGGCCGCGCAGCCAAGCAGGCCTGGACCGACGTCGCCCGGTTGACCAACCGGGGAATCCCCGCCGTCAACTATGGCCCGGGTGAGGTGGCGCAGGCCCACCAGGCCACCGAATCGGTCCCGCTGGTGAACCTGGACCGCGCCCTGGAGGCGCTACGCCAGTTCCTGACGAGGTGAGCCGGCCACGGTGAGGAGGGGCAGAGTCGCCTGGACCACCGGCCCTACTCCAAAGGCGAACAGGACCGTGCCGATTCCCACGGTGCCTCCCAGCAGCCAACCGATAGCGAGCACGCTCACCTCGATCCCGGTGCGCACGACCCCGATCTGCCAGCCCCGCTTGGCCAGGCCGGTCATCAACCCGTCCCGCGGCCCCGGTCCCAGCCCGGCGCCGATGTAGAGACTCGTGGCTACGCCGATCAAAGCGACCCCGCCGACGAGGAGGGTCCACCGGATTGCCAGGCTGCTGAACTCGTCGGGCATCCGCCACAGGGTCACGTCGATGACGATGCCGATCACGATCACGTTGGCCACCGTGCCGATCCCTAGTTTCTCACGCAGCGGGATCCATCCCACGAGGACCAGCAGCCCCACGAGGATCCCGACGGTGCCGAGCAGGATCCCGGTGTTGAACGAAATCCCCTGGTGGAGCACTTCCCAGGGCGACAGCCCCAGCTCGGCGCGCACCATCAGCGCCACGCCGACCCCGAACAGAATCAGTCCGACGAACAGCCGAACCAGTCGAGCCGGCATCTCACGCTGCGGGGGAGGGTTGAGAAACAGGTCGGAGAGGGTCACCAGGCAGCGAGCCTACCGCGGCGCGGGGTGGCAGAGAACGCCCGCTCACCGCGCCTGCGGACCCGGATCTGGGCTCGGTTAGCATCGCGCTATGCCCGTACAGATAGACATCGCCAAGGTCGCGTCGTTGGCCCGGATCGCGCTATCGGCTGAGGAGCTGCACCGCTACGGCGAGCAGCTCGGAGCGATCCTGGAGCACGCCGAGCGTGTCCAGCAGCTGCCCACCGAGGGGATCCCGCCGACGGCCCACCCGGTGCCGATGACCAACACCTTTCGCCCGGACGTGGTGACCGGCTCGCTGCCGATCGCCGACGTTCTCGCCGCCGCCCCGGACACCGAGGACGGCTACTTCCGCGTGCCCCCGGTCCTCGGGGAATCATGAGCGATCCGGCCGATCTGACGATTCGCGCCGCCGGCGACGCGTTGCGCTCCGGGCAGCTGACGTCTGCCGAGTTGACCGAGGCAGTGCTGGAGCGGGGTCGGATCACGGAGGCCCATCTACATGCTTTTCTGACGCTCGATCAAGAGGGCGCCAAGGAGGCGGCGGCAGCGGCCGACGCCGCGCTGGCGGCCGGCCACGACCACGGTCCGCTGCACGGAATCCCCATCGCCCTCAAAGACAACATCTGCACCAAGGGCGTCGAGACGACCGCCTCCTCCCAGATCCTGTCGGGTTGGGTTCCGCCGTACAACGCGACCGTCGTTGACCGGCTGGCGGCCGCGGGAGCAGTCATCGTGGGCAAGACGAATCTCGACGAGTTCGCCATGGGATCGTCCACCGAGAACTCGGCCTACGGGCCCACCCGCAACCCATGGGACACGGACAGAGTCCCCGGGGGGTCGTCCGGGGGATCGGCGGCGGCGGTGGCGGTCGGTTCGGCCATGGCGGCGCTCGGGTCGGACACCGGCGGGTCGATCCGCCAGCCGGCCGCGCTGTGCGGGGTCGTCGGCATGAAGCCGACCTACGGGCTTGTCAGCCGATACGGGTTGATCGCCTTCGCCTCGTCGCTGGACCAGATCGGGCCCTTCGCCAGGTCGGTCGACGACGCGGCCACACTGCTCGAGGCCATCGCCGGCCACGACATCTGCGACGCCACCAGCATCCGCCGCGACGTGCCCCCGATTCGCCGGTCGATCGATGCCGGAGTGCACGGGTTGCGGATCGGGTTGATCACCGAGCTCAGCGGAGAGGCGATCGACGACGAGGTCATGGGAGCGGTCAACCACACACTGGCGGCTCTTGCCGATGCCGGGGCCGACGTCGGGGAAATCTCGGTCCCGAGCTGTGAGTACGGATTGTCGGCCTACTACCTGATTGCACCGGCGGAATGCTCCGCCAATCTGGCTCGGTTCGACGGCGTCCGCTACGGGTTGCGCGCCGCGGGTGACACCACTGAGGAGATGATGGCGGCGACGCGCGCCGCAGGGTTCGGGCCCGAGGTCACGCGCCGCATCCTCCTGGGCACCTATGCCCTCAGTGCCGGCTATTACGACGCTTTCTACGGTCAGGCGCAGCGGGTTCGCACCCTGATCCGGCACCAATTCGCGGCTGCTTACGAGGAGTACGACGTGCTGGTGGCGCCCACCAGTCCAACAACGGCCTTTCCCATCGGCGACAAGGTCGACGACCCGCTGGCGATGTATTACACCGACGTATGCACCATCCCGATCAACCTGACGGGCGATCCGGGCATCTCGGTGCCGGTCGGTCTCGATTCGAGGGGTTTGCCGATCGGCTTCCAGGTAATGGCCCCGGCGCTGGAGGAGGCACGGCTGTTTCAAGTCGCCCAGGCCGTCGAGGATCTCAGCCAGTTCCAGTCCCGAGCGGCGTTGGCGACCTCGGAGGTGGTGGCCCCATGATCGCCCCCAACGGTTTCGAGGCCGTCATCGGAGTCGAGACCCACGTCGAGCTGATGACCGCATCCAAGATGTTCTGCGGCTGCCCGGTGGACTTCGGGCAGCCTCCGAACGCCACCACGTGCCCGGTCTGCCTGGGGTTACCGGGAGCGCTTCCCGTGCCGAACCGGGAAGCGATCGAGCGGATTCTCATGATCGGGGCGGCCCTCAACTGCCAGATCACCCCGACCTCGTACTTCCACCGCAAGAACTACTTCTATCCCGACCTCCCCAAGAACTACCAGATATCGCAATACGATGTCCCCGTCTGCCACGACGGCGAGATATCCGTGGACGTCGACGGCGAGACCGCGCTGATCGGCATCACGCGGGTTCACATGGAGGAGGACACGGGCAAGACGCTGCATGTCGGAGGGGGCGGCCGGATCCACGAAGCCGACTACTCGCTCATCGATTTCAATCGCTCGGGAGTGCCGCTGGTGGAGATCGTGACTGAGCCCGATATCCGCACCGCCGAGCAGGCTCGAGCCTACGGAGCTGAGCTGCAGCGGATCGTCCGCACACTGGGGGTATCGGACGCCCGGCTCGAAGAGGGGAGTATGCGCTTTGACGCCAACATCTCGATTCGGCCGCGCGGCGCGGAGGACCTCGGCACTCGGACGGAGGTGAAGAACGTCAACTCGCTGCGATCCCTGCAGCGTGCCATTGACTTCGAGATCCAGCGCCAGATCGAGCTGGTGAGCGGCGGCGGCACCGTCGTCCAAGAGACCCGCCACTGGAACGAGGAGAGCGGTAGTACGACGTCGATGCGCTCCAAGGAGGAGTCGGAGGACTACCGGTACTTCCAGGAACCGGACCTCATGCCGATCGAAGTATCGCCGGAGTGGCGCGATGCGATCGTGGCCGGCCTGCCCGAGTTGCCGGCGGCTCGCCGGGCTCGCTACGGGTCTCTCGGTGTCGACGGCGGGGTGGCCGCGGTGCTGGTGGCCACCGAAGAGCTCGGCGCGTGGTTCGAGGCTGCCATGGACGGAGGTGGTGACCCCCGCCTCATCGGCAACTGGCTCAGCGGAGAAGTGGTGGCCTGGAGCCGCACCGAGGGCACCGACCTGGCATCAGCTCCGCTGACCGGCGACCATCTGGTCGAGCTGGCCACCATGGTTGCTGATGGCACGTTGTCCGCATCCGCCGCCAAGAAAGTCTTGGCCGGGGTGCTCGTCGGGGAGGGATCACCCGCCGAAGTGGCGGCGGCCCGCGACCTCGTGCAGATCTCCGACAGCAGCGTCATCGAACGTGAGGTGGACGCAGTGCTCGCCGCTCATCCCGACGCCGTTGCCGGCATTCGCGGCGGCGAGACCAAGCTGATCGGGTTCCTGGTCGGACAGGTGATGCGCGCCACGGGGGGCAAAGCCGATCCGAAGCTGGTGTCGAAGATGATCGCCGCCAAGACTGCCGGCTAGCTGCCCGGCTCAGCCTGTGTTGCGCAGCCCGGCGGCCAGCCCGTTCACCGTGAGCAACAACGCCCGCTGCAGATCGGCGCTCGTCTGCCCCGTCTGGCGGGAGCGCTTCAGCAGCGCCGCTTGGAGGTAGCTGATCGGGTCGAGGTACGTGTCGCGTACCGCCAACGTACGCTGCAGAATCGGGTAGCGGTCGAGCAGTTGGGCATCACCCGTGATGGCCAAGATGTGCGTGAGCGTACGATCGAACTCGTCGACGATCGTCTCCCACACGTGGTGCAGCTCCGGGGGAACCAGCGCATCGACGTAACGTCCGGCCACCGTGATGTCTGTCTTGGTCAGGGTCATCTCGACGTTGGAGACGAACGTCCGGAAGAAAGCCCACTCCGAGTACATGCGCTCGACAGTGTCGCTGAGCCCGGCCGCGTGGGCCGCTTCGAGCCCACTGCCGACTCCAAACCAGCCGGGAACAACCTGTCGTGATTGAGTCCAGCCGAAAACCCACGGGATGGCACGTAGGCTGTCGAGCCCCGTCTTGCCTCCGGGTCGGCGCGCCGGCCGAGAGCCGATATTCATCGCCGTCAGCTCCTCAACCGGAGTCGATGAGGTGAAGTAGTCGATCAGGTCCGGATGCTCGACTAGGGCACGGTACTTCTGGTAGGCGGCATCGGACACGACGTTCATCGCTCCGTCCCACATGGCCAGCACGTCGGCGGGCTGCCGGCTCACGCGGTGCAGCAACGACGCCTCGAGAGTGGCGGCCAGAGCAAGCTCGAGGTTGGCGGCGGCCAATTCGGGAAGGCCGTACTTGTCGGCAATGACCTCCCCCTGCTCTGTGATCTTGATTCGGCCGTCGACCGTGCCCCACGGTTGAGCCAGGATCGCCTCCCCGGTGGGGCCGCCGCCGCGACCCACGGTGCCCCCCCGACCGTGGAAGAGGCGCAGCTCCACGCCGTGACGGCGGGCCACGTCGCGCAGGTCTCTGGATGCTGAGTACAAGAGCCATTGGGAAGTGGCGATACCGCCATGTTTCGACGAGTCGCTGTAGCCGAGCATCACTTCCTGGAGATGCCCGCGCAGCTCAACGATCCGGCGATACGAGGGTTCCGTCAGGAGGTCATCGAGGATCTGGCCCGAGTGGCGCACCTCGTCGATCGTCTCGAACAGCGGGACGAAGCCGACCCGGGCGATGCCGGCCTGCAAGTCGACGAGGCCGGCTTCCTTGGCGAGCACGGCTGCCGCCAGGATGTCATCGGCGCCGCGGGTCTCCGAGACGATATAGCTCTCGATGATCTCCGCTCCGAAGCGGTCAATGGCACGGCGAACGGTATGCAGGGTCTGCAG
The DNA here is from genome assembly GCA_041605955.1 of Acidimicrobiia bacterium. Taxonomy (GTDB): domain Bacteria; phylum Actinomycetota; class Acidimicrobiia; order Spongiisociales; family UBA5794; genus JAHEJX01. Next base: position 91,862 of record JBFIXI010000007.1, read on the forward strand.
GGTGTTGGCGCTGGCGGGGCTCAATGGCGTCGTCAACTGCGCCAACGGCCGCGGATTGGCCAACTCGCTGACCAGCAGGGCAGCGCGGGAAGCCCGCTCCAGCTCGAGGTAGTGGGGCACGTTGTCCAGCCGACCGATGAGCTCCGCCAACGTATCGTGGTGTTTGGTGGCATGCTCCCGGATGTCCATCGTGGCCATGTGGAACCCAAAAGCCGACACCCGGCGGATCATGCGCAGCAGGCGACCTTTGGCAACCAGTTCTCCGCGGTTGGCCTCGAGGCTGCGCTGCATGAGCTCTAGCTCGGCGCGCAGCTGAGTCGCCGATCGGTAGTCGCGTCCGGGCCGGTGCTCGGTACCGGAGGCGATTCGGGCCCGCGTGTTCATCAACCGCTGGTGGATGTAGGCGCACTTCTGGCGGTACGCCTCGCCGGCCGATAGCCGGGAGAAGCGGGCGTGCACCTCAGGAAGGTCCAAGGCATCGGCCCGGAGCGCAGCCAGCAGCTCGGGGCTGACCGCGGCAATTCGATCCGATGGGCTGAGGTCGGTCGCCAACTCCTCGACCGCAGCGATCAGCTCCCGCAGGGCATGGTCATGCTGCATCTCGAGGACTTCGAGAGTCGTGTCCGGCGTGACGAAAGGATTGCCGTCGCGATCGCCACCTACCCAGGTGCCGAAGTGGAGCGGGGTAGCGTCGGCCGGGAGCTCGACCGTCAGGCGTCCCAATTGGAAGTCGAGCTCGTCGAATAGGTCGGCGGCCACGTCGCGGAATATCGCGTCGAAGTAGTAGATGACCGACCTGGCCTCGTCGAGGGGAGTCGGCTGGGTTATGCGTAACTCGTCGGTTTGCCAGATCAGGTCGATCAGCTCGGCGAGGCGTCGATCGATGCGGTCCCGTTCCGAGTCGGAGATGCGGGGATCGGACCGCTGGGACAGCGACTTGGCGATCCGCGTGATCTTGGTGAGTATCGAGCGCCGGGCGGCCTCGGTGGGATGGGCGGTGAACACCGGCCGCAGCTCGAGCCGATCGACCACCGCGGCGATCGTGTCGTGATCCAGACCGGCCCCCTGAATCCGGTCGACCGTGGACTGGAGGAAGCCGCGTTTGGCACGCGCTCGCGCTCCGTCCTCGTCCAGCCGGTGCGTCTGCTCGGCGACGTTGGCCAAATAGAAGAACACAGTGAACGCGCGCACCAGCGAGATTGTCATCGGCAAGTCGAGGCGCTCGAGCACCCCGGTCAACTCGTCGAATGCGGCCCCCTCCGCGTCACCGCGTTGCTCTGCGGCCCGTAACCGCTTGGTGAGGGCACGCACTCGCTCCACCTGGTCGAGGAGCTCCGGCCCTTCTTGGCGCACCAGCGTCTCTCCGAGCAGGTTGCCGAGCAGCCGGATGTCGGCCCGCAGCGGGGCGTCGGATCGGGATGGTGAGTCGGTGGTCATTGGCGGCGAGCGTAGCTCACTCGCTCTCAGCTCCATCACGAAGCCGGGCGGCCCGTTCGGCCGCCATCCACAACGTGCGCGAGAACGGGAAGAAGATGAGGGGCGCCAACACCGCAATGACAATCGTGGCGGTAACGACGAGGCCCCAGTTCGGATCCGGGCCCGTGGCGACGACGGTGGCGACCAGGACCAGGACTACGGCGCCGAGCGAGCATGCCATGTTGAACATCATGGCTCCGAGCCAGTAGCCGTGTCCTCGATCAAAGGTGAGGTTGCATTCGCCGCATGACTCGTTCATCAGCACGAAGCGGCGGAAGGCCCGGTCCCGGCCGCAGCGGGGACAACGCAGCAGGAGAGCCCAGCCGGCGCCGCGCCACCATCGAGTGTTGTACCGCGGAGTGGCGCCCGATGCATTGCCGGAGTCCTTCGGCATCAGCCGCAGGAAGCAGATAGCGGCTCGAGCTCGAGTGCCGCAATGGCCTCGGCTGCGGGGAGCTCGGTGATGACCGTGACGGCGTGCCGGATCGCGGCGATATCGGGAGTGGGGTAGGACTGGGCGGTGCGGGCGCCGGTGTAAGTCGGCGGCTCGAAGCCGACGGCCACTATGCGATCGGCCTCCACCTTGGGGATGATTTGAATCAGGTCGGGGAGCCGGTTCAGAGGCACGTTGGTGATCAGGTTCTCCTTGATCGTGTGGGTGATGTCGGCGAACGAGCGGGCTATCCGTAGCGGGTCGGCTTGGGCGGCGACCGCCTGCAGCAGGCAACGCTGCCGTCCCATGCGGTTGTAGTCATCGGAGCCCTGCCGACTGCGGGCAAAGGCGAGGGCCAAGTGTCCGTCCATGTCGTACGTTCCGGGGGCGAGATCTATCACCTCGGTGGTGCCGTCCTCGTGCGGATACGCGCTGTCGTAGAGCCGTTCGGTGACCGTTATCTTCACGCCGCCGAGAGCATCGATCAGATCTACGAACCCGTCGAGGTTGACGAGGGCGAAGTGGTGAATCGGGATCGCGAGCAGCTCCTCGAGAGCTCCGATCAGCGCAGAGGCCCCGGGGGGGCGCGCCCCCGGAAACCTGTCCGGGTTGCGGGTGCCGTAGTCCCACAGCTCGTTCACGATTCCCGGGAAGCAATCACATGCCCAGATATCCCATGATTCGGGCAGGGGAACTCGGGCAATGTTGCGCGGCACGCCAAACAGACCGACGTCGCCGGTGTCGGGCTCCAAGCTAGCCACGATGATCGTATCCGTGCGCACCCCGGTGCGCCCCACCCCGGCGTCACCTCCCAACAGCAGGACGTTGAATCGTTCGGTGCCCTCCCACAGTCGAACAGGGATGGTGGTCGTGGTGGTGGCCGGCGGCAGCGTGGGTGCCGATGTCGTCGACGACGAGGAGGGGTCACCGGCCGGAGCGGCGGTCGGCAACACAGGCAGCGTGCTCGGGGGTGGGGCGGTTGCGGCGACATCCGGGCCGGCCGCGAACACCGACGTCAGCAGGTCCTTGTCCAGGATGATCCCGTATCCCGCCACGATATGCGGGACGACGAGCAGCAGGCCGACCCCGACGCCGACCAAGGTTGTGCCGGCCACGATGAGCGGTCGCTGGTCGTGGCTGCGGGGCGCGCCCATCCAGGCGTCGACGGTCGCATAAATCCGCAATCCCAGCAGAGCCCCGTTGCCGATCAGGAGCCATCCGAGCGCGGTGGGTTGCACTCCCCAAGTGAGCACGGTCAGCGGTCGGTACCACACCATGTATGCGGCTCCCGTAGCCACGACGAGGCTGAGGACGAGGAGCACCGTCGCTTTGCGGCGCTGCCCATTGCGAAGCTGTCCGAGGCCGGGCAGCACGGCAGAGGCGACAGCCGAGATCATGCCGAGTGAACCAGGTGCGTCGATTCCACCAGTAGCACCGAGTCCACCAGTTGCAAGGGTTCCATCAATTGCACCGATTCCACCAGTTGCACCGAGTCCACCAATTGCACCGAGTCCATCAGGGGCGGAGGATATCGGTCGGCGGAATCAACTCGATGCGTTCGTCGCAATGGCGATGGTGGTCGCCGGTAGGCTATTCGGCATGCTTGCGCTGCTAATCCGCTTGCAGTCCGTGGTCGACCAGATTCCCGAGGAGGTTCTGGAGCGTCTTCCCGCGGACGTGCGGGAGAAGCTCGAAGCCGGTCTCATCGACAAGATCCCCGAGGATGTGGCGGACACGCTGCCGGAGGGACTGCGTGATTCCATACCGCCGGGCCTGATCGATGCAGCTGCGGCCAACCCGCTGTTCGCCGTCTTGGGCGTGCTCGCCTTGGTGGGGTTCGGCTACGGGGTAATGAAGAGCGCGATGAAGTCGGCCGTGTTCTTTGGTGCGCTGGCTGCCATCGCCTGGTTCCTCTTCATCAAATAGATCATGGAGTTCCTGGGAGAGGTCCTCGGAGAGGCCATCCGGTACGTCGCCGACTTCGGCCCCGAGCTGCGGGAGATTCTCGCCCTGACGCTGGTTGTTGCCGGGGTGGCCACCCTGATCGGGGTCGCGCTCGGCGTGCCGATCGGTGTGTGGCTCGGCCTGACCCGCTTTCGCGGACGGGGCCTGATGCTCGCCATCGTCAACACCGGTATGGGCATCCCGCCGGTGCTGGCAGGGCTGTTGCTGCTGGTGCTGCTCTGGAACGACGGAGTTCTCGGCAGCTGGGAGGCGTTGTTCACTCCCGGGGCGATGATCGCCGCTCAGGCACTGCTGGCGCTCCCGATAGCGGCCGGTGTGAGCGCCGGGGCGGTCCGCAATCTCAGCGGGGATGCCCGCGAGCAGCTGGCTGCCCTCGACGTCTCTCATGTGAAGCGCGGCTGGATCGCGGGCCGTGAGGCTTGGCCGGGAGTGGCAGCTGCCGTAGCGGCCGCTTTCGGCCGTGTTATCGCTGAGGTCGGAGCGGTGCTGATCGTCGGCGGCAACATCGAGGGCGAGACCCGGGTGCTCACGACGGCAATCGTCCAGGAGGCCCGGCAGTCGAATCTCGGGGCGGCGCTCGGGCTGGGCATCGTCTTACTGCTGGTGGCGCTGGTGGTCAACGTCGCCCTCACCTGGGCCCAGCTGCGGGGTGAGGCCCGTGCGTGATGCCGTCGCCCTCGATCTCGGTGGGCTGTCGTGGAGCATTGGTGATACCCAGATACTCGCGGTGGGCGAGCTGCAACTGATGGCGGGGGAGCGACTCGTCATCTTCGGGCCAAACGGTGCCGGCAAATCCACCTTGCTTCGGCTGGTCGCCGGCCTGATCGGGCAGCGCTCCGCTCCCGACGCGTCCTACCTGCCGCAGCGGCCCTACATGTTCCGCGGCAGCGGGCGGCGCAACTTGCTGCTCGGGCTTCGCCCAGAGGAGACCAATCGAGCGGAGGTGCTCGCCAAACGCCTCGGCGTTTCCAACGTGTTGGGCACCCCGGCGGGGCAGCTGAGCGGCGGGGAGCGGCAGCGTCTGGCTCTGGCGAGATCGTTGGCTTCCCTGCGACCGATTGTGCTCCTCGACGAGCCGCTGGCGGCGATCGACGCCCGCGATCGTGACGCCGTTGTCGCCGTGATCGGCGACGCGATCGGACAGCGAGCCGCCGTCGTCGTGACCCACGACAAGGATGTCGCCGTAGCCTTTGCCGATCGAGTGGCGGTCATGGTGCAGGGGAGAGTCCGCCAGGTGGGTCCTCCCCAGCACGTGTTTCTCGAGCCGGGCACGGCAGAGGTGGCTGCGGTGGTCGGCCATCACAACGTTCTCGTCGGCACGGTCGTGCGGTCCGAGCCGCCGCTCGTCCAGGTCTCGTGTGGGGGATTGATGGTCTGGGCGCTGGGGGAGCAGGCGGCGGGCAGCGAGGTGCGCGTCGTGTTCGGAGCCGATGCCGTAACCCTGCACTCGGTGGTCACCGGTCCTGCCGACGGTGGTGTCGACTCAGCCCGCAACCACTGGCTCGGCGCGGTGACTGCGATCTCGGAGGTGGGCCGGTTGATCGAGGTCATCGTCGATGTGGGACAGCCGGTGGCGGCGATGATCACGGCGGGCTCCATGGCCGGGATGGGGATCCAGCTCGACGACAAGATGGCGTTGTCGCTCAAAGCGACCGCAGCTCGAGCGGTTACCGCGGCCAAACAATGACACAGCGCGCCGTTGCCGTCCTCGTGGCGATGCTGGCGATCGCCGCCGGCTGCTCCGGTGCGGACCGGGTCATCGTCGGGGCGGGCACGACCATCGTCGACTCCGGTCTCGTCTCCGAGTTGGAGCAGAGATATGGGGGTGACATCTCGGTCGTCGGTGGCCCGACTGCGGAGCTCCTCGAGCTGGCCGCCCGCGGCTCGCTCGACGTAGCGATCGTTCACGACGTTGCTCGCGAGCTCGAATATGTGGCAGCTAATCCGAGCACGGTGCGCCGATTCGTGTTCTCCAGCCGATTCTTGATCGTGGGTCCGCCCGATCTGATCGGAGAGGTACCCGCGACGTCGGCGACTGCCGCGTTCGCCTATCTGGCAGTTAACGAGGTTCCCTTCGTCACCCGCGCCGACCGGTCGGGGACCCACCAGCGCGAATTGGCGATTTGGGCATCGTCGGGTTTGGAGCCGGCCGGTGATTGGTACATCGCGACGGGACAGGGGATGGGGCTGAGCCTGCAAGTCGCCGATCAACGCGACGCCTTCACGTTGGTGGAGGAAGGAGCCTTCCTGGCGGCGACCGCGACCGTGGATCTTCAGCCGCTGCCGCTCCCTGCGCAAGAGCCCCTCACCAATCCATACCACGCCTTGCTGGTCGAGGAAGCCGGCCGCGACTTCTTCGACTGGCTGACCAGCGCCGCCGGCCGGGACGCAGTGGCGGCAGCGAACCAAGCGGTGTTTGGCGCCACCGTGTATGCCACCTCAGCCGAGGCCGCTCAGCAGCAGCCCGGCGGCTAGGCCGTAGAGCCCGGCGACGACGTCATCGAGGGTGACTCCGACGGCCCCCGGTAACTTCTCGGCGGAGCGAATCCCCGGCGCCACTTTGAAGATGTCGAGCACCCGCGCCACCACTACGGCGACGATCCAGGCGGGGCCATGCAAGCCCACGACGGCGACCAGCGTTCCGGCGACCTCGTCGATCGCCACCCAGGCCGGATCCTGACCCTCGGCCGCAAACGGGGCGGCAGCCCACAGCGACAGCGCGATGGCGGCGGCTGCGGCCAAGGTATCTACCCACCACGGGGCTGGGATGAGCATCCAGCCGATCACGGCGGCGACGAGCGCCCCAAACGTGCCGGCCCCCGCCTGGCTGCCGTAGATGCGCTCCGGCAGCAGCCCGACTCCGAAACCCGCCGCCACAAACCTGCGCATGGTCGGGGAGGCTAACGGGGCTGAGTCGAACTCCATCGTTCCCTATGATCGATCCGCTGCGCCCGCTGCCGCTCGATCCCGAGTTGCTCGCAGCCGATCGTCGACCACCGGAGGAGAAGTGCGTCCAGAGCAAATCGCAGATATCCGCCAGCCGTCGGACCCCAACCTGCATCCCAACGGTGAGCTGGTGGCCTTTGTGGTCCGGCAGATGGATCTGGCAGCCGATTGGTACGCGAGCCGGATTTGGCGATGGGACGGCGACACTGCGGCGCCGTTCACGAGCGGACTGGCCGACAAGGCGCCGCGCTGGTCACCCGACGGTGCTCAACTCGCCTTCCTGCGCGCCGCCGATCCCGACGCCAAGTTCCAAGTGGCGGTGATGCCGAGCTTCGGCGGCGAACCCGAGCTGCTCACCGAGTTCGCCCTCGGAGCCAGAGAGGTGCAGTGGTCACCCGACGGTCGGCATCTGGCCGTTGTGGCTCGCACCTGGATTGACGAGCTGGCCAACCTGGACGACACGGAGCGAGCGCGGCGGCCCCGCCGTGTCGCCCGGCTGCCGTATCGGGCCGACAACGAGGGATGGGCCCATGACTGGCGCGATCACGTCTGGTTGGTGGATCCAACCGGACAGAGCGACCCGCGCTGCCTGACCCCGGGGGATTTCCACGAGACCGGCATCGCGTGGAGCCCCGACGGAACCGAGGTCGCCTTCCTGTCATCCCGCCATCCGGAGTACGGGCTGGAAAGCGGCAATCAGGTCTTCACGGTCGGTGTCTCCGGCGGGGAGGTAGTCGCCCGCAGTGGTATCGGCCTGTGGGACATCGTCAGCTTCGACAAGAGCGGGCGCCTATATACGGGTGGCGTTCCCGACAGGTGGGGGTATCCCGACACGATGCCTCTGTACCGGCTCGACCCCGACGGCGCCATGGCGCTGACTGCCGATCTCGACCGCAACTTCGTGGTGCCGGCGACCGCAACGGCGCCGGCGGCCCCGCAGTGGCTCGAGGACGGGAGTGGGCGCGCTCTGGTGGAGGACCGCGGCACGGTGAGCGTCAACACCGTCGGCGCCGACGGCGCGGTCAGCGAGCTCATCTCGGGGCGCCAGGTGATCACCGGAGCCAGCTTCTCGGCCGATGGATCCCGGGCCGCCTATGTCGCGTCGACGACGACGAACCCCGGAGAGCTGTGGCTGTGGTCCTCCGGAAAGTCCACCCGGGTGACCGATCTCAACGGCCACGTCGAGGCGCAGATGGTGGCCCCGATCGAGTTCACGATCAGCCACGACGGCGTCGAGATCGACGGATGGGTGTACCTCCCACCCGGGGAGGAGCAGGTGCCGGCGCTGCTCAACATCCACGGCGGGCCCGCCAGCCAATACGGATGGGGGTTCTTCGATGAGTTCCAGGTCTATGTCGGGGCCGGATACGGCGTAGTGGCTACCAACCCCCGAGGGTCGAGCGGCTACGGCAAACGCCACGTGCGGGCCGTGGTCGAGCGATGGCAGGAGGAGACTCCTCCCGACCTGCGCGATCTGCTGGCAGCCGTCGACGCCGCGGCGACTGTCGCGCCCCGCCTGGACACCACCACTGTCGGCGTGATGGGAGGGTCGTACGGCGGATTGGCAACGATCCGAGTGATCGCAGCCGATCAGCGGTACAAATCGGCGGTGGCAGAGCGGGGTGTCTACGTCTTCAACTCATTCTCCGGCACGTCGGACATCGGGCCCTGGTTCACCAGGATGTACATCGGCGATGGGGCGCTCGACTCGCCGGAGACCATGTGGAACGCCAGCTCGATGAAGGGCTTCGCCTCCATCGTCACCCCGACCCTGATCGTGCACAGCGACGACGACTTCCGCTGTCCCATCGAGCAGGCCGAGCAGCTCTTTGCCGCCATGCTGCGCAACGGCACAACGGTCGAGATGCTCCGCTTTCCGAGTCCGGAGAGTCACGAGCTGTCACGGTCCGGAAAGCCTCGCCACCGCGTCGAGAGGTTCGAGGCGATTCTCGAGTGGCACGGCCGCTTCCTCTGAAGGGCGTTCGCAAACGATGTATCTCGAGCTGCCTGCCGGGCTCTAATCAGAGGCTCGAGACGGTAGCCGGCGGTCATGGCCGGGGCAGCTGCCCACGCTTCGCCCGCGACCGCGAAACCGACTCGTGCCGTGGAGGGGGTTGGAAGTGGGGAGGCCGAGGCC
>JBFIXI010000008.1:0-96174 GCA_041605955.1 Acidimicrobiia bacterium
GCCCCATCGCGACTTTGCCGATGTGATCTGCCGTCAGTTCTTCCTCGATGCCTGGCACATTGAGCTGTGGCCCGCTCTGGAGACTTCGTCCGACAAAACGCTCGCCGCGATCGCCGCCAAGGCGGCCATGGAGGCCCGCTACCACTTTCGGCATTCTGCCGGTTGGGTGGTGCGACTGGGCGACGGTACTGCGGAGTCCCACCGCCGCGCCCAGCGGGCCGTCGATTCCTTGTGGCGATTCACCGGTGAGCTGACCACCGGCGACGAGCTCGATTCGGCGGCGGCAACTGCCGGCCTCGGCATCGATCCCGGCGATCTAGCCGCCGAGTGGCAGCGACGAGTACGGCAGACGCTCGCCGAGGCGACTTTGGTGGTGCCCGAGGATCCGTTCCAGGCGAGCGGCGGCCGCATAGGTCGTCACACCGAGCACCTCGGCCATCTGTTGGCGGAGATGCAATACATGCAGCGGGCTTATCCCGGGATGGAGTGGTGATGTCTGCTCAACTGGACACGGTCAGGGCCATCGTGGCTGCAGTGCGTGACCCGGAGCTTCCGAGCCTCACCATCGATGACCTCGGCATCTTGCGCGACGTGCGGATCGAGGGAGAAACCGTGATCGTCGCGATCACCCCTACCTACTCCGGATGTCCGGCGCTGGGCGTCATCGCTGAAGACATCGTCGCCGCGCTGCGCTCACACGCCCTGGAGTCCCGGGTGGAGACTGTGTTGAGCCCCGCCTGGACCACCGACTGGATGAGCGACGAAGCCAAGCAGCGTCTGCTCAGCGAAGGGGTCGCCCCTCCGGGAGCCACGTCCTGTCCGCAGTGCGGCTCCGAGGAAATCGAGCCGATCTCCGAGTACGGCGCCACCGCGTGCCAGGCGCTGTATACGTGCCGGGCCTGCGCCGAGCCATTCCCATACTTCAAAGTTCATCGGTGAGCGGGGCAGAGTTCCATCGGCTCACGGTCGCCGCCGTCGAGCGGCTCACCGACGAGGCGGTGGCGATCGAGTTCACGGTCCCGCCCGAGTTGCGTCCCGAGTTTCGTTTCATTGCCGGCCAACATGTCATTGTTCGCCGCGAGATCGATGGTCACGACGTACGGCGCAGTTACTCGCTGTGTGTTCCCGCAGATAGCGGCCCGCTGCGGGTGGCCGTCAAACAGGTTCCCGATGGCTTGTTCTCGACGTTCGCCCTCAAGGAGCTCACTCCGGGGATGACTCTTGACGTGACTCCGCCTATCGGAGACTTCTTCGTTGTTCCTGACAGCTCACGGCGCGCCAGATACTGCGCCATCGCCGCCGGCAGCGGCATCACGCCGGTGCTCTCGATCGTGGCGACGCTCCTGGAGAAAGAGCCGGAATCGGAGGTCTACCTCATCTACGGCAATCGGCACGGAGGTTCGGTGATGTTCCTCGACGAGCTGGCCGATCTCAAGGACCGCTACCTCGATCGCTTCGTGCTGATCCACGTGCTCAGCCGGGAGTCGACCGACATCCCGCTGTTCGCGGGTCGGTTGGATTTCACCAAGATCGCGGAGCTGCTGGACGCGGTGATTCCCGTCGCGTCGATCGATCGCTGGTTCCTGTGCGGCCCGCTCGGGGTCGTCGAAGCGGCGCAAGAGGTGCTGCGAGCGCGCGGGGTTGCGGACGAGGCCGTCAGCCACGAGCTGTTCTACGATCAACGCCCGCCGCAGATGCCTCGCGACGTGGCCGGGGCTGCCGACGGGGCGACCGTGCGATTCACGCTGGGAGGCCGCACGTCGCAGGTGCGGGTGAGCCCGACCGGGCCGCCCATCCTCGACTACGTGCTGTCGGTTCGGTCGGACGCCCCGTTCTCCTGTCGCAACGGGGCGTGCGCTTCGTGTCGAGCCCTGGTGATCGACGGGGCAGTCGAGATGCATCACAACTGGTGTCTCACCGATGCTGAGGTGGCCGCCGGCCAAGTGCTCACGTGCCAATCGCGCCCCACGACCGAGCGGGTGGAGCTCACCTACGACATTTGATGGTGGCCGAGCCGACGACCGGGCGGGGTCTCTAGTGGCCGCGGCTCATCCGGCGGAGAGCGCGCAGAGTCTTCTTCTTGCCACGCTTCCGCCCCGGTTCCTCCGGCCTTACGACCGGCGGGCGCGACGGCGCGGCACTCTCCTCGGAGAAGGAGGCGGCTCGCTCCGGCTCGAGGGTGCGCACTTTGGAGATCACCGCCCACCCAACGGCGATGAGAGCGATCGCGCCGAGCAGCGGCAAGATCGATGTCGTGAGCGCTGCCTCGTCCTCGGCTTGTGTCGAAACGGTCAGTGGGGCCCGACCCCTGTCCTGCCCTGTGGCGGTTTGATACGCCGCCGGGATCGTGTTGGGGGCGCCGACGAATCCCTGAGTGGCGCTGCAGGCGCTCGCCAAGAAGGGGGGCCGAGCGTTCTCCGGAATGAACAGATAGCGCTCGTCGGCTTCGAAGCGGCGGTCGGTGGCGGCGGCCGATCCGTCCGCCCGCGTCATGCCGCGCACCTCGACAATTTGCGGGAGGTCGCGACCCTTCCACACCGAAAGCACCTTCACCTCGGCTATCCGATCCGTGTCCTTGGTGCTGATCACGTCTCCGACGAACACCGACTGCGCCGTGGCGATCGCCCCGGCGGTGTCTCGCATTGGTGCGCACTGCGCAAGAGCGGCGCCCGTTCCTCCGCCCGGCAGAACAACAAGAGCCGCACCCGCCACGGCAAGCGAGGCAACACGCAATGAGGAGACGTGGCGAGTCAGCGCCTTCATACCCGAGCTATCGGCCGATGCCGCTTTGCCCTCAAGCTATCTGATCAGCTGCGACTGCGGGGCGAACGGGAACAGCACAGCATCTGTGAAGCTGGGCTGCACCACGATGCGGCCGTTGCCGCCCACATCCAGTCTTCGAGCGATGAACTGCGCCGCCACCTGAACTTGGGAGCCGCTTCCCTGGTAGCTGATGGTTGCCCAGGGGGCGAAGAACACCCCTTCGAGATCCATCGTCGACCCGCCGGACAGGCCAATTGTGCCGCTGGATTCCGCCCACATTGCCAAGTTGTCGAAGTTGCCGCTGACCGGCGCCGTCCAGATTATGGCGCCGCCGCCGCCGGTCATGCTGATGTCCGAGCTATCGGACATGTAGAGGGCGGTCTGGTGCAGGAGAATCCCGGACCCGCCGGCCTTGCTGATCCGGCCGTCCCGCATGTACATGATGGCGGCATCCGTGTCGGGCGAGAACGGTGGGCCACCAGAGGGGTCGGCGTTGACGGCCAGAATTCCCGAGCCGTTCAGCTGGACATCGCCGTCGAAGACGAGGTTGCCGCCCTGAAACACCACGGTGTCGTTGACGCGGAAGTTGTTGCAGTCCATGTGCCAGTTGCCGGCAGGCACGACTACCGCAGACGTATTACAGGAGTACCCGGCTCCCGTCCACGAGGTGTAGCCGGCCGGGGTGCCGACGCCGCCGAGGGCACTCACGAGGTTGTCGATATGGGGAGCCGGCGGTGCGAGGCAGGGGACGATCTCCCACCCGGCGGGGAAGGGATACGAGGCCTTGCAGTTGTAGGTGTGGTCCACCGGAGCCCGCGTGAGACGCTCTTTGCGCAGCGACGGGTCCGGAGCGACGACTCCGGCATTGGTGCAGGCCGGGTAGTTGCATCCCGGCACCCCGGGAGCGATCAGCTCGATCTCACCACAGCCCTCGCCAACCAGCTTCCCTCCGGGGCCGACGTGGGTCCCCACCTGGGTCGGGCAGCCGGCAGCGCCGTCGGCCCTGATGAAGCCGTTGCTACCGTCGACGTTGACGACACCGTTGGCGCCGCACGTCCCGGTCGCATCCGAGTCGACTGCGATGTAGCCCGGATCCAGCGAATCGGTGATCGGGTTGTAGACCGCGTCTACGATGACGCCGCCGCTGGAGGACCCGCCGCCGGAAGCTGAGAGAGCGTTGCAGTCGTAGCGCTCCAGAATGAGCAGATTGAGCGCAACGTCCTCACTCGGCGGCTGATACGAGCGGGCCACCGCGTGGATCTGGCTGTTCTGCGAGGTGGCACCGAGAAGTCGGCCGAACAGGTAGTTGTGGGTGCTCTGCATGGAGATCCCGATACGCTCACAGCCGTAGCCGTCGTCGCTGTGGACCGCCTGACCCGGGCTGCCGATGGTCGACGGCTGCAGGAGTGGGCTGCCGTCGAGGACCGGATATGTGATCGTGGCGATCCAATCGCCGGCGGTGGCCGTGGTAGTGACACTCGGAGTCAATGGGTCGCACTCCGTCGTGAATATCAGGCAGTCGCCACCCGTGAAGGGCCCGGCGCTGGGGAGGTTCAGCTCGAGATAGTCGAGCGCGGTTTCACAGCCGCGGCGACCGTCGCCGTCATACACCTCGAGGGCACCGGCGGTCGCGGCCGCGTCGGCCACGGTCTGGCTGACTGCCCGATTCACTCGGATGGCGCCCAAGTCGATGACCAGGGCCGCGATTGCCAGCAGGGTGACCATGGCGAACACCACGGTCAACAGCACCGCGCCCCGCTCGCGCTCTGAAGTTGCCGATGCAGGTCGCATCATGGACTGAACCGTTCGAAGCGGGCGACCGATTGGCTGGTGAGCGTGACCGTGCGCGAGAAGTAGAAGACGATGAGGTCGCTGTCGCGCTGCAGCTCGACCTGCACCCGGCGCTCGTCATTGGGGCGGGTATCCGCCACGCACGGCTGGTTGGAGAACGTGCTCGTCCCGAGCGGGTCGACCACGACTCGCCTGGTCTGGTCCGCCGCGGAAGATCCGTCAGGATGGACGTACGCCACGCATACCTGACGACCGGCTTGGCCTGTGTCGAGGCTGCCGGTGGCGGTGGCGACGGCCACGTCGGCCACCTGCTGCAACCAGGTGTCGAGGCTGCTGCTCACCGGAAGAGTCGCTGCATAGCGGGCCGTCTCCCGGGCCGCGTTGTCGATCGAGAGGTTGTGGCTGAAAGCCACCCCGCCGGACACGATTCCGAAGAGGAGCGAGAGGAGGATCGGCAGGATGAGGGCGAACTCGATGAGCTGCGCGCCTCGTTCCGACGACGTGGCGATGCCACGCAGTCGTCTATTGACAAGAGAGCCCGCCCGGCGAGCTCGAGACCTGATTGGTGTCAAATCCACCTCCGCCCTAACCCTTTCTTATTCGGCGTAAAGGGCAAGAATCTTTAACCAGCAGGCGGCGGGACACCGCGTCAGATGCGGGTGGAGTCATGGCCGGGCGAGTCCTGGGTAACAGGTCCTGGGCGGCGCCACATCCGACGATAGAATCATCACTGTGACGAAATCGCCGAGCGCCGTCTGCGGCTGGTGTGGGGAGCCGTTGCCGCAGGTCACCGGGCCGGGCCGGCCGCGCCGTTATTGCCGACGGAGCCATCGCCAGCGCTACTACGAGGCGCAGCGGTTGGGCGAGCGCCGCGGGATCGGGGACGACGAGGTGCTGATCTCCCGACGGGTGTGGGATCAGCTGCGCGATGCCCTGTTTCGCCTCCAGGCGGCGACCGAGGACGTTGCGATGGACGTCATGGGGGGAAAGCCGACCAAGGCGGAGTACATAGAAGCTCTGGCTCACCTCACTCAAGCGGTGAGCGAGCTTCAGGAGGTCTCGGTGGAGCCGCTGGCTCTGCGAGCCGAAGTTAGGTGACGCTCTACGCGCCGCCGGTACAGCCAAAACCCGCGCGCTTGCTTCTTGAGGAGGCGTCGCGAGGCGCGTGAGCCTCGCTTGGCGTCTCGCGCGAAGTTGCGGCGCCGCGGCTTGCGAGTCTTGATCGGTTTCTCAGCCGGTACCTGGTCGCGCGCCATGCCGAGCTCGGCCCGCTCCGGCTGCAGATTGCGATGCCGGGTTACCAAGGCCGACAGTCCGGCGATCAACGCGAGCACCCCCAACAGGGGGACGACGCCGGCGGCCACAGCCGCCTCGCCTCCGTCGCCGGTCACGGTGGCGACCGGTTGCCGTCCGGAGGCGGTGCCGGCGGCCTCCTGATAGGACGGCGGGATGAGGTTGGCGGGGCCGCTGAAGCGCTGCGTGGCACTGCAGGCCGTAGCCATGAACGGATCACGACCATTCTCGGCCACCACTAGGTACTGAACGCCGGTCTGGAACTGGCGATCAGATCCGGACGGGGGAGCGTCGGCCGTCAGGGCTCCCCTGACCTCCACGTGGCCCGGAAGGTTGGGACCTTTCCAGATGGAGGTCACCTCCATCTCGGAGACCCGGCCGTCGAGCGAGACGGCCGTCGTCCTGCCCACGAAGACGACCTCCGCAGTGGCGATGGCCGCGGCCGTATCGCGCGGCGGAGCACATTGGGCCGTCGCGGGTGCGGGCCCGCCCAGGAGGATGGCGGCCATGAGGCCGACGGCGGCGAGAGGCCGGGTCAGCCATGCGAGCGACCGTGACGTCGCCGCGTGTGAGGGGCACGTCACCATGGTCTAGCGGATCAAGCGGGACTCGGGTACCGGAGGCCACTTGACTGCCCGTGAGTAGTTGGGTCGCACCACCAGCGTGCCGTTGCCGCTTGCCGACAGTCGCCGGGCAATGAACTGCGCCTCGGCCTGATCCTGCGAGCCGTTGCCCGAGTATGCGATCTCCGCCCAGGGCGCGAAGAACGTGCCTCGCAAGACCAAACCGGAGGATCCCGCCAGCTTGGCCTCGTCATCGGACTCCGCCCACAAGGCCAAGCCGTCGAAATCTCCGGCGACCGACGAGGTCCACACGAGGGTTCCGGAGCCGCCCGTCATCGAGATCTCGTAGTCGTCCGTTGCATAGACCGTCATATTGCGGATAATCAGGCTGGCTTGACCGCCCTTGTTCAGCACACCGTCGCGGAGGAAGAGGATGGCCTCGTCCGAAGCGGGAGAGAAGGGCGCGGCGAGGCCGGTGACGTTGACTGCCAGCACGGCGTCCGAGTTGAGCGTGATCGAGCCGTCGATGATCACGTCGCCGCCGGTGAACGCCACCGTTTCCCTGGGTCGGAAGGTGGGACAGTCGATGTGCCAATTCCCGGCGGGGACCAGGATGTCGAAGGTGGGATTGCACGGATATCCGGCACCCGTCCACGTAGTGAATCCTCCCGGCGTCCCATTACCGCCGTACGCCGCGACCAGGTTGTCGATGTGCGGTGCAGGCGTGTCGCTGCACCCCTCGATCTCCCACCCGACCGGCATGGGATAGCTCGGCTTGCAGTTGTAGAGGTGATCTACCGGGGCCCGGGTGAGTCGAGCTCCCATCGCACTTGGATCTGGGGCCACGATGCCGTTGCCGGTGCAGGCGGGGTAGTTGCAGCCGGGCGTCCCGGGGGCGAGAAGCTCGATGGTGCCGCAGCCCTCACCGACCAACTTGCCGCCATCCCCGATTCGGGTACCGGTCTGGCCGGCGCATCCCGCCGGGCCGTCGGCGCGAATGGCGCTACCTGCCCCGGAGACGTCCATCACTCCGTTGCCGCCGCAGCTACCCGAGCCGTCGGAGTCGACTGCGACGTATCCGTGGTCGAGCTCATCGTCGACTGCGTCGTAGACCGCGTCGACGACGATGGTGGCGCCGCCGCTCGATCGCAACGCGGCGCAGTCGTATCGCTCGAGCACGAGCAGGTTGATGGCAACGTCGTTGTCGCTGTTGGCGATCGATTTGGCTACGGCATGGATCTCGCTGGTCTGGCTGGTGGCGCCCAGCAGTCGGCCGAACATGTACTGCTGGGTGCTCTGAAGGGATACTGCGAATCGATCGCAGGGATCACCGTCGTCGGTATGGAGGGCTTGGGATGGTCGACCGACGGCGGAGGGCTGCAGCAGTGGGCTCCCATCCGACACCGGATAGGTAACCGTGGCCACCCACGATCCGGATGTGCCCGATGTCGACGCAGGAAGCGACATGCCATCGCAGCTCGTCCCCAGCGAGAGGCAGTCTGCCCCCGAGAAGGGGACGCCCGAGGGCATGTTGATGTCCAGATACGCAAAGGCGGTTTCGCATCCCGCCTGGCCGTTGCTGCCGTCGGCATCGAGCGCCCCCGCCGTGGCTGCAGAATCGGCCAGTGTCTGGCTCAGAGATCGGTTGACGCGGACGGCGGCTAGGTCGAGCACCAGGCCGGCGATGGCCAGCACCGTGATCATGCCGGCGGTCACCGTCAGGAGAATCGACCCCGACTCGTTTCGCAGCTGCGCCCGGTATCGCTTCATCATTCTGGGGCCCTCTCAAACCTCGCGATTGATTGACTGGTCAGCGTCAGCGTGCGGCTGAAGTAGAGGACGATGAGGTCGGCTTCCCGCTCGACCACCACCTGAACCCGCCGCTCGTCATTGCCGCGGCCATCGGCAACGCACACTTGATTGGAGAACGTTCTGGTGCCGTCTGCTGCCTCCACGACGCGGCGCGTCTGATCGGTGGGATCGGATCCGTCGGGATAGACATACGCGACACAGATCTCGCGGCCCGGGATGTTCATGTCGAGGGTGCCGGTGGCAGTTCCGTCCGCCGCGTCGGCGACCTGGGCCAGCCAGGTGTCGAGGCTGCCGTCGACGGGAAGCGTGGCGGCAAATCGCGCGGTCTCCCGGGCCGCATTGTCCAGTGCCAAGTTGTGGCTGAAGGCGATTCCGCCGGTGATGATTCCAAAGAGGAACGAGAGAAGGACCGGCAAGATGAGCGCAAACTCGATGAGCTGGGACCCTCGCTCGTCGGCACCTCGGCCTTGCCTTCCGCGGCCGGCGCGCCGAAAACTGCGACCAGCCATCTCACCGAGATGCTCAATCCGCATTCAATTGCTCCCCAAAGCGACAGGTAAATATCGGCAGATCCCCGAGAAACCTTTAGCCCACAACGCTTTGTGACTAGTCATCGCAGCAGTAGGCGGGGGAGCGTCCCCCTCAATGAGATGTCGTCGGCCCACTTCTGGCCATGGATCGCGCTGGCGGCAACGACCCGTTTGGGTCCATACAGTCGGGACTTGCGGCCCTAACCGCAGCCGGGCCGACCCCTACAATTCGCAGTGTCGGCCGAGGGAGGCGTATCAGGTGAATGACGAGATTCGCAAGCGACTGGTCGAGCTGACCGATCATTTGGAGGTCACAGATGCTCCGGAATCTCAAGAGATCCGCGGAGCGGTGGACGAATATCACGACGACGCCGATCATCACGCCCTCGGGGAGCGTCTTCACGACTGGCTATTGCGCCTGGAGTCGTCACACCCAGAGTTATCGCGCCTGATGGCGCGCGTCCTCGACGCGATGCCCGGGGTGTGACTCGGCAGGGTGCCGTTCCCGCTTGCGGAACAATGCATCACAGTGACGTATTTGTCGCCAATGGTCAAGCCCTCTGTCGCCTGGAAGCGCCTTTGCTGCGGCCCGGGGGAGGGGCCCGAGGCAGGCGTATCGACTCGAACCGCGGTAGCGCTCAGTCGGGCTTTTCTAGCGCTGCCCGCAGGTCAGCAAGGAAGGCGGCCGCGGGGGCACCGTCGACGAAGGCGTGATCGAAGGTCAGGCTGAGCGTCAGCACCTGGCGCGCCACAACGGTCCCACTCGCATCAAATCTGGGGACGGCTCGCAGAGCGCCGACGCCGAGGATGGCAACCTGGGGGAAGTTGATAATCGGCGTGAACGCGTCGATGCCGTGTGCCCCGAGATTGGTGACGGTGAACGTACCCCCAGCGAAGTCGCTTGCTTCGAGCTGCCGGTCGTGCGAGAGGGCAGCTAGTCGGGCGACCTCACCGGCGACCCCATGAACTGTCGAGTGCTGCGGGTCGCGCACCACCGGAGCCACGAGTCCGTCAGATGTCTGGATCGCGACTGCGATGTTGACGTGCCCTGCAGGGACGAAGCGATCGGCATCGCGATGGCCGTTGAGGTGAGGATGGTTGACCAACACCTCGGCGGTGGTGTGCACGATCCACGCAGTGATCGAGTTGGGAACCGTCGCCGTTACGTCGACCGAGGTGGTCAAGGTGACCGGCGCCGTCTCGCGAACGCTGCGGCGCATGTTGCGGGCGATCGTGGCGCGCAATCCAGTCAACTCCGTAGCGGGTTGCGCTGCGCGATCGGTGGCGGCGGCCGCCTTCACGTCGAGCTCGGTGATCCTTCCGCTTGGGCCGGTGCCGACCACGGTGGCCAAGTCGATGCCGAGCTCGCGGCCAAGCCGCTTGGCCGACGGGGAAGCGACAATGCGCGGAGTCGTCTTGGCCGGTTCCTCGGCGACGGCCGACGGCACGGAGGCCGGCGTCGGCGGCATCGGCGCCTCTTGGTCATCGGCTAGCGAGCAGATCGGCGCGCCTTGAGGGACGGGTTGATTGATGGCGACGAGGCCACTCACGACCCCGGCGGCCGGCGCGTGGACCTCTTCGGCCACCTTCTCCGCCTGGACCTCCGCGATAAGTTGTCCCGCCGTCACGGCGCTGCCGTCTCCAACGAACCAGGCGGTGACGACCCCGTCGTCACCCTCCTGGGTGACGACGGGCATCAACACTTCAATGGCCAATCCGCCTCCTCAGGCCGCCAGCAGCTGCTTGACCCCGGCGACGATCTGGTCGGCGTCGGGAAGGACGAACTGCTCCAGGACCCGGCTGTAGGGGATCGGTACGTCGGGGACGGCGATGCGTGCCGGCGGCGCGTCGAGGTGGTCGAATGCCTCCTCGATCGCCGTGGTGATCACCTCGCCGGTCATCCCGAAGCTCCGGTAGTCCTCGTCCACAACAAGGAGGCGATGGGTCTTGCGGACGGACTCGGCGATCGCTTCCCGGTCGAGCGGCACCAACGACCGCAGATCGAGGACCTCGGCAGATATCCCCTCTTCTTCGAGGCGCTCGGCGGCATCCAGCGCCCGGTGGACTGACAGGCTGATCGTCGCCACCGTTACGTCGGATCCTTCCTTGGCGACGGCCGCGGCACCGATCGGCACCGTGTAAGCCTCCTCGGGCACGTTGCCCGTGGCTCGCGGGTTGTTGGTCATCCACCCCAGGCCCATCACGCCCTTGTGGAACATGTAGAGGACGGGGTTGTCGTCTCGAATGGCCGAGATCATCAGACCCTTGGCGTCGTAGGGATTGGACGGGACGACGACCTTCATGCCAGGGAGATGGGCAAACGTGCCCCACAGTGTCTGCGAGTGCTGACCCGCATCGCTGTAGCCACCTCCTGCGGCGGTCATCAGCACCATCGGCACCTTGACGTTGCCGCCGGAGAAGTAGTGGATCTTCGCCATGTTGTTGTAGATCTGGTCCATGCACACGCCGAAGAAGTCGACAAACATGAGCTCCGCGATAGGGCGGAGCCCGTTGGTGGCAGCGCCCACGGCGGCTCCGATGAAGCCCGTCTCCGAGATTGGAGTGTCCATGATCCGCTCGGGACCGAACTTGGCGAGCAACCCCTCGGTCGAACCGAAGATTCCTCCGTAGGTGCCGATGTCCTCGCCCATGACGAAAACGGTGTCGTCTGACTCCATCTCCTGGGCGATCGCCTCGGCTATGGCCTTTTGGGTAGTGAGCTTGCGCTCGGTCATGGTGGTCATAGGTGCTCCTAGGCGAAGACGTGGAGGAGCGCGTCCTCCGGGGCGGGCTCGGGGCTGGTGCGAGCGAAGTCGAGGGCGGCATCCACCTCTCCGTGGACACGCTTGGTGATCTCGTCGCGTTGCGCCGCGGTCATGATCCCCTCGCTCAGGAGGCGGTCTCCGTAAACAGTGATGGCGTCGCGTTTGCCCATCGCGGCTTTGAAATCATCTGTGCGGTACGCGTCGGCGTCGCCTTCGAAGTGTCCCCATAACCGATCGGTCTTGACCTCGATCAGGCTGGGGCCGTTTCCGGAGCGGGCTCGAGCCATAGCCTCGCCGGCCACTTCGTATACCGCAACCGGGTCGTTCTCGGGGACGAGGACTCCGGGCATGCCGTATGCCGACGCCCGGTCGCTGTTGTCTGCAATCGCCGTAGAGGCCTCTTTCGGCACGGAAATCGCGTATGCGTTGTCCTCACAAATGAACACCACCGGCAGATTCCAGAGCGCAGCAAGGTTCAGCGACTCGTGGAAGGCTCCCTGGTTGGCGGCTCCTTCGCCGAAGAACGATAACGCCACGTTTTGGCGGCCGGTCTTCTTGAACGCCAGGGCGGCTCCAACCGCCACCGGCATCCCCTCGGCGATGATGCCTGAGCAGCCGAAGTTTGGCTCTGTCGAGAACAGATGCATGTGGCCGCCCTTGCCGCGGCCTAATCCGGTGTCCTTGCCGAAGATCTCCGCAGCCATCCGCTTCAGATCCATGCCTTGGGCGATGGCGACGTGATGAGGCCGATGAGTGGCTGTGATGGCATCGCCCGGCATCAGATGGGGCATGACGCCTACTGCGACTGGCTCCTGCCCGGCGGCTAAGTGCATCTCGCCGGGGACCGGGCCGGCAGCAATATCGAAGACCGGCTGTTTGCCCTCGAAATAGATCTCGCGAAGGCGCTCCTCGAAGTAGCGGATCTTCACCATGGTCGAGAACATGTCGACCAAATGTTCCTCGGGTATATCCATACCGGCTCCCCTCGGTCGGGCGGCCGAGCGGCAGCGGCCGCGTAATCTTGATCTGAGCCATGCAACGGGCTCTGGTTCCAGAACCTACCCGGCAAACTGGACTCGCCCTAGGGGCTATCGGCTCTTTGTGCCGTAGTGGAGGCGGTCACGTAGAGAGGGCTCTGGCAACTGACAGTAGGTGCGGCCCGGGAGCGATGGATACGCGACCTTTGCCCTGGCGGATCAGACGCCGCTCACCATCGAGTGCGACTACTCGACTCGCTGGATCGAGCTCGACCGAGCTGCCCTCGGGGAGCAGCTCGGTTGCTGACACCGAGATGTCGCCGACGAGACCCGGACCGAACACGGCTCTCATGGTCTTGCCCCGACCGAACCTGATCACTCGGGCGTGACGATGGGGCAACGGGCCCAGAGCGGCAGCCACAGAAGCAATGCCGACTGCACCGGGGCGAACATTGGCGACCACGGCATCCACCAATTCGTCAGGTTCCCAGAGGGCGCGGGCACCGGTCCAGCGGGTGCGTACTCCCACAACATCCACTACAGCCACGCTGAGCGTGTTCCCGCCTGTATCCACTTGTAGCGATGTCAGTCGGTCGTAGGCATGGGCGGCGGCGCCACCAGCCGCGCGAGCCGTGGCATAGCCCACCATGGTGGGCTCATGGCTCATGACCACTGCGTTGTTGGTGCCTGCCGCTAGCGGAACGAGGCAAACATCCGGCCAAGCCTGAACGGCCGACCGAATCGTCCCGTCGCCTCCTACAGTCACCAGGGCCGCGGCGCCGAGCTGGCGAAGCTGGATAGCGGCATCGAAAGTGTCCTGCTCGGTTCCCGATGGATGGATCGGGAGAAACTCCACAGGTGGAGCCGTGCCTCTCGCCAGCTTCACGGCGCGGCGGGCGACTCCGCCCGAATCGTCGAGCGCATGCACGGTTAGTGATGGGCCCGCCGTCATGCCAACGAGCAGGCGAGCAATCAGGTTGGCCTTTTCCTCGACGTCGACCACCCGCCCGAGACCGACCAACCGCCGGATGTCTTTCGATGCGACCGGGTTAGCGATCAAGCCCACTATGGGTTGCGGAGATCGAGTCATGAGTCGTCACCCTATTGTGTTGCCCGCTCCGATGAGCGCAACATTGCGTCACAGTGACGCAATCTTCCCGAGGGGAGAGCGCATAGAAAAAAGGAGCACACTTGCGAGATTCAGCCGATAGCTTTCGTTGAGAGGTCTCCGGAGAGTGATCCGATGGGTCGATTCGACGAGATTCCGGACGAGGTAGCGGTCTACGAGGCACGTAATGCCGTGTTCTGGATGCACGACGGTCTCATGTACGGGCGTCACCTCGTCATCGACCCACAGGTGACACTGGAAGACGCCATCACTGTGATCGGAAAGCTCAAGGAGATGACAGGCGGGACCAGGGTGCCGCTGATGTTCGATGGCCGGGGGCTGACTTGGCTCAACATCGACGCCCGTGGGTATATCCGGGCCCACCTTGCTGAGGTCTTCACCCATGTCGCCATTGTGGTCCGCCATGAGCTGGTTCGAGTGCTCAGCCATGCCTTCCTGGGGGTTGCCGGCATCGGCATCCCGATGCGCTTCTTCACCGACGAAGACGAGGCCTGGGAGTATCTCACCGCAGTCGCCGCTTAGGGTCGCCGCTCAATGTCCCATAATCCACGTTATGTAAAGTCAGGCGACGCTGTGACTAGCACGCCCCTCCCCCGTTTCCAGATCGCTCTGAACTTGGCGAAATCTGAGACCCGCAGCGAGGACCTCTCAACCAGCCGGCGGCATCCACTGGGGACGCACCGGCTTGATCTGAGATAAGACCATGGCCCATGGCGTCGACGGCGTCGATGTGGCAGATAGGTCTCCCCGGTAGTGAACGCGATCTCCGCAATACCCATGGCACTGCCCCTTCCACGGCGCGACACACCTGCTATCCGCGTGTCAGCGCACAGAGCTAGCGCGATGTGGGTCTTGCCTTTGATCAGACCGGGCTGTCTTTCGCCGGAGAGAGCCCGCTATGGACTTGGACGATCGTTGCGGGTCGGCCCCGTCGGCTCATGAACGGAACTGCGTGGTCAGGATCTGGTGGGACGGGGTCGGGCCTTGTTCACGGTGAGGCGCCGGCCGTTGAATTCTTGGCCGTCGAGCTGGCCGACGGCTTTGCCGGCAAGAGCCTCGTCGGCGAGCTCGACGAAGCCGAACCCGCGTGAGCGACCGGTGTCGCGGTCGGTGATCACGGAAGCAGAGGTGATGGTCCCGTAGTCGGCGAAGAGGGCGCGCAGGTCCCCATCGGTCGCGTCGAATGGGAGGTTTCCCACGTAGATGTTCATGGCGACTTGCCCCTCTGAACGAGGGGCACCACTGCCCCTCTGGGTCAGTTGTTCCGGTACCGACTCCGCTGCAGTCCGGTCCGTGAACGAGGAGAGAGTGTGAGTCGCCGCCGAAGCAGCTGGCGGCAGCGTACCAGGGCTCGCGTCGATCGAACCGCGTCGGGTCTGAGTTCCCGCCGGGTTCGCCGGGCGAACTGCGGGGCTGCCGTTATCGGGAAGGTGCGAGCCAGCCCATCACCTCGTCGATGACGGCGGGCTCGTGGAGCAGGTCGAAGTGGCTGACACCGCCGAGGACCACGACGTTGGCGGGCTCGAGTGTTGGTGCTCTGGTGCTGCTCGCCGGGCGCACCATCAGATCCCCAACAACTGCACCGACAGGATGCTTCGGATTGGCGGTGATGACCCCCGCCACGAAATGGTGCCGCACGTGCGCCGGCGGTGCAGCGTCGCTCAACTCCATGTCCGGGGCGTAGCCGATGTTCCCGGTGCGGAGGTCCTTGATCCCCTGGCTGCGCGTGTCGAGGAAATCGGCGAGGGGCTGCGTCTGGGGCGCCACTCTGAGGCTCCACGCCGCAGCATTGACGAACTTCTCCAGCGGTGCACCCCCGTGTGGCGATCCGATTGTGACGACGTCACTCACATCTTCGATCCAGCTGTGCCCGGCGCGCAGAGCCGCTACACAGGCGCTCCTGATCAGCAGGCCACCCATCGAGTGACCGACCAACGCAATCGACCGCACGGGTTGAGGCCAGTCGCCGTGGACCTCCTCGAGGAGCGCGGCAAGTCGTGCCCCGTTGGTCGCTACCGAATGGCCAGTGTTGTATCGAACCGCAAGCGGCGTCAGAGCAGGATGATCCTCGAGTGAGCGGATCAGGCCGGGTCTGGTGCCGGTACCGTGCCAGCAGCGATCCGTCTTCATGAGGCCGTGCACCAACACAACGAGACGATCCGTGGCAGGCGGAAACGCGGCAAGGAATTCGGGGCCCAGCGGTATCGGGGCACCCTGCGGGTCGCGGATACTCATCGAGGTGCCCAGGCGGGGCTCGTGTTCCCCGAGCGCGTCGCCCCACAGTCCATTGACGAATGCCCGAGCAGGATCGGCGGACGACGAGTCGGAGGCCACACGAGTGTCCAGCCCTACACCTACAGCCGTTGCCCCGATGCGAATCGAGCTATAGACAACCCGCGAGACACCCTCATGGGCCATGCGCAGCGGTTTGCCAACTGCGCCCAACGCCCCGAACCAAGGCCTAGCGATGGCCCGATGCATTCCCTCGACCGGCTTCACGATGCGCTCTGCGGCGAGCCTGACCACGCTCCCGACACTCATCAACGATTCCCGGCCCTTCTGCTCTGTCGCTGCCACAGTAGCGACCATCAGGACTCCCGAGGACGCCGGGTCGGGCATCGGCACGCTGCCGACACGCAGGATGTGACGCTATTGCGGTGGTGGCCGATACCGCGGTCGGCCACAACGTCAGAGAAACGACCACGGGCCGACGACTACCACTGCACCAACCCGTCGCGGAGACGTCACACGATATCCGCTCTAACATTTGCGCCGAGGGCGAGAGAGGGGGTGGGCGTGACCGACCACATTCCGACCGATGCCGCAACTAGCGACCACGCGGTCGATGTGCGGCCGATGTCACTAACCAGACGACGGATCCGAGAACGCACCCACTTCTCTCCGCGGCTTCGGCCCTTGCGGGGAGATGGAGTTTGCAGGCTTGGTGACTCTGGTTTCCGCCTTTCTCACCGTCTTGGGTGGCGCCACGTTCAGGCTGCGTCGCCATGCTTCAGACAACGTCGATGCGGCGTCCCAAGGGCGACAGGAGGTCTAAATACGCCATGAAGATCGTCGGTTTGATCGGCTGCGGGAAGGTTGCGCGAGTACACGCATCCGCACTGCGCGACTTGGAGGGCATCGAGCTTGCCTTCTGCGATCGAAACCTCCACAAGGCGCAAGAGATGGCCGCCACCTACAGCTCGACCAAGGTCTACACCGACCTCGACGACATGCTTGCGATGGAGTCTCTGGATGCGCTGCACGTGCTCACGCAGCCGGCCTCTCACAAGGCGATCGCCGAGAAGGCCCTCAAAGCAGGGTGCCACGTCTATGTCGAGAAGCCGATAACGGAGACGACCGCCGATTACGAGTATCTCACTCAGCTCGCCTCCGGCACCGGCCTCATGTTCTACCCGGGATTCAGCGCCCTGGGAGCGCCCGATGTGCAGCAGGCGAGACACGTGGTCGCATCAGGAGCGCTGGGCCGGCTCATCACCGTTCACTGCGACTTCAACGCAACAGGACATCGCGGCGGGATCCCATACGGGTCACCGGACCATTGGGCGTACCGCCTTCCCGGCGGCATATTGCAGAATCTCATCGATCACCCGGTGAGCCTCGTGGTCCACCTCCTCGACGACGTTGTCGACCAGTCGTCCCACTTCCTCCGGCGCTCGGAACTGCCGAATGACGTGGCCGACCTCGTTCATGTCTCACTGGTGGGCCGTGACCAGTTGGGGTCGGTGACGATGTCGTTCGGTCACGGAAATAGCCGAGGAATACTCAGCTGCCAGCTCGAGGGCGGCACAATCGACGTCGACCTTCGTTCCCACTCCGTCGCCGTGCTGCGCGGCTCCGATAGCGGCGCCCGTCGAACGATGGCGACGCTTCGATCGCTGGCTGCCTCGACGACAGGAGTGGCGAAGTTCGCTGCGTTGCGCGCCATGGGGCGGGCTCCGCAATCGTGGGGCGTTGAGAAAACGGTGCAGAACTTCCACGCGGTCTTGGACGGCCGTGAGAAGCCGTTGGTCGACGTTGCTCGGGGACGTACCGTCGTCCAGGTTCTCGAGACGCTTTGGGACACCCAGCGCACATGAAGCCCACCCAGGCCGATGTATGCGTCATCGGCTCCGGGATAGCAGGCGCCATCGTTGCAATGGAGTGTGCGGCGGCGGGTTTTGATGTGGTGGTCCTGGAAGCAGGCGCGCGCCATCGATTCGACGGGCCTCACATCCGGCTGACGGAGCG
The DNA here is from genome assembly GCA_041605955.1 of Acidimicrobiia bacterium. Classification (GTDB taxonomy): domain Bacteria; phylum Actinomycetota; class Acidimicrobiia; order Spongiisociales; family UBA5794; genus JAHEJX01. The sequence goes on from JBFIXI010000008.1 coordinate 17,872, forward strand.
CCTGGTCGGCAACCCTGGCAAATCGCGTATGAAGATCTGGTTGCGGCGCGCTCGCTACGACCCATCGGATGCGGACTCGGACGGCAGCCCCGGCTATCCGCTCAAGGGCAGCGCCCTGATTGCGTACGGGGGCTCAACCCTCGGCTGGTCTGGGTTCGCGTACCGGCTCAAACCGGAAGACTTCCGCCTACAGACCTTGACTGGCCGCGGGATCGACTGGCCGATCTCGTATGACGACCTCGAACCGGACTATCGCCGCGCCGAGCAGAGCCTGCGCGTCGCAGGAGACGACACCGATCCGGGACACCCGCCGCGCAGTGGACCCTTCCCGGTTACTCCGGCGCGCTTTCACCGACGAGATGATCCGTTCGGGGAGATGATGGGGCACGACGCAGTCATGCACCACAATGGGTCGATCGGGTTCAATGGAGCCCCGGCCAACGCAGCAACGTTGCTACGCCGGCTCGAGCGTTCGGGCCGCGTGCAGGTACGGACGGAGACGGTGGCGACGCGCCTCGTCGTTGACAGCAAAGGCCGCTGTGTGTCCGTCGAGACCGCCGACAGAGCAGATGAGAGCGCCGACGTCGAGGCCCAGGCCTATGTCGTGTGTGCCGGCGGAATCGAGTCATCGAAACTGTTGGCGGCCTCGGCGACCGCGAGCTACCCGGACGGGCTTGGAAATCATGGGGGCCACCTGGGCCACAACCTTCTTTCGCACACCGGCGTGAGTGTGAGGGCCGAGTTTCGCGGGTCCGGTGACGGTCCGATCATGCCGACTGCGGCGACGAGACAGTACGACACCGAGGAGGCACAGGGCGCGGGCAAGTACTTGCTCATGTGGAGGCCCTGGCGAGGAGGTGTCATGTCCCTCTATGCGTGTGTCGAGCAGCTGCCGCAGCCGTCGAATAGGGTCGTTCTGGGCCGTTCCACCGGAAGCCATGGCCTCACGCGCACTGCAATTCGCTTCGATCACAGCGAAGAGCACCTCCGCCGGGCTGCGACGATAGAGAAAGATCTGCTGGCGATGCTCGACAAGGTGGGCCTCCGTCCGGTCGCTGAGCCCGGGCTGGGAGTGCACGCCCATCCGATGTGCACGACTCGAATGAGCGACGACCCTGCAATGGGTGTCGTCGATAGAGACCTGTTGGTACACGGCACTCGCAACATCTACGTGTGCGGCAGCTCGTCGTTCGCAACGGGCGGTGCGGCGCATCCAACAGTGACGGTCGCCGCCCTCGCCCACCGCTGCGGCCGTCACCTCGCAGGAAAGTCGGCTCGATCTGCGCAAGGTTCAGACCACGACTGATGCCCACGCCGGACCAGCAGGGAGTGAATGACCTCCGACTCCCGGCTCCTCCCCACCAAGACCTGAACGAACAACTAACCATCGAGGCCCGCGAGTGGCGGATATGGTGACCACCACCACGGGTCGCCCGCATCCGCCGGTGCACCTCACTGGGGAGCAGCGCCAGCGGATCGACATCAAGGCCGGCTGCCGGCTAGGCGGATGCCCACACGGCCGGTACATGCTCGCAGAGCCACACGGAACCCACGTCATATGTCGGCGACTCGGTTGGTCAGGCGTCGTGGCCTACTCCATGTGAGGCCCGTATCGGACCTGGCTGTGGTAGCCCTCGCCTGATGAGCTGGAAGGAGCCGGTCGCTGTTTCTCTCACCCCACGGCCGGCGACGCCGCAGGCTGTTCGAGGTAGCGAGTCAGCAGCACATTCACCTCGTCGGGGGCGCCCAGTATCAAGGGACTGCGTTGGTGCAGGTCGTCGGGTGGGACATCGCGCGCAATCTGCTCTCCAGTGTGGGCCACTCCGCCGGCCTGTTCGACCAAGAAGGCGAACGGGTTCACCTCGTAGAGCAAGCGGAGCTTGCCGGCGCGGCCGTGGCGGCGCATCTCGGTGGTAACCGGGTTGAGATACGTGCCGCCCGCGATGAGGAGCCGGTGAACGTCGGCAACAGCGCAGCCTGACCAGCGCACCTCGAAGTCGGCACCGCGCGGGCCGTCGATCCCGGCGACACAGTCTGCGACGTAACGATTCACCGGCTCGTCCCATCTACCGGCGAAGGTCATGTTCACGAAGAGACGTCGGCGACCCGGCGCGATCGTCATCCCGGGATGGGTGAGGGTGTACTCGCCGACGACCGGGTCCAGGGTGAAGCCGTTGACACCGTTGCCGGTGGTCATGATGATCATCGCCGTCGGGCCGTAGATGGCGTATCCCGCACATACCTGGCTCCGGCCCGGCTGAAGGAACTCGGACAGGTCCGGCGGGCCGACAGCTCCGTCTGGTCGGCGCAGAATCGAGAAGATGGTTCCGATGGACGTGTTCTCGCTGATGTTGGCCGAGCCGTCTACGGGGTCGTACAGGAGCAGGTAGCGGCCGTGAGGAACGTGCTCGGGGACGTGATGGATGGACTCCATCTCTTCCGAGACCATCCCGGCTACATGCCCCCCGAACTCAGTGCGCCTCAGGAAGAGGTCGTTGGCAACGATGTCGAGCGTCTTCTGCGTCTCACCGTGAACGTTGTCAGTGGCGCTTATTCCGAGCAGGTCCCCTTCTGCCAGGGCGCCGTAACGCATCGCACCTGTGATCGCCTTGGCGGCGGTGACGATGTCGTTGATGACCAGCGTGAGATCTCCAGTCGCAGTTGGGAACTTGCGCTGTTCTTCGATCAGGAACTGAGTGATCGTGGTGCCGATCACGGCACGCCCTCCGTCGCTCGTTGGCCGTCATGATCCCACGTCACGGCAGCATCGCCTCGATCGCATCGACGAGCGCTCCGGCGAACTCTGTTGAGTTGAGCTCGGTGTCGATCTCGACGACGGCAACGTCGCGCGTCAGAGCGCGGCGCAGCGCCGGCACGAAGGCGGCGTCTGCCTCCGGGTCGTGTAGCTCGGCGCCGACAGTGCTGAGTGAGGACCAGCCGCGTAGGGGAACCAAGACCCGAGCCTCACCGGTTCCGGCATTGAGCTTCCTGGCGACCTCGCGAGCAATAGCGGCAACCTCTTTCGGAGTGGTCCTGGCCTCCACCCTGAAATCGTCCGGAATGGAGTAGCGGCGCGACGCCAGGCCCAGCTGCTCCCACAGCGGGTCGCCGCTGTCGCGACGGGCGATTGGCCCACAGCTGATCATGTCGAATCCGCCGGGTGCCAGTACCTGGGGTATGCCGGCTCGTCCGGCCCCTTCGAGGCGTTCGGGACCGGCGGCGCGGTTGCCGCCGAGAAGTCGCTCGCCCACTCCTGCGGGAACGATGTCGACGACCCCTGCAAAGCGACCTTCGGCGAGCAGATGCTCCATAGCAGTGCCGCCGATTCCCTGCGCATGGAAGGTGATTGGCGAATAGCCACGCCGTTCCAGGTCGGTGACTACTGCGCGACTACATTTCTCGGCGAACCGAAAGCTGGTCACTGCCACGGCCGGACCCTGCTGCTGCGGGGGAGCTGGCCCGTTTCCGACCGCCGCCATGCCGCAGATTGCCCGCGCTCCCTGCTGCAGAATCGAACGGGTGAGCGGATTGAGCCCGGAGAAATCGGCCACCGCGTGCATCATGGTGATATCCGCGGCGCCGAAGTACCGGGCGGCGTACGCCGGGATCGCGGCCGCAGTCGAGATCATGAGCTTCGGCAGGCCGATCGGGAGGGCTCTCATCACCCCGGTCGCCAGGGTCGTGTTCGAGGCTCCGCCGAACGCGATCACTGCATCGCAGCGGCCGGCCGCGATCAGCTCCTGGACTATTACCCGCGCGCCGTTCATCATCGTTTGCGACCTCTCGCCGGTGCCCGCCATGGTCCGAACCACCTCTATGTCGGTGCCGGCGGCGGCCGCGATCGCAGCAGCCGACACGGTCGCCTCGGTCGTGGCCGGACCGCCGTAACCGACGTCAATCACCGTGACTGCTGCACCCAAGTCCTCCAGGCACGAGCGCAGGTAATCGGCCTCGCCGCCCTTGGTATCGAGCGAGCACATCATGACGATTTGAGGCGCCACGGCGGCATCCTTCCCAGTCGATGGAGCCATTGTGTTACGGCCGTTCCCGCGACGTCGAGCGGGACGCGCTCTGCAGCATGAATGCGCCGACGCCGGCCAGTCGCCCGCCGAGGTATCGCCGCCGATCCATCGCTCCCCCACCCGACGCCTCACTCGAGAGGCTGTCGTGGTGTCTCCATGGGGCGAGCCGTTTGACGCCGTGGGTGGTGAGCCGCTCAGAGCTGCAGTAGCACCAGCAGCAGGAGTGCGGTGGATGCGGTCGCCATCACAGTCCGGATTCTGTTCCATTGGTTCCATCGTGTTTCGAAGGCGGTGCGCGCTTCCGTCAGCTCCTCGCCGGCTGCCTGGTCCGTATCCACTTGCTGGATGCGGTTGTTGAGCGGGATGTTGACAATCGCAGTGGGCGCTTGGACTCCGATCAGATAGACGGCTGCCGCGGCGATCAACAGGCCCAACTGCGCGCCATCCAGTTGTCCGAGACCGAGCAGAGTTGCCGCGACAACGAGGAGCACCGATCCAATCCAAGCCACGATGAACAGCGGCTGATTGTTCTGTATGACCCTGTCCATCACTTGGAAGGCTCGGATGAACTCGCGGTCGTTCAAGGTGTTGATCCCAGGCATCGCCACAACTGCGAAGCCAAAGAGGAGACCGGTCACGAGTCCGCAAAGCAAGGTGGCGAGGACCAGGATCGTTTCAAACATCTGTAGCGCCTCCGATGTTGATTCGGATCGAATATCTCTGCGGGCACAGCTCCGGCGCGGCGAGGCCCTTATCAGGAACGTACCCTCGGGGGCGAGACCCTGTCCATCGCCGAGACTGCAGACATCGTCGGCGTCCGGCGCAGCGGGCGGGCACCCGCCTCTCGAGCGGCCGAGTAGGAGCGCTGCCTCTCCCCCACTACCGCGGGGCCCCGACATGCTGATGGACGCCGGTCGGCTCCGAGACTCTGCCCTGCATGCGGTTCAGCGACGAAGCGTGCCGAGGACTGCGAACCGGAGCATGTGCGCCTGTCCGGCGTGGAGAGCATATTCGTCCACCATCTTGACGAGGGTGGCCCGCAGCGATCGGCCGTGGCCCAGGCCGACTGCATCGAGCGAGGACATTCCGGCCACGGCCGCATCGGCCTTCTCGACTTCTTCCAAGTACCACCGCAAGTCTTCCTCGGCCGTGGCAGCCGAACCTCCGGCGTAGTCGTCGTCGCCATAGCGGAACGTTTGCTCGCCGCCACCCAGACCCCACGACAGCCATACATGCTCCATCTGCGTCATATGTCGAATGAGCCCCAGTACCGATAGCTCAACGGGAGGGATCGACCACGCTGCGAGCTGAGCGGGTTCCAGGTCGCGGGCCTTGCGCAGGAACTCGTGACGCTGGTACCGCAGCCATTCCTCCAGGAACTCCCGGGGCTCGAGGCCGGGGTCGGGCTCTCGCCATGCCGAGAGATCGACGCCATTGAGCCGCTCGATCCCCATAACGCGAAACTACACGTACCAGTCGACCCGGCGCGGAACCGGCCCCAATCGGATGTCCCGGTCCAATCGTCAGAACATGCCACTGTCGTCGCCGAGGTTTCGGGAATCACCGGGAGCACGTCCCAGTGCTGCACGATCTTGCCCGTGGAGTCCAGCGTGAAGATGTCGATCCCGGCGTAGTCGGCGTCGCCGGGCCAGGTCTGATGGCAGTGGAGCACGACGAGATCTCCCTGTGCGATCGCACGCACGAACTCCATTCGTCTTCCCGGATGGTCCCGAGCCACGCGCTCGAAATACTCGACGAACGCGTCCTTGCCGTTACCGACGTGGCGGTTGTGTTGGACGTGAGTCTCCCCCACGTACCGCTCGATGGCTGCGGCCGGACGGCATTGGTTGAACATCAGGTCGTAGACGCCATCGCGTTCCTCTTGTTTGCCTCGAGTTGTTCGTTGGTCATGCGTCCGCCAACACTGTCCCTGAGCCCACCATTCCTGTACAGGACTAGTCGCCGACCTTGCCAACCAACTCCGAGCCCGGGCGGTAAGTAGACCAGGCGAACCAGAAGGTGTCGAGGTGCGAGATTCGCGTCAGACGCTCGCCCGAGAGCTCACCTGAGAAGCCCACACCGGCGACCGACCAGCGGGTGCCGGTTTCTGCGTCGGCGAATCCGCTGCCATCAGCCATAAGGGTCAATCCCTGGCCGGCGACGATGGGTCGGAACACGCCGACGGTGCCGACGTCACGGCCGTACTGGACGCTGGGACCCTCGAGAGCACTCGCTTGTCCGGGCGCCCACAGCAACACGAGATCGGAGTCTCCGTGCGTGACCGGAGTCACCGTGGGGCCTTCTCCTGCCAAGGAGCGCAGGCTGTATGCAACGTCTACGCCGTCGAGCGACACGCCGACGACGCGTTCCTTCGCCCGCGCCCTGCCGTCGACGTCACCTACGAGGAAGAAGGGAAACGTCTCGGGGTCGTCGTAGCCGAAGTAGGGGTTGCGCCCGTAGTCGCGAGTGTGGCCCGTCTGGGCTTCATCGAGCACGAGCCCATCCGGATAGTTTGCCCGGAACTCGCTCCAGGACATCAACGGAGAGCCGTACACGTCGAGCTCGGTGCCCGTCAGGACCCCGACGACTGCTTTCCCATCGAAGTGGGTCCACAATGACTCCGTCGCCCGGTCGTACATCACGAGCGCCGAGGCGAACAGTAGGCCGGACGTCCCGAACGTCGTCTCTTTGCCGTCGATAGCTCGTCCGTAAGTGACCGCAGAGTTGCACAGTGGGCAATACGTGATCGTGACTGGCACTCCGCCGACCGTATCGTTGACGATTTCATGCCAGATCATGACGGCAACCGGGTACGCCCGGGCGTCGCCGTTGATCTCGAGCGCCACGACGGGAGCGATGTCCCGGTAGGTGTCTGCAGACCGGGCCACGTCGATGAAGGACGGTTCGTCGATTGCGGGGATGCCGTCCGGCGGTGGCCCGCCCGCAATGATATTGGACAGGTCGACCAGGGGCGCCGGAAACTCGTCTGAGTCGATATCGCGCAAAGCCGACGGGCCTTCGGGAAAGCCGACCCGCTCGGAGGTCACTTTCGCCGTTGGATCGGAGCGAGCCCCGGGCTCCGGCTGTCGCGGAGTGACGGTCTCCTCCACCGCGGCTCCGGCGCACGCGCCAGCAACGAGCGCAGCGGCAGCTGGGAGAATCCGGAGCTTGCTCTCTCTAATCGATCTAGCGGCCATGACGATCTATACCAGCTGAAACCGATCAGCTCGGCCCATGGCGACAAATAGCCGCCATGGCGACAATCGGCGGGTCTCATTGACAGTGACCTCAACTGCCAGCCTCATGAGGTTGTACACAGTCTCATGGGGTGGGAAACCCGTTCTCACGTCGACGCAACCGTTCAATCGACGCCATGTGCTGCAACGCCTCGCCGATGGCATGCGCATCTCGGTGGGCGTTCGCAGTTGACGGACTTGCTGTTCGGTTGAGCCCAACGAGTGCCCGAATGCGGCGCGGCGCCTAGGGTCAGGAAGGTGACTCAGTGCGTGCTGCGGAGTAAACGACGATGGGACGGATCAGGATCGGGTTGTCCGGCTGGAACTACGCGGGATGGCGTGGTGGTTTCTATCCCGAGGCGCTGCCCCAGTCCGCCGAGCTCTCCTACGTCGGTGACCACTTCCCTACCGTCGAGGTGAACGGCACCTTCTACGGCCTCATGCAGCCGTCGACCTTCCGCCGGTGGCACCGCGCCGTGCCCGACGATTTCGTGTTCGCCGTCAAGGGCAGCAGGTTCATCACTCACAATAAGAAGTTGACCAACGTCGATTCAGCCCTGGCGAATTTCTTCGCCTCCGGTCTTCTGGAGCTCGACGACAAGCTCGGCCCTATCTTGTGGCAGCTGTCGGAGAAGCTGCACTTCGATGCCGGACGTGTCGATTCCTTTCTCCAGTTGCTGCCTCACGACACGGCAGCAGCCGCGACGTTGGCCAAGCGGCACGACGAGCGGGTCGGCGACGCCGCCTACGGCCCCGGGGCCAACCGCCGGGTTCGCCACGTGCTCGAAGTGCGTCATCTCAGCTTCCTCTGCGACGAGATGGTGACCATCGCCCGGCATCACGGCGTGGCGCTGGCCTTCTCGCACTCCGCCGCTTGGCCCTACATCGAGGAGATCACCGCCGGGTTCGTATACGTCCGGCTGCACGGTCCCGAGCAGCTGTACGCCAGTGCATACGGTGACGAGGCCTTGGAGCGTTGGGCCGACCGTTTCGCCCGGTGGAGGGACGCCACGGAACCTTCCGATGCCGTACGCATCACCTCGCGCGAGCCGCCGCGACGAAAACGCCGAGATGTCTACGTGTACTTCGACAATGACGGGGGCGGCCACGCGCCCCGGGAAGCCACGTTCCTGCAGCAGCTGTTGGGTACGCAGAGCTGATTGCCGAGAAGAGGGAGGACGATGAGGTGGGCGAGACACCACGTATCCGCTTCCTGGGAACCGGTGCCGGTGGCGGTACACCGGGCGCGGGACGCTCGCAGCGCCGGGAAAGCTGCGCCCTCGTCCTCGGCGCGGACACGACGATTCTGGTCGACGTTGGCGGCGACATTGACCCCACCGAAACCCAGCTAAAACGCTGCGACGCCGTCGTGTTGACCCACGGACACTCCGATGCCATCGGCGGGTTGGCGGCGCTGGGCCGAGTCCGGCCGGCGGACGCCGCGCCCGTTCTCGTCTACGCGCTGCCGGCCACCATTGCCGCCGCCGAACGCAGATTCGCCCAGCTCCAACATTGTGACTTCCGTCCATTCCGTCCGGGCGACCGAGCCCGCGTCGGTGGATGGACCCTCAGCTGCCTCAAGGTTCCGCATGCCAGCAATCCGATCCGCTTCCCCACCGTTGCCTGGAAGCTCACCAACTCCGGAAGGCGGCTCGTCTATGCATCCGACGTCGCCCGGCTCACGAGTCGGCTGCGCAAGTTCTCCCGAGGAGCTGGGCTGCTCGTGCTCGACGGTGCCACTTATCACCGCAGCATCTTCAGCCACCTGCGAATCGACGAACACGTTCCCCAAGTGTGTCGCTGGCCGGTGGACCGCATTCTCCTAACCCAGATCGGCCGGTCGGCTCCACCGCACGATGAGCTCGCCTTGGTCGTCTCCGAGCTGTGCGAGCGTGCCGCGCCGGCCTACGACGGCCTGGAGATAGCGCTCCCCTGAAGGCCGGACTGCGCTCGATCGCCCGCCCCGTGCCAAAGTGGCGCCAGCGCCGGACCCCCTTAGGGAGCAATCTCGGCGAAGCGTCGGATAGGAACCTTGTGAAAGCGGCTGTGCAGCGTCGATACGGCCCGCTGGCCCTGCTTCGGATTGAAGAGGTGACACGGCCTACGCCCCGAGAGGGCGAGGTATTGGTTCGAGTACACGCCGCATCGGTATCAGAGTCGGACACCATCACGAGAACCGGCCGGCCGCTCATTGGCCGGCTCTTCACGGGCTTGTTGAGACCGAGACGGGCCATCCAAGGCTCCGAGTTTGCCGGAGAGATCGAGGCCACCGGCCGCAACGTCACACAATTCAGCCCAGGCGACAAGGTCTTCGGCTCTACAGGTGGCTTTCGCGGGTGCTACGCAGAGTACGCCCGTATGCCGGCAGACGTCCTGATGGCGATCAAGCCGAACCGAATGGAATATGAGGAGGCAGCTTCTATCTGCTCGGCTCTGGCGGCTTGGAACCTCCTGCGAGAGAAGGCGAAGGTTCGGGCCGGGCAGAAGGTCCTGATCAACGGCGCGGCCGGAATCATCGGCACCTCTGCGGTACAGATCGCCAAGCACTTCGGCGCCAATGTGACCGGAGTCTCCAGCCCGTCGGATACGGAGCTGATCAAGTCACTCGGGGCCGATGCCGTGCTCACCGCAGCAGACTTCACCGCCAGCGGAGAGCGCTACGACATCATTCTCGACGCAGAAAGCGAAAGCTCGTATCTGCGCTGCCGTCATGCGCTCACGAAGGACGGAATCTACGTCAGGACGTTCCCCGGTCCGATGATTCTGCTCCAGATGCTGTGGACTAGGTGGATCGGTCACAACCGGGCAATGGTCTCAGCTACGGGTCTCAGGCCGATCGCCAATCGCCGCGCCATTCTCGACGAGGTGAGGAACCTCATCGAAATGGGGAAGCTGCGAGCCGTAATAGACCGGTGCTACTCGCTGGAGAACATCGCCGATGCTTACCGCCGTGCCGAGGGACCGCACAAGAGTGGGGCGGTTGTGGTCACTATGGACAAGGAGAGCTGAGGCAGCAGGCATACTCCGAAAACATGCGAATCGTCGCCCGACCGAGGAAAGAGCTCCACGGCGGGCCAAGTGCAACGGCGTGTCACAATTCAGGCCGGCTCCTCGAGCCAAGGCGGAATCGGTGCCTCTATCCGCTCGAGCTTGGATGGCACCGGGCCGAATCGGTCCTCGTTGCCGCTCTTCCAGTCCTTCCATGCGGTGGTCAGCTCATCGCGGCTGCGGGCAACAAAGTTCCACCACATCTGGATCCGTTCGCCAAGCGGCTCACCTCCCAAAAGCATGAGCCGGCCCGTTCCGCCTCTTGTCGCCAGGCGGAGCTCTTCCCGGCCCGACGGAATGATCGCCACCGCCCCCGGCTCGACGATCGTGTCCTCGACCAACAGTGGCCTGTCGATGGGGATCGCACCGTATTCGAAGCGAGGATCCGTGGGAAGTTGCACGTGAGAACGAATGGTGAGGTCGAGGCCGACCGTCGGGTGATCGACTACAGCCGGCGACTCCACACCCGAGACTGATCCAATGAGGACTTCTGCTTCGGCGGTGACGAAATCCACTCGCGGTAGTTCTTCCAGATGCTCGAACCGTGACGCACCGTGGCGAGTGACCTCCACTTGTGCCAGCCACATCTGCACACCCATCGTCCCCGACCCGGCGTACGGTGCTCCGGTGTCGACCCCCAGCTCGGCGTGGGCAATGCCGTATCCCGCCGTCATCAAGTTGAGTTGACCGGGTCGTATCAGTTGTTCGGTCCCAAGGGAATCGCTATGCAGCGCCGATCCCGACAACAGCCAGGTGACGGTCGCCAAGCCAATGTGGGGGTGCGGACCGATCTCCATTGGTGGCGGGGCGGCCACATCGTCCGGGCTCATGAGATCGACGAAGCACCACGGTCCGATCGTACGCCTGCGTTTGGTGGGAAGCACACGGACGATTCCGAGACGCCCGATGTTCGTAGCGCGCCCTTCCCGCACCTCGATAAAGCTCATCCCGGAGTCGCGCCCGTCGACGTCGTCAAGCGGTCCACTCATACGGGTTGCCTTCCCTCCGGGAGCACCTACACCTGGAATCATCGTATCCGGCGAGTGGGCATGGCGCGCCGATCAGGCTGGGTCTTCCCACCAAACCGATGACGCTCTAGCCACTGCCGCACGGGGGGCGATGGGCTAGCTTGCACCCGGACCGAACCGATCGCCCAGCGTTGTCCACCGAGAGGAGATTCCGGCCGTGGCCACCGTGCTTCTGTTCCACCACGCCTTGGGACTGACCGCGGGCGTGGAGGCGTTTGCGAACGACCTCCGGGAGGCCGGGCACGAGGTTGAGGTGCCCGACCTCTACCAAGGCGTCACCTTCGACTCGATCGAACCAGGCGTGGCGCATGCAGAACAGGTCGGATTCGACGTCATCGTCGAGCGGGGGGTGGCGTCCGCTGCCGGGCTTGGCGATGAGCTGGTGGTGGCCGGTTTCTCGCTCGGGGTGCTCCCGGCGCAGAAGCTCGCCCAGACCGACCCCAGCGTTGTCGGTGCCCTCCTGTACCACGCGGCGCTGCCGCTCGAGACGTTCGGAGAACGCTGGCCTGCCGGCGTACGGCTACAGCTTCATCTGACTGCGGACGATCCATGGGCCGAAGAGGATATGGATGTCGCCAAACAGCTTGCCCAGGCGGCGGGCGGCGGGCTCCACATCTATCCCGGCACGGCCCATCTCGTAGCCGACTCCAGCTTCAGCGACTTCGATCCAGTCATCGCCGACCAGATCCTGCGCCGGACTCTGGAATTCCTCGGCGCCGTGTGATCCTGCCGGCCGGGCGGCCGATCACTTCTGCTTCTTGGTCGGCTTCGGCTCGAGCGTGCCAATCCAGTCGTAGCTCTTCTCGAACCATTCCCGAATCTCGTCGGTTCTCTCCAGCAGATCCTGAGGAACCGACACGTACCCGCGCATCACACTGCCGTACTGGATGACGGGGCCGCTCTCGTACCTTTCGAGGAATTCGGCCCCGGCCTCCTCCGAGAGCCGCAACGCCATAGTGCCCTCTGGGTCGAGGAAGCTGAACATGTGGCCGTTGCGGGACGTGTACGGATTCTTGGCGCCCTTCACGTCCGCGTCGCCGACGCTCTGGTCAACTACCGCGGTATACAGCTCAAGCGACCTAGCCGGCCCCTTGTAATCCGATCCGCCGGGCACGGCGACCTCCTTGTGTCCTCTCTACAGCGACCGGCACGTCACGCTTCCTCCCGCGCCCGAGACGGGGAACAGGGTGACGGCCTAATCATCGTAGACAACGTCCATGAAGTGGTTGTAGGCGAGCCCTTCCGCCTGCATGGCGCGCCGATAGGCCACGGCGACGGCGTCGAACTTGAGATGCAGCTCGTCAGCCAGATCGAACGGAACCTGCTCGGGCCGCTGCGACTCCACGATGCGTTGGTCTTGATTGAAGATCGTCTGCTCGAAACGCTGCAACACGGAGTCGGGCTGGTCGAGGTCGTAGTTGCGGCCGATGACGCAGTATCCGATGCACCGGTCGGCGCCGACGGGCTGGGACGTGAAGAAATAGACCATGCCCTTGTCCCCTCCCCAACCGAGCCGTAGCACGATGGTGTAAGGCAGGTGAAGGGCGTAATTGCTGCGCCGCTCGGGAGCCATCACCTCCTCGTTGGCGAACACCGGAAAGTCCTCGGTGTTCTGTGCCTCCGGGCGGACGATGGCATACCGCAGGACGTGGCCATCCGTGTCTACCTCGTGAGCCGGGACGAGCGGCCGATCGACATCTCCCAGCAGCCCGGGATGAACCCAGGGGAAGTGCCCGAAATCCGTGAAGTTCTCTACTTGCCGACTGGAGTCCGACTTCCACTCGAAGGGGCCCGTCTCAACCAGCTTCCAGTCGCTCGACTCGGATTCCGGTAGCTCGGGGAGGTCGTATACCGGATCGTCGAGGGCCACCCAGATGATCCCGTATCGCTCTTGCACGGCGAAGGCATCGACCTTTGCCTTAGGCGGGATGGTTGGGTTGTCCGTCTGCGGGATCGCGACGCATCTGCCGGCTGCGTCGTAGCGCCAACCGTGATACGGGCAAACGACACAACCGTCGGCCAGCCAACCCAGCGACAGAGCGGTGCCGCGATGAATGCAGACATCGCGCATGGCCACAGCCGAACCGTCTTCGCCGCGCCACAGGACTAGCGGTACATCCAGCAGCGTGGTGCCTACGGGCTCGCCAGGCGGTACGGCGGATGCATACGCCACGGGGTGCCAGCAGGCGGAGAGCTTGTCGGGAAAGGCGCTCACCGGGCAAAGCCTAGGCAGACCGAGAACAGCCGAGCGGTCGAGAGTCGGGATTCAGGCTGCCGCAGGCGCCACGTCACCTGTTCACCTGCTCCGGGGTCCGGCGGCGCGCCAACATCGCTCCCAGTGTGAGCACGGTGACGGTGAAGACGACCGGATAAACCGCGACAATCGCGAAGCGGACGACGGCGAGGAACGGATGATGGACGACGACCGGCGCCAGCTCTGGTCCGGCGAGGCGGCAATCGAAGCGCGGCGGCCACGAACTGGTCTCCATGCGATAGCTGCGGTAGCCGCTCGCAGCGTCGAGATCGTCGAAGCAGATGTCCTCGGCGTACTGGCTGATGCCGATGAGGCCCAGCGTCCACGACGTCACGCCAATCAGCACCGCGACGAAGCCCAAGCCTACCAATGTCACGAGCCGCCGCCATCCAAGTGGCGCCGTCACGAGCGATAGGCTGAGTGCATGGACCTACCCGTCATGCCGCCAGTCAAGCCGATGTTGGCGAAACCGGTGCCCGAATTGCCTATGGGCGACATGTCGTACGAGCCCAAGTGGGATGGCTTTCGCTGCATCGTGTTCCGCGACGGCGACGAGGTGGTGATGGGGTCGCGCAACGAGCGGCCCCTCAACCGCTACTTCCCCGAGATGCTGGAACCTCTCAAGCAGAGCCTTCCCCAGCGTTGCGTTGTCGACGGCGAGCTCTTCGTGAGCATCGACGGCCGTCTCGACTTCGACGCGTTGGGCCAGCGGATTCACCCGGCCGACTCCCGTGTGCAGATGCTGGCCGAGCAGACTCCAGCCGATTTCGTGGCCTTCGACATACTGGCGCTCGATGACGAGTCCTTCCTGGACCGCCCCTTCTCTGGGCGGCGGGAGGCATTGGAGGGCATCGCCGCCGGCTTCGAGCCACCGGTGCACCTGGCTCCCGCCACCGCGGATCCGGACGTCGCCCTGGAGTGGTTCAACACGACCGAAGGCGCCGGGCTCGACGGGCTGATTATCAAACCGGTCGCAGACCCGTATGTGTCCAACAAGCGCACCCAGTTCAAGCTGAAGCACGTGCGCAGCGCCGATTGCGTAGTGGCCGGGTATCGCATCCACAAGTCCGGCGACGGGGTCGGCTCGCTGATCCTGGGCCTCTACAGCCCAGAGGGACAACTGTGGCACGTCGGAGTCGCCGCCAGCTTCACAGCCAAGAAGCGAGCCGAGCTGGTCGACGAGATGGCGCCGCTGGTGCTCGACGATATCTCGGAACACCCGTGGGCAGACTGGATGGACGCCGCGGCCAACGCCGACGGATCGATGCCGGGCGCCCCCAACCGGTGGAGCGGTTCCTCGGGACGGGACCACTCGTGGATCCCGGTCCGGCCGGAACGAGTCGTCGAGGTGCAGTACAACTGGTCTACGTCCGGACGGTTTCGGGGCACCACCAAGATGCTGCGCTGGCGACCCGATCGCGATCCGGAATCCTGCAGCACCACCCAGCTCGCCGAGCCCGAGCCCCTCCCCTACGACTCGCCGGTTCACTCCATCGTGAGCTGACCGAGCTGGCTCGGGGGTCGCGCCGCGCGTCGGCCCCGAGTACGGTGGATCCGATGAAGCTCGCCATCGATGTACCCAACTTCGGGGCGTATGCGGACCCTGCGGTGATCACCGGGTTGGCTCGCGACGTCGAAGAAGCCGGTTGGGACGGACTGTCGTTGTGGGATCACATCCTCTACTTCTCCGGCAATCCGGTCGGTGATCCGTGGGTTCTGTTGACAGCAGCTGCGGCGGCGACCGAGCGCATCAAGCTGATGTCGATGGTGACTCCCCTCCCCCGCCGCCGGCCATGGGTGCTTGCCCGGCAATGTGTGACCCTCGACCACCTCTCGGGAGGACGCCTGATTCTGGGGGTCGGCATCGGCTACCCGCCCGAGCCCGAGTTCGCCGCCTTCGGCGAAGAGACCGATGAGCGCACCCGGGCGGACATGCTCGATGAGGGCCTGGCCATCATCACCGGCATGTGGAGCGGCCGACCCTTCGGCTTCGACGGGGCGCATTACAAGCTGGACGAGAACGTATTCGAGCCCACCCCCGTCCAGCAACCACGAATCCCGATATGGGTCGCCGGAATGTGGCCGTTTCGCCGCCCCTTCCGCCGGGCGGCCCAGTGGGACGGCGTCGCCCCGATTCTCTTCGAGGACGGCGCTCCCAAAGGTATCGCTCCGGAAGATCTACGCGAGATCTTGAGCTA
Organism: Acidimicrobiia bacterium; assembly: GCA_041605955.1. GTDB lineage: Bacteria > Actinomycetota > Acidimicrobiia > Spongiisociales > UBA5794 > JAHEJX01. Next base: position 33,658 of record JBFIXI010000008.1, read on the forward strand.
CGTCGAGGAACACCGCACCAGGGCCGGACCGTACGACGTCGTGATAGGGCTGGGCCTGCCCCGCGACCCCGGCGCCGCGGGAGACCTGATGGCGGCGTTCGGAAGAGCCGGCGCCACCTGGATGCGAATCATGCCCGACTACGGGGAGGACCCTGCTGAGTTCCGGGCCCGGATACGTTCCGGCCCTCCAAGCTGACCAGCGTGTCGGACTGCTGTCCGCTTCCCAAGACGATCAGCTGCGCGCTCCAACGCCTGACGGCACCGCCGGGTAGTCGTGGCGGAACATGAGAGCGATGCGGGGGCGGGCCTGGGCGACTTTGGGAACGGTGTGCTCCCACGTGCGTTGGCAGGAGCCTCCCATCACGATCAGGTCGCCGTGGCCGAGTGAGAAGCTGAGCGACTTACCCCCGCCGCGAGGTCGCAGCAGGAAGCGGCGGGGCCCTGCCAGCGATACGGTGGCGACGAGGGCGTCGGGCAGATCGCGCGCCACCCGGTCGCCGTGCCAGGCGACGCTGTCGTTGCCGTCGCGGTAGAAGCCGGCCGATACCCGATCGAGCCTCACTCCGTAACGCCGCGATAGAGCCTCGACGAGTTCTCCGACGACCGGGTCGATGCCCCCGTCGATACGCGCCGTGAGCCGTGGCGTCCGCACCACCTTGTCGTACATGACCACCTGTGGACTGGACCATTCGGCCCCGTCGCGCACCGTAGCGAACAGTCGCTCGTCCCCACCGAGGAAGCTACGTTGATAGTCCACCCAGGCATCGCGGCCCAGAGACACCCTCTCCACCCCCCGAAATGAGGTGTCAATCCGGACCTCGGCCTCCGCAAACAACGTCGCTTGGGCAATATCAGCAGCGGCGACATCGAACATACGTTCGACTCTAGTGCCGCCGGGCCCACTCCGCTAGCGGCAGCCCGCTACGTGCCGCGGCCGGCGTGAATTCGGCCCGGTAGCTTTCGATCGTGATCCGTGCCTACGAACCCGGCGACGAACAGGACGTGATCCGCGTGTGGCTCGCTGCGACGATTCCCGGCCAGTCGTTTTTGCCCGAAGAGCACTGGCGGGCGATGGAGCCGGAGATTCGAGCGCTCATCCCGATGACGCAGTCATGGGTGGCTGTGGAGAATGGCGAGCTGGTCGCCTTCGCCTCGCTGCTCGGCAACATGATCGGTGGGTTGTTCGCGCATCCCGATCATCAAGGGAAGGGCCATGGCCGGGCGCTGATCGAGCACGTCCGGAGCCGTTTCGACCCGCTCTTGGTGGAGGTCTTCGAGGCGAACGCAGCAGCGATCGGCTTCTACAGAAGCTGCGGATTCGTAGATCACGAGCGGCGGATGGACCCGCCCTCAGGGCTGGCCCAGCTGATCCTCCGACTCGAGGATCCGACTGAGGACTGAATGGCCCGCCGGCACAAGCCCTGGGCTCTCTTGACCACACCCCACGCTCAGCAGGGTCTCGATGCATCTGCGACCGAGGTAGAGCTGCGCTAGCCGCTCGCCGCCTCTCCGGTGCCGACCCACGAGTCCCACGGCAATTCTGATGTACCGCTGACTCGCACAACGACAGTTCCGGCCTCGTCTTGGCCGGGACTGAGGATTGCGGTGGCACTCCCCTCCTTGCGGAGGGCAGTGAGTGTGACCGGTCCGGACCACCATCCCATGGCGGCGTCCTCGGGGCGGTACAACTCTCCACGGAAAGGCTCGACTCGGGACCCGGTCGCAGTGAGCCGGGCGGGGACTATGTCCCACGTGACGCCGTCGGGGCCGGAAATCCGTACCAGGCCTTCGAATGTAGGCAGGGGCGCAGACTCGGTTCCGGTAGGCGCTTCAGGCGGCGGGACAGTCATCGGCGAGAGCCTACCCAAGCCGCCGTGAAGTCAAGCTCGTCATGCCGCCTATCCCAGCCAGTTCGTTCAGTCGACCCGGGACAGGATCACCGCCGAATAGGGCGCCAACCCGATGCTCACCCTGGCCGGCATCGAATGCAGCGGGGCTTCCCTCGCCTCCACTTGGTCGGAGCCGCTCCCCTCGAAGGACTCGTCGTAGGCGGGCGCGTCGCTGTCGAAGACCACCCGCCAACGGCCGGCCGCCGGCACCCCGATCTCGTACACCGGATAACGTCGGTTGGCGAAGTTGGCCACCACGACCACATCGTCACCTGGGCCGGCATCATCCCAGCGGTGATAGCCGACGACCTTGTCCCAGTCGTTCACATGATGAACGTGGGCATGCTGGCCCAGCAGACCACGTGAGTTGCCGGCGATGTTGCGCCGCAACGCGATCAGGTCTCGGTAGAGCTGGACGATGCCGGCGTGGGTATCGAGGCGGCTCCAGTCGATCGGATCGTCGTCACGGAACCACTGATCCTCGAGCAACTCCTGGCCCTGGAACATCATCGGAACTCCGGGAGCTGTGAACACCAAGGCGGCGCCGAGTGTCGAGCGTTTGCGTGCGTGCCAGCCGTCGGCATTGCCAGGCCAGATCTCCTCCGGGACCCGGGCGCTGCCGTTGGCTACCTCATCGTGAGACTCGGTGTATACGACCCGAGCAAATGCATCGGCTCCGTAGCGATGATCGATCGCCCGCGCCACCGCCCGCATATCGCGTCTTGCATCGTCGATCTCGGTCAGCGCCGCCCGAATCGGGTGGACGAACTGCGAATCCCACTGCGCGTCGAAGCCGGCGCCCCCTTCATCGGTCGGTGCAGTCAGCGCCGGTTCATCACGCAGGTCTTCGGCGATCGACACCTTCCACGGCTGGCGCGAGTCGATCTCGTCGTTGATGTCGCGTATGACGCGCCACCCGTCGGGGAGGTCGGCACCCGGGTCCGAGCCGCCCCACACGTTGCGAATGTACGACGTGGCGTCCCAGCGGAGGCCGTCGATGCGGCAATCCTCCAGCCACATCAGCGCGTTGTCACGCAGGTATCGGCGGACTTCCTCCCGTCCATAGTCGGGGCGGGTATCGCCCCACGGGGTGTGGCGGCGCCAGTCGTTGTAGAAGTAGATGCCCCCGCCTTCGTCTTCGCTCCAGCCGTCGAAGCGCCACAGGTCGAGGTCCGAAGGCCCCAGATGGTTGTAGACAACGTCCATGATGACCGCCATGCCCGCCTCGTGGGCGGCCTTGACGAACTCCTTGAACGCGTCTGGCCCGCCGTAATCGCTCTCGATCGCAAACGGATGGGCCGGGTTGTAACCCCACGAACGCTCACCGGGGAACTCCATCGGGGGCATCAGCTCGATCACGTTGATGCCTAGTTGTCGCAGATGGTCGAGGCGCCGGATCGCCGAGGTGAAGTCACCGGGCTCGTCACCCGGAGGATCGGTGAACGTCCCCAGGTGCATCTCGTAGATGACCATCTCGTTCCACGGCGGGGTCCGGTAGTTGTCGGGAACCAGCCAGTCGTACTCCTCCGGAGGACGGACGACTGCATTGCCGACACTGCTGGTCACCTGTCTGGCGTACGGATCCAGCCGATACAGCGCCTCCTCGCCAGCATGAACGAGAAACTGATACTCGTCGCCGGGAGCAGCTCCATCGACGCGACCTGCCCACAGGCCGCCCTCCTCTTGCGCGAGCGGGTGCTCCCCTTCCTTCCAGTCGTTGAAGGTACCCACGACCTCGACCGCCGTGGCGTGCGGGGCCCAGGCACGGAACGACGCGCCACTTCTGTCGGCGATGGCTCCCATTTCGGCTTTGGCAGCGGTCACGGCACCTCCCAGTTCCTTCGGCCGGTTCGTTTGACCCAATTCCTTCGGCGCGACTACCGGTCGCCGCATCGTACGGCATCATCCGCCAGCAAGTGGCGAGCCCGCCCGAGCGCGGATGCTCGCTAGCCTGGCGTTATGTCAGAGCCGCGACCCGTGATCGTTCTCGGCGCGGCCGGACGTGATTTCCACAACTTCAACCTGCTGTATCGCGACGACCCTTCTCACCGCGTCGTCGCTTTCACCGCTACCCAGATTCCCGACATCGCCGACCGGCGATATCCGCCCGGGCTGGCCGGGCCGCACTACCCGGACGGGATCCCGATCCATCCCGAGGAGGACTTGGAGGCGCTGATCGCCGAGCACGGCGTCGAGCTGGTTGTCTTCAGCTATAGCGACGTCAGTCACGAGCACGTGATGCATCTAGCTGCGCGGGCCAATGCCGCCGGCGCCGACTTCATGCTGCCCGGTGACTCCACTTCGTTGCAGTCGGCCCGGCCGGTGGTTTCGGTGACGGCGGTCCGTACTGGAGCCGGCAAGAGCCAGACATCCCGCAAGATTCGCGCCGTTACCGCGGCCGCCGGAGTACGAGTGGCTGCCATTCGCCACCCCATGCCGTACGGCAATCTGCTGCTGCAACGACTGCAGCGGTTCGCTGCGTTCGAGGAGCTCGATGCGGCCGACGTGACCATCGAAGAGCGCGAGGAGTACGAACCGTATCTGCGCGACGGCGCCGTCATCTACGCAGGCATCGACTACGCAGCCATCTTGCAGGCGGCGGAAGCTGAAGCCGACCTGATCATCTGGGACGGAGGCAACAACGACACCCCGTTCATCCGCCCGGACGTCGACCTATGTGTGGTAGATCCACATCGAGCGGGCCACGAGCTTCGGTATTGGCCGGGTGAAGCCAACCTCCGTCGCGCCAGCGCCGTGATCATCAACAAGGTCGAAACTGCTGAGCCGGCGGCGTTGGAACAGCTCAGGCAGACGATCTCTGAGGTCAACCCGAAGGCGACCGTCACCGAAGCCGCCTCGGTGGTCCGCGTGGATGATCCCGCTCGGATCAAGGGCCAGCGGGTCCTGGTCGTCGAAGACGGGCCGACGACCACCCACGGCGAGATGCCCTATGGCGCCGGGTGGGTAGCAGCCAATCAGTATGGGGCGGTCGAGATCGTTGATCCTCGGCCTTACGCCACCGGCTCCATCGTCGACGTGTTCGCCGACTATCCCCACCTCGAACGGGTGCTGCCCGCGGTGGGCTACGGGACGGAGCAACGCCGGGATCTGCGGGAGACCATCCACCGGGCTGCGGAGGACCTCGACGTCATCGTGATCGGGACGCCCATCGACCTGGCTCGTGTCCTCGATCTCGAGGTACCCAGCGTTCAGGTCTACTACGACCTCGAGGAGCGCCGCGGGCCAACGGTCGCTGAGCTGCTGCGGCCGTTGTTGCCCTGAGCTGAGTCGGCGGAGCAAGGCGCTCACCACCTCAAACGTCGCCGATCTCCACGGCGAGCTCCGCAGCGGTCCGCGCCCAATTTGGGGTCTTATCGGGCCCTTGGCGTTGTGATACTTTCCGCGCACGCACCAGGGACCTCCGGGGCGCATTTGTCGTCGAGGTCATTCCTCGCAGGGCACGAAGGACAGCCGACCTTTGCATGATGTCATCTCCCCCGGTGACACTGATGTCACGCCGCCGGGCGCCTTCCCGGCTGCGGCGTCCGCCGGCGATGAGCTCGCCGGGCAATCCGCTGCCGGTCAGGCGACGGCTTTCCCCCTGACGGCACGGAATCCAGCGGTAGCACGGCGCGCCGGCCTCGCTCCGCGGCGGCGTTATCGTCTCCGCACCTCAGCGGGAGCGGCTGAGCCTGCGACGGCCGGAACCTCCACCCGGACGCCGCCGGCGGCCGGCTACACAAGGTCGCCGGTGTATGTGCTGTCGCTCGTGGTGGGCCTCACTCTCATCGTTGTCGGGTTTCTGATCTCGGCGGCTCTGGACGACACGATCGCCGGTTTTGTTGCCGACGTCGTCGATCACACATCGACCTGGCCTGAGGCCGTGCGGCTGGCTCCGGCTGCGCTGGCACTGACGACGCAGCTCGTAGTTGTAGTGACACTCAACGGCTGGCTGCTCGTCACCCGTCGTTTCCGCCGCTTCATCCTGATGAACTTGGCGGTCGCACTGTCTTCCGTCTTGGCCTCCGCGCTGGTCCTGGTCATGGACTCGCTGTCGACTGGGCTGGGATTCGAGCGGGATGCTGCCGCCATCTTTGTCCCCTCCGTGGCGAACGTGGTTGCCGCCGCCACGATCTTGCGTCCCTGGATCTCAACTCGGGCCTTTCGTTGGCTGGTCATCGCTGCCGGCTGGATGGGCCTGGCAGTGGTGTGGTCCGCCGGTCACACATCGCCGTGGGCGGCGCTGCCTCCGCTACCGGTGAGCGTCGCAGAAGCCCAGCTGTCGGGAGCCGTGGCCATCATTGGCGTCGGTATCACGGCAGGCTCGTTGGTGGCGTTGGCCTTCAAGACGCCGGGCCAGATCGCGTCCCCGTCCCTACTGGTCGCAGCGCTCACCCGCCACGGACTCGATGTCGCCGAGGTGAGCCCTGCGAAGGTCGACGCCCGCGGCTCTCGCCCCTGGCGGGGGGTCACCTGGGACGGGCGACGACTCTTCATCAAGACCCTGAGCGCCGAGCAGCGAGCCGCCGACCTGCTCTACCGCATGTGGAGAGCGCTTGCGCTGAAGCGCTCTGGAGATCGCGAGCCCTTCACTTCGTTGCGGCGGGCGGTGGAGCACGAGGCGTTCTTGGCGCTGGCGGCGGCATCGCGCAGCGTCCGGACTCCACCGCTGCTTGCGATGGGCGAGTTGACTCATGGCTCGTTCTTCCTCGCTTATGAGGAACTGCCGGGAACGTCTCTCGACCGCCTGAATCGGGCCGAGTTGACCGATGAGCTGGTCGCGCAGGTCTTTGACCAGCTGACGGCTTTGCGCAGGTCGGGGATCGCTCACCGCGATCTACGGTCGGCGAACATCTTGATTGATGCCCACGGCGCCCCGTGGATCATCGATTTTGGTTTCGCGGAGCTCACCATGGACGAGGAGCTGCTCGATCGAGATGTCGCCCAGCTGGTCGCCGCGCTGGGCTCCCAGCTCGGCCCCGAACGAACCACCCCCCTGGCTCTCGCCTGCCTCGGCCCCGAAAGGTTGGCTGCCGGGCTGGCTTGGCTTCAGCCGCATTCGCTGGGTGCGGCGACACGCCACGCCCTCGGCAGCGATGCGGCGGTCCATCGACTACGCGAGCGGATGCGAACATTGGCCGGCATCGAGGAGCTCATCGTCCCGGACGTCAGGCGAGTCTCGTGGCGGCAGATGCTCATGGTGGGCTCTTTGGCCGCGGCTCTGGTGTTGCTGGCCGGCCAGATCTCTGACTTTGCTGCCCTGTGGCACAACCTCGGAGAGATCGACCGGCGGCTAGTGGTCCTCACCCTGGTGGCGTCGGCGGCCACGTACGTTGGCGCAACGCTCGGCGTGATGGGGGCAGTCGCGCAGCGCATCCGTTTCCTGCCGACTCTGACCGCGCAATTGGCGTCGTCGTTCACGAACCGCCTCACGCCGGCTCGCCTGGGAGGAATGGCGACCAACGTGAGATTTCTGATTCGTCGCGGCGTTCCCGGCCCAGCGGCCGTCTCTGCGATCGGATTGAACACCGTAGTCGGCTTCGGTATCCACATCCTGATGCTGAGCGGAGCCGCCTGGGCGGCGGGTCGATCCCCCGGCGAGGTCTCCGTCCCCACCCCATCCGCCGGAACCCTCATGGTCTTGGTGGCCGTCATCGTCGTCGTCTCAGTGACGACCTACTTCACCCCGTTCGGCAATCGTCTCCTCCGCGAGCACCTGCTTCCCAGCCTCCGAGCGGCCATCGCCGCGATGGTTGCAGTCAGCCGCCGCCCGGCGCGCCTCGTCCAGCTGATTGCCGGTTCGGTGCTGGTGACCGGGGCCTACACGATTGCGATGCTCTTCTCCCTCCAGGCCGTTGGCAGCGACGTGGGCCTGGCTGCGGCCGCATTCGCCTATTTAGCGGGCTCGGCGGTTGCGACGGCGGCCCCTACCCCAGGGGGCTTGGGGGTGGTAGAAGCAACTTTGGTAGCCGTTTACGCCGCCATCGGCGTACAGGCCGAAGTGGCACTCCTGGCGGTCGTCCTCTTCCGATTGGCCACGTATTGGCTGCCGATCGTGCCCGGATGGCTGGCGCTCAACCACCTGACCAGGACCGGCCAGCTATGACGCTCCGCAAGGGATTTGCCCGCCGGCGGTGAGTTGCACGGCGCCGCCGACTCTGTCAGGTTGTGGCGACCGGCTAGTGGAAGTCCCCGTGTGGCAACTTCGCTCATCGACGAAGACAGGCTGACCGCCCTCAACGACCGGCAACCTGCCCGAGGCGCGTACGTCCTCTACTGGATGCAGGCTTCGGTCCGCACCAGGGAGAACCACGCTCTGGAGTATGCGGTGCGTACCGCTAACGAGCTCGCGATGCCACTGCTCGTCGGTTTTGGGCTCGACCCCCAATATGCGGAGGCGCAGCCGCGATCCTTACGGTTTGCGGTCGAAGGCCTCCGGGACGTCGCCCGCGCGCTGGCACGGCGCGATATCGGATTCGTCGTGCGCCAGGGCAAACCGCTCGACGTGGCCCGCCGGCTGGCAGCAGATGCGGCCGCAATGATCGTGGATCGCAACTACTTGCGGCCGCCGCGACGGTGGCGCCGGCAGCTGGCGAGTTCGCTCGAGATCCCGGTGATCGAGGTCGAGTCGAACGTGGTGGTTCCGGTTGGCGTCGCGTCCGACAAGCGCGAATGGGCGGCGCGTACCCTGCGGCCCAAGCTTCACGACCATCTCGACAGATTCCTCACCGAGCTCACCACGACCGCGATCGACCACCGCGCCGACCTGGGCGTCGAGTCGTTGGATGCAGGCGACGCCGACGGGCTGCTCGATACCATCGGCGTCGAGGCGCCACCCGGACGGTTCGCCGGTGGAGAGAGTCAGGCCAATGCCGTCTTGACGCGTTTTCTCGATGAGGGCCTGGAGCAACACCCGGGCGCAGACGTCGCCGTCAACGGCGATGCCAGCTCGCACCTATCGTTGTATCTCCATTTCGGCCAGATCTCGCCGAGCACGATCACCCGCCGCGTCATGGCGTCGGGCGCCTCGCCGCAGGCTATCGACGGGTTCGTCGAGCAAGTGGTGGTGCGCCGGGAGCTCGCTCACAACTACGTCTGGTTCGAGCCGGACTACGACAAGTTCTCCGCACTTCCCGACTGGTCACGGACAACCCTGGACCTGCACCGCGATGACGCACGGGAGGCGCTCTACACCAAAGCCGAGCTGGAGGCCGCCGCCACCCACGATCGTTACTGGAACGCGGCCATGGTCGAGATGCGGGAGACCGGCTATCTGCACAACCGGATGCGCATGTACTGGGGAAAACGCATCCTGGAGTGGACCAACACGCCGGAATATGCCTTCCGCGTTGCGTTGGAGCTCAACAACCGTCACTTCCTCGACGGGCGCGATCCCAATTCCTACGCCAACGTGGCGTGGGTCTTCGGTCTACACGATCAAGCTTTCGCCGAGCGTCCCGTGATCGGGAAGGTCCGTCCGATGACTCCGTCCGGCCTCGAGCGCAAGATCGATGCGCCCGCATATGTGGCGCACGTGAGTGAGCGCACCGGCGTCGAGATTGCCGAGTGACCTAGCGAGCCGCTGAGCAGGTGGTCACAACGGCTGCCCGCTCCCCCCACGAGCTCGTCCGGCAGCACCTGCGGCTCGATCCAGCGGACGGCAGATATATGGGCTACCAATCGAGAGCTACGTATCGAGGCTTGCAATGTGGGTAACGAGCGGTCGTGCTCGGCGCGGTTTGCAGGTCGCCGAGGAGCTAGGCGGGCGAGACCTGCCGATATCGCCGCGGCGCCGAGCGACAACGAATGCTGGCGGGACTGCCGGCGAGCTCGCCATTCCAAACTCGCAGGAGCCCGGCCGGGAAAGGGGCCGGCAAACCTGACTCGACCCGTCATCGATGGAGCTACAGCCGGTCGCCCTGCCGGCTACAGTTTTGCCATGCTCTCGCAGGCCCTGCAGGCTCGTCTCGATGATCTCCTGGCGGCGTGGCGCTACCACGATGATCTCCGCAAGACGCGCACCTCGATCGCCCGGCTCGCATCCTCGCGCAGTCGGCTCGATCGGGTCCGAAACGAGATCCACCGCTTGCGGCGGGGCCTCCATCCGGAGCCCGGCGAAGTCGAGGATGCTCTCGCCAGCACCTACTGCGAGAGCCTCGGGGAGACTGTGTTTCTGTTCGCCGCCGATGTCGATTGGCAAGTGAGCGCCGAACGCTTTCGCTGCCTGTGCGGCCAACTGGTGAACGCCCCCCGCCACAGCGAGGCTCCCAGTTAGCCCAGCGGCTAGCCCAGCGCGGCGGCGGCGAACTCGGCAAGGGACGTGAACTGCCAGCGCGGCGCCACCTTGCCTCGTGGCGGCGCTGTTGCACCGAAGCCGCCTGTGGCGTGCCGCCGATTGATCCACACCGCGTCGAGGCCCAGTGCGGCGGCGGGCTCGTGATCGTGATATAGGCTCTCGGCCACGTGAAGCAGAGCGTGGGGCGCCACGTCGATCGCGGCCAGCTGGTCGAACATATAGCGGAATGCAGCCAGGTCGGGCTTGTAGGCGCCGGCATCCTGAGCGGTCACGATCAGATCGAACTCGACACCAAGCTGATCGTTGCTCAGCCGAAACGACTCCCGGTCGACATTGCTCAGGATTATCAGCTTGTAGCGCCGGCTGAGACGCCGCAGCGCCGCCGCGGAATCGGCAAACGCGGGCCACCGCCCAATCGACCTCCCGTAGGCTGCCGCCGCCTCGTCGGATACCGGGACCCCAAGCTCGGTGCCGATCCGCTGCAGCGTCGCTTCGAGGATGTGCGGGTAGGTCACCTCGGGCATTTCCTGTTGCACATGCGTTTCATGGCGAGCATGGGCGGCCACCAGCTCTGCATCGGTCAGCTGCAGTCCGCTGCCGTCAGCCCAGGGGCGCAGCGCGGTTGCAATTCCCGATTCCCAATCGACGAGAGTGCCGTAGCAATCGAAGCTCAACGCGGCGCATCGAGCGAAGTCCGCTCCCATCGTCGCCTATCGGCCGATCACACGCTGCGGGCGCACCAAGACAACGGCGCGTCGCTCCGCCGCCATCACACGATCGTATTCCGCCCAGTCATCGTGGGTACCACCGGCGGCGGTGAAGACTGCGCGCAGCAGCAGCCGGAGCGCTTCCGCATCCAAATCCGCAAAGGGATCATCCGGTCCGACTATGTCGAGCTCCCCTTCGACCCCAGCCCAGCTCCAGCCCCGCCGGAAAGTGACCGCACATCGACCCAGCCGGCGCAGGTGTTCTAGCTTGCGCGCCTTTCCTCTGACGACGAAGCCGACCACCGGGTCTCCGCTGATTGGATGGTCCAATACGCCGGCGTTGACGACGGTGGCATGCGACGAGCCGTCAGGGCGGGATGTCGACACAACACACAGACCGCTCTCGCTGGCAGCCAGCTCACGTACTCGAGACAGCTCGATCATCGCCCGATCCTGGCCCTGCTCTCCACCGGGAATCGGGCCGGAGGCCTCCCCAGCGCTGAGCGCGACTTGGGATCATCGCCGGCGGGTCTCTCGGTACCGGCGCGCCGCCGCGTGAGCGAACCCATCTGCTGTGTTCCCATCCAATAACCTCCACGGATCCGGCCCGCAAGACCATAGCGAGCGTTGCCGGGCGCTTTCAGGCAGAGGCGTCGTCAGCCGCAACCGTTGCCGGCACCACACAAAACAGGTGTCCGGTCGGGGCGCGCATCACCCACCAGGATTCGATCTGCTCTACCCGCTCGGCCCCGAGATCAACCATCCGCCGGACCTCGGCGTCAACATCCTCGGCGGGGAAATCGATGTGGTAGCGGCTCGGAGCGCCGACACGTTGGACCTCGACGGTCATGTGCGGTAGCGCCCCGGGAAGCTCGACATAATTCTGCTCGGCGTCGGCTGGTTGGCGGGGGGTCACACCAAACACGGCCGCCCAGAAAGCGACTCCCGTCTCGAAGGTGTCTTCGGAGCAGTCGATGGAGAGCGAGCTTGCGGGATGCGGGCCATGCTCCATGCGGTGACTCTATAGGCTCGACGCCTCGGCTGCCGGTTGCAGCCCGACGCCCATCAACGCCGCTCGTCCGGGTCAAGCTTCGCAGGGATCGGAGAGCCGAGCGGCATATAACCTGCGCGCCGGCCGCGTGCGCGGTCACCCTATTGGGCCATCGGGTCGGTCGACTCACCCGCCGGCAATGCTGAATGCTTCGTCCCGGGCTGATTGCTCGTCCCGGGCTGATTGCTCGTCCCGGGCTGATTGCTCGTCCCGGGCTGATTGCTCGTCCCGGGCTGATTGCTCGTCCCGGCCGCCCCCGGTCCCACCATGGTCCAGTCTGCTGACTCGGATTCTGTGTCGCTAGCTTTGGCGCGGTGAGCAACCAACACCCCACAGTTGTCATCATCGGAGCGGGTTTCGGCGGACTGTGGGCCTCCAAAGAGCTGAGTCGCGCCGAAGTCGACGTGGTGTTGGTTGATCGGCACAACTACCACACCTTCTTTCCCCTGCTCTACCAGGTGGCGGCGGCCGAACTGGCGCCGGGTGACATTGCCCATCCGGTGCGCAAGATCATCCGCCGAATGGACAATGTCAGATTCACATTGGCCAACGTTCACCACGTCGACACGGTGCACAAGCGGGTCGCCACGGATCGCGGCGACATCGCATACGACTACCTCATCGTCGCCACCGGCAGCACAACGCGGTACTTCGCTGTGCCGGGCGCCGATCAGCACTCGTTTCCCCTGCGAACCCTCGAGCACGCAGTTGCATTGCGCAACCACATCCTCAGGCAATTCGAGTCGGCCGAGTACTTGACAGGAACGGCACAGGAGGCGGCGTTGACCTTCGTCATCGTCGGTGGCGGGCCTACCGGAGTCGAGTTCTCCGGTGCATTGCAGGAGCTGATCAACGGTCCGCTCGCCAAGGACCACCCGAATCTCCGCATGGCCGATGCGCGCGTGGTGCTGCTCGAAGCGGGAGATCGGCTCCTCAGCATTTACCCACCACGGCTCTCGCGCTACGCAGCTCGCCGACTGACCCGCATGGGAGTGGAAGTGCGGCTCGGCACTGCCGTCGCCGCCGTCGACCCCGGCGGCGTCGATGTGGGCGGGTCGGGGCATTTGGCGGCGAGGACGGTCGTATGGACTGCTGGGGTCGGGGGCCCTCCCGAGCTCGGCGATTGGGGCATCTCGACCGGGTCGGGGGGCCGGGCAACTGTGGAGCCGGAGCTCTACGTCGCGGCCGCACCCGATGTCTTCGTCGTCGGGGATCCGGCCCAGCCCGATGGAACCAGTTCGCCGATGGTGGCGCAGAATGCAACCCAGCAGGGCACGGTCGCCGCCCGCAACATCGTGCGCCGGATCCGCGGAGAAACGCTGCTGCGCTACAGGTATCGCGACCTCGGCAACATGGCTGTCATCGGCCGCAACTCCGCGGTCGTCCACCTCTTTGGCCGGATCGCCTTCAAGGGATACCCGGCCTGGGTCCTCTGGCTCGGGTTACACCTCGTCAAGCTGATCGGCTTCCGCAATCGCATCGCCGCGGTTCTGTCGTGGTCGGGTGACTACCTCTTCCGAGATCGAGTGGCCCGCCTCATCACGTCGGACTATCCCGAGTGACGGCACCTCCCGAAGCCGGGCGAAGGGACTGTCCGCCAACAAAGGCCCAACTCCTCTAGTGCTGGCTGCACCGCGGTCCTACGGTCGAAATGAGGGCTCATAAGGAGTCATGATGCAGATTCTCATCACCTACGGAAGCAAGCTCGGCGGCTCCGCCGGCATCGCCCACATGTTGGCCGATCGCCTCTCCGCCGCTGGTATTGAAACGCAAACGGCCCCGGCAAGCCTCATGGTGTCGCCCGACCCCTTCGACGCAGTCATCGTGGGCGGCGCGCTGTATGCCAACCGGTGGCATCGCAGCGCCCGGCGCTACGTGCGGCGCTTCGCCCGCGCGCTGCGCACCAAGCCGGTCTGGATGTTCTCCAGCGGCCCGCTCGACGACTCGGCGCTGGCCGGGATTCCTCCCACCGCCCAGGTGCAACAGACCATGGAATCGGTGGGAGCGAGGGACCACATCACCTTCGGTGGCCGACTCGAGCCGGATGCCAAGGGGTTCCTCGCCGGGTCGATGGCCAAGGAGCAGGCGGGCGATTGGCGGGATCCCGACCAGATCCACGACTGGGCCGACATGATCGCCGACGCGATGCATAGGGAGCCGGTCGGCTAGCTACCCGGGTCCGCTAGCTGCTCGGTCCGCTAGCTGTATTGTCTCGCCAGGCCGACGGGCTGCTGTGACGCGCGGACGCCAGTCGAACAGGATTCGGCCTAGCGGCCCGGCCCGGAGGCGCTCCCCGACTCCGCTTTGGCCAGTAGATATCCGCGGGCCCGTTCGGCCAGCGGATAGCGCCCTACGATGTCCCAGAATGCTGGACTGTGACTCGCCTCTCCGAGATGGGCCAGCTCGTGGACGATCACATAATCGAGCACCCACTTCGGGAACATCGCCACCTGATTCGAGATCCGGACCCGTCGGGAAGCTGGAGTGCACGATCCCCATCTCGTGTGTTGCCGCTCCGACCACACGATCTCCGTGGGCTTCTCCAAGCCATACTTCGCCGCCAGTTGGCGGGCTCGGGCCTCCAAGTCGATAGCCGCCGTGGTGCGACGGCGCTCGAACCTCGCCTGCATCTTGTCGACCCACTCCCGCTCTTCCGCCCGTGTCATGTGAGCTGGGATCGCGACCTTGAGCACCCCGTCGACGAGTCGGGCTTGAACGGTCTTGCGGCGCCGGGAACTGCGAGTCACTTCGATCTGCATCGCATCAAACTACTCGCGGCCGGTGACAGGATCCGGTAGCGAGCCGCGCCGGCCACAGAGTTCGTTGGATCAGGTCGGCAAGACCAATCTCTCCAAGGCCCGGCGCACCCGCTTCTCGCTCACCGCTCCCGCAGTCCCAACGGGTTGAGCGAAGTAGCTCACTCGCAGCTCTTGCAACATCCAGGCGATATCGACCATCGACTGGCTCCAGGGCAACGAGTCGGCCAAACGGTCGAACTCATCCTCGAGCACTCGCACCCGACCCATGAGCTCGGCATCGCGACCCGGGTTCTCCGCCACCTTGCCCAGCCGATAAGCGGCTGCTTCGAGATAGCGCACCACATCGTCGAGGCGCCCGTATCCCACCCCGGCGAGAAAGCCGGGATATATGAACTGACCGACCTGGTCGACGACGTCCTCGGCTGCGGCCGCAAAGGGTCCGCCGGCATGCTCCGCGATGGCCTGATTCAGGTCGTGGAGCCGAGCCAGGATGCCGGCAGATTTGGCGACCACATCTTCGAGGGCGGCGGCCAGTTGGTCGCGGACCCGGCCCAGCAGCACCAAGAAGTCCTCCCGGTGCCACACCAGGCCCCCGTTCTCAACCATGATGTGGTCGAGGGCACAGCGCAGGCAATCAGCCATCCACTCGTCGCGGTTTGCATAGGGCCCGCCGACGAGGATGAGTTGCCCCGTGTTGCCGACCACTTGGCGAGCGAGCTTCCCCGGGTTGGGAAGCTGCAGCACGAGCAGGCGGCGCAGCCCGCTCCACATGGCCTCGTGTTGCTCGGCTGGGTTGGGGAATAGCCGGATCGCCACCGACGCCTCTTCGTCGACTAGAGCCGGGAAGACGATCACCGCATGCGCTTCCCCGGCCAGCGTCAGCCGGCGCGGCAGGTCGCTGAAGTCCCACGCGGTGATGCCGCTGCGCTCGATCGGGTGGGCGGACGCGGCGACGGCTTCGCGGGCTTCGGCACGCAGCGTCCGCCGTAGCTCCGTGAGATCGCGCCCGCTAACGAGCTCATTTCCTCCGTCGTCGACGATGCGGAAAGCCGGCAGCAGGTGCGGCGGCACCTTGGTGGTGTCGAAGTCTTCCGGCAAGACGACCTGGTCGCCCCGCCGGGTGAGCTCGCGCCGCAGCGATTCGATCAGGCCATTGCCTTCCGGGCTGAGGGCGGCTACCACCGCCGCGGCGGTGTCGGGGACCGGTACGAACCGCCTGCGCAGTGCTTTGGGCAGCGACTTGATCAGCGCAGCGATGAGGTCCCGGCGAAAGCCCGGCACGTTCCACTCGAAGACGGCCGGATCGATGCGCTCGAGGACACCGAGTGGTATCTCCACGGTCGCCCCGTCGTTGGCGCTGGCCGGATCGAACTCGTAGTGGAGAGGGAGTCTCAAGTCGCCGTGAACCCACACCGGCGGAAAGAGCTCGTCGTCGACATCGGCCGCGTCGGCGGCGATCAGATCGTCGAGCGTCATGTTCAACAAGTCGGGCTCCCTGCGACGCGTCTCGTTCCACCATCGGTCGAAGTGGTGGACCGAGGCCACTTCTGCAGGAATCCGTCGGTCGTAAAAGCGGAAGCGGGCCTCCTCGTCAACGAGCAGGTCCCGTCGGCCACGCGCCTCCATGGCCAGCACCTCTTCGACCTGGGCGGCGTTGTGGGTGACGAACCGATGGTGGGTGGTCCACTCGCCGAACACCAGGGCGTGGCGGATGAACAAGTCCCTGGCGGTAGCCAGGTTGAAGCGGCTGGCCAAGACCCTGCGATCGGTGATGAGAGGCAGGCCGAGCATGGTGACGGTCTCGGCCGCGACCGCGGCGCCTTGGTCGGCATCCCACCACGGATCGGAGAGGCTGCGGCGCGTCAGGTGTGAGCCGATCTGCTCGATCGTCTCCGGCTCGATTGGAGCAACGCTGCGTGCCCAAGTCCGCCCGGTTTCCACCAACTCCGCGGCAAACACCCAGGGCGGGGCGGACTTGAAGAGGGCTGAGCCGGGATTGATGGCGAAGCGGACTCCCCGGGTTCCCCGATACTCGAAGCCGTCGGGGTCCTTGCGTCCCACGTTCGCCAGCAAGCCGGTGAGGAGGGCCCGGTGCACATCCGGCCGGTCGGGCGAGCTGCGGCTTCTTCGCAGACCCAGCTCGGCTGCGACCCGCCTTAGCTGGGCGTGAATGTCCTGCCATTCCCGAAGCCGATTCCAATTGAGGAACTCGGCGCGACACATACGGCGGAACTGGCTCGAGGTCCGTTCCCGCCGCTCTGTCCGAATGTATCGCCACAGATTCAGCCAGGTCAAGAAGTCGGAGCCACGGTCGGTGAAGCGCCCGTGCAGCTGGTCGGCGTGTTGCTCCTTGCCGGCGGGTCGCTCCCGCGGATCGATGATCGCCAAGGCGGCGGCAATCACGAGCACTTCGCGCAGACAACCCTCGTCGGCACCAGCGAGGAGCATTCTGCCCAGTCGCGGATCGAGCGGGATCCGGGCGATTTGGCGCCCGACGTCGGTGAGCCAATCGCGGGCGCCGACACGGTCTCCGGACACCGCTTGGAGCTCTTCCAGCAGAGCTATCCCGTCACGAATCGTCCGAGTGTCGGGTGGGTCGACGAACGGGAATGACTCGATGTCGCCCAGGCCGATGGCGGCCATCTGCAATATGACCGCCGCCAGGTTGGTGCGGAGGATCTCCGGGTCGGTGAATTCGGGGCGGCGGCTGAAATCCTCGGCGGAGTAGAGCCGAATGCAGATGCCGGGGCCGAGCCGGCCGCACCGCCCGGCGCGTTGATCGGCCGACGCCTGGGAAATCGCCTCGATCGGCAGGCGTTGTACTTTGGTGCGACGACTGAAGCGCGAGATTCGCGCTGTCCCTGCGTCGACCACGTAGCGGATGCCCGGAACTGTGAGCGAAGTCTCGGCAACGTTGGTGGCTACCACGATGCGCCGGCCGCGGTGGGGAGCGAACACGCGGTGTTGTTCGGCGACCGAAAGCCGCCCGAAGAGGGGAAGGACCTCAGTGTGCGGGAGATCAAGCTCGTGCAGTGCTTCCACGGCGTCGCGAATCTCGCGTTCGCCCGAGCAGAAGACGAGGATGTCGCCCCGCCCCTCCCGGCTCAACTCCTCGACCGCGGCCTCTATCCCGTCCGTCTGTTCGCGAGGCTCTCCTACTTCCTCGTCGACCAGCGGGCGGTAGCGGATTTCCACGGGATATGCCCTACCCGAGACTTCCACGATGGGGGCGTCGTCGAAATGCGCTGCGAAGCGGGCGGTGTCGATCGTCGCCGAGGTGATGATGACCGTCAGATCGGGCCTCTCCGGGAGTAACCGCTTCAGGTAGCCCAGCAAGAAATCGATGTTGAGGCTCCGTTCATGAGCCTCATCGACGATGATCGTGTCGTAGCCCCACAAACCCGGATCGCGGTGGAGCTCGTTGAGCAAGATGCCGTCGGTCATCACTTTGACCAGAGTGCGATCGCTCACTTCGTCGGTGAACCGGATGCTGTAGCCCACTGCTCCCCCGACCGGCGTCGCCAGCTCCTCGGCAACCCGTTCGGCGATCGTCCGGGCGGCAATCCGGCGTGGTTGCGTGTGTCCGATCACCCCGACGATCCCTTTGCCCAGCTCGAGGCACAGCTTGGGGAGCTGTGTGCTCTTACCCGACCCCGTCTCTCCGGCGACGATGACCACCTGGTGGCCGGCGATCGTTGCCAGCAGCTCGTCACGCCAGGCGGTGATGGGGAGCTCTTCCGGATAGGCGATCCGGGCAGGAACTGCGTCGCGCCGCAATGCAACGCGTCGCTCTGCCGCTGCGACGTCGGCGTCGATCTTCCTGCGCACATCGCGCCGCCGGGCTCCGGTGAGCTTGCCGGCGGACTTCAAGCGGCGCCCCAGCCGACGCCGATCCGCCAGCATCAGCCCATCGAGGCGCGTTTCGAGACTCGTTTCAGGGGTGCTGGTCGCCATTGCCTTCCAGCCTAAGGGGGGAGGCAGAGAGTCCGGACATCACACGGTGGTCCGACATCTCGTCGCCGCAATGGCGCCCGGTCGGCTCAGCTGGGTCGAGCCCGACGTCTGGCCCCCGCCGCTAAGTGCGTCCCGACTCGAAGGCATCCCAGACCTCGGGATTCACCAGATGTGCGGGGCGTTCGCCGGCTAGCACCTGGAGGGCTTGGGCAAATGCACTACGGAACATCCGCCGTTTGCCTTCCCAGGTGGCGGAAGCGACGTGCGGGGTCACCACGATGTTGTCCCGGTTGAGCAGCGGGTGGTCCTGCGGCAGGGGCTCGGGGTCGGTGACGTCCAAGCCGGCGCCGCCCAAATGGCCGGAATCGATGGCCGCCAGCAGGGCGGCTTGGTCGACGACTCCCCCGCGAGCGGTGTTGACAAAGACGCCGCCGGGCCGCATCGCGGCGAACTCTGCGGTCGAGAACAGGTGACGGGTCGCCGAAGTCAGCGGTACGTGAATCGATACTACGTCCGCGGAGCTCAATAGGTCTTCGAGCGTTTCGGCTCGGCGCGCACCGGCGAACGCAGTGGCGGCAAGATGGGGGTCGAAGGCCGCCACCGCCATGCCCAGCCCGTGCGCCGCGGCCGCCACGCGACGCGGGATCCGTCCGTAACCGACGAGACCGAGCGTCTTTCCGTCGAGCTCTATCGCCTCGTGGCGGGCGAACATGTCGGTCTCTCCGCCAGCCAACCAGTGCGCTGACTTCTTGATGTTCTTGGCAGCCGCCAACATGAGGCCCACGGCATGTTCGGCCGTCGACACGGTAGGGCCGTCCGGAGTGTTGCAGACGGCGATGTTGCGACGCGTCGCCTCCTGCACGTCCACCTTGTCGACCCCGATGCCGGTACGACATATGGCCTTCAGCTGCGGCGCCTGATCGAGCAAGGCGGCGTCGTAGTCGAGCACTCCCGCCAGGGCAGCTTCCGCTTCCGCCAGCCCGTAGAGCGGATCGGCCGGGGTGCCCGGTCCGAGAATGTTCGCCGCCGCAGTCAACTCTTCGGCCAAGTCCGGCAGCGCCGGCCGCTCCATCCATATCTTGGGAGGTGAGGCCACGCTTCCTCCAATTCCGTCGGGGGGAAGCGACTCTAGGTAATCCCGGGGTTCATGATCCACCTCGCCGGTCCCCGGCCCGTGCCCCGCTCGCGGCCGGCGGCTAGCGTTCTCGCGGCCGCAGAGGAGAGCGAATTGCACAACGAATTGAAGACGATATGGGCAGACGGGGGAATCGCCCACGGGGGCTGGTTGTCGATCGCCAGCTCGGTCACCGCCGAAGTCATGGCGTCGGTCGGGTTCGACTACCTCTGCGTCGACATGCAGCACGGGACCACCGACTACCGCACCATGTACTCCATGCTTCAATCGATGTCAGCCTCGAACAGCGTGCCGGTCGTCAGGGTGCCGTGGAACGAGCCGGGAATCATCGGTCGGGTACTCGACGCAGGAGCGCTCGGCGTCATCGTCCCCATGGTCAATTCGGTCGGCGAGGCGGCGGCGGCAGTGCAAGCCTGCCGCTATCCCCCTGAGGGCGCCCGCAGTTGGGGCCCGATCCGCGCTAGTCGCGTCTACGACGAGTACTCCCCTGCTGCCGCCAACGCGGCGGTCGCCTGTATACCGATGATCGAGACGGCGGAGGCGGTCGAATCGCTCGACCAGATCCTGGCTCTCGACGGGATCGACGCCATCTATGTCGGGCCGGCAGATCTCAGCATCAGCTACGGACAGGAACCGGCGGCGGACAACCCGGGAGAGTTCGCTGCAGCACTCGAGCACATCGTTGATTCGTGCCGTCGCCACGGGGTCGTGCCCGGCATCCATACGAGGCCGGCGTTGGCGCAAAAGCGCCGCGACCAGGGGTTCCGCATGATCACCGTCGCCAGCGACCTGCTCGGGCTCGCGGCCGGGGCCGGAGAGATGTTGCAGGGCGGCACGCCCGACGATGCGATGTACTGAGCTCTGGCCTCGTCCGCCTCTCGCCACGAGACGACGGTCGAGCTCACTGGCCCAGGCGCGCAAAAGTGGACCGCAGCAGTGGGTATTGCTCGCGATAGAGGGCGTAGCCGCGCTCGTAGGACTCGCCGCTGGGCTCGACCCGCCCCGTCTCCTCCACCCAATCGGCAACCACTTCACCGACGGAGGCCCTCCATCCGGCTCCGACGGCGGCAAGCACGGCAGCCCCAAATGCAGCGCCCTCCTCCGTGGCTACGGTGCCCAGCGTGACACCGAGCACGTCGGCGACGACCTGGCGCCACAGATCGCTCTTGACCCCGCCCCCCGAGCCGCGCATCGTCTGCGCCGGAGGCACTCCCGCTGCGATCATCAGGCGGTAGCCGTCCCGTAGTCCGTAGGCGACACCTTCCATCACGGCCCTGACGAGATGCGCTCGCTCGTGGCGCACCGTCAATCCGATGAAGGCCCCACGGGCAAGCGGGTCCGGATGCGGGGTGCGCTCTCCGGTCAGATACGGGAGAAACAGCAGACCGTCGGCGCCGGGGGCGACCCCCGCCGCTTCCCGACTCAACTCGTCGAATCCAACTCCCGGGGCGATGGTGTCTCGTAGCCAGCGCAGCGATCCGGCGGCCGAGAGCATCACGCCCATCATGTGCCATCGATCGGGCAGGGCGTGACAGAACGCGTGGACTCTTCCCGCGGGCTCTACGGTCGGCCGCGTAGTGGCGGCAAAGACGACTCCGGAGGTGCCCAACGACAACGCCATGTCGCCGGCATCTATCGCCCCTGTGCCGACGGCGTTGGCGGCTTGGTCACCGCCGCCGGCTACGACCGGGGTCCCCACCGCCAGTCCGGTGACGGCGGCGGCACCACTGCTGACGGTTCCGGTCACGGCGGGCCCTTCGTAGGTCGCAGGCAACAGGCCCGCATCCACACCGATCGCAGCAACGATCTCGGATGACCAGTCCCGAGCCGCCAGATCGAACATTTGCGTGCCGGATCCACCGGCCTTGTCGGTGGCGGCCGCGCCGGTGAGGCGATAGCGGACATAGTCCTTGGGGAGCAACATGTGGCGCGCGGCCGCCAACGAATCGGGCTCATGGTTGCGCACCCAGAGCAACTTCGAAGCTGTGAAGCCGGTGAGCGCGTCGTTTCCGGTCACGGCGATCAGACGCTCCGTTCCGACCGCAGCCCGGAGCTGGTCGCATTCGGCGCCGGTCCGTTGATCGTTCCACAAGATGGCCGGACGGACGGGCTCGCCGGCGGTGTCGAGCAACACCAACCCGTGCATCTGCCCTGTCAAGCCGACGGCCTCGACGGCAGCTCCGGCTACTCCGGCAGACTCCAAGCAAGCGGCGATGGCCCGCACGGTGCCGTTCCACCACAGGCGAGGGTCCTGCTCAGCCCACAACGGCTGCGGCGTCTCGAATGGATACTCGGCGACGCCGGCGGCAACGACGGTCCCCGCCGTGTCGACGAGGAGCGCCTTGGTGGCGGTCGTGGATGTGTCGACTCCGAGGACGTAGCTCACAGCGCGGTCCCTTTGTTGGCTGGTGCCCGGCGACTCTATACCCGAGACTGCTCGACGCGCACTGCGGTAGCCTCGCCCCGGCCGCAAGCACCGAGGTAATCATGCGTTACGGGTTGGCGTACTTCCCGACGGATCAGTCCATGCAGCCGATCGAGTTCGGCGAAGCCGCCGAGGCAGCCGGCTTCGAGTCGATCTGGTTCCCCGAGCACAGTCACATCCCCGTGAGCCGACGGACACCATGGGGCGGTCGCGAAGGGGCTCCCCCGCTGCCCGAGCACTACTGGCGCACTCACGACGCCATAGTCGCGCTGGCGGCGGTGGCGGCACGCACGGAGCGCGTCCGTCTCGGCACCGGGATCACTCTCGTTGCTCAGCGCGATCCAATCTGGACGGCCAAGGAAATCGCCTCGCTCGACATGATCTCGCAGGGACGAGTCATCTTCGGGGTGGGATACGGCTGGAACATCGAGGAAATGGAGAATCACGGAGTCGACCCGAGTCGTCGCCGCGGCTTGGTGCGCGAGAAAGTCCTGGCCATCAGGGAAATCTGGACGAAGGACGAAGCCAGCTTCAGTGGAGATCGAGTGGCCTTCGAGCCCATGTGGTCGTGGCCCAAGCCACGACAGCGGCCGCACCCGCCCATCGTGGTCGGCGGTGCCCCTACGGCGGTTACTTTCCGCCACGTGATCGAGTACGCCGATGGGTGGATGCCGCTGTTCGGCCGCTTCCCCATCGTCGAGCATGTTGCCCAGCTACGCCGGCTCGCCGAGGGCGCGGGTCGCGACCCGGCCTCGGTGGAAGTAACCGTGTTCATGGCACCGCCCCGCCCACCGGTCGTGGAGGAGCTGCGCGCCGCCGGGGTCGACCGCATCCTCTTCGGGGTGGCATCGAAGCCAGCGCCGGCGGCGAGCTCACAGATCGCGCAGTTGGGTGATTTCGCCACCGAACTGGGGTGATCACGCCTGAGCGAGAGCGGCGATCTGCGCCCCGATCTCCTCCGGCCCACGTGCGATGCCGCCGATCTCGTGTAACTCCCACCGCTCATCGTGTTCGACTGCGTCGCCCGGCGCCATCGTGGCCAGCGGCCCCAACGTCTCCAGCTCGCAAAAGCTTGCGGCGACGTACGCCTGGAGCGATGCCCCCAAGTCCGGGTAGAGCGCGGCGGGATCGGCCGCCGCCCGCTTGATGAGAACCGACCCGTCCACCACGTACGCCCCCCAGCCGGCCAATCCGAGGGTTCCCAGCTTGACCGCGTCCGAGCGCTCACCGGACATCACGATGAATTGATCGGAGACGTCCACCAACGGGTCATCGATGCGGGTGTAGGGCCAGAACACGATGTTGCGGTTGGCTTGGAGATCCGCTGCGTCGCCGGCGGCGAACGGCAGCACTATGTGCCCGCCACGCGGAAGCATCGTGATCGCCCACGGCGCCGCCGTTGTTCTGCCATCGCCGGTGTATCGCAGTCGATGGGTCACTTCGAGCCTGGGCTCGGTGGCGTCGAGGCGGATCACCAGCGTCCGTTCGAAGGGGCTGGTCGGCGCCGGTGGCGTCGTCAGGCGCACGCCGCCGGACTCCTCGCTCACGGCAACGGGCGAATCGTCCGGGGTGTAGGTAACCTCGCGCACCTCGGGAGCGACCCAGAATCGGTGGCCGCCATGCAAATTGAAAGGTCGTTCGGGCCGCCAGTCCAGCTGCGCCGTCGGCAGCTGAGCCATCAGGTTGCGGCCCCCGCGCAGCCCGCAGAACAAGATCCGCGGGCCGAATCCCGTAGAAGCCTCAACATCGAGCGATCCGTTGGACAGGCGGATCCGGTCCGGTCCCTGCTCGATCATCACCGCCACCTCGTCGCCTCCTCGCTTGCGCAGCTTAGAGAGGAGGCCCGTTGCGGCCACGACAGGGACTCCGGCACGGGACTTCTGGCCGGGCACGGGTCCCTTTAGTCCCTAATCGGCAGCGGCGCGGCTCCGTACCGTGACAGGGAGGGTTGATGAATCGCAAGACTGGAGCGCCGCGGTGGACACGACCTACCGACCTCGCATATTGATTCCTCTCGACGGGTCGAAGCTGGCTCGGTCTGCGGCGGAGCAGGTGCTTCCCCTGGCAATGGCGACCGGCGCGACGATCACATTGATCGGGGTGATGGAACCGATCATGGATCGTCATTTCGAGCCGTTGGCCCATGCGGAAGACATCACGATCGCTGAGGCTATCGAGGTGTATCTGGACGGTGAGGCGCGCCGGCTGAGCGAGGACACCGGCCTGGCGGTCACGTCAATGCTCATCGGGGGCGTCGGTGATCGCCCCGGCGCCACTATTGCCAAGTTCGCCGGGGATAACGCATTCGACATGATCGCCATGTCGACTCGGGGACTGTCAGGTTTCAAGCGGCTGATGATGGGCAGCGTCGCCAAACAGGTATTGGACACGGCTGAGCTTCCTGTTCTGCTCTTTCCCTCCAAGTAGCCGGCAAGCGACGCCGGCGCGGGAGTCGACGGCCTGCTGCGGGCAGGTAGCGTGGGGGTGATGGGTGTGAGGGAAGCTGAGGACGGGCCGGGCTTCGAGCCCGCCGATCCCGATTATGAGAACAAGGTCCGCGCCAGCTTTGCCACCCAGGCGGTGATGGCGACGTTCGGTATCGAGATCGTTGACCTCGGCCCGGGGTGGATAGAGCTCCAGTTCCGGCCCACCCCGGGATTCACCCAGCAGGACGGATTCCTACACGCCGGCGTCATCGCCACGGTGCTCGATTCCGCCTGCGGGTATGCCGCCCACTCGCTCACTCCCCCGGGCACCCGCGTGCTCACTTCCGAATACAAGATCAATCTGTTGCGGCCCGCCGCCGGAGAACGATTCGTAGCGCGGGGAGGCGTCATCAAGCCCGGGCGGACGCTCACAGTGAGTCAGGCGCAGCTGATCGCGGACGGTTCCGAGGCGTTGCTGGCAGTCATGACCGGCACCATCGTATCGATTCCCGACGAGAAGATCGGTCCCACCTAAGCGAGCACTTGTTCCAGGGCCTCCACCAACGCCGCCACATCCTCCTCGCTGGTGTAGTGAACCAGCGACAGCCGGACGACGCCGCGGTCCCCGGAGATGCCCAGCGCCTCGACCAGCCGCCGGGCGTAGAAGTGGCCGGCTCCGGCCATGATGCCGCGCTCCGCAAGCGCTCTGGCCACTGCGGCGGGATCCTTGGATCCTGGCACAAGAGCCACCGTCGGACAGCGATGGAGGCCGCCGGACGCAACTCGGTCCGGACCGAGGATCCTCACGTCCGGCAGGCTGCGCAGTGACTCCAGCAGGCTCGTCAGCAGCGCGGTTTCGTGGGCCTGCCACAGCCCGTTGACCAGATCAACTGCCTCCCGCAACGATGAGCCTGACCCGTTGTGATGGGCCGCAAGCTCGGCGATGTAGTCGAGCACGGCCCCGGCGGCTGCTTCTTGGGCATGGTCCGGCCCGGCCGGGGTCAATCGTTTGCCCGGCAACGCGGCGTTGAAGTAGTGGCCCTGGTTGGGCAGCTCGTCGACGAGCCCGTTGCGGACTGCCATCAGGCCCTGATGCACCGAGTACGTCTTGTAGAGACTCAAGAGGTACACGTCAGGGTTGAGATCGGCCAAGTTGGGGATGCCGTGGGGCGCATAGGAGACGCCGTCGACGATCACCCGGGCGCCGACTTCGTGCGCCATCGCGGTCAGCAACTGGACGTCGTTTTCCTGACCCACGATGTTGGAGGCGTGGGGAAACGACACGACCCGGGTACGAGAGCTGAGGAGGCGACCCAGACCCTCCGGGTCCAGTAGTCCGCGCTCCGGATCAACCTCCCACTCCAACGTATTTGCGCCGCGAGCTCGAGCGGCTCGGCGGATGGCGCCCGAGTTCGCCTCATGATCTTGATTGGTCACGACAACCTCGTCCCCCGGTCCCATCAGGTCGGCAAAAGCGTGAGCCAGGACGTAGGTGTTCATCGAGGTCGATGGTCCGAAATGGAGCTCGTCGGGCTCAATAGTCAGGGCCTCTGCCCACAGTTGACGGGAACGATCCATGGCTTCTCCGGCCGCGGCCGAGGCCGGATAGAAGCCGTACGGCTGCACCTTGGTTTCGGTGTAGTACCTCTGCAGCGAGTCGATCGTGTGGCGGCAAGCGTATGAGCCGCCGGCATTCTCGAAGAACCGCCATCCGCGCAGCGCCGAGGCGGCGAACGCCGGAAATTGGGCGCGAACAAACTCGAGGTCCAGTGACGTCACCGGGGGCGGACTCCGACTAGATCCATGGCTCCTGCGCCGCAGTAGCTCGGTCGCCCGTATTGGGCGTTCCCGCCGGCTCTATCAACATCAGCTCACACATCTCGGGAGCGATCGGGCGGTGCTCAATGCCGGCGGGCACCACGAACATATCGCCGGCGGTCAGCACCACGGTCTCCCGGCCCCTCATCTGGATCTCGAGCGACCCGCGATGAACCAGGAAGACTTCATCGGTGTCCTGGTGACTGTGCCACATGAACTCCCCCTCCACACGCGCCAGCTTGACGTGCATGCCGTTGAACTCGGCGACGATGTGAGGCGACCACAGGTCGGCGATGGCCTCGTACTTGGCTGCCAAAGGCACCGCGTTCTCTGGGGCCGCCATTGCATTCCTCGGTCGAAAGCGCTCGGACCCTACCAAGAAGCCCCACCGGCCGTGAATTGTGACTTTCCTGGACGCCGTCGACCCCACTAATGTGGCTCTATGGCAGGCGTAACACTCACAGGCATCACCAAGGAATACGACAACGGCTTCCAAGCCGTCATTGACCTCGACCTCGACATCCAGGACGGTGAATTCCTCGTCATGGTCGGGCCTTCGGGTTGCGGCAAATCGACCACTCTCCGGATGATCGCCGGGCTGGAGGACATATCGGCCGGTGAGCTGAAGATCGGCGACCGCATCGTCAACGACGTCCACCCCAAGGACCGGGACATCGCCATGGTCTTCCAAAACTACGCGCTCTACCCGCACATGACTGTGGCGGACAACATCGGGTTTGCCCTCAAGCTGGCGGGTCGGTCCAAGGCCGAGATCAAGGAACGGGTCGGGGAAGCCGCCCGCCTCCTCGAGCTCACAGAGCAGCTCGGCAAGAAGCCCGGGCAGCTCTCCGGTGGCCAGCGGCAGCGGGTCGCCATGGGACGGGCCATCGTCCGCCGACCACAGGTATTCCTGCTCGACGAGCCGTTATCAAACCTCGACGCCAAGCTGCGAGTGCAGATGCGTGCCGAAATCACCGAGCTGCAGCGCAGCGTCGGGGTGACCACGTTCTACGTGACCCACGACCAGGTCGAAGCGATGACCATGGCAGACAGAGTCGCCGTTATCAACGCCGGTGTGCTGCAGCAGGTAGATGCCCCGCAGACCCTCTTCGACAGGCCGGACAACCTGTTCGTAGCGGCGTTCATCGGGTCTCCTTCGATGAACCTCCTCGAGGGTGACCTCAGCGAGAGCAACGGTGCCCTGTCGCTCAAGCTCGGGAGCCAGACCATCGGTCTGCCGGCATCCGTGCTCGGCGAGCGTCCTGCCCTCCGCGGCTACATCGGGCGCGAAGTAGTGGCCGGGCTGCGCCCCAGCGACTTCGAGGACGCCGCGTTGGAGCCGGGTCATCCTGCCAACCAGCGGTTGCGCGCCAAAGTCGACAACGTGGAGGCCCTCGGTTACGAGCGGATCGTCTACTGCCACATCGACGCCAAGCCAGTCATCCTCGAAGAAGCCCTCGAGCTGGAGGAGGAGACCGACGTGCTCCTCAGTGTCGAAGGGGCCCGCGTATCGGCTCGCTTCGATGCTGGCTCCACCGTCAGAGTTGGCGACGAAGCCGAATTGGCGGTCGACGCAGCGAACACCCAGTTCTTCGACCCCGACAGCGGTTTGGCCATCCGCAGCTAGGTCGCGACCAGCTCGGCAATGTCGACTGCCCGTTGCTCGTCGATGGACATGTGAGCGGCCTCACCAACCGCAACCGACCACAGCCCGTCCTCATACGTGATCCTGGCGGGGGTGGCGGTGCGGATCGCTTCCAGGAAGTCCACGTGCTCGAGGTAGCTGGCGCCGTGGTGCATCCCCACGTGGGGAATGTGGCTGTCGCTGAGCTCTGAGCGCTCCACGACGCCGCCGCCACGGGTATTCACTTGGACGACCCCGGGACGACCCGCCATCCCCGGCGGCACCCAAGCCTCGACCTTGCCGGCGTCGCCAGTGACGACCACCTCCTGCTCGAATGGGGAGCCTTCGGCAAACATGCACAGGTCGAGACTCGCCCGCACTCCATTGGCGTATTCCACGATGACGAACGCGTTGTCGACCATATCGGCCCGTTGCCCCGCGTACACCTCATCGAGATGGTTCACAGACTGCGCCCCAGACGCCATAACCCGAACCGGGCGTGCGCCGGCAATCAAGTTCATGAGATCGAAGAAGTGGCAGCACTTCTCGACGAGCGTTCCTCCCGTGTTCGCTCGAAAGCGGTTCCAGCTCGCCACCTTCGGCAGGAAGGGAAAGCGGTGCTCCCGAATGGAGACCATCTTCGCCTCGCCCACAGCGGCGAGGCGCTCGAGGAGGGCCGCCACCGGTGGCATGTAGCGGTACTCCAGGCCCACCCAGTGGACCTGCGCGCTGCCGGTAGCAGCAGCCACTACCTCGGCACATTGGGCTGTGGTGATGCACATCGGCTTCTCGGTGAGCACGTGGACCCCCGCTGCGATGCAGTCGAGCAGAATCTCGTAGTGGCGGTGGTTCGGGGCCGCAACCACGACTGCGTCGCACAAGCCGCTCTCCAGCAGGTGCTGGTGAGACACGAAGCCGGGCACCTCGCCGGCGAATTCCGCTCCCAGCGACCGCTGGGTCTCATCGGGATCGGCGATCGCAGTGACCGCGGCCCCTTCCAGCGCGGCCACATTGGCGATGTGCTCGACGCCCATCATCCCGGTACCGATGATGCCGTATCGGATCGTGTCGCTTGCCATATACCTCAATCGGCGGGGCGTCGGCCGACTCGGAGCCGACTAACCCTTTACCGACCCGGCGAGAATGCCCGACACGAAGTAGCGCTGCAATGCGAAGAACACCGCGACCGGAAGCACGATGGACAGGAAAGCCCCTGCGGTCAACAAGTGTTCGGTCTGGCCGAAGTCGCCCGCAATGGAGGCGATGCGCGCCGTTGCCGGGAACTGGTCACCGGCCCCTCCCAGCATCGTCACCGCGATCAGGTAGTCGTTGTACGTCCACAGGAACTGGAAGATGGCGAACGCGGCCAGCACCGGGACCGAGAGAGGGAGCACGAGGCGCCAGAAGATCTTGAAGTGGTCGGCCCCGTCGATGTAAGCCGACTCGAAGATGCTCTTCGGTAGCTGCACGATGTAGTTGTGCAGCAGGAAGATGGCAAAGGGGAGGGCAAAGCCGGTGTGCGTGAGCCATACCGATATGGCTTGGCCGGATAAGTTCAGATCAGGGAATATCGTGATCGTCTTGTCGATGAACGGCAGTGTCCAGTGCCCGCCGCCGGAGTACAGCTGGAGCAGTGGAATCAGCGACATTTGCGCGGGTATGGCGAGGAGAGACACCGTGGCTATGAACAACCACTGCCGTCCCCGGAAGTCGATCCAGGCAAAGGCGTAAGCGGCAAAGGCGGCGATCGCTATCGGGATCACGGTTGCCGGCAGAGCGATGGCCAGCGAGTTCAGCAGCGAACGCCACAGCCCACCTTGGGCGCTGGCGACTAGAACGTCCCAATAGTTGTCGATCGTGAAATCGTCGAGGCTGAAGTTCCACCAGCCGCTGGCGCGCTGGGCGTTCCGAGTGCGGAACGAGTTGACCAGAAGGCCGAACGTCGGGATCGTCCACAGTACGACCAGAAGCCAGAGGACCGTGGTGGGGATCGACGACAGGAACGCGTAGGTGCGCTCTCCGAGGCCCCCCTTGCGGGCAGCCTTTGTACCCGCCTCGGTCCGGCGCGCCAGCTCTGTCATCGCAACGCAACCTCCTCCTGCATTCGCCGGATGTTGATGAACAAGATCGGCAACACGGCAACGAACAACACGACGGCCAACGCCGAGCCAAGCCCGAAGTTGAGCTGCGTGAAGGCGCGGTTCCACATCTCGTTGGCGATCACGTTGGTGTCGAAGTTGCCATTGGTCATGACCTTGACCATGTCGAACACCTTCATCACCAGCACGATCAGGGTCGTCACCACCACGCCGATCGTGGGAGCGATCTGGGGAAGCACGACCCGCCAGAACGACTGGGCTTCGGTGGCACCATCTACTCGGGCCGCCTCGATCAACTCGGAGGGCACGGCCTTGATGGCCGCTGAGAAGATGACCATGGTGAAGCCGGTCTGAATCCAGATGAGCACCAGCATTATCCATACGTTGTTGAAGGGGCTCTCCTGGACGAACAGGATCGTGTCAGGAACGATCTCGCCGTTGGCGCGGACCTGGAAACCGCCCAAGCCGTCGAGCAACTTCCAGGCGAGCCACACCAGGGGCAGGGCGGTCACTGCGGACCCGATTGCGATGGACCGTTCATCGACCTGCCAGGCCCGCACCGCCAAGACGATCAGCCCCAATGCCAGCAGCAGCATCACGGCAATCACGACGTTGCGCGGACCCGTGGAGTTGCTCAGCTCTCCCAACCCCACCCACAGCGAATTCAGCACCCCGGTCTGCGGCTGCGACACGTCGCGCGGCAGATACATAAACCGCCAGATCACTCCGGCGCCGACGAAGGAGATTGCCATCGGCATGAAGATCATGGACTTGGCCATCGATTCGTACTTGGCGCGATCGGCCAACACGGCGATAGCCAAGCCGGCTGCCGTCGCCACCGCCGTCACGGTGAACACCCACCACAGGTTGTTGATGATGGTCCCCCGCAAGACGGAGAAGATGGCGAACGCCACCAGGAAAACGCCGAGCACGAGCGGTGTCATGTTGCCGGGGCCGAAGCTGGTCCGATCGCCTATGCGCCGGCCGGCCAGGAAGGCGGCCACCACACCGAGCGCCGCCAATATCACCCCAACGATGAACATACGGCTGGTGAAGATGTCAGCCCAGCCATCGAGATCGATGATGTTGCGGTCGGTGAATATCGAGCCGTAGTTCTCGAATCCGACGTATTCCTTACCCGCCGAGTCGCGTAGCGAGAGAAACACCGTCCGAACCGTCGGAATGACCAGAGTGAACCCGATGAACGTGAGCGCCGGCACCAAGAAGATGTAGGAACGGGAGCTCTCCTCGATCTGCAGTCGCCTCTGCCTAGCCGGCAACGGAGTCAACCCGGCGACGGCGCCGAGCCCGACACCCACCCCGAGGGTTGCCACCAGCGCGTCCGTGTTTGACCCGAAGCCGACGTCGGGCAGCAGCCAGGCGCCGATGGCAAAGCCGAGAGTCCCCCAACGGGCGACGGTTCGCGGCACTGTGGTGATCCGGCCCCGCAGCTGCCAGATGATCAAACCAACTGCGATGGCTACCGCAGTCGACAAAATCAACTGGCCGTAGCTCAGATTGGGTATCACCGGAAGCAGAGTGCGCCCATCCACGACCTCGACGAGCGCCCTCCCCTGGTCGTCGAACCGAGGAGACCTCAGGCCGAAGAAAGCGAGCAGTCCCAGCGCGGCGCCGGCACCGATCCCGATCAGCAAGCGGTTGAGGGGCTCCTCAGCCGTTCCCAGCAAGAAGCCGGCCGTCGCCCCGACCGCCGCAGCGATGACGGTGAAGATCACCGGGTTCTCCAAGACTTGGTTGCCCCACAGCACGGCAAAGACGCTGCCAGCAGCGAGCAATCCGACGAGAGCTGCGAACAAGGACCAGCGATCGAGCGTCAGGTCGAAGAGGCGGTTAGCGCCGATGAAGAGGAGCGCGCTGGCAACAATGGCGATGATGACACCGTTGGCGGTGGTCGCCAGCTTGTCGACGGCGAGCACACCCCACAGAGTGAAGGCTCCCGCCACCAACCCGATGACGAGTCCGAAGATGCGGCGCGGCGGCCAGCGCTCCTCGTGACCGGCGCCGCCGATCCAGTAAGTCAGGCCGGCAACGACTCCCACCACGAGCAGCAAGTTGACTATGCCGCTCAGCACTGTTGCCACGCCACTCCTCCTGTCACGCGCGCCGTAACTTAGTCAGCGGGGATGCCGGCCCGCTAGGCCGACACCCCCGCTGGTGTTCAATCGGTTCGTTTCGTCTTGCGTGTTGGGCTTACGGCCAGGAGTCCTCGACCGCCTGGGTGGCATCCTCCACCGTCTTGTCACCGTTGACCGCACTGGTGGCCTCTGACCAGAACGAGCCGGCGCCCACCGCAGCCGGCATCAGGTCCGAGCCATCGAAGCGCACCACCTCAGCCGTGAACAAGATGTCCAGGAAGGACTGCTCCAGCGGCTGATACTGGTTCAAATCGGCGTTCAGGTTCGGTGACAGGAACCCGCTGAGAACCGGGCCCTCGGCCGAACCCTGGGCCAACGCCTGGAGACGCTGCCGGTTGTCGGCATACTCCGGAGAGGCGTAGTACTTCATGACGGCCCACACCTCGGGTGCATCGCGGAACGCCCCCACGAGCGTGCCCGCGCCGAGCACCGGACGGTCTCCGGTGACCGACGGGAAGTAGAACACGTCGACGCCCTCAGGACCGAAGGTTGTCCCCTCGGGGAAGAAAGCTGAGAAGAACGACGCCTGGCGGTGCATCATGCACTGGCCCTCGACGAGCGGCGGCCCATTGTCGCCGAAGTAGGTCGACGAGATGGAGCCGCCTACTGCGAAGACGGCGTCTTGGGTGTTCCACAGATCCAGCACCTCTTGCCAGATCGCGTTCATCTCGGGCGAATTGAACGGGATCTCGTGGTTCACCCACTGGTCGTAGAACTCGGCGCCCTGGAAGCGCAGGGTGAGGTCCTCGACCCAGTCGGTGAAGGCCCACCCGGTGGCGCCGCCCGACTCGATGCCGACACACCACGGGGTGTTGCCGTCGGTAATCATCTGGTTGGTGAGCGTCTTCAGCTCGTCCCAGGTCGTCGGCACCTCGTAGCCGTTCGCCGCAAAGTCAGACGGGCGATACCACACCAGCGACTTGAGGTCGGCCTTCGTCGGAATGGCGTACTGCACACCATCGACGTTGCCGAACGCGGTCCACGCCTCACCGAAGTTGGCGTTCATCACGTCGACTACATCCTGCGGCAGCGGCTGCAGGAAGCCCATCCGCGCGAAATCGGCAATCTTGCCAGGCTGCGGGAACACACCGATGTCCGGTGGGTTGCCGCCGGCCGCTTGTGCGTTGATCAGATCGGAGAAGCTCCGGTCTCCGGCGTACGTCAGGTTCATCTGGTTCTGCGCGCCGAACAGCTCGATGGCCGCGGTGTGCGCACCTGCCTCGGCGGGCGAGGTCTCCGGTCCGAAGACCGTGACCGTGGTGCCTGCGAGCGGATTCTCCTGGACGACCGTCTCGGTGACGATCGACGTCTGAGTGACAATCGATGTCTCCGTGACAATTGATGTCACTACCACTGTTTCCGGCGTTCCACTGTCGCTGTCGCCACAAGCGGCAGCGATCATTGCAAAAGCCAATAGGAAAGCAGCAGAGGAGAAGATTCTTCTTCTCATCAGCATTCGATAAGTTCCCTTCCGTCTGGGAGGCGGCAGTAGCCGCCGTAGTCGTGAGAGATGCCCCTCACAGCCCCTGAGATTGCGCCCAGACAAGAGCGCCAGCGCACATTAGCGAAAGCGGTGTGAGCGGGTCAATGCGACATGCGTCCAATGTCGACTTCCTCGGACTGGTGTGTGCATCCGAACGCTTGCGACGCGACCCCTCGGCCGGCTCGGTGCAGGTAGTACGTCGTTGCGGCAGGTATCTGTTGCCCTCCAACCAGCGTTGTCCGGTCGGACGAGCTCGAGTCGAACACAACCTTCCAGTCGCCTGCCGGCAACGTGTAACTCACCGGCTGATCACCCAGATTGGTGACGACGATCGTATTGCCGCGACGAAGGGCTCGTGCTGGGCCCGTCAGCTCGTTGCTCCACTGCGGGGCGACCCGCCATAGCTCCGGCAGAGTCTTGCGCACCCTCAGCAGCTCGCGATGTTTGGCCAGCCAGCTCCCAGCGTCGGCCCGCTGCGCGGCCACCGTCTCCCCGTGATCTCGTTGGGGCGCATGCAGCCACGGTTCCGCGCTCGAGCAGAATCCGTTGGCGTGAGTGCTGTCCCACGGCATCACCGTGCGGGTACCGTCACGGCCTTTGCCGTGTACGTTGCGAGTCGCGATCGGATCTTCGAGATCTTGGCGACGCAGCACCGCATCGACTAGGCCGAGCTCTTGGCCTTCCCACAGAAACGGGAATCCGCCGAGGCCCCCCATGAATGCCATGACCGCGAGGGAGCGCTGCCGCCCGAGGTCGCCTCCGCCGTATCGGGTGGCGGACCGCGATGCGTCATGGTTGTCGATCACCCACGACACGCCGGTGTCCGTCGCCCGATTGACGAATTCCAGGTTGGCCAGCAGCTCGTTGGGTTTCCATGCCATCCAGACGGACTCGAGGTAGAAGGCCGTGTGCAGGCCGTCGCCCTTCACATACCGGGCCACGCGGTCGATGCTGCGCGGGTTGGACTCACCGATCAGGATCGCATCGTACGGCGCCACCACTTGGTTCCACCGCTGATAGATCTCCAGCGTGGAGTCCTGGTCCAGATCGTACAGATGATCGAAAGCACGGAACACGTGAGCAGGGTCCTGCGGATCCAGGATCGGCACCAGCTGCGGGTTGTCGCGGAATTGGGGGTCCTTCGTCAAGCCATGCGCAACGTCGACGCGGAACCCGGCGACTCCCCGATCGCACCAGAAGCGAAGGATCTCGTCGAATTCCTCGCGAACGGCCGGGTTCTCCCAGTTGAGATCGGGCTGTTCAGGCAGGAAGAGATGGCACCAGTACTGACCGGAGGTCTCATCGAGCGTCCACGCCGGCCCTCCGAAATGGCTGACCCAGTTGTTGGGGGGGCCACCATTGGGCGCGGGGTCCTTCCAGATGTAGTAGTCGCGGTAGCGGCTGTGCGGCCCCTCGAGGGCCTCCTGGAACCAGACATGATGCGACGACGTGTGGTTGGGCACGATGTCGATGATCACCCGGATACCCCGGGAGTGGGCGTCGGCCACCAGCGCGTCGAAGTCGGCGAGGTCGCCGTGAATCGAATTGACGGCCCTGTAGTCGGCAACGTCGTAGCCGTGGTCGTAGCCGGGTGAGTCGTAGAACGGCGCGATCCAGATGGCGTCGACACCGAGCCATTCCAGATACTCCAGCCGTTGACGGATGCCACGCAGATCGCCGATCCCGTCGTCGTTGGAGTCGGCGAACGAACGCGGGTAGATCTCGTACCCGACCGATCCCAGCCACCACTTATCCATCTGCCCGCCACTCCCCGTCCCGGCCTTGTTGACGGTCGGCCACCAACTGGATGCCGACACGAGAGCCGACGCAGGAAAGCCCGACATGCCCGGTGGCCGAGCTGGCGGCTGGGAGCCTCATCCTCTCCTCCGGCCATCGCGATATGCCCATCAGTGTCTCCCCGGTTGGGCCGTTGGACGCAAATGTCAACCTGAAGCTAGGCCACCGCGCGGAGCCCGTCCATGACCGCTCGCTAGCCTGCGGCGATGAACGCGGCAGCCCGGCGTGTGCAGCGGACGTATCTGCTGCTCACGCTGCTGGCCACACTGGCGACTTCCTTCATTTGGGGTATCAACACCCTGTTCCTGCTGGACGCCGGGCTCAGCAACACCGAGGCTTTCGCCGCCAACGCCTTCTTCACCGCCGGCCAGGTGATATTCGAAGTGCCGACGGGAGTGGTAGCCGACACATGGGGGCGCCGGGTGTCTTACCTCCTAGGGGCGGCGACGTTGCTGCTGTCAACCATCCTCTATCTGGCGATGTGGCAGCTCGAGGCCGCGTTCTGGGGTTGGGCAGTCGCCTCGGCGGTCATCGGCTTGGGATTCACCTTCTTCTCGGGAGCGGTGGAAGCGTGGCTGGTCGACGCGCTCACCTTCACCGATTACCGAGGCAGCCTCGAAACGATGTTCGCCCGCGGCCAGACGGTGGCCGGTGCCGCCATGCTCTCCGGCTCCGTGGCGGGCGGCGTCCTGGCGCAGGCGACCAACCTGGGCGTGCCGTATGTAGCCCGGGCCGCGCTGCTGCTGCTCACGATCGCCGCCGCAGGGGTCCTCATGAGAGATCTCGGCTTCCGTCCCCGGAAAACCTCCAGCCCTTGGAGCGAGATGCGCCGCATCGTGGGTGACTCGCTGGACAGTGGATGGCGGCGGCGGCCCGTTCGGTGGGTGATGCTGGCCGCTCCCTTCACGATGGGTACCGGGGTGTACGCCTTCTACGCAATGCAGCCCTACCTGCTGGAGCTCTACGGCGATCCCGACGCGTTCGCCGTGGCAGGGCTGGCGGCGGCGGTCGTGGCCGGCGCCCAGATTGTCGGCGGCCTGGCCGTCCCCCTGTTGCGGCGGCTGTTCAGCCGTCGCACCCACGTCATGATTGCTTCCGTCGTGGCTGCCGTACTGTCCTTCGGTGTCATGGGAGCCGCGACCAGTTTCTGGATTGCGGTTGCGTCGCTGGTGGTGTGGGCGCTGTCGTGGTCGAGCTCGCGACCGATCCAGCAGGCATATCTGAACGAGCTCATCCCCAGCGAGCAACGGGCGACGGTGCTCTCGTTCGACGCCCTCATGGGCTCGGCGGGTGGCGTCGCCACCCAGCCCTCCTTGGGCCGAGTTGCCGATGTGTGGAGTTACGGGACGTCCTACGTGGTGGCCGCGGTGCTTCAAGCGGCCGCCCTGCCCTTCCTGCTGCTTGCCCGCCGCGAGAAGTCTCCGGCGGACACCGCGGAGCCCGTGCAACCATCGTCTGGACGATAAAAGCGCAGCCGGCACAGTCCGATACATGAGTACCGCTAACCGCGGCCTGCTCCATACACTCGTTGCGTTCGGACGGGGAACTAGATGCCCGAGGCACCACAACACGATCGGCCGACTGTGCCTCCCAGTCGCTGGAGATGGATTGCCGTCGCCGCATCGCTCGGCGTCATCGCGGGCGGTCTGATCCTCGCCCGCCCCGGCAGCGACGACTCGTCGGACACAACCGCCGCCGCTTCGTCCAGCAGCACAGCGGTCACAACAGCCAGCCAGGCTCCGCCCCCGACGGCCCCTGCCAGCACCGTGCCATCCCTGCCGCCTCTCGTCGCCGAGTTCAGCCCTTTCGTAAACGACAGCATCGTGTCGCGAACCAATCCGATTCCCAACAGCCCGCACATTCCTGAGGCGGCCGAGGTCTATGTCGATCCGGTAGGCGGCGACGATGCTGGTGCCGGAACTCGAGCTGCCCCGGTGGCCAGCCTCGAGGCGGCGCAGACGATCGCCCGCCGCCTGCTCAAGCCAGGCTCCGGCGACGTGGTCGTCTACCTGCGGGGAGGCGTCCACCAACGCGATCGAACCTTCACCATCGACTTTCAGGACAGCGGTCGGGGCGGCCACGACATGGTCTATCGGAGCTATCCGGGAGAACAGGCAATCCTCGACGGCGGCGTCCCTATCACAGGATGGCAACCAACCACAGGATCGATTGTCGTGGCCTCGGTACCCGAGCGTATCGAAAGCATGCGCCAGTTCTTCGCCGATGGGAAGCGCCAGCCGCGGGCCCGAAGTGCCACGGCTCTCGGCACAGCCGACGAGTTCATCACAGGCGAGCTGTTTGGGCGACAACGCAACGTCGCCATGGCCGTGGATAGCGAACTCGTTGCCGGCCTGGCGCGTCCAGAAGACCTCGAGCTCGTATACGTCGGTGTAGCCATCGCCGGGCATGGCGTGCTCAGTAGCAACGGCGAAGAGCGGCTACGGCCGTCTTGGAAGGCCCATCGGCTACCGGTGACCGCGGCCACCGCCATCGGCGACGGGACGACGCGGCTCGACATCGGGGCGGGAGCGCTCTATCACGCCTCGGAGCGGGGCTATGAGCCGCTGGCATTGCTGCCCACAGATCCCTTCTACCTGGAGAACGCCCTGGAGCTCCTCGACGAGCCGGGCGAGTGGTATTTCCACCCCATAGAGCGCCAGATCTACTGGTGGCCCCCGAGCGAGGCGGCGCTGGCGGACGCGTGGGCTCCGACGACGGAGACCCTGCTCAATGTCGACGGTACGCCGCGTCGGCCCGTGCGTAACGTGAGGTTCGAGGGCATCGTGTTTCGCCACGCCGCGTACACGGTCCCGAACGAAGAGGGGTATACGGTCTCCCAGGCGGCCAACTGGTTCACCGGCTGGCGCCCTGCCGAATGGATGGAGGTTGACGGGGCGCGTCACCCCTATCTCGACGGCGTTCGATTCCCCGGCTTGCCGGGAGCTGCCGTCGAGATGGACTCAGCACGGGACATCACCTTTCGCAGCAACGTCTTCACTGCGCTCGGGGCGGTAGGAGTCATGTTGCACAATGACGTCCGGCGGGTGGTTCTCGACGGCAACCTCTTCGTCGACATCTCTGCCGCGGCGCTGGTGGCCGGGCACCCCGTCCACGATGTGATCGATCAGCCGATGGAGGGACCGATCTCGCTGCTCACCTTCACCAACAATGTCGTCGACCGCGCCGCGGCCGAGTTCACGGCGTCGGTTGGGGTGCAACTCACCAAGGTGGCCGGTGCTGATGTCAGTCACAATCTGTTCCGGGATCTGCCCTACAGCGCACTCAGCCTGGGGTGGGGATGGAACACCAATCCGAGCTCCGACGTGCACCGCGCCATCACCGTAGAGAGCAACTACTTCGAGAACGTGGTCAACACCCTGTACGACGGAGCGCCCATCTATCTGCTGGGCCCGGTCGCCGAGCCCGGAGCCGCCCGCAGTGATTACGTTCAGATTCGGCGCAACTTCGCCAACAACGCAGGAGCGGGGGACCAGTTCAAGGCACCCAGCGATTCGGTAGAACCGGGGTTCACCAAGCGGCCCGGAGTGCAGCTCGACGAAGGAAGCCGCAACGTGCTCATCAACGACAACGTGTTCGCCGGATCCACGGTGTGGCTTCAGGTGACTGGCTGGCACGCCCACGGGAGAGAGCCGGGCTGGGCCGACAGCCTGGCGCTGATCGGCGGCCGCAACTGGAGCGATACCGCCGACTCGGTCCCCCGGGACCTCTCCTTGATTGGAGTGTCCCCCGCACGGCTGTTCTCAGCCTCGGAGATCCCCACCGCAGCCCGGGAGATAATGCTGGCGGCCGGCCTCGAGCCGCGCGTGGCGATGCCTCCGCTCCCGTGAGATACCGCGACCTTCCCCCCTCCCGACCGTCGGAGTCACAAGACGGCGCGCAAAGCCTCGGCCAGCGCACGAAACTCGTCGAGCTCGTTGTACATGTGAGCGGAGATGCGCAGCAGCCGGTGCGGTGGCCGCGGCCATGGCACGATCGGAACCTCAACCCGATGTTCGAAGAGCAGCCGGTCCTGCAGCGGATCCCAGCCGGCGCCGGGCGGGTAACCGGCCGGCAGCTCGAAGCTGACCATGGCGGCTCGCATGCCGAGCGGTGTTTGCGCCGGGGAGTCGACGGCCGTTGCGACGATCTCAGCCCCGGCGGCAGCCAGCTCACGGTTGGCATGCATTACTGCCGGCCACCCTCCCGGGTCGAGAGATGCCACCGTGTCGATCGCCACGCCGATTGACAACACTGCGGTCGGATCCGCCGTCCCGGCCCAATCGAACATCTCGTGGAAGGCGGCACCGGACGGGTCGTCGGGACGATATCCGTGGCTGATGACCGTGGGTACGATTGAGCCCTGGCGATCGGGGCGCACGTACAGGAAGGCCGCTCCCTTGGGGGCACACATCCATTTGTGGCAATTGCCCGTGTAATAGGCCGCGCCGAGATCCTCGAGTTGCAGCGGCAACATGCCCGGGGCATGGGCCCCGTCTACCAGCGTGTCGATATTGCGGGCGGCGAGCGACGCCACGATCTCATCGATCGGAAACACGAGGGAGGTCGGACTGGCGACATGATCGATCAGGGCCAGTCGGGTCGCCGGACCGGCCGCATCGAGGATGCGGTCCACGATGTGGCTCCCTGCGGGCTGTAGGGGGATTTCCACAACCCGGATCCGAGCTCCGCTCCGCGACGCCACGTACTCCACCGTGCGCCGACAGGCCGGATAGGCGTGATCGGTGATGAGAATCTCGTCTCCGGGTTCGAACGACAGTGAGCGCAGCACGGCGTTGACTCCCGACGTGGCGTTGGTGACGAACACGAGATCGGCCGGGTCGGCCCCGACGAAGCCCCCCAGGACGGCGCGCACCTCCTCCAGGTGAATCGGCAGCTCACGCTGCATGAAGGCGACCGGCTGGCGCTCGAGCTGGTCACGCAGCCGCTGTTGATGCTCGAGAACGGGACGCGGACACGCCCCAAAGGAACCGTGGTTGAGGAAATGCACCGCCGGATCGAGCAGCCAGGCCTGGCGTAGTGGATTCACCCGGCGAGACTACTCGGACCGGCTGTCCCGCTGCTCCAGCAGCGTCGACCCAACACCGCCGACCCAGCGCCGTCGACCCAGCGCCGCCGACCCAGCGCCGCCGACTCAGCGCCGCCGACTCTGCCATTGCTGGGCTATGAGCCGCCCGAGCACCATCAACCCCACGATGAAGCCGGTTGTGACCACGGGAAAGACCCCAGAGATGCCTTCGGCAAACACGACCCGCCGTATCGCCAGCCCGGCAGCCACCGTTATCAGGCCGACGACGAGACCGGCGACGATGCGGAGCGGGGTGCGCCACACGAGTGGGGGAA
The DNA here is from genome assembly GCA_041605955.1 of Acidimicrobiia bacterium. Classification (GTDB taxonomy): domain Bacteria; phylum Actinomycetota; class Acidimicrobiia; order Spongiisociales; family UBA5794; genus JAHEJX01. The sequence continues at coordinate 74,638 of JBFIXI010000008.1, forward strand.
ACCAACCCAGCGCCAGTCCCAGCAGAAATGGTTCGGCCGTGCGAAACGAGCGCCAGAAGTCGAGCGGCTCGGCGTGGGTGCTGCGTCCCATGACCACGAACGCCACCACGACGGTCAGGTCCCAGGCGAACATAGCCAGGGTCCCCTGCGGGATGGTGCGAGCCGTGGCGCGGGCCCGGGATCTCATCGTGACACACCCGCCGGGCTGCGGCGCCCGAAAGATCGAAGCCCGGATGGTGCCATGCGGTGTCCCCGCTCCACCATCTAGTCACCTGCCCGATAGAAGTCGACTTCGAGGGGTGGCAGCGATGGTAGGTCTCGGATAGCGTCGGCCGCTCGTTCCGCCAGCATCATCACCGGGGCATAGATGTTGCCGTTGGTCACATATGGCATCACGGAGGCGTCGACGATCCGCAATCCTTCGACTCCGTGAACCGCGAATGAGACGGGGTCGACCACGGCCATCTCCCCCACGCCCAACTTGCATGTGCCGCAAGGGTGCAGCGCCGTTTCGGCGTCGTGGGCGACCCATTTCACGATCTCCTCGTCCGATTGCACGCCGGGGCCCGGTGACAGCTCACCCCCGTTGAAGACGTCGAAGGCGGGTTGATTGAGAATGTGTCGGGCATGGTGGATTGCTTCCACCCACTCGGCCCGGTCTTCGACCGTAGACAGGTAATTGAAGCGCAGCGCCGGCTTGTCCGTCGGGTCCGAGGACTTGATCATCACCGAGCCCGTCGAGTTGGAGTACATGGGCCCGATGTGAACCTGATAGCCATGACCACCCTCGCCGGGCACGGTCCCGTCGTAGCGGACCGCCAGCGGCAAGAAGTGGATCATCAGATTGGGGTATGCCACCCGGTCGTTGCTGCGGATGAATCCGCCGGCTTCGAAGTGGTTGGATGCGGCGGCGCCTTTGCGCGCCAGCAGCCACTGCAGGCCGATCCACGGCCGATGGCGCCATTGCAGCGCCGGGTACAGCGACACCGGCTGTCGGGACGCATACTGCACGTAGACCTCGAGGTGGTCCTGGAGGTTGGCGCCCACACCGGGCAGATCGTGCACAACTTCGATGCCCATCGCTTCCAGATGCGGCGCCGGGCCCACCCCGGACAGCTGCAGCAGCTGCGGCGAGTTGATCGATCCACCGCATAGGATCACTTCGCCGGCGAGAACCGTCGCCGGCTTGCCGCGCCGTGTGTAGTCGATGCCGACCGCCCGGGTCCCCGAGAAACGAATGCGGTTGACCAGAGCTCGCGTCACCACTTCGAGGTTGGGTCGTCGCATGGCGGGGTGGAGGTATGCCCGCGCTGCGCTCAGGCGGCGTCCTCGATGGATGTTGCGATCGAAACGGGCAAAGCCCTCCTGTCGGTAGCCGTTGACGTCGTCGGTGAGCGGGTAGCCGGCCTGTTCGACTGCGGTGAAGAAGGCGGTGAAGAGCGGGTTCTCGACCCGGCCCCGTTCCAGGATCAGGGGACCATCGGCGCCGCGATACTCATCACCGCCGGCAAGGCAGGACTCCATCCGCTTGAAATAAGGGAGACAGTTGGCATAATCCCACTCCGCCATTCCCGGGTCGGCGGCCCAGCGGGCGAAGTCCAGCGGGTTGCCCCGCTGAAAGATCATCCCGTTGATGCTGCTGGACCCTCCCAGCACCTTGCCGCGGGCGTGGTAGATCCGGCGCCCGCCCATGTGGGGCTCGGGCTCGGACTCGTACATCCAGTCGTAGTGTTTGTTGCCGATCGGCATCGAGAATGCGCCCGGCATGTGGATGAGCAGGTCCCACTTGTAGTCGGGTCGACCCGCTTCGAGCACCAGAACGCGAGTACCTCGATCTTCGCTGAGGCGCGCCGCGACAACTGAACCGGCCGACCCGCCCCCAATGACGACGTAGTCGTATCCGGTGGTCACCTCGAGCTCCGGAGAGGAACGGGGCGTCCCGCGGCGCCGGCCTCTCTCATTGCAAACGTCGCGTTAGGCGGGACCAGGCTTGCCGGCACCCGGCCGGAGAACCGATCCGCTGGGCGGCGGCTACCGATTCCGCGGGCGAGCTTCGTTGACGGTGAGCTGCCGACCTTCGAAGTCGGCGCCGTTGAGGGCGGCGATGGCGGCACGGGCGGCATCATCTTCCATCTCCACGAAGCCGAAACCACGCGAGCGGCCGGTTTCCCGATCGGTGATGACGGTGGCGGAACTGACGGGCCCATGGGCGGCGAACAGCTCCTCCAGCTGAGCGCCGTTGGTGGAGAAGGGCAGATTGCCTACGAAGATATTCAACTTGAGCAGTCACTTTCTGGCCTACCGAAACTCGGCCGCCGGTCTGGGAGCCCATTGTGCAGCTCCTTTGGCGGGCAGATTAGCCCGATGCTGCGATCACCCAGAGCACACTCGACTGGTCATGCCTGCGGTTCGATTTGAGCTATGTAAGGCAGCGTTCGGTAGCGCTCCGCCCAATCCAGCCCGTAGCCGACCACCCATACGTCCGGAATGTCGAATCCGAGATATGACACCGCGACGTCCACTTCGAGGCGATCCGGCTTGCGGAGCAATGTGCAGGCGCGCAGCGACCGCGGTCCGCGAGCTCCGAGGACCCGTATCAGATACTCGACGGTGTGTCCGGAGTCGACGATGTCCTCGACGACGAGCACGTCCCGGTCCGTGATGTCGAGTCGTACGTCCATCAGCAGCCGAACTGCCCCGGAGTGAACTGTCGACTCGGAGTCTCCGTAGCTGGAAACGGCGATGAACTCGATACGGTGGTTGACCTTCAGGTGTCGAGCCAGATCGGCTAAGAAGATGAACGACCCTTTGAGCACCCCGATCAAGATCAGCTCGTCGGTATCGGCATAGTCTCGATCGATCTCGGCAGCGATTTCAGCGACTCGGGCTGCGATCTGCTCCTCGGTGATCAGCGCTTCCGGCACCCGCCGAGCGTAGCGGAAGCTCTTCGGGCGAGCGCGGCTGCCTAGTTAACCTAGGATCGGCGCCGACGGAGAGCCCTATGAGCAAGCCATTCGCATCCGCAGCCGACCTCACCTCCAAAGAGGAAACTCTGGAGGTGCTGAGCGACGGGGTCTACGCCCTGACGGCCGAGGGTGATCCCAATGTCGGCGCCATCGAGGGAGAGGACTTCCTGGTCGCTTTCGAGGCGCGGGCCACACCAGTAATGGCGCAACAGTGGCTCACCAAGCTGCGAGAACATACCGACAAGCCGGTGCGCTATCTCGTGCTGTCGCACTACCACGCGGTACGCACGTTGGGAGCGGCTGCGTTCGATGCTCAGGTGATCATCGCCCACACCAACACTCGGGATCTGATCGCCGAACGGGGGATGGAAGATTGGGAGTCGGAGGCAGGGCGGATGCCGCGCCTCTTCAAAGGCGCTGAGACCATCCCCGGCCTCACGTGGCCCGAGGTCACCTTCAATGACTCGCTGACCATCGACCTGGGTGCAGCACGGGGGCCGCTTCACCTCAAGTATCTCGGTCGGGGACACACCAAGGGCGATATCGTGGCGTGGCTTCCGGCCCAGCGCATCGTCTTTGCGGGCGACCTGGTCGAGGCCCAGGCTGCGCTCTACACCGGAGACGCTTACCACTTCGATTGGATGACGACGACTCTCGACAACGTGGCCTTACTGGATGCTCGGGTCTTGGTCGGTGGTCGAGGCGCCGTCGTGAGAGATCAGGACGTGGCCGCGGCGATCGAGCAAACCCGTCTCTTCCTGACGACCATGCGTGACGAGGTGACTGCCGTCCATGAGGGCGGCGGTGCCCTCAAGGACGCCTTTGCCGCGGCTCACGCCGCGCTGCATCCGAAGTTCGGAGCCTGGCCCATATTCGAGCACTGCATGCCGTTCAATGTCGCCCGGTTGTGGGAAGAGCTCGAAGGCACCGGTCATCGGATCTGGACTGCGGCGCGCGATCAAGAGATCTGGGCCGCGCTCCAAGGCTGATGGCAGCCGACGCAGACTCGGGCTCGGCACCGTTCGGAGATCTCCAGGTCAGCTCCCGTCTCACAATTCCCGCCGCTGAGCTCGAGGAGAGCTTCCAGACCACGGGAGGGCCGGGGGGCCAGCACGCCAACCGCTCTGCCACCGGGGTGACCCTCACCTGGCGTTACGCAACCAGCAGCGCGATCACCGATGACGAGCGAGAGCAACTGGCGGCGGCTCTGGGGCGACGCGGCGCTGCCGGCGTCCTTCGGGTGGTGGCAGACAAGAGCCGCTCGCAGTGGCGGAACCGCTCGCTGGCTCGGTCCCGGCTGGCGCGCGTGGTGCGGGACGCGCTGCGGCCGACTACTCCGCGCCGGGCGACCAAGCCCAGCAAGGCGGCGCGGCAGCGCCGCCTCACCGAGAAGAAGCATCGGGCGGAGACCAAGCGGCTACGCCGGCCTCCGCCGGCCGATTGACCCTAGGTGCCCCCGCCGGGTCGCCCGAAGCGTGCGCTGCGAAGAATTCGATCCTGCGCCCGATGAGGTCCAGGCGCGGGAATCACGCCCTAGAAGACCATGCACAGTCGTAGGGAGTCGTACATGGCGGCGTGGATGTTACGGCTGGCGACGGCGTCGCCCACCCGAAAGAGCTGGTATTCCCCCGCCGGGTTCGTAGCGATCCTCTGAGGCTCACCGGCGATCAGCGCGTCGAGATCGACCTCGCCCCCGTTACTCGAATCTCCGACCAAGTCCCAATACAGCTCATCCAGCGGCACGGTGCCGTGCTCGACGACGATGTGGTCGGCCGCCCGGTGCACCGTGTCGTCGGTGTACTCGTTGTAGAAGGTGCCGATGAGCTCACCGCCGGACTTGTCGACTCGGATCAGGCGCAGATCGGGAGTGAACCGGACCCCGTGCTCGTAGAACGCCTTCAGGTATGCCGGATAAAGCGTGCCGGTCACGTCATGACCGGCAATTCGGTCCGGCGATATCAGCTCCACCGCCACTCCATCGCGGCCGAGGCGCTCTGCAGTCGACAGCGCCTGATCGCCGCCGTGATCGTCGTACACCATCACCCGACCCCGGGGACGGAGGGTGCCCGCAATGACGTCCCAAGTCGAGTCGACCAGGTGCTCCCCCGCCTCGAGAAACCCGGTGTTGGGAACGCCACCCGTGGCCACGATGACGATGTCCGGCTCCTCCGCAGTGACGGTGGCGGCTTGGGCGAAGACGTTGAGGCGAATGTCGACCCCGAGCCGGTGCAATGTTGCCGCCAGCCAATCCACGATCCCGATCAGATCGCGGCGCCGCTCGATGGCGCGAGCTGCCAGATTCACCTGCCCTCCGAGCTCGTGGGCGGCTTCGAACAGGACCACTGCATGGCCTCGTTCCGCGCAGACCCGGGCCGCCTCCATCCCGGCCGGGCCGCCTCCCACGACAACCACCTTCTTGGCAGGGCCGGATGTGGGGGGGATCACGTGCGGGATGGTTTCCTCCCGCCCCGTGGCCGGGTTTTGAATACACAGCGCTTCGTGGCCCAGATAGAGCCGATTGAGACAATACGAGGCACCTACGCATGTCCGGATCTCGTCGGCGCGGCCGGTCTCCAGCTTCTTCACGATGTATGGATCGGCCATGTGGGCTCGGGTCATGCCAACCATGTCGACCAGGCCTTGAGAGATAGCGTGGCGGGCCGTCTCCAGGTCGGTGATGCGGGCGGCATGAAAGACCGGGATGTCGACTGCCGCCTTCAACGCCGCCGCCAGCGGAAGATGGGGCGCCAGCGGGGTGCCGTAGTTGGGGATCACATGGCTGAGGGACCGATCGGTAGCGATCCAGCCGCGGGTGACGTTGACGAAGTCGATCATGCCGGTCGCCACCAGGCGCCGGGCGATCTCGGTCAGAGCTCCTTGGTCGAGGCCACCTGCTTCGTCCTCACTGCCGGACATTCTGATGCCGACGATGTAGTCGTCACCGACGGCTGCGCGAATCGCGGCCAAGACTTCCAAGGAGAACCGCATCCGGTTTTCGAGGCTCCCGCCGTAGCGGTCGGTTCGCTTGTTGACGAGCGGGGTCCAGAACTGATCCATCAGGTGGCCGTAGGCGATCACCTCGACGCCGTCGAGTCCCCCGTCCATAGTGCGTCGGGCCGCCGCCGCGTATGCGTCGACGATGCGACGGATATCGCTCTCTTCCATGGCCTTGGGGAACGCCCGATGCATCGGCTCGCGCACCAGCGAAGGCGCCACCACGGGAAGCCAGTTTTCGACGTCCCACGATGTGCGGCGACCCATGTGGGTGATCTGGCACATCACCGCGGCGCCATGGCGATGGACCCGGTCCGCCATCTGCTGAAAGTACGGGATGATGTCGTCGTTGCCTGCATAGAGCTGCCCGAACGCCGCCGGGGAGTCGGGGGCGACGTTGGTCGAGCCGCCGAACATCGTCAGCGCGAGGCCGCCCTTGGCCTTCTCCTCGTGATACAGCTGATAGCGCAGCTTCGGTAGCGCCTCGTCGGCATATGCCGGTTCGTGGCTGGTGCTCATGATCCGGTTCTTCAACCTGAGGTGCTTGAGCTGAAAGGGTTGGAGAAGTGGATCGATGCTCATGCCGTCGCCTGCTCTGCGACCCGCACGGTAACCGCAACCGCGGGTGCATTCACCCCAATGCCGCCCGCAGCAGGAGCGCGAGGGCGGCTGCGCTGGAGAGCGTGAAGATGCCGGCGCGCAGGGTGCGCTCCGACGCCCGGTCCTTGAGCCAAGAACTTGCCATGAACCCGACGGCGGCGGCCGGCATGAGAGCCAATCCGACGAAGACATCCGTCCGGGTTATGTCCCCGACGAGGATGCGAACGGTCAAGGTGATGGAGACACCGATCGTGAAGATGACTCCCAGCGTGGCGCGGATCGTCGGGCCCTCCTCCCGGCTGTAGAGGAGGGCAACCGGTGGGCCCCCAATCGTGGCGACATAAGAAGACACCCCTGCAAAGACCCCTGTGCCGAACTCGATGCCCCGAGTGCGTTTCAGTTTCACTCCGGACGCCAGGATGAACACTGCAGCCAATACGAGCATTCCGATCATCAGGTCGAGCACGCGATCGGTGGCTATCGCCAGCAGCCAGACCCCGATGGCGGCTCCGGGCAAGCGCCCCAGCATGATCCAGACCACCCCACTCTTGTCTACGGCGGCCCGCTCGCGCAGCACGGCTGCCACGGTCTGCGGAGCCGAGAGGATCAGCTGGGGCACCGGAGCCAGCAAAGGGTTGATGAGCGACATCACGGGCACCGCCACAATGTTGAAGCCGAGACCGATCGTGCCTTGGACCGCGGCGGCCAGGACGACGGCCGCGAGGGCCAGAACGAATTCGAGAGCGGTGACGCTCAACCCTCGGCTCCCACCGTCGGAGAACGGCGAGTATCGCAGCTGAGCGCCGGCATCGGCGTCGACGACAGCCGCGGCGGCTTACGATGCTGCGATGTCGACGCCTAACGTCACTCTCCAGTTCGGCGAGGAACGTCGCCGCGGGCTGCGCATCATGCGCACCGTGGCGACGAGCCTGCTGGTTGTGGCGGCTCTCGTGTTCCTATGGACCGTTCGCTTCGGCTCGGAGGCAACGTGGGTTGGCTACCTGCGCGCCGGCGCCGAAGCCGCCATGGTCGGGGCGATCGCAGACTGGTTCGCAGTCACCGCAATCTTCAAACACCCGTTGGGCATTCCCATTCCCCACACGGCCCTGATCCCGCGCGGCAAGGACGCCATCGGGCACGGCCTCGGCGAGTTCATCCGCGGCAATTTCCTCGCCCCCGCGGAGGTGGCGCTACGTATCCACGAGGCGCATCCGGCACAGCGGCTGGGCCGCTGGCTGAGCCAGCCCGAGAATGCGGCCGCTATGGCTACCCAGCTGGCCACGCTGACCCGAACCACGGTCGAGCTCCTCAAGGACGACGAGGTACAGGAGTCGATCGAATCGGTCATCGCCAAGCGGGTCCGCTCGATACCGCTCGCTCCGTTGATCGGGAACACACTCGATCACGTCATGGCCGGCGATCGCCATCACGTGCTGGTCGATGGGGCGCTGACCGGCATCGACAAGGCGGTTGTCGAGAACCGGGAGATGCTTCGCAAACGCCTTGGGCAGGAGTCACCTTGGTGGGTACCCGAGGCAGTCGATGACGCGGTGTTTCGGCGCATCCTCGAAGGAATCCAGTCCTTCATCGCCGACCTCAAGGCCGACGCCAACCACGAGCTGCGGCGTGATCTGGATCGGCGAGGCGCGGAACTAGCGCGGCAGCTGCGCGAATCCCCCGAGATGACGCGCCGGGTGGATGCTCTCAAGGAGGAGCTGCTCGCCCATCCCGAGTTCCGGGCGTGGGCTTCGGGGTTGTGGACCCAGCTCAAGGCCGACCTGGTGCACGCCCTGGAACGGCCGGAGAGCGCCGCCCGGCAGCGGATCGAGGCGACCATTGTGGATTTGGCACAGCGTCTCACGGCAGATGCCGACCTGCAGCACACGGTCGATCGCTGGCTCGCCGAGACGGCTCAACGCACATTGCGCGAGTCGGGCGATGAGATCGTCAAGCTGGTGGCAAGCACCGTCGACCGCTGGGATGCCAAAGAGACGTCGTCGCGCATCGAGCTGCTGGTGGGCAAGGACCTGCAATACATCCGCATCAACGGAACGGTGGTTGGTGCCCTCATCGGCCTGTTGATCCATGCCGTCGCCACCAACGTCGGATGAAGCGCTGCCTCCCACGGGCGGCGTCCGCCGTGGTGACACCCCGACTCCAGCCGGTGGGATGAGGCGTCAGGTCATTCGCATGTGTACAGCACGTCCGTAGGCTCGAGGCAGCTGTCCGCGCCTGCCTGGCCCCGGATCACGTCGGTGCCCTCGTCACCCGTCAGGGTATCGCCCTGAGGACCGCCGAGAATCAGATCGTTGCCGGTTCGGCCCCGGATGACGTCTGCGCCGCGGCCTCCGATCAACACGTCTCTCTGGTCGCCGCCGAAGATCCTGTCGGCCACGTCGCCGCCCCAGATCACGTCGCGGCCCTTCAACCCGAAGAGTCGGTCCCTCCCGGCGTTGCCGAAGAGCACGTCGTCTCCGCCGTTGCCGAGGATACGGTCGTTGCCGTCTCCGCCACAGATGATGTCGTTGCCCCCTTTGCCCTCGATGCGGTCGTTGCCGCCGAGCCCGACGATCACGTCGGCGAGCGGGGTCCCCACCAGTGTGTCCCCTGCGGCGGTGCCTACGATCGTGGCTAGGTGGCCGTTGCAGGTCGGGTGATTCAAAGTCACGTCGGGCAGATCGCCATCCTCCATTGGCAAGGTGCCGCGTTCCAGATTGGCCCGCGGGACTCTGGTGTTGTCGCCGTCGCACCGGAAGCTCATCGTCCACGGGTCGACCACCTCGCAGCGTAGATTGTCCGTGGGAAACAGCATGGTGAACCCCGGAGCCACATACTGCTCCACGGCATTGTCCGCCCCGGGATCGACTAGGCCGGCCCCGAACGGATCGGTGTGGAAGGTCCCGGTGTCCAAGGCGTAGCCGGCCCGCAGCTGGAGGTTCTTGAGCTGCAGCGTGCGCCGCGTCTCGGTCTGGCGTCGATCCGGGTCGTGTAGCTCGGTCTCCGTGCACGCCTGCGTGGGACAGAATGAGTACGGATCGCGGATGTCGAAGGAGTGGTTCAGGACGAGCCCGAGATTCGTCGTGTTCGTGGTGGGAACGGTGCGCCACACCTCGTAATGGCCGCTGTCAGCCTCGCGTCGAATGCGCCGGAACGCATCGGTGGCCACCCGCACCGCTTCCATGCTGTAGCCGCAGGTCGAGCCGGTGAGCGTGCTGTTGTCCTTGGCGCTGATGGCTGCGCCGAAGTCTGCCTTGAATCCCGTCCGAAACTTCTCGTTGCCGTCGGCGTCGTAGACCATCACGTACATGGTGTGGAAGCGAGCGCATACCCGCCGTGCCGATGCAGTGCCGACATGCTCGACGATGCGAACGTAGTGTCCCTGGTAAGGGAAGATGAATTCTTTGAACCCGACCTCGGGCTCATTCTGGGGCACCTTGGCAGCCACGTACTGGTAGGGGACTTTCGGACTGCCCGGGATCAGACCCGGATTCGACCCGTGACCGTGCCCGAAGTAGCACCAGTACGTGGGATCGATCTGGGGGTGCCACGTGCCATAGACCGCTCCGTCAGGGCCAACCGTCGTGTACGTGTCGTGGAGCCACTGCGGGCACAGCGTGTTGGGCTCGATTGCCGGCTTGGCGGCGGGTACGAGCGGGTCGGGCGTCGGGGAGCCGTTCTCTTCGGCCAGCAGCACGAGGTAGTTGCGAACGTGCTCACCGGTCTTGCTGGGGCCGCCGAGCACCTGGCTGCCAGCGGCGAGCGCCTTGTGGTACACGGGGTAGGTACGGCCATCGATCACGACCTCCCCGGACCGGGCCCAAGTGGTGATCCAAGCTGGCTTGGGATCGTCGGAGCGCCATACGATGGCAGCCTTGGCCGCCCGGCTCAGCCGGAAATGGAGCCATGCGCTGCGGGTGACGTCACTCCAATTGCGGGGCGGGGTGAGCACGTCCCAACCTAGGTATCCGCCGGCGTCGTCCACGAGCGACGAGTTGAACGGATCCGCGTTCACGTCGGTGCCCGGTTCGAAACTGCGAGGCTGATAGAGCATGCTCTCGGTGTTCTTCACCATCTTGCCGTCGTCCGGCTCCAACGTGTGATATCTCACGAGCAGCGCCCGATCGGGTGCTCCGTCATAGGCCGGCGCCTCGGGCCCGGCGGCGCCTGCGTTCACCACAGGCAGTGTCAGCAGCGAAGTGGTCACAAATGCCGTCGCCGTCGCGCGACGAAGCCTGAATCCCACCGTACGATCCTCTCCCTAGATCTGTCCCTTCGCTGAGCGCCGCGATCGGTGGCAAGCCGAATGCGCTCGGTGGCCAGGGTATGCCAAGCGGCCCTATCTGGCAAGCGAGGCAGCTCCGACAACGGAGCGCGGTCGACATTCATCGAAGACATCCCTATGTGGTCGATCCTCGACTGATCGGCTTTCAGCAGGCATAGTTAGTGGGCTCGAATCGGAACTTCTGCGCCAGGCGGGGGTCTGATCCGAGATACAGACCAGTTACGACTGAGAGGACGATATGGCGTCGATCGAAGCTATTGAGGGCATCGGGCCCGCATACGCCAAGAAGCTCCGCGCCGCCGGAGTGCGCAGCTGTGAGGCACTCCTCGAGCGAGGGGCCGCCAAGAAGGGGCGGGACGAGCTGGCGGCGGCAACCGGCTTCAGCGCCGGCACGATCTTGGAATGGGTGAACCGGGCCGATCTGATGCGAGTCAAGGGCGTCGGCTCGGAGTACTCCGACCTGCTCGAGGCTGCCGGCGTCGACACTGTCAAAGAGCTGCGCAATCGCAATGCTGCCAATCTCACCGCCAAGATGGTCGAGGTCAACGATGCCGCTATGAAGAAGAGCAACCGCTCCATCGTACGCCGCGTCCCCGCCCAGTCGATGGTCGAACGCTGGGTGGCCCACGCTAAGAAGCTGCCACCGATGGTCACCTACTGACAGACCAAGCCACCTTCAGTTAGCCGGGGGCCCCGATGGGGCCTCCGGCTCGTTGGCGCCACATCGTGCCGATTGCCGCGGCGACGGCAGGCGACGGGAAGCACTGGCGCCGGCGACGGTTGTCATTCCGGGGGTCCGATTGGGTAGCGTTGAGGTGAGGAGGAACGCACGTGACTGAAACGGATCTTGCGCTATTCGGGCTGCGGGCCTGGATTGGCATCGTGATGTTGGCCCACGGGATCAAACACCTACGGGGTCGCGAGAAGACGACCAACTGGCTGGCCAGCATCGGTTACAAGAGTGCATCGCTGAACTGGCTGGCGATGTCCGCCACGGAGATCGGAGTGGGCGCGCTGCTAGTGGTGGGGTTGCTGACGTCGCTGGCGGCCGCCGGCACCGCGGCGATCATGATGGTCGCCTATCTCACCGTGCATCGCAAAGCGGGTTTCTGGGTGACGGCGCGACCCGACGAGGGCTGGGAGTACGTTGCCACCCTCCTCATCGGCTGCCTCGCCATCGGCTTGCTCGGCCCTGGCGGCTGGTCTTTGGACGACGCCATCGGGATCGCAGCCGATCTGGACGGCTGGGTGGGGCTGGCAATTGTGGTCGGGGGCGAGGTTGCGGGCATTGGGCAAGTAGCCACCTTCTTCCGCCCGGCTCCCGAATAGCCTCAGCGCCGGAGCCGACGGGGTGAAACTCAGCGAGATAGCCGCCACCTCCACCGCCGTGGCCGCCACCCGCAGTCGCAAGGAGAAGACTGCGCGGTTGGCGGAAACGATCCAGCTCATGGGATCCGCCGAGGTCGCCCTCGGAGTCTCATATCTCTCGGGCAGGCTTCCCCAGCGGCGACTCGGAATCGGATTCGCCGCGATCCGTGATGTCGACGTTTCGCCGGCCACCGAGCCGACCTTGTCCCTCCGCGATGTGGACGCCGCCCTCACCCAGATCGAGAACACCACCGGTGCCGGATCGCGGGCGCGCAGGACAGAACTGCTCAACGGGTTGATGGCGGCCGCCACCGATGAGGAGCGACAAATGCTCTTTGGGCTGCTCGGGGGCGGCCTGCGCCAGGGCGCGCTCGACGGGATCATGGCAGACGCGCTCGCCCTGGCGTTCGCCGCCCCCCAGGCTGAAGTCCGTCGCGCCGCCATGCTGTCGGGGAACCTGGCGGGAGTCGCCGAGAGCCTGGCCACCGTGGGACCTGAGTCTCTGGCAGGCTTCGGTCTCGACGTGGGCACCGCCGTGCAACCAATGTTGGCCAAGTCGGCCGACACGGCGGCAGAGGCGGTCGGCCAATTCCACGAGGCGTTCGTCGAGTGGAAGGTCGACGGGGCGCGGCTGCAGATTCATCGCAACGGGGACGAGATCGAGGTGTTCAGTCGCAGCTTGCGCCCGGTCACCCGGCAGGTGAAGGACATCGTGGAGAAGGCCCGCTCCATCGATTCTGACTCGTTCATTCTCGATGCGGAGGCCATCAGCCTGCGTCCCGACGGAACTCCCGAGCCCTTTCAAGTGACTATGCAGCGGTTCGCCCGGCAGGGTCGATCCGACAAGCCACTCGACCTGTTCGTGTTCGATGCGCTGCGCCTCGACGACGACCTGATCGACTTGCCGTTGCGGGAACGAGTTCGGCACCTCGCCGCGGCAGTACCTGCTCCGCTGCTAATTCCCCGCATTCTCACCGGAGAGGTCGCGACCGCTGAGAGATTCGCCCAGGACGCGCTCGCCCAGGGCCACGAGGGGGTAATGGTCAAGGATGCCGACTCGACATATACCGCAGGGCGGCGCGGTGCCTCGTGGCTCAAGGTCAAGCCGGCTCACACACTCGATCTGGTCGTGCTCGCCGTGGAGTGGGGCTCGGGACGCCGGTCCGGATTGCTGTCGAACATCCACCTCGGGGCCCGCCACGGAGCCGACTTCGTGATGCTCGGCAAGACGTTCAAGGGCATGACCGACGAGATGCTGGAATGGCAAACGCGGCGTTTTCAAGAGCTGGAAACTCATCGGAAGGGCCATGTTGTATATCTGCGACCCGAACAGGTGGTCGAGGTCGCCTTCGACGGGGTGCAGCGATCCAGCCGCTATCCGGGGGGTGTGGCGCTCCGCTTCGCCAGGGTCAAGGGCTACCGCGACGACAAAGGCCCCGAGGAGGCCGACACGCTGGAGACGGTGCGCTCCTACCTGCCGACTTGACCATCTGTGGTCGGCGGCGCCACGATCTCGACTTCGATATCAAGGCGGCTCCTGAGGCTGCCCGCCAGCGCCTCCAGGGACTCCGCGGTCAAGCTGGCGTCCGGGGCGCGGCGGGGCGCCCCCAGCATGACCAGCGACGCTTCCACCTCCACAGCGAAATCTGCCACGACCGCGCCCAGCTCACCGATTCGGATCTGGATGTTGAATTGAGCGTCGGGGTTGCCGAGTTGGGCGGCGTTCGCCCGAGCCAGCGCCAATTCTCGCCACGCCAGCTCGGCACGGATGGCCCGTTGCTCTCCTTCGTGGAGCGGCTCGTACGCCTCCGCCGGAACCGTCACGAGGATGTAGAGGAGTCGGGCCGTGACGCCGGCACGCTCGAGAGCGGCGCGGCGCGTGTAGTGGCTCCCCGGCCCGCCGCGCACCGCACAGACGATGCTGCCGGTGCCGGCCGCACTGATCACGGCGGCTCCAGATCGTCGTCGGCTGCCTCGGTTGCCAGCAATTCGCCCTGCTCGGCATCCGTGGCCATGAATTCCAGCGCCGCCAGGTGGTCGTTGACGTCGAGCGTCAGCTCCTCGAGGACATGGTTGGAGATGAGCCCGCGACGGGCAGCATCTTGGAGGGCGCGGCGTTCGGCGCGCAGCGCATCGACCCGCGCAGTGAGATACATGTCGGCTTCAAGCTCGGGATGCGATCGCAGATGCTGGCGGAGGTGGGTGGCGGCCGACTCGATTTCGGTCTCGTAGTGCTTGTCCATCGCCCGCCAGAGATCGGCGGCCAGCACACCTTCGGTTCGTAGCCGAGCCAGCTCGCGCTGGGCCGCCCGGTTGGCATAGAGCCGCGCCTGAGCGCGCTGCTGCTCCAGGGCAGCTTCCGACCCCTCGGCGAGTCCCAACCGCCTCACGAGCCGCTCCACCGTCAAGCCCTGGACCAGCAAGGTGAACAGCACCACGCCAAACGTCATCAACTGGAGCTGAGATACGAGTGAAGCGCCGAGGACGTCGACTTGGGCGATGAGGCTGAGCGCCAAGCCTACGGAGATAGCCCCTCGCAGCCCGCCCCAGAACATCACGTGGCGGAAACGCATCGCGATCTTGCGTTGGGGCTGCAGCGCGCGGTGAACAGCACCCAGCCCGTAGACGACGATGAGTCGGCTCACGAGGATGGCCACCACCGCCACCGCGATGGCGCCGGCCTCCGCCGGTAGCTCGGTGATGTCGATCTCGAGGCCCAGAAGCAGGAAGACCATCGAGTTCACCACGAAGGACAAGAACTCCCAGAAGTTCTGCAGAGTTAGACGCGTGGTGGGCGAGGTGTTGCGCAACCCGATGTTGCCAACCATGAGGCCGGCGGCAACTACGGCGAGGATCCCGCTGAGGTGGATGTCGGCCCCCACCAGGGCACCGAACTCCTCGGCCAGTAGGTAAGAACCGAACGCCAACGCCACCGTCACGGCGGTCTCGACCAGGTGATCGTCGAGGTTGCGCAGTATCAATGACGCGACGACGTAACCGAGAATCACGCCGACGGCGAGACCCCCGAAAGCGATGAGGATGAATTCGCCGACGGCTCCTGCCAGGTCGAAGGTCGCGGTCGGGACGGCCGCTCCCAAGGCGATGGTGAACACCACGAACGAGACCCCATCATTCAGCAGGCTCTCCCCCTCCACGAGAATGGTCAAGCGCTTGCTGACACCGATGGATCGAAAGAAGGCGATGACGGCAACGGGGTCCGTTGCCGAGATCAGGGCGCCGAACGCAATCGCCGGGGCCCACGGTATGGCGACGAATCGATTCACCAGCGCCCCGACGATCAATGCGCCCAGCAGCGTCCCGGCGACGGCGATCAACGTCACCGCCACCAGGTCGGACCGAAACCGCCGCCATGAGATGTGGAGAGTGCCCTCGAAGAGCAGCGGCGGCACCAGCACGGCGAGGATCAGCTCCGCGCTGACCTCCACCTCGAGATAGCCCTCGGGGAGAAACGCCAGCCCCAAACCAACCACCACCAGCGCCACCGTGAAGGGGAAGCGCACTGCGCGGGCGGCCACGGCCACGATGGCGGCGACCGCCAGCAACAGGATTACCGAGACTTCCGACTCGAGCAGCCCACTTCCGCCGGCTTCGGCTGCCACGACCGCCGCAGAGCTCACTGACACGCCAGGGAGTGTACGCGACGGGGCCGGCGCGACCCTGGAGCCCCCAGCGGGTCAGATGACGGGGAGGCCGAGGCCGCGAGAGATCACCAGACGCTGGATCTCTGAGGTGCCCTCACCGATCTCGAGAATCTTGGCGTCCCGATATAGCCGAGCGGCCGGGCCCGCCTCGATGAAGCCGTAGCCCCCCATCACCTGGGTGAGAACTCGGGTCGCCGCCACCGCTGCCTCGGTGGCATACAGCTTGGCCCGGGCAGCCGCCAGCTTGATCGGCGCTCCGGCGTCCCTGAGGGCCGCCGCCTTGTAGGTCAACAACCGGGCCGATTCGAGGGCAACGTCCAGGTCTGCCAACTGAAACGCGATGCCTTGATTGGCTCCAATCGGGCGACCGAATGCTTCCCGCTCGACGCTGTACTCCACTGCGAGCTCGAGACAGGCCGCCAGCAACCCAACCGCCAACGCAGCGATGGCGATGCGGCCGTCGTCGAGCGTCGCCAGGAATTGCTGGAACCCTCTCCCCCGCTGCCCTAGGAGGTTGGCGGCAGGCACCCGGCATTCTTCGAATACGAGGCCGTGCGTGTCGGAAGCGTGCCAACCGAGCTTGTCGTAGGCGGGCTCGACGGTGAGCCCGGGGGTCCCGGCCGGGATCATGATCGCGCTGATCTCGCCCTCGCCCGTCAGGGCGGTAACCGTGATCACCGAAGTGATCGAAGTGCCGCAGTTGGTAATGAAGGCCTTGGAGCCGTTGATTACCCACTCGTCGCCGTCGCGGATCGCCCGGGTACGGGTCGCTCCGGCGGCATCGGATCCCCCGCCTGGCTCGGTCAGGCCGAAAGCGGCCAGGGTGCGTCCCGCCACCAGATCGGGTAACCACTGCGCCTTCTGTTCGGGCGTGCCGTAGCTGGCGATGGGATTGATCCCCAGCCCTACGGCTGCTTCGAGGGTTATCCCCATCGATTGGTCGGCGCGTCCGATCTCCTCGATGGCTACGCACAGGCTGGTGAAATCACCGCCACCGCCACCGTAGTCCTCGTCGAATATCACTCCGAAGAGCCCGAGATCGCCCATCTTGTGAACCACCTCGACCGGGAAATGGTGCTTCCGGTCCCATTCGGCGGCGAACGGCGCGATCTCTCGGTCGGCGAATTCCCTAACGACCGCCCGCAACGCTTCGTGCTCTGGCGTCAGCTCAAAACTCATCGGGCCCCTCTGGCTCTGGGCAAACGTTACTGGCTCACAACCGCAGCCCCGTACGTGGCCCCCAGTGCCCCGACGTATCCCCCGAAGCCGATTGGGGGCCGTTCCCCATACCGCTTCTCCCTGTCCGACCGCACACTGAATCACATCCAGCAGTGGAGACTGATCTTGGTACGCAAACAGTATGCGACGGCCCGCAAGATGGCCGCAGCAACGCCTCCCAGCCGCAATCGCTACGCCGACTTCCTGAGGGCGGTGGCGATCCTCGCCGTCGCCTTTGGTCATTGGCTGATGGCGGCAGTTTGGGTAGACGAGGCGGGCTTCCACTCTGCCAACATCCTGGGTCAAATCGAAGCGACGCAATGGCTGACCTGGGCATTCCAGGTGATGCCGATCTTCTTCTTCGTGGGTGGCTTTTCGAACGCCGTCGGATGGCAGCGGCACCACGGCGGTTACGGGCCCTGGTTACGGGCCCGGCTGCAGCGCCTGGTGCTGCCTACCGTGCCGCTGGTCGCATTGTGGGCGTTGCTCGGGCTGATCGGCCCCCTCCTGGGGCTGGATCCGCGACTCGCCCTCTCCGGCTCCCAAGTTGCGCTGATTCCCCTGTGGTTCTTAGCGGTGTACGTGGTGATGGTGGCGGCCACCCCGGTGACTCTGGCGATCTGGGAACGGCATCGCTACCGCGCGCTGGCGCTGTCGACCGGCCTGGCACTGGCCACAGATGCGTTCCGGGCGGTGACGACCATCCACGTCGGCTTCGCCAACTACCTGTTCGTCTGGGGCGCGATCTACCTGCTGGGCCACGCCTGGCACGCCGGCGAGACGTTGACGGAGCGGCGGCCGCTGCTGCTGGCGCTGGGTGGGGCGGCCGCGCTGCTCACCATGACCGTTGCCGGCCCCTATCACGTCTCGATGGTGGGCGTCCCCGGGGTCGAATTCGGCAACACCGCTCCCCCGAGTGCCGCGCTGTTGGCGCTCGGCTACGCGCAGATTGGTTTGGCGCTCGCCGTGGCCACACCGATGCGACGCTGGCTGCAGCGGCCCGGTGCCTGGACGGCCACCATCCTCGTGAATGGATCGATCATGACGCTCTACGTGTGGCACATGACGGCCATGGCGTTGACCATAGGTGCAGTGTTGTGGTTGCACCCGGCGTTGCTGGCCGTAGCTCCCGGGCATGGGGGGTGGTGGATCACCCGGCCAATCTGGATCGGTGGCCTGGCGCTGGCAACGCTGCCTTTCCTCGCCATCTTCAGCAGATTCGAGAATCGGCCGCGCCCGTCATCGATTGCAGCCCGGCCGGGGGCTGCTTTGGCGGCCGCCGTCGGCAGCTGTGTGGCGTTCACCGCGGTAGCAGCCAAGGGCTTGACGGTCGCCTATCCGGTGTGGGCAACGGCAGCTGTCCTCTCCCTCTTTGCGGTCGGGCGCTGGCTACTCGGGTCCAAGCCAGCCGACGCGCCGGCGACGCGAAGCCTTTCTTAGCGGAAACCCTGAATTCGCTGCGGAGACCAGCGACGAGTCGTTCGGGCGGCTCGACTGATCGAGGACTCAGCCCGGGGATGCGGCCGGCATGACCGTCGGCACTGCGTAGACCACAACGTTGCTGTCGTACCGTTGTGATGAGCGGTCAAAACCTCCACCACAGGTGATCAAGGTCACCACCGGCGAACCCTGCCTGGAGAAGATCACCTCGAGCGGCAGCTCGTCCTTGTCGTACGCCACGCGGGCCGCAACCTCGAACGCGCCAGCTGATCCGTCCTCGTAATCGATGATCACGATCGCGCCGGGCTCGAGTTGATTGAGATTGAAGAAGACGCCGGCACCCTGACCGGCCAGGTCGACATGGGCGGCGAGAACCGCGGATCCTTGCTCGCCGGGTGAAGGACCCCAGCGATACCAGGCAACTTCGGACACGCTGTCGGGAACCTCCATCTGGCCCCGAGCATCGACACCGTACGAACCGATGGGTGCCTCGATGCCGAGGCTCTCGATTGTGAGCGTGATCGGAGCAGGCGCCGGTGCCGCACCGCGACGCGACTCGAGTGGCGCTACTTGCGTCATCGCAACTTCTTGCGGGGCGATCGACGTCCACGGCAGTGAGCTGGCAGTCAGGGTTGCTTCGGACGCCGGCACAGGTGACTGCGGTGTTGGCGAGGGCGACTCGTCGAGGGGAGCGGAGAGCGCGCTCTCCACCTGAGCCACCGCACCGACCGGCCGGTCCTGCTGAGACGTGAGCGACCAGACGGAGGCCGATCCGATCAGCAGCGCCATGCCCAGAACCGTCAAGACGATCGAGATGCGGCTCATGGTCGTGACCGGGACAGCAGAAGCGGGGAGTGCAGGCGCTGCGCCTGCACTCCCCATTGCTGGGTCGTTCCCGGAGGCATTGGGGACGCTACCTCGAGTGTCCTCTACCGACTGCGCCGTGCGGCCAGCGTGGAAGCACCGATGAGCGACAGCAGGCCCAGGCTCATGCCGCCAATCAGCCAAGTCGGAACCACGCTCCCGGCCAGGCCACCCGTGCCCGTCGGCACACCCTCCGGAGGCGAGTGCAGGTTGGCAATCGTCTGAGCAGCAACCGTGAAGGAACCGCCGGCCAGGTCGCCGATCGCGTACACGATCACGTTGGTGCCCTCGGGAATGGCGAGATCAGTCTGGAACACCACCGGATCGGTGGCACCGGCCGGGACTATCTTCACGTCGTAAGTCGCCGCGGGGACGTCGGCCACACCCTCCTGCGGGTTGGAGACATCGCCGAACAGCACGCCGTCGTTGGCGAGGATGTCCACTGTCGGGGCAGCAGCAACGTGCCGGGCCGTGACTCGCCCTTGGCCGGCATCAATGGGACTGATGTCGTTCTGGAACACCGTGAGGGTCGGCGCGCCGTCGGCATCGAAGTGGGCGACGATCGTGGCGTTGGCACCGGGCACGAGCGTTACCGTCGCAGCCAGCGCCGGCATGTTGCCTGCCGGATCCGTGCCTGCGGCGTAGATCTCGAGGTCATAGTCGCCGTCCGGGAGCATGAGCGCATCTGTGACAGTTTCGAACGTGAAGTTCTCCAGCAGCGGATCGCCATTGGCCCAGATGTCAACTGCGAGGTCGGGAATACCGTGAACAACGGTTACGGTTGCGGGGGCCACTTGCACACCGGTTGTCTCGGTCTGGGCGTTGGCCACCGTGGCCGGCAGCAGGACCAGCAGCATTACTGCCAAGAGAATGACGTACTTCTTCATATCGAGTGAGGCTCCTTGTTGCGGGTCTCGCATTCCACGAGCCCTAACTACCCGTCGATTGCCGTACGGGGCTCCGGGCTCCGGCGGATGACTCGATGCCGCCAACTGGGCTCCCCCTGATTGCACGACCAAATCGGGATTCGGGCAAATTGGGAACGCGCCGGCCGCCGCGCTGGCGGCGTTGGTCGGCAGATGTGTGGCCGACACTGCGGTAGCAGCCAGGGGCTTGGCAGTCGCCTATCCGGTATGGGTAACGGCGGCTGTCTTCCCCTCTTTGCTGGCGGGCCGCTGGCTACGCGGATCCACGCCGGCCGAGGCGCCGGTTATCCAAAGCGTTTCGTAACGGGAACCTTGGGTATGACTAGCGTGTCCAAGTTCTCGGCGCACCCAAGGAAGGAATAGATGCGCTGGCGCAAGCTCGAGCGGAGCCAAAACGTTCAGGATCGTCGCGGAACCAGGGCCGGTGCGGTAGCCGGTGGCATCGGCGGTCTGGGCATCATTGGTGTCCTCCTGGCACTGTTCCTCGGTGGGGGCGGCGGCCTCGGCGAGGCACTGCAAGGACTAGGCGAAGCGGCCCCGGGACCTACTCAGACCCAGCCCCCGCAGTATCAGGGCGTCGACGAAGTAGAGGATTTCGTGAGCGCCATCCTGGGCAGCACCGAGGCAGTATGGGGGGACGTCTTCGCCAACTCCGGGCGTAACTACCAGCCGGCGCAGCTGGTGCTGTTCACCGACTTCACCAATTCCGCCTGTGGCGGTGCCAACTCACAGGTGGGCCCGCACTACTGCCCGCTGGACAAGACCATCTACATCGACCGGGGTTTCTATGCTGAGCTGGAGCGCCGCTTCGGTGCCTCCGGAGGAGACTTCGCCGAGGCCTACGTCGTAGCCCATGAAGTCGCCCATCACGTGCAGAACGAGCTCGGCATCATGGACCAGGTACGGTCGGCACAGCAGAGCGACCCGGCGGACGCCAACGACTACTCAGTGGCCTTGGAGCTGCAGGCCGACTGTCTCGCCGGGGTATGGGCCCATTCCATATTCCAGATGGGAGACGTGCTCGAGCCCGGCGACATCGAGGAAGCCCTCAATGCCGCGGCGGCGGTGGGCGACGACCGGATCCAGCAGGCCACGCAGGGCCAGATCAACCCCGAGACGTGGACCCACGGCTCCTCTCAACAGCGCGTTGACTGGTTCAACCAAGGCTATCAAACTGGCGACGCCGCCAGCTGCGACACGTTCAACTGACGTTTCGA
>JBFIXI010000009.1:0-85282 GCA_041605955.1 Acidimicrobiia bacterium
CCGAGGAGAAGAAACGCTCCTAGCGGGTGGGGCTGCCGTCGCGGGCTGGTCGCCCGCAGCCGCCGTTATCTCCGCGTGCGAGTTGGTTCCCGGTTCATTAGAGGACATCGGCTCTGGACCCGCAGCCTGGGAGCTGCGACCGTGCGAGGTGAGGGACACAGCCAGCTCTGTGTCCTTCGTCCTCCCGACGAACACGAAAGGAGTCCGGAGATGGCTGACAATCTCAGCATCCCCGAGGAGTATCGGGTCCGGGGCGATGAGCTGCTCAAGAAGATCAAGGATCTGATCCACGAGGGCAATGTGCGTCGCATCATCATCAAGAACGAGGAGGGCAAGAGGCTCGTCGAGATTCCGCTCACCATTGGCGTGGTCGGTGCGCTGCTGCTGCCCGTCTGGGCAGCGATCGGTGCCATTGCCGCGGTAGTGACGGACTGCACAATCGAAGTCGAGCGCGTCGACGAGGCCGCCGCCTGATCAAACCTCCGCCCGGCTGGGCCGCCGTCTGAATAGGCCGTCTGGCTGGGCGCTTGGCCGGGCCGCCGTCTGAATAGGCCGTTTGAATAGGCCGCCTCTCGGTTTCACCCTCTGTCAACCGCTGTTTCCGGAACGGATGCGGTAGGAACGGAGTTGTCTGCGGTGAGCGAACGGGAGGCAAAAAAGCATGGCACGGCGCGACACCCATCCCGAGCCGCAGCAACAGTGGTACCGGCGTCGCGGCTTGCTGGTGCTGCTGGCAGTTCTCGGCATTCCCGCGTTGGCGCTCGCCTGGTGGCTCTTGTCGCCGCTGTTCCTGGACAAGACCGTTGTGGAGGAGTTTCCCCGGGCGGCCCGCGCGCAGATCCCCGCCGGGTCCTCAATGGAGGAGGTCGAAGAGCAAATGCTCTCGGCCGAGGCCGAGGGCGCCACAGTGGCTGACGACATGCCGGAGGCCGAACCGGTCAGGTTGCTGTCGGGCGCCCTGGAAGGGGCGGACTCGTTCCATCAGGGCGCCGGTAACGTCGCAATCTACGAGCTCGGCGACGGCTCGCGACTACTGCGATTCGAGGATCTCGATGTGACCAACGGTCCCGACTTGCACGTGATTCTCTCGCCGGTGGCTTCTGCGGCGAGTCGCCAAGACGTAATGGCGGACGGGTACATAGACCTCGGCGGCCTCAAGGGCAACCGCGGTGATCAGAACTACGAGCTCCCCGATGGGGTCGACCTGGAAGCTGGTGACTGGACCGTCGTGATCTACTGCCAGCCGTTTCACGTCATCTTCGCCACTGCTGCGCTGTCGTGAGCTGCCGGCACGGCAGCGCG
Organism: Acidimicrobiia bacterium; assembly: GCA_041605955.1. Lineage (GTDB taxonomy): Bacteria > Actinomycetota > Acidimicrobiia > Spongiisociales > UBA5794 > JAHEJX01. Next base: position 1,303 of record JBFIXI010000009.1, read on the forward strand.
CTACCGGCCAATGACCAGACCGTCGGCTCGGCGGGGCGGGCGTAGACTTGCCGCGATGAACCCTGCCTTTCTCGCTGATCTCGCCCGGCAGACCGACGAGCTGCGCACCACCGGGCTCTTCAAGCAGGAACGGCTCATCGCTTCCCAACAGGATGCGGTCATCACACTCGCCGACGGATCGGAGGTCATCAACTTCTGCGCCAACAACTACCTGGGCTTGGCCAATGATCCCGAGCTGATTGCGGCCGCCCGCCAGGCTGTGGAGGACTACGGCTACGGGATGGCATCGGTCCGTTTCATCTGCGGCACCCAAACGGTGCACAAGGCTCTCGAGGAGGCCCTGTCGCGATTCCTCCACACCGACGACACGATCCTCTACTCGTCCTGCTTCGATGCCAACGGGGGCCTCTTCGAGACGATCTTGACCGCGGACGACGCAGTGATCTCCGACTCGCTCAACCACGCCTCGATAATCGACGGCGTCAGGTTGTCCAAGGCGCAACGCTTTCGATACGCCAACAACGACATGGATGATCTGCGCCGCCAGCTCGATGCCGCGTCCGGGGCTCGCTACAAGCTGATCGCGACCGATGGGGTCTTCTCGATGGATGGGATCATCGCCAACCTGCCCGCGATCTGCGATCTGGCCGATGAGTACGAGGCGCTGGTGATGGTGGACGATTCGCACGCTGTCGGCTTCGTCGGCCCCAACGGCGGCGGCACTCCCGATCATTGGGGAGTGCAGGACCGGATCGACATCCTCACCGGTACGCTCGGTAAGGCCCTGGGAGGGGCCTCGGGGGGCTACACCTCGGGTCGCAAGGAGATCGTGGCGTGGCTCCGACAGCGGTCGAGGCCCTATCTGTTCTCGAACACGCTGGCCCCGGTCATTGCGGCTACCACGTTGCGGGCGCTGGAACTCCTGGAGAAGTCGGCCAACTTACGCGAAAGGCTGCGGGATAACTCGGAGTACTTCAGAGCGCAGTTGACGGCCGCCGGATTCGAGCTGGCCGGCGCCGGCCATCCGATCATCCCGGTGATGCTGGGGGATGCTCAGCTGGCGAGCGCTATGGCGGATCGGCTGCTGAAGCGAGGGATCTATGTCATCGGGTTCTCGTTCCCGGTGGTCCCTGTAGGGCAGGCCCGCATCCGGACCCAGATGTCGGCGGCACACACGAGAGAGCACCTCGACCGGGCCGTATCAGCGTTCGTGGACGTCGGTCGGGACCTCCGGGTCATCCCCGGATGAAGGCCCTGGTCAAAGCCAAGCCCGAGCCCGGCCTGTGGCTCGAGGAGATAGCCGAGCCGGCGGTCGGACCCAACGATGTGCTCATCCGGGTGCACAAGACTTCGATCTGCGGGACTGACCTGCACATCGAGGCGTGGGACGACTGGGCGCAGCGCACGATTCCGGTCCCCATGGCTGTCGGCCACGAGTTCATGGGAACCGTGGCCTCGGTCGGCAGCGAGGTGACGGGCCTCAAGGTTGGTCAGCGGGTGTCCGCCGAGGGTCACATTGTCTGTGGGCGGTGTCGCAATTGCCAGGCGGGCAACCGCCATCTGTGCATCCGTACTATTGGCATCGGAGTGAATCGCCCGGGCGCTTTCGCCGAGCTGGTTAGCGTGCCGGGCAGCAACATCCAACCAATTCCGGACGATGTCGACGACGATATCGGGTGCATCCTCGACCCGCTGGGCAATGCGACTCACACCGCGCTCACCTTCAATACCGTTGGAGAAGACGTAGCGATCACCGGGGCGGGGCCCATCGGCCTCATGGCCACCGCAATCTGTCGCCACGTCGGGGCGCGCTACATAGTGGTCACCGACCGGAACGATTTTCGGCTCGACATTGCCGCCACGATGGGCGCCGATCGCGCCATCAACATCGATTCGTACGACCTAGCCGACACGATGTGGGATCTCGGTATGAAGGAGGGGTTCGACGTCGGTCTCGAGATGTCGGGAGCCGGGGCTGCGCTGCACGACATGATCTCTACGATGAACAACGGCGGCAAGATCGCCCTGCTGGGGATACCGGAGAGTGAAGCGGCCCCCATCGACTGGAATGACATCGTCTTCAAGGGCCTGACCCTCAAAGGTATCTATGGCCGCCGTATGTTCGAGACCTGGTACAAGATGCTGGCCATGCTGCAAACGGGACTCGACGTGAGCCCGGTGATCACTCATCAATTCGACGCCGCCGACTTCCGCGAGGCGTTTGCAGTCGTTGGCGCCGGCGAGGCGGGCAAGGTCATACTGAACTGGGTGTAACGCTACGGGAGGCAGAAATGGCGAGTCGCGGCAGCGGCGCGGGATACTCCGGCACGCCGCTGGCGAAGAAGCTGGGGATCAAAGCGGGCGAGGTCGTAGCGGTGCTCAACGATCCCGGCCACTTCGTAGAGCTCGTCGCGCCGCTTCCTCCGGGCGTCACCTTTCGTCGCGATGCCCGCCGTAGGGCCGACGTCGTCGTGCTCTTCACCGCCAAGCGAGCCGAGTTGGCGCGCCGACTCGGGACATTGGGGCGTTTGATCTACCCCGACGGCGCGTTGTGGGTTTGTTGGCCGAAGAAGGCTTCGCGAGTCGCCACCGACATGACCGAGGACGTGGTCCGAGATGGGGCGCTGCCGAGGGGGCTCGTGGACGTGAAGGTCGGCGCGATCGACGACACGTGGTCGGGCCTCAAAGTGGTGTGGCGCAAGGAACTGCGTGGGGAGGGTGCACCGCCGAGCGAGGCGACGCTCGGCCGGCGAAGCGGCAGCACATGAGTATCGGCGCTGCTAGCGGTGGCGCCACACGATGCGGCCGCGCGTCGGGTCGTAGGTCGATACCTCCAACTCGACCTTGTCGCCCGGAATGATGCGAATGAGGCGGCCTCGCCGCATCTTGCCGGACGCGCGCGCGATGACCTCGTGGCCACTATCGAGCTTGACCTTGAAGCTGGCGTTGCGCAGCGTGGCTGTCACCGTGCCTTGGGCACGAAAGACATCGTCACTTCCGGCCATCAGTTCTTCTCCATCGACATCGTCGTTTTCGTCGCTATCAGGTATTCGTCGTTCTCGTCCGGGGCCTTTACCGGAGCCTTTTGCCGGGGCCTTTTGCCGGGGCCTTTTGCCGGGGGCCTGGGAGGGCGCCTCGGATTGCGTTCCCGGCGGCCAACCAGCGTAACGGTATACCGACGGGTGGACGAGTAGGTGTACTTGCAGGCGTACCGCCAGGCTTGCCGGCAGGGACATTGCCGCAACGGCACCTACCTAGAGGATAGCGCCGGCGGCTCCACACGAGCCAACGTGGTCTCGGACCAAGTTATTCCGTCCAGGCGCGGCAAGTGTCGCCACCTTGCATCGCGACGAGCGTGCGCCCAGGTCGAGAGCTCAAGGCCGAGAGGTTCGTCGTATTGTTGGGTCGCACAGAGCTGGGAGGAAAGGTGAACGGACCTGATACCTACATCGAGGGTCGTCCCTGCTGGATCGATCTCTCTACCAGCGATCTGGGGGCCGCCCAAGAGTTCTACGGCGGGTTGTTCGACTGGGAGTTCGATGCTGAGCCAGCCGGCGGCGGTTATGTGATGGCCCTGAGCCGCGGTCAGGCCGTTGCCGGGCTTGCCAAAGGGCCGGACGGGGATACGCCGGTGTGGACTACCTATCTGGCAGTAGACGACGCGGCGGCAACGGTCGACAGGGCCAGGGCCGCTGGCGGCAACGTCTTGGTAGACCCCATGGTGGTGGGGCCGGCAGGTCGGATGGCTTATCTCTTGGATCCCACGGGAGCCGCCATCGGGCTATGGGAGGGTGATGCCCACAAAGGGGCCGCCATCATCAACGAACCGGGGGCCTACACATGGGCTGAGCTGCACAGCGAGGATGCCGACGCGGTGGCCGGCTTCTACAACGCGCTAGTTGGTCTCGAGGCCCAACAGACGGATCTCGGCGACGACCGGCTCCATACCGTGTTGAGGGTGGGAGGCGCCACTGTGGGGGGGACCACCCCGCCGGTCGAGGGGGTGCCGCCGCATTGGCACGTCTACTTCGGCGCCACCGACACCGATGCCATTTGTGCCGCCGCCACCGCTCGCGGCGGCGAAACCATGGCCTGGCCGCATGACACTCCCGTTGGCCGGGTGGCGACGATTAGCGATCCGCAAGGAGCGACCTTCTCGGTGATCACGTTGAACGAGTGGCCCCAGTAATCCGAACCGGTCCATCGCCCATTGGAGGCAAACGCGGTAGGAGGCCCGGATGGGCCTCCTACCGCTTAGGCTGGGCGCTCTGACTACGAAGCTCTGATCGGGAGCCATGGGCCAGGCGCTGGTGTCACGCCAGCGTACGGCGCATCACGCTCATGTCGTGCCGCAGGTTGTGCAGGCGATCGAGCAGGGCGGCGCGCTCGCCAAACGGGGCGCCCCCCATTCGAAGGCTCTCGTAGTGCGCTCGGGTTGTCAGGAGCTCACGGAAGAGAGCACCGAACTCGGCCTGGGTGGTGTGTCCTCTGCTCATTGGTCTTCCTTTCGGGGCGGCCCGGTGTTCCACCGCCAGCTCGCTCTAGCGTTGGAATACCGTATGGGGCTATAGTAGTTTTGCCTGTTACGAAATGTATCAGATTGCTGTAAGGAGTCAAGTGGATTTTTCACATTACAGCGATGCTCCGGTGCAGATCGCGGTCGACTTGGTCAACACCCTCGAAGTGGTGTCGCAGCACGACCACCTGGCAACGCCCGCCGATGTCAGCGAGTTCCTGGAGATTCACGACGATGGCGAATGGTGCCGGCCGGGTTGGAAGGCGACGGAGTCCGATCTACACGAAGTGAGAGCGTTGCGCGCCCGACTCCGTCAGGTGTTCGAGGCTGACGATTCGGCGGCGGCGGCCGCCATCCTCAACGGAATTCTCGCCGACGTAGGAGCGGTTCCGCGACTGAGCATCCATGCCGGGGCCGACCCTCATCTGCACTTCGAGCCCCGGGAAGCGGCGCCGGCCCGCTGGCTCGGCGCAGTCACCGCGATGGGGCTCTCGGTTGCCCTCATCGAGGGCGGCTTCGAACGACTCGGTAAGTGCGGCTCCTCGACGTGTGACGATGTCTTCGTGGATACCTCACGCAACCGCTCGCGGCGCCACTGCTCCGACACCTGCACTACCCGCGAGAACGTTGCCGCCTACCGGGCCCGGCAGCGGGCCGAGGCCTGACGGCGCGATCAGCCTTCGCAATCGGTGAGCTCGAGGGGGTGGACCTCAACCGACTCGGCCGGGGTGAGCCCACTCTCGAGATCACTCTGGTACGGCTCGTAGCGGAAGTCTTCGAACTGGGCGGTGCTGATCGAGATTCCGGGAGCGGCCGCTCCGAAGTTGGCGTCGGCACAGGAAAACCGGTATTCGATCTCGGCCAATCCGGCCTCCGGGGCTCCACCCGTAAAGAGCTCGATCGCCTCCGCGAAGAGGATGACCTCTCCGGATGGGGCGCGATAGTCCTGGAGTCCGTGACCTCCCTGGGCGTTCAGGTGCAGCTTCACTGCGGCGCCGGCTTCGACCAGCTGGCCGTAAAGGGTCACTGCGCCGATGGTGATCGGCATGTCGGCATCTAGATAGACGTTGCCGATGTATGCCGGGGCCACTTCATCGAACAGCCCGTTTTGCAGCACCACCGGAAAAGTCGGTACTCCGGCGAGCGGCCGTCCGGCATCGTGAGTACCGGAAGCCACGATGGCACCGGCGATTTCGTACGGCAAGCCCGGCGTTGCCAGACTGATGTCGCTGGCAATGCGGGCCCCCCCGCCGGTGCCCGCGATCACGTAGCGGGTCGGCAAGCCGATGGTTGCGGCTTGTTGATCGGCATGGAACCAGGCTTCGAGGGCATCGTTGCGGGCGTCTTGGAAGGCCTTGCGGTAACGACTGGCTTGCGCTGCGGAGATTTCGGTGGCTTGCTCCGGGAGCTCGAGAAAGCCGGCGAACCCGCGACGAAACTCGACTGCGACGCACCAGGCCCCGAGGGCGGCGAGCTGTCGGCAAGCGGTTTCGGACTCTGATGAGTTGGCGTACCCGGCATCGAGCCCTCCGTCGTGTAGATAGAGCGCCGTCAGGTCGATAGCGGTGCCGGTGGGTGGGTAGACGTCGTAATACAGGACTTGGGCGGCACCCAGAGCATTCTGGCGGACACTGGTGGCCGCATCGGCGCCCGCATAGAAGTAGCGAGTGACTCCAGTGGGGACGATGGCCACGACCGGGTCCTCGACGGTACCGACCGAATCTGGCAACGCTTCGGTAGTCGACGGGCCGGTAGCCGCGGTGGTTGAGCTGGTCGCGGGGCCTGCAGTGCTGGTCGTGGTGGTTGAAGGAGGCAGCGTCGTCGTTATGGGCGGCCGGGTGGTGGTAGTGGCCTCTTCGGAACCGCCGCCGCAGCCGATCACTAGGAGTGCGACCGCCAGGACCCCAAGCGCCGCCGCATGAAGATTAGGCATGGGCCCGACGCATCGCTGATCGGGTCGCGCTACGCAGATCTTCGGAGGGCGCGGTTTCCCTGGTCGGGCCGGGGCCCGCCGGCGGCCGCAGAGGGGTGTAGTAGCTGCCGATGGTGTGGGTTCCTTCGACTCGTGCGATCGGGCCAGTCGGATGTCGTCGTCTATACGAACCGCTGGCGGTACGCCGCCCACCCTCCGGCCCCGGGGTTGTCTGCGGCTAATCGGGTTGCGTTGGCCGGCTTTGCACAAAGTCCCTGCTGACCGGGGTGAGCGTACCAGCCAGGCGTCGCCGTCCTGCGCACCTCGGATGCCCGCCCGGTCGTTGTGCCATTTCCGCGCCGCCTAACTCGCTTGATGCCCGCTAGCTTCTTGGGCATGCAGCGGACTTACGCCACAGACGCAATCGACGTGCATTGGGATTCGGACAGGTGCATTCACACCGGCTGGTGCTCCAAGGCCCTCATCGAGGTCTTCAACCCCGAGCGGAAACCGTGGATCGAGCTCGATCCGAGCAAGCTCGACGAGATCATCGCAGTAGTGGAGAACTGTCCCAGCGGCGCCCTCACGTACACCCGCACCGATGGTGGCGATCAGGAAGCGCCGCCAACCCCGGTTTCGATCATTCCGTGGCCCAACGGACCGTATTTTGTGAGAGGGCTGTTTGTCGTCTCCGACCGGCACGGCAATGAGTTCGAGACGGGCCCGCGTGCCACGCTGTGTCGCTGCGGTCACAGCAAGAACCAGCCGTTTTGTGACCTGAGCCACCGTGAGGCGGGCTTCAAGAGCTATCCGCGAGCGGACAGGGGCCCCGGGCAAGGCTGATCGCCGCCAATCAGGCGTGAGGCAGCTCGCCCCCCTCCGGTCCGTAAAAGACAACCCAGGTCTCGAAGTCGTCGGTGAAATCTTCGAAGCGGTGCTCGACGCCGGCGGCGGCGAAGAGAGCATCGCCGGGCCCGAATGCCATCCGCTCGTCACCGCAGACGAACGTGCCGGATCCGCGTGCGACGATGTAGAGCTCATCCTGGCTGTGGGCTTGCTGGTCGTCTACGCCGCGCGGGGCATACAGCTCGAGCACCATGGTGCCGCGGGCATGCAAGACGGTGAAGGGGCGGTGGCCTTCCGCGCGCCGCTTGGTCACGGCGGCGGAGGCGTCAGCTAGCGAGAACAGCAGTGGATCGTTCATGGGCGGAGGGTAACGCGCCCACCAAGCCGGCGGTGCCTGCCCTGTCCGCTGGGAGTCGATAGGGTCCGCGAGAAGCCAATAGAGGACGAGCCGGCGCTAGGACCACTACGCTTTCCGCCCGGCACAGTGAGCTGCTGCTCAGCCACACCAGGGGAAGAAGCGAATGGCCGACCGCCGCCGCCGGGGACGGGCCCGCGAGGAGAAGCGAGCCCAACGCGCCCATATCGGCGCAGGCACTGTACGGCCCGGGATGAGTGGCGGGCAGTACCAGCCGCTGCAACCTTCAGATATCGACAAGATCCATGACGCGGCCTTGGGGGTGTTGGAGCGGGTCGGGGTGGGGGACGGGATCCCCCAGTTCGTCTCCGCGGCCACCGACGCCGGATGCACCACCACCGATGGCGGGCGCGTGCTGCTACCCCGTGGCCTCATCGAGGATCTGGTCGCCCGGGCCCCAAGCGCAATCACGCTGTTTGGGCGGGATCCTCGTCACGACCTCGAGCTGTCGGGGACCCGGGTCCACTACGGGACGGGGGGTGCGGCCATATCCGTTCTCGACTCGCGCACCGGCCAGCATCGTCCCTCGACCTTGGTAGACCTCTACGACTTCGCCCGGCTGGCGGATCAGCTGGAGAACATCCACTGGTACAGCCGAACGGTGGTCGCCACCGAGCTCAGCGAGCCGGCTCAGCTCGACATCAACACTGCATACGCCACGATGGCAGGTACCCGCAAGCACATCGGGACATCGTTCATGCAAGCCGCCAATGTGGCACCCACCGTGGAGATGTTCGACATGGCGCTGGGGGGGAAGGGTCGTTTCCGGGAGCGACCCTTCTGCCAGCTTCACGCCACCACAATGGTGCCGCCGCTGCGGTTCTCGATCGATACCGCCCATGTGATGGCCGAGGCGTTACGGCACGGTATGCCCATCAACGCCATCACCGCCGCCCAGGCAGGGGCGACTGCTCCGGCGACGCTCGCCGGCACTCTCGTCCAGACCACGGCCGAGACGCTGGCCGCTTTGGCCTTCGTGCAGCTGCTGGCTCCGGGTCACCCGTTCATCTTCTCGAACTGGCCGTTCGTATCGGACCTGCGGACGGGAGCGATGTCGGGCGGCAGTGCGGAGGCGGCGATTCTCAACGCAGCATCGGCGCAGATCGCCAACTTCTACGAGCTGCCGAGCGGCGTCGCCGCCGGGATGACGGACTCCAAGGTGCCGGATGCCCAAGCCGGCTACGAAAAGTCCCTCACTACCGTCCTGGCCGGCCTGGGCGGCGCCAATCTCGTCTACGAATCATTCGGGATGCTGGCGAGCCTGTTGGCATGCTCCAACGAGATGATGGTGATCGACGATGAGATCCTCGGAGCAGCGCTGCGGGCCATTCGCGGCATCGAAGTCACCGAGGAGACCCTCTCGGTCCAAGTGATCGAAGACGCGGTCAGCGGGCCCGGTCACTATCTCGGTTCCCAGCAGACGCTTGCTGTCATGGAGTCCGAGTACATCTATCCGTCGGTCGGCGATCGACTGAGCCCGGCCGACTGGCGGGACCAGGGAGCCACCGACACATGGCAGCGTGCCCGGGTTCGGGTTCGGGAGCTGCTCTCGCACCACTATCCGAGCTACATCGACCCCGATCGAGACCAGGCTATCCGCAGCCGCTTCGAGATCTTGCTGGCAGCGGAGGACATGGCGCCGGGCAGCATGCGCTGGTAGGCCGGGTCGAGCCGCGGTCGGAGGCGGTCAAGCACCGGTCTATCCTCGGGCCGTTACTCCACGTCCCGCAACAGGCCCTCAAGGAATGCTCGAGACGCTACGGATCACGTTCGAGGTATTCATCCCCAAGGGCCAGCGCGCCAAGTGGGTCGCCCTTCTGGTGCTCGCTCTCGTAGTTGCCGGGGCGGAGACGCTCACCGCGTTCCTGATCTTTCGTGTCCTCGGCTTCGCCACCGACCCAGAGCCGGCCTCGGACACCATCGAATTGCTTTTCGGATTGAGCTACACGCTGGTGCCGGTGCTGTTGATAGCCGGGGTGGTGTTCGTGGCCCGCGGGTTACTGACGATCTTGAGTATCTACGCCCAGTCGCGCGTGGTACAGAACGCCGCGGCGGTGGTCTCGGCGCGGATCCACCGCCGCTACTTGCAGGCTCCGTATCGTTTCCATCTCACGAGGAGCTCGAGCGAGTCTCTCCGTACGGTGTTGTGGAGCGTCGATCAAGCGGCGCTCAACGCGCTCAATCCCATCATCAACGTCATCACCCACGGATTGATCGGAGTGATGCTGTTCGCATTGCTGGTCGGTATCGCGCCGGTGGTCTCGATCAGTGCGGCCGTCGTTCTCGCTGGAGGGTTGGCATTGGTGCTCACGGTGGTGCAGCCCCGCCTGGGCATCGTTGGCAAACGTAGCGAGGGAACCGTGCAGAGGATGTTGGCCAGCGTGCGCGACTCGTTCGACAGCGTGCGCGATATCAAGGCGTATCGGGCCGAGAACTACTTCGACGGCCGATTCCGCGAGCACCGCGACTATTTGGCCCAGCTGCGGACGAGGAAGACCTTGCTGGATCAGATCCCGGCGAGCGTCGTCGAGTTCATGGTCGTGCTGGGGCTGCTCGCCCTCATCGGGATTGCCCACAGCAATGACACCTTCAACGACTTCGTTCCTGTGCTGGGGGCCTTCGGTTACGCGGCGTTGCGAATCGTGCCGTCGGTCAACAAGATCGTGGCAGGCGCCAACCGCCTCAAGTATGGCGAGCAAGCGGTGCGGAATGTGAAGAACGACCTGGTGGCGGCTATCCCGCAAGCCAAGCCGGACACCGTGTCGCTCGAATCGACGGGGCCGCTCTTCGCCGATCGCATCGAGCTCGAGCACATCTCATTCACCTATCCGGGGGCCGAGCGACGAGCGCTCGACAACGTCGATCTCATCGTCCGCAGAGGCGAGATGCTCGCCATCGCGGGTGGGTCGGGCTCGGGCAAGAGCACGCTGGTGGATCTGGTGCTCGGGTTGTTGGAGGCCGAGTCCGGCAGAATCATCATCGATGGAAGCGATGTTCTGCCCGAGGGATGGCACCAGCGGGTGGGAATCGTGTCGCAGACCGTCGTATTGTTGGACGCAACCGTGCGCGACAACGTGGCGTTCGGCGAAGCCGACCGTGCCGATGACGAGCTGGTAGCCGGCGCCCTGAAGCGCGCTCGGTTGGGGGAGTGGCTCGAAGGGCTGCCCGACGGGCTGGATACGATGGTCGGCGAATCCGGCAAGCTGGTGTCGGGTGGGGAACGGCAGCGCATCGCCATTGCCCGCAGTCTCTATCGGAGGCCGGACCTGCTGATCCTGGACGAGGCGACGTCGGCGCTAGACGCGGCGACGGAAGCTTCGCTCATAGAGGGGCTGGTCGCGCTCTCCGGGGAGCTCACCACCATCATCGTGTCCCACCGACTGGCGCCGATCCGGGCGGCTGATCGAGTGGTGCTGATGGGTGACGGTAAGGTGCTGGCGGTCGGCGACTACGCCGAGCTGGCGGCCACTCGATCCGAGTTTCACGATCTCGCCCGTCAATGACGACGGCCGCGGCGGGACGGCTGCCCGACTTCATAATCGCCGGGGCGATGCGATCCGGCACCACTTCGATCTTTCGCTACCTCGACTCACATCCCGAAATCGGCATGGTTCCCAAGGAGCTCGGCTTCTTCACAGACAGGTTCGCCGAAGGAGTCGACTGGTACCGAGCTCAGTTCGCGGCGCTCGGGCCGGTTCGGGTCGTTGGCGAGGCTACCGCCGACTACTTGGCGCGCGACAGCGCGATCAACCGCATCGCGGAGGTGGTCCCCCGCGTTCGGCTGATCGCTACATTGCGCGATCCGGTGGAGCGCGCCTGGTCTCACTACGGCCTGCTGAAGGAGCGCGGGCGGGAACACCGGAGCTTCGGCGCTGCGCTCGACGACGAGATGGAGCGGCTGGCTGCCGACGGCCCGAACGCAGCCGGCGTCTTCTACCTCTATCACAGCCTTTACGACGTCCACATCGAGAGGGCCCTGCGGCTCTTTCCCGAGGAACAGCTCCATGTCTCGATCTTCGAGCGCATGGTGGCCGAGCCGGCGGCGGCGTACCGATCAATGTGTCGTTTTCTCGAAGTGGCGGCGGCCTTCACTCCGCCGATGTTGGGTGTGGCGGTCAACCCGTTCGTCCGGTTCCACTCATTGCGGCTGCGGCGGCTCACGCATCGGTTGCCGGGGCCGCTCGGCGCCTTGGTGGCCAGGATCAACACCTATCGGGTGGGTCGGCCACCCGAGCTCGATGCCAAGGAGCGGGCGCGACTGGAGGAATTCTTTGCGCCGCGGGTAGAGCGTCTCGAAAGCCTCATCGGATTCCCGGTTGACGAATGGCGTCGCAGCTAGCGAGTCGCGGCCTCGCTGCCTCAGCTCTCAGCCAAGCAGTCCTGATACAGCTGGGCGATGGCGGCGGCGACCGCGTCGATGGTATAACGCTCCTCGAATCGGAGGCGGGCCGCGGCGGCCAGCTCTGCAGCAAGGGCCCGATTGTGCAGCAGGGTGACGATGGCCTCGGCCATCGCCTCGACCGAGCCGGGGTCGCACAGCAGAGCGGTGATCGGAGACGTCCCGGCGGCCTCGACCACTGCCGGGATAGAGCTGGCGACGACCGGGACTTCGAGCGCCATCGCCTCGATGAGTGTTCCCGGGCTGCCCTCAGCTCGGGAGGGCAGGGCCACGATGTCGGCGGCACACATCAGGTCGGGGACGTCGTCTCGATAGCCGAGCAGCCTGACCGAGGTGCCCAGGTCGTGGTTGGCGATGAGCGTGCGAAGCTCCGGGGTTGCCGGGCCTGCGCGACCGGCGATGACCAGCCGCGCCGAGGGCAACGCAGCGGCCACTGCGGCGAATGCCTCTATTAGGACGTCCAGGCCCTTCACCCGATAGTGCCGGGCGGCAGCAAGCACGAGCGGCGTCTCCGGGTCGAGTCCGAGGGCCGCCCGGGTTGCCGACCGACGGGCCGCAGTGCGGCGGCCGAGCGTGGCCGGATCCCGACCTCGGGGGATGACCACGATCTTGCCGCGCGGGATGCGCAGGCGTCGTGCCATGGCGTCGGCGCTGGCGGCCGAGACGGCGTGAAACTTCGTGACGGCGCGCGCGGTGAGCGCGTCCACGAGTTGGGCGGCGCGAACCTTCCACGAGCGGTACTCGGGGTTCATGTAGTGCTCGACCCCGTAAGACTCCGTTACGAAGCTCGACACCACGCAGCAGCCGGCGATACGCCCGGCAACGCGACCGACGATGTCGGCTTCATACAGGGTCGTGTGCACGATGTCGGGCTGGACTGCCCGAATCAGTCGCCGCGCTCGCCGCAGCCCGCCCAGTCGACCGCCGCTGCCGGCGAGTGAGTGGAGCTGGGCACCCCCATGAGCCAGCTCTGCGGCGACGCCGCGACGATCCAGCAGGTACCCAACATGCATGTCGATGCCGCGTTTCACCAAGTGGGGAGTCACTGTGGCGAGCGACTGCTCCGCACCTCCCACCGCGAGGCTGTCGATGATCGTCAACACCCGAACATTGGCCGCCGCCGCGTCGGCAATCTCGGGAGACGGTGTCATGTGGGGGCGCTCATGCGATCCGCGATCTCGCCCATCGTGAGGTTCTCGAGGTCGCCGGCGTCGATCAACGCCCTCGCCCGCCCGAACAGGGCATCCATACCGGCCCGCGCCCGTTCTGGGCGATCCGCCAGATTGTGGCTGTGGAACCACAGGTGGAACATCGACGACGTGCGCACCGCATGACGCAGTCGACGCTGCGCCATGGCAATCCACACCTGCGTTCCCCAGCGGCGAGCCGTCTGCGAATCCGGATTGAACATGTAGGTGTGCGGGACGTTGGCCATCGTGCCGTGGCGGCTCGGGTGGACTGCCGTGGCTGCCGTCGGCCGGATGTGATCCACGGTCGTCATGAGCTTGCGCTGCCACGAGGGCAAGCCGGCAAACGGGGGAGGAGGCGAACCGCGGAAGGCCCGAAACCCTGCGCCTTCGAGGGCATCGAGATGCCCGAGCGAGTTGCGCGGGTAGACGAACGACTTCAGCTCTATTCCAAACGCAGCGGCCACGTCGTGACACGCCGAGAGGTCGCTGACGAAGGCGGCCTCGCTGCATTGCGGGTCGCCGGCGATGATGTGCCCAAACGCATGCGAGCCGATCTCTTGCGGCACCGAACATGAGCGGATTGCCGCCACGAGATCGGGCCCGTACCACGTCGGCGCCTCATCTCGAGACGACGCCGGGTCCAGGTCGTACCAATCGCCTTCGAGCCATTCGTAATCGGGGCGGACGATCTCAGGATGTTTCCTCCCGTCGACGGGCGAACACCTGTCGAGAAAGAGGTGACCGACGATCGCCCATGTGGCGGAGATGCGGTGCTCTTCCATGGCCGCCAGCACATCGTGCACCACCTCCCGCTCGCGCCGGTAGGGACGATCATCGTGGGGGCGACCGTGATGGACCGCGCCCCATGACATCTCCAAATCGATGGAGACAACAAACTGGCCTGGTTTCTCCCCCGTCATGACGAGGAATGGTATAGGCATTCGTCGGCGAAGACGCTGGTAGCCGCTACGTTGGCGACTGCGATGAGCCGCCCAACCCCCAACCTGTTCGTCATCGGCGCGATGCGAGCCGGGACGACCGCCCTTCACGAGACGCTGGGCTCTCATCCGGACATCTTCATGAGCGCGTACAAGGAGCCGGCCTTCTTCGCCGATGCCATGGAGCTCGCTGCGGACAGCAAGGCAGCCGTGGCTGCCGGCTACGCGGGCAACCGCGACCGCTACCTAGGCCTGTTCCGCGAAGGCGCTGAGGCCCGGTACCGGGGCGAGTCCAGCACGCACTACTCAAAGGCTCCGCGGATCAGCGGCATCCCCGAGCGGGTCGCCGCTCTTGCCCCCGACGCCCGGATCATCTACCTGCTCCGCGACCCGGTGGAGCGAACCCTCAGCCACTACCGATATGCGGTCCGCCACAAGACAGAACGCCGCCCATGCCTGGAGGCGCTGCAAAGCGACGACTTCTATTCCACCGTGAGCGATTACGCCTACCAGATCGAGCCGTATCTGCGTCAATTCGGTGAGAGTCGCGTGCTCCTCCTCGTCCTCGAGGAACTGGTGGCCGAGCCGCGCCGGCAGCTGGTGGGCCTTTACGAATGGCTCAACGTCGACCCGGCGGCGGCTCAATCCACTTTCGAGCGGCGCAACGCGATGTTCGACAGGGTTGCGGTGGCGCACGGTCCGCAGATCTTTCATCGCATTGGAGCCTCGCCGCGCTATCAACGGGTGGCGCGCAATGTGATCCCTGACGCGATACGAGCCAAGGTCCGTGGTGTGCTGTATCGGCCGTTGGCCCTCGATCAGGTGCGCACTCCGGCGGTGCTTCAGTTCTTGGCCGACGTCCACGGGCCCCAGGTCGAGCGACTCGAGGCACTCACCGGCCGACGGTTTCCTGATTGGCTGCCCGAGGAGTCAATGTGAAGCGCGCCGCCGTCCGGCAGGGCGGCGGCGGCCGCCTGCTACGGTGCCGTTTGGTATGAGTCAGGGGGATCCCGCACTGCTCGACCGCCGCCTCGCCTCGGGGTGGCAGGTCGTATCGAATGGGGAACATTCAACGTTGCGCCGGCCCGACGGCCTTTCCTGTGAGGCGGGCTACATCCCCGCCGACTCCGGGGACTTGTTCGCAGTGTTCCACGATCCGGCCGAGGCGGCCGTACTGGGTGTCGTGGTGTGTCCCCCGCTGCTTGCCGAGGCCGTGCGTAACCAGCGACGCGAGCTGATACTGGCCTGGGAGCTGTCGGCGGCGGGAATTGCGGCGGTGCGTTTCCATTATGCCGGCTCTGGGCACAGCCAAGGTGATCCGACGACCCTCTCGTTCGCCGGTCTGGTCGATGACGCTGTGGCGGCCGCGGAGACATTGCGGACTCGCACCGGGGTGTCCCAGGTGGCCTTTGTGGGGACTCGACTTGGAGCGCTGGTGGCCGCCGGGGCGGCCGCGCGATTCGAGGGAGCGCCAATGGTGCTGTGGGAGCCTCCGTTGAATCTACGGAGATACTTCACCGAAGTCTTTCGGGCGCGGGTGATCGGAATGTTCAAACGGGGCGAGGCAGCGCCCCAGTCACAGAAGTCGCTGCTGGAGGAGATGGAGCGCAACGGGAGTGTCGACATCGCCGGCAATCCACTGGGACAGGCGCTCTACCGCTCGACCATCGACCTCAACCTCGACCAGTTGTTGACCGCAGCCGGGCCGCGAAGAGTTCTGATCGTCCAGATGAGCGTGAAGCCCGAGCTGCGCGCCCCACTGGCCGCCCTGGTGGCAGCCCGCACCGGCGACGGGCAAACCGTGGAGGCGGTGGTCGTGCCCCACGACGAAGCATGGTGGTTCGGGGCCACCGGCCGCACGATCGTCGAGACGAGCTCAGACTCGCTCGAAGCTATTCCGCTCACCGTCGAGTTCATCGGCGCCGGGCGCGGCGCCGCCGCCGGCACGGGTTCGACATGACGACGGGCTTCAACGAGCGGCCGTGCTACGTGGAGGGATCAGAAGGGCCATTGTTCGCCATCACGACGCAGCCGCCCGTGGGGTCGAGCAACGTCGTCCTGTGTCCCGGAGGGTGGCATGGGGGTTCCATCCAGGCCAACCGCTTGGTGATGCGGATGGCGGCGGCCCTCGCTGAAACGGGTCACAACGTCGTGCGATTCGATTGGCGCGGTTCCGGAGAGAGCCCGGGTCACATTCGCTTCTTCAATCTGGCCGAGCCGTTCGCCTCCGACGCAATGACTGCGGCCCATCTCTTGCCCCCCGGCCTGCCGACATCGCTCGTCGGCTTCTGCTTCGGAGCTCGCTCCGCGCTGGCTGCGGCGCCGGCGATCGACGGACTGGAGGCGGTGGTGCTGCTCTCGTTCCCATTCCCGGCGGGGCGAACCAAGGAGAAGAGCGCCTCGCGGGTGACTGCCACCGCAGCCATCCGAGAAGGCCTCCGGCCGGCGGCTCTCAAGGGATGGTTGGATCCGGCGACCCGCCGCGTCTACGTGAAGTTCCTCAAGCTGCGCTGGCAACAGCTCTGGCGACGGCTGCGTCCGGCGGCCGCGGCTCCGGCCACACCCGACATGATCCGCCGTGAAGAAGCGCAGGCAATCGCTCTCGAGGATCTGCTTGCCCAGCTGGCAGAGTTGATCCGCCGCAGGGTGCGAATTCTGATGGTGTTTGGCAACGACGACATCATGTACCAGCACTGGCAAGCAGCCGAGGAGGCCGAACTAGGCGAGCTTCTGGCCAGCAGCGACGGCCTCGTCGATGTCATGACGGTAAGTGGCGAGCTGCATGGGTTCTCCTCTCTGCAGTCCCAGGAGGGTGTCATCGCCGCCATCTCCGGATGGCTGACGGGGCGCGCCGTGCCGGCAAGCGACTGAGCCGCCGTGGCTCACGTGGTTCTGGTTACGAGCGAGATGGCCGGACGGATCAACCTCTGCCGCGAGCTTGCCGACCGGCTGGCGGGGCGGGGTCACCAGGTGACGATCGCCAGCCCGGTCGACATTACGCCGCATCTGGGGCCGGCCGCTGATGGGTTCGTCCTTCTCAGCGCGACGATGGATCCGGTCGAGATGGCGGCGTCATTTGCCGAGCTACGTCCCGACCTCGCGCTCGTTGACGTCGAGCTTCCGCTTCACTTCATGGCGGCGTCATCGGCGGGGCCGAGGGCTGCCCTGTGGACATCGATGATGTCGTTGCGGAAGCGGCCGGGGGTGCCTCCGCTGCACACGTCGATCGTGCCCGGTGTCGGCTGGAAGGGCAGTCCACTGGGTATCGAGTGGGCGTGGCTGAAGTTCCGGGTAGGCAAATGGCTGGGATACCGCCGTCGTCAGCTGCAACAGCGGCGCACTGCTCGGGTCGCCCGCCTAAAAGCCGCAGCCGGGCGGCTCGGTTTTCCTCTCGATCGCCAGGCGAGCCTCTATGACTGGTTGGTGCCCTACACGTTCCACTCCGTACCGGTGCTCTCCTTCAACGCCACGGAGTTGGAGTTCCCCAATGCGGTAGCTGCGAACGTTCGGTATGTGGGACCGGTGCTTCCCCGCCAAGTGCCTGTCGCGGACGGCCCGCTCGCCGAGCTGGCGGCTCGCCGGGAGCGAGGCGACTCGCAGGCGCTGCTGTATATAGGTTTCGGGGCATGGCACCGCGCCGATGATGGACCGTTCATTCGGCGGCTGGTTGCTGCAGTTGCCGACCGTCCCGAGTGGGACGTGGTCTGCGGGCTTGGCGACCGGATGGAGCCGGCTGCGCTCGGTCCGATTCCCGGCAACTTTCACGTGCTGCGCTGGGCGCCGCAGCGCACCGTGCTCGCCATCGCGGATGTCGCCGTTCACCACGCCGGCATCTCGAGCGTCAACGAATGTGTGGCGGCTGCAGTGCCCATGGTGCTCTACCCGTTCGATTTCCTCGACCAGGGTGGCAATGCGGCGCGGGTGGCGTTCCACGGCCTCGGTGAGATCGGCGACCGCGAAACCGACTCACCCGAGGCGATCTGTCGTCGTATCGACCGCGTACTCGCCGACACCGGAATGCGGGAGCAGGTGCGTCGTAAGCAGGCCCAGCTGACCGGCTACGACGATGAGGACCGGGCGGCGGTCGCGGTCGAGGAGCTGCTCGGCGGCGCCGTGTAGGCTGCTGGCGGTGTTCATCCGTGGGTTAGGGAGCGAATTGGTCAGGCGCAACTGGTGCCGCCTGTGGCAGGGCGTCGTGAGATTCACCGGCTCGGTGCTCGAGCCGGCTGGCTTGGTCCATGCGCACTCCGGAACCGAGAGCTACGCGTACGTGCTCGTCGACGACTCTGGGGTCAGAGGCACGGTGCAATTCCCGATATCGGATCTCAATGAGGTGTTGGGTCTGACGCTGTCCCAGGACGCAGCGGGCGCCCTCGCCGAGCTAGCAGCCAACCGAGGCGATATCGAGGCGTATGCGGCCTCCCATCTCGACGTGGGGGGCTGGCCGCTCATGTTCACCGGTTACCGGGTCCTGGAGCGCAAGCAAGGCTCGTACGCGGTCCTCGAATACGCAGTCTCCGCTGCTCCTCGGCCCGTACCGCGCCGGTTTGCGGTGACCTACGACGGCATCATGGAGTCGAAGCCGCACCATCATGCACTGATCCTCGTCAAGACCTGGGCCGGCTGGGGCCCGGTGCGCACCGCACAGGTGGCGCGCTTCGAATGCTCTGCCAGCGCGCCGGAGCATGAGGTCACCCTTCCGGACGCTTCGTTTGCCGCCGACGCCGCCGGCGCCGGCCGCTTCTTGGTAGCGGGTCTCAGCAAGGGGCTGCGCAAAGTCGCCGGGCGCGTCAAGCGGATGATTGCCGACCGGCGCGATCAGGCCGGCGAGTCGGCCACGTAGCCGTATTGGGCCAACTTGGCCCCAGCGAGTCGCATGACCATCTCCAGCTCCTGGTCGTCCAGCTCGCGCTGCCACCTGCCTCGTCCGTCGAAGACCGGCTGACGCGCCTGCCAGCTGCGATGGAGCCGATGATCGGCACCTGACACCGACGGCGGGGGCGCATCCAACTCGTCTATCTCGGCGGCCACGCGGTGGGCCTGCGAGAAGATCCCGTAGAACCTGAAGTCACCCGCTTCGTGCGTCAGCAGAGTCGGCTCGAAAGGCTCTTCCAGGAACTCGATCAGCGCGCGCAGCGTCTGGTCGCGCGTGGCGATCAGGTCCTCGTACTTCACCACGAACGTGGCCGGGTGGTCGTGAAACGGCTCTCCGGCCGCGTTGTCGTCCAGCCACCTTCGGATCCCGTCCTCGAGATCCCCTGTCCGGGCGCGCAATGAGGCGGCGACGTCTCTTCCGTCACGCAGCATCAGGATCACCCGAGCGTCGGGGAATCGCGCCAGCAGCCGCGGCAATTCGTAGATGTGCAGGGGGGTCTTTTCGATCCAGCGCGCTTTGCCGGCTGCCGCCGTCTCCTCGTTGAAGCGACGCACGAACCAATCCATCTCAGCGTCGTCTTTGGTGGCGCACGATGTTTCGTAAGGCAAGCTGTGCAAGCGGGAGTGGACGCTCAGAATCGCCAACAGGAGCGTGGTTCCGCTGTGTCCACATCCCACGATGAAGATGGGCGGGCCTATCGGGGGCTCGGGTCGCCCCCGGCGCATCAAGCGACGCAGCCGCGCCGGAAACGTCCGCCGGGTTCGGGTTGCGCTGCTCGCCACGCGGCGCTTCAGCCGCTGGATCATTGCTGCCCCAGTTGGGATGCCAATCCGGCGACGGTGGGACTTTCGAAGAACTGCTTGGGGGTGATGGAGACCCCGGCCTGGTGGGCGCGTGCGATCACCCGGATGCTGAGGATCGAGTCGCCTCCCAGCTCGAAGAAGTTGTCGGTGACGCTGACCGTCTCGACGCCCAGGACTGTGGACCAGATTGCCGCGAGTTCCTCTTCGATGGGGTTGCGCGGCGCTACGTAGTCGGTTTCTGGGAGCTCCTCCGGCAGCGATGGCTCGGGCAGCGCGGCCCGGTCGATCTTGCCCGTAGCCCCACGGGGCAGCTCGTCGAGGACCATGATGATCCGGGGGACCATGGCTTGGGGAAGTTGCGCCCCCAGGTAGTCGCGCAGCTCGATGCCGAGACCGGCGTCGTCGGTAGGAGCCGCAACGTAGCCATAGAGGTTCGGGCCGGAGGCCTCCGAGTTGTGGAGCACGACGACCGCGGATCGCACGGCCGGATGCGACTCCAGCACGCTCTCGATCTCGCCGAGCTCGATGCGCTGCCCGCGGATCTTCACCTGGTGGTCCACCCTTCCCAGCAAGTCGATGGTGCCATCGGGTAGAAAGCGGGCCACGTCACCGGAGCGGTAGAGGCGGGTAGCGCCGACTAGCGGCAACTCGATGGTCACGAAGCGCTCTGCGGTCAGTTCGGGTTGATCCAGGTAGCCGAGGGCCACGCCGCGGCCGGCGATGCACAGCTCTCCGGGGACCCCGACCGGTACCGGGCGATCGTTACGATCCAAGATGTAGGCCTGAGCGTTCGCAATGGGCCGTCCGATTGGGACCCGTCGGCTCGGCGGATCGCCGCCGGGATGCAACCGGTGCACGGTGCACCATACGGTGGCCTCCGTCGGGCCGTACTCGTTGACGAGGGTGGTGGCGGGCAAGGTCGCCGCATGGCGCTCGACCAGGCTCGGAGGGCAGGGCTCGCCGGCCACCATCACCAGCCGCAAGCTACGGAGCAGGTCCGGGTCCACCAGCTCGAGCAGGAGGCCATAAACGGTGGGTAGTGCCAGGGTGTGGGTCACCTGGTGGGCTGCGATGAGCTGTCCCAGGTGCTGCACATCCTGTTCCATGCGGGGCGCCGGCAAGACCAGAGTGCCTCCCTGGGTCAGGCTCGAAAAGAGCCCGGCTACGGAGCTATCGAAGATGAATGGCGAGAGCAGGAGAAACGTGTCGACCGGATCGCCATATTCGACGAGGCGGGCATACGTCGACGCCACCAGGTTGTCGTGGGTGACGGCGACGCCCTTGGGACGGCCGGTAGATCCCGAGGTGTAGAGCACGTAGGCCAGGTCTTCAGCTGTCACCGTCGGGGCCGGCGCGTCGGCTGCTGGGGGCGACTTCGGCGGCGGCGAGCCATCGTCTCCGATGCGGATGGTCGGCCCGTTCCAGCCGGCGGCCACTGTGTCGTCGCCATTCGCGGTCAGGATCGCCCGAGCCGAAGTGTCTTCGAGGAGCAATGACAGTCGGGCCGCCGGTAGTCCGGGGTCCAGAGGGACATAGGCAGCCCCGGCCTGGAGGACGCCGACGATCGCCGCCACCATCGCTGCGGAGCGATCCAGGTTGATCCCAACGCGATCGTTGGCACCAATTCCGAGTGCCGTCAACTCCGCGGTGATGGCAGAGGCGCGTTCCATGATCTCCCCATACGTCAGAGAGTGAGCGGAGTCGGCAACCGCGACCGCACCCGGCGTGGCGGCAGCAGCATCAGCAATCAGATCGTGCACGGGGCGATCCCGGGGGTAATCGGCGGTGGTGGCATTCCAGGTTCGTACGATTTGTTCCAGCTCGTGTGCTGGGAAGAACGGCAATGCGCCGACCCGGCCTGCGGCGTCGGCGATGATGCCCTCGAGAATCGTGACGATCTGTCCGAGCACCCGGTCGATGGAGTCCGCCTGAAACCGGTCGGAGTCGTAGATGACGATGAGCTCTAGCTGTTCACCCGGCATGACCAGGATCGCCAAGGGGTAGTTGCTGCGCTGCAGGTAGCGCACGTCGCTGATGGAGAGCGCATCGGAGCCGATCCGCGGGAGGGGCACGTTCTCGAAAACCAACAGCGACTCGAATAGGGGCCGGCCGCCACCGATCTGACTCCAGCCTTGGACCGTTGCCAGCGGGGTGGATTCGTACGGGCTCATGTCGACTTGGCGACGATGGATGTCCCGCAACCATTCGCCCACGGGCTGGTCGGCGCGGATTTGCACACGCACCGGCAGTGTGTTGATGAAGAGGCCCACCATTTCCAGCGCGCCATCGAGATCGGGCGGACGACCGGAGAAGGTAGCTCCGAAGACGACATCGTCCCCTCCGCTGTAGCGACTCAACACGGTCGCCCAGGCAGCCCGGAGGAGCGTGTTGAGGGTCACCCCGTTGCCCCGCGCAAACTCGGTCAAGCGGGCGGTGAGGTTGGCGTCCAGTTGCCGCACCGCCTCGGCATGGTTCTCGGCCCAGACACGATCGCCGGCCTCCCCCATGCCCAACGGTGTCGCCGCGCCGACGTCGGCTAGCTCGGATCGCCAATAAGACTCGGCACCGCCGTCGTCGAAGGCCTTCAGCCAGCGTACGTAGTCTCGATAGGGCGCTGCCGGAGGCAGCTCCGGCTGCTCGTCGGCGATGTGAGCTGCATAGATCCGGAATACTTCGTCGAGCACCACACCCATCGACCAGCCGTCTATCACGATGTGGTGGTGGGTCCAGACGAACCTGTAGGTCGAGTCATCGAGGCGCAACAGGGTGAACCGCATGAGTGGAGCCACATCCAGGGAAAAACCACGTCGCCGGTCCGCTGCGAGCAGCTCCTCCAGGCGTTGTGCCTGTTCGCCTGGTGACGATTGGGTCCAGTCCTGCCGGAGCCATTCCGGTGCCACACGGCGACGCACGATCTGAAGAGGACGATCGCGCCCTTCCCACGTCAACAGCGAGCGGAGGCTTTGATGGCGATCGATGACAAGCTGCCACGCCTCCACGAAAGCACTCTCGTCGAGTGTGCCGTGAATGAGGCACGTGTACTGCTGGATGTACAGCGGCGCGTCCGGCGCATAGAGCGTGTGGAACAGAATTCCGTCCTGGACGGGAGTCAGCGGATAGATCGCCTCGATGTTGGTGTCTGTTGCGCTCACGCCGGGCGGTCGGCTTCGCCGAAAGTCTCCAGGAGATCGTCGAGCTCGGACTGGCTCAGGCCCGCCTCGTCGAGATGGATCTCGACGGCTACCTCCGTCGCATTAGTGGATTGGGGGGCGACGGAGGACTTCGCCACGACCCCCGCCAGCTGGGCGATCGTCTGGTTTTCGAACAGCTGCTGGGGGGTGAACATCAGGCCGCGTTGGCGAGCCCGCGCCACCACCTGGATATTGAGGATCGAGTCGCCCCCGAGCTCGATGAACGGGTCGTAGATGCCGACACGGTCGACTCCGAGCACGGCCTCCCAGATGTCGGCCAGCGCGGCTTGCTCCGGCGTGCGCGGCGCGACGTAGTGCTCGTCGTCGGAGCCGACGTGGCCCCTCGGGTCGGGGAGCCGCATGCGATCGACCTTGCCGTTGACGGTCAGCGGCAGCTCATCGAGACCGATCAGGTACGCAGGCACCATGTGGTCGGGGATCCGCTCTGAGAGATACTTACGGACCGCAGCCGGTGATAGCTCGGATCCGGGGGCCACGAAGTACCCGGCGAGCCGCACGTCGAGGCCGGCGATGCCATCGCCGGCGGCGTCGCCGGAGATCTCGTAGCCGACCTGAGCCAGGATCTCCTTGACCTGGCCGACGTCGATCTCGTCGTTGAGCTCGGCAAGCGCAGCCTCTTTGGTCTTGTGGCCGAGCCGCACATCCCAGCTGTACGGGAGCGCATAGTTGTGGAACTTGCGCTCCATGCGGTGCACGTAGATGCCCGTGTCGTTGATCAGGCAGTTCGTCGAGCGGCCGGTGTCGAGCGGCCGTACCCACCCCGCGCGGCTATCCAGGAACTCATAGAGCTCGCCCACCCCGACATCGTGATAGCGGTAGTAGTCGATGATCTGGATCTCGTCGAAAGTAGCGGCGTCGTCGAATATCGCAGTGTCCAGGGAGCGGCGTACCGCGTCGTCGACCTGGTGGTAGGCCCGGCGGGCCTCGATGATGGCTCGATCGATCTCGTTGCGATCGACGATCCCGATGCGGAACAGATCGGCCAGCCTGGTCTCGAAGATCTGCCCCCGGCTCAGGCCGGTGAACACGTGGCGCAAGCCCCGCTCGTGGGCAAGGTTCATGCCCAGCGTGTACACGGTCTTGAAACATCCCTGACACACGTTCGAGAATTGCTCGAGACTGTCCGCGAAGATCTCCCGCATTGCGGTCGTCGTTCCCATCACCAGCTCGAGGCCGAGGTCGGCAACCACGCGACGAATGTTGGCTTTGGCCCCCTCGGCGATGTACCCGTTGTCGAGACTGAATACGAGCGGAGTCAAGCCCAGCTCGACCAGCTGGTAGAGGGCATAGGTGCTGTCTTTGCCTCCGCTGAGCAGCATCACGCAGTCCTGGCCGGCGTCGTTGCGTCGGCGATCCTCGGGGAACATGGCGAGCAGCTCGTCGACGGTCCTGAAGTATGCGGCGGCGTGGTCGCGGTGAGCGTCGTAGAAGTGACAGGGCCGGCACACGCCGGCATCATCGAGTCGAGCGTCGGGATGCTCCGCCGACAAGCCGCAGCGGACACACATTGCAGCACCCTCGTCGACGGTGTGGCGCGCGGTCTCGGTCGTGACCACGTCGACGACAGCCGCCGCGATATCCTGATGTTCCCGAAGCGCGGCTTCGATCTCCCCGAGCTCGATGCGGTATCCCCGCACCTTCACCTGATCGTCGGACCGACCCAGGAACTCGAGCTCACCGGGGCGGCGCCACCGGGCCAGATCACCGGTGCGGTAGAGCCGCTCCGATGGTTGGGTGGGGTCGGTAACGAAGCGCTCTGCGGTCCGCTCGGGACGGCCGAGGTATCCCTGCGCCACGCCGTCGCCGCCGATGCAGATCTCACCGATCACGCCGACCGGCACCGGGCGCAGCCGATCGTCCCGGATGTGGATCCGAGCGTTGGCCGCCGGTTTGCCCAGGGGCACCGATGCGAGCATGTCGCGCGCCGGATCGAAACGGTGCAGCATGCAGGCGACGGTTGCCTCGGTGGGACCGTACTCGTTGATGATCTCGAGGCGATCGCCGGACGCGGCGCGGGCCGCGCCCGCCACAGCGGTCTTGAGATCCTCGCCCCCGATGACCAGGGTGCGAATCCGGCTGGTCGCCAGCAGCGCCGGATCGAGCAGCGATAGGTGCGATGGCGTCAGCTTTACGACGTCGACCCGGTCATCGGCGAATACCTGCCTGACCGACAGATCGCTGCCGTCGGGCTCGGGATAGACCACGATGCTGCCTCCGGTCACCAGTGGCACCATGAGGGAGGTCACGGTCAGGTCGAACCCGAATGAGGAGTAGAGCGGGAAGCTCACCGGCTCGCCGCGGCCGTACTCAGCCGCCGCCCACAGCACGTAGTTGGCCAGATTGCCGTGCGACACCGCCACCCCTTTGGGCACACCGGTGGACCCCGAGGTGTACATGACGTAGGCCAAGCCGGCGGGGTCGCCGGAGCGCCGCATCGGTGTGCTCGCCGGCACCGGATCGGCCGCATCCGCCGCCAGCAGCATGAGGTCGCATCCGTAGCTGCCGATGGTCCCTGCTAACTGCTCGGAGGTGACTACACCGTCGGCTCCGCTGTCGGCAACCAGGAATCGGACCCGCTCGGCCGGGTATTGCGAATCGATGGGCACATAGCTGCCGCCGGCTTTGAGGGCCGCCCACACCGCCACGATCAGCTCGGGGGAGCGGCGGAGGTGGATGCCGATGCGGGGCCGCTCGCCGAAACGATCTACCAACTGCGCTGCGAGTCTTTCGCTGGCGGAGTCCAGCTGGGCGTAGGTCAGCTGAACTTCGGCGGCGCTGACTGCGATCGTCTCCGGGGTGGCTGCCGCCTGGGAGGCGAAGGCATCGAGCACGGTGGCAAAAGGCATCGGCTGCGCAGTCTCGTTGAAGGTGGTGAGGGCGGCGTGCTCGGAAGGCGACAGCAGGTCGACGTCGCCGATCGGTTGATCCGGGTTGTCGAGGAGGGCGTCGAGGATCAGGAGGAAGTGACGCACGAGCGCCTGTTCCCGAGCCTCGTTGAAGACGTCGCGGTTCACGTCGAAATGCAGCCGCCAGCTGCCGGCACCGTCGAAGTCGTGGACTTGCAGGCGCAGCGCGTGGTCGCGATCGCCGTGACCGGGATGCACCCAATCCGAGCGCATCGGCCAGTCGTTGAAGCTGCCGAACGACGCGTTGATGAAGTTGAGGAGGACCGGTGATGCCCGATTGCGCAGCGCGGTGCTCGTGCCCGGTCGGGCATGGACCAGGAACTCACGCGCCTCCGCCGCCACCTTGGCCAACAGCGAGCGAAAGGTGTCGGGTGGCGCCACTTCTACCTCGAGCGGCAGCACCTCGATGAACAGCCCGGCCGTGGCTTTGAAACGAGGTGAGGGTCGATTGTGCGCCGGAGCCAGGATGGCCAGGTGACGCTGACCGCTGATGCGCGATAGCGTGGCGAACAGCACGGTGGCGAAGAGACCGAATTGCGAGATACCACCGGTGAGACCTCCGCCGGCCACCAGAGAATCGATCTGTTGGCCACGCGCCGGGCCCAGCTCGACGGTGATCCGGTCGGTGCGCGTAGAGCCGTCGCGCGGTGGGGTGATCCCGTAGAAGCTCGGCATCGGCAGGGTGGCAACCGACTTGGCGTCCCAATGTGCGTTGGCGGCCTCGAATGAGTCCGACTGGCGGAATCGGCTCTCGTGCTCGGCGTAGGCGTCGAAGGATGGATACTGGATGGCGGAAGCGTTGCCGGACACCAGCTCGCGGTATAAGTGTTCCATGCGGTGATAGACGATGGCCGCGGCCCATCCGTCGGTGATCAGATGATGTTGGGCGAGCCACCAGACGTAGTCCTCGGGCCCTAGTCGGATGAGCGCAGATCGGAACAGGCTCGTTTCCAGGTCGAACGGGACTGCAGCGGCGCGATCCGCCCACTCGGCGAAGGCGAGATCAGGATCGGCTGTGGCGGAGAAGTCGATGATGTCGAGGCTCTGGCCAACCCGGTTCATCACCTCTCGTCGGGGCTCGCCGTCCGCGGCGGGAAACACCGTGCGCAGCGCGTCGGTGGCAGCCACCAACTCATCGAAGGCGCGGCGGAACACTTCGGGATCGACCGGACCGAAGATCCGAAACGCCAGCACCATGTTGTACAGCGGCACGTCGGGATGCAGCTGCTGGCCCGCCCAGATCAGCTGTTGGGCCTGGGTGAGGCCGGTGGGAGCGCCGCTCATCCGGCACCACCTCCCTTCACGGTGACGCCGCTACCTTCGAGATAAGCCGCGATGTTGCCGATCGTCCCGAAATGTTCGATGGTCACCTCGGAATCGGGGATGCTCAACCCGAACCGGTCCTCGATGAAGGCGATCAGTCGAACGTACGCAATGGAGTCGAACCCGATTGCGACCAAGTCGTCGCCAACATCGAGATCGACATGCTCGTCCATCTCCCGCATCTGCGCTTCGATGTAGTCCTTGAGGATGGCTTCCATACGCTCCTACCTGGGCGCGCGTGATTCGGCCGCAGCAACCGAGTGCTCGGGAACTGTCCGCCGGCTCATAGTCCGAGCACCCGCGCCACTAGCACCCGTTGGATATCGTTGGTGCCGGCGTACAGCAGACCGCCGACGGCGTCGCGCAAATCGCGTTCTGCTTCCTGTTCGGTGAGGTATCCCGCTCCGCCGTAGGTGCGAATTGCGGCGAGGCTCGATTCGACGAACGACTCGCTGAGCAACAGCTTCAACAGGGCCGACTCGAGAGTGAAGCGCTGCTCCTGCTGGATCATCCAGGCGACTTTGTGCAACAGCAGCTGCGATGTCGTCAGCGCCAGCTTCATGTCGACGATACGGTTGGAGACCGACTGGAACTTCCCTACGGGCTGGCCGAACTGGCGGCGGGTGCGGGCAAACTCGATGGCCTCCTCCAGCTGACGGGCCATACTTCCCACCTGAGTCGCCAGGATGAAACAGCGCTCGATGCCGAGAGCACCGGCCGAGATGCTGGCGCCGGCCCCTTCCAGGCCGAGGCGGTTCGATTCGGGCACGAAGCAATCGGTGAATTCGAGGTTGCTCATTGGCACGGTGCGTAATCCCATCTTGTCGCGCACCGGTCCGATCTGGCATCCCTCGGATGCGGTCTCGACCAGGAAGGCGGTGATACCCCACCGCCCCTTGTCTGGATCGGTCGTGGCAAAGACCAGGGCGACGTCGGCTACGGGACCCAATGTGATGAAGCGCTTGGTACCCGACAATCGGTAGCCGCCGGATACATGCTGCGCCCGAGTTTGGAGGGCGATGTGATCCGATCCCGCTTCCGGTTCGCTGAGCGCATGGGCCCCAATCATGGAGCCGGCCGTCATCGGCGGCAGGTAGCGGTCCTTCTGCTCCTCGGTTCCGAATGTCTCGATGGGATGCTGCACCGCCCACATGTGGGTTGCGAGCGCGAGGTTCAAGCCATTGTCACGGCATCCGTAGCCGAGGGCTTCCATGGCCAAAGCTGCCGTCATGAGGTCGGTGTCAATGCCCGATGCGTTGTGAGCCGACGACACGGACATCGACAGGAGCCCGAAGTCGGCGGAGCGCTTCCAGGCTTCACTGGGAAACTCACCGACCCGTTCCCTGTCTCGCAGCCCTTCGTTCAGCGTGGCGGCAAATGCGATCACATCATCGCGTAACGCGGTTTGATCCTCACTCCACGAGAAATCCATCAGCTCGCTCCGCTTGGTTGGCTGGCGTAGGTCGCGGCGTCGCGGCCCCCGCGAGAAGGGTAGAGAGCACTCCGCCGCATCAAGACTGAGCGCCGCTGGTTGGCCCATTTTGGAGCAGCCCCTCCGGGGGCAACGCCATCATCGCGTGGTAGCGCCATCAAGCTCCCTCCTTCGCCAGTGCCCCTGGTTGACCGGCCGCGAAGCGACCGATCAGCCACGCTTCGATGTCGGCGAATAGCTGTTCCCGATTCCCCGGAAGCCGGAAAGTGTGGTCGGCATTCGGGTAGTAGCGCACGGTCGCTTTGCCGTCCAGATCGAGCTCGGGGAAGGCGTCATGCAGCTGACGGGCGTAGTTGAATGCCAGCGGTCCGAGTCCGGTGTACACGAGCAGCAGGCCCGTGTCGCGGTCGAGCAGGGTGGCCAGCTCACGACCGAAGCGGTCTTTCGGCACTACTTCGTTCTCGAACACGATCAGATCGTCACTGACGGACTCGGGCAATTCCCCCCAGCGGAAGCGCCGTTGCAACCAGCTGGCCCACTTCTCCGACCGCAGGATCTGGCGCCGGTAATGGTGGAACTTCGACCGCAGAGTCGGATACGAATAGCCGTCGAGCAATATGCAGCCGGCCACTCGTGGGTCGACCAGAGCCGCGCGGAAAGCATTGAAGGCGCCGGTGCACAAACCGAGCAGGACGAATTCTTCCGCTCCGTAGAGCGAGCCCATGGCATCCATGGCGGCAACGACGTCTTGGCGAGATCGCTCGATGTCCAGCGTGCCACCGCCGATCAGCTCACTGTCGCCAACCCCGGACGTGTCGAACCGCAAAGCAGCAAAGCCCGCTGCGCCGAGCCGTCTGGCCAACTCGACGTTCATCCGATTGGGGCCTACGCGATGAAGCAACCCGGCGTTGAGAAGTATCACGGTCGGGGTGGCGGGGCGGGGGTGCTCGGGTCGGGACACGATGCCGAGCAGCGCTCGGTCTGGCCCGAACCAGACGACGCGCTCGTCCACTAGCTTCCTCCCAACGTGGCGACGATACGGTCGGGAATGTTGACGGGGAGCATGGCGCCGAGCGACGATGCCAACGAGTCCCAGGCCGTGTCGTCCTCCACCACCTCGTGCGAGATGGGGCGGCTGGCGTTGGCCACCAGGTGGGCGTATTCGGGGTGCGGCTGAGTCGTGAGCAGGGTCACCGGGGCGTCGGGCCAGGCCGCGTTATTCAAGTCGAGCGCCGTCAACTCACGGCGCAACGGCTGCGGGTACGGGAATCCCAGTATCTCGTTACCTGCCATGGCGGGGGTCACCTTGCCACCCCGGTCGGCAATCATCTCGGCTTGCATTCGCTCCAGCCGCGCGAAGTGAGCGACTCCGCTGACGACCGGGTCCCACATCACGAGGTGGTCGGTCGGAAGCCCTCGGGCGGCGGCAAATGCGGCCAGCGTCGCGCCGAGCCGCACCCCGACCACCGACACCGCGCTAACCCCGGCGGCGTCGATGATCTCGGCGGCCGCCGATCCGATGTCTTCGATCCACCGACCCAGTCCGCCGCTGCCGCGCTCACCGGCCGAATCCCCAGTGCCGAAGTAGTCGAATCGTATGACATGGAACCCGTCGCGGGCGAGCAGCTTGGCGATCTTGCGGACGGCCCAATGAGTGCGCATGTACTCCCAGCCGATGGGCGGGCACAGCAGGACCGCTCGCTCGCGCTGCGCTCCGGCCGGCGTGGTGTGGATGCCGAAGAGTGGCTCATCCGACGGCCCAAAGAAGAAGGCGGTGGTGGTCAGATCCTCGGCACGGGGCGGCGCCACCCGGCGGCGGGGCACCGTGTCGCCGCCGGGGAGCAAGGCGGCCGCCGTTTCGAGCGGGTTCAACAAGACGACTCGGGGGCTGATCCTCACCCCGGTCTCGGCATGGAGCCTGGCGATCAGCTGCATCGCCAAGATCGAATGTCCGCCCAGATCGAAGAAGTTGTCCGCAATGCTCACCGAGTCCCGACCGAGGAGCCCGGCGCTGACATCGGCCACCAGCTGCTCGGCCGGGTTGCGGGGGGCCACGAAGGTGGTGGAAGTGGCGACCTCACCGATCGTGGCGGGCAGGGCGTCACGATCGAGCTTGCCGTTCGGAGTCAATGGAAGCGCATCCACCCGCACCAGGTGGCGCACCGTCATGAACTCGGGCAAGCGGCGCCGCAGGTGGTCGCGCAGCTCGGTGAGATTGGCTGGAGCTGCGGGATTGGCCACGTAGTAGGCGACTAGGCGCACGTCCCCTGGGCTCGGCTCACGCACCGCGACGGCGACCGCATCGACCGCGGGATGCTCCGCCAGGACCGTTTCGATCTCACCGGGCTCGATGCGGTGGCCTCTCACCTTTACCTGGTCGTCGGTGCGTCCGAGGAACTCCATCACTCCCATGTGGCGCCACCGCGCCAGGTCACCGGTGCGGTACATCAGCTCTCCGGGCCGGAAGGGGTCGGGAACGAAGCTGGTTGCCGTCAGGTCGGGCCGGCCCAGATACCCGGTCGCCAGCCCGGCACCGGCGACGTATAGCTCGCCCACGACTCCTACGGGCACGTGGGCCAGCGAGCTGTCGAGGAGGTAGACGCGGGTATTGGCGGCCGGCCTGCCGATGGGAACCGATCCAGCGATGTCCTGCTCCGGATCGAACCGATGGATCATGCAGCCGACTGTCGCCTCAGTGGGGCCGTATTCGTTGAAGATCGTCACCTGGTCGCCGGCGGCGTTGTGGACCGCTCTCGCCAGGTCGGCGCGCAAATCCTCGCCCCCCACGATCAGTCGTGTAATGCGCTCGGGCTTGAGATGGCGTGGCTCGAGAACGGCGAGATGGGACGGGGTCAGCTTCACCACATCGACACAATCGTCCGTGAACACGTCGAGAATCGTCAGATCGCGGGCATCTTCGTCCGGGTAAACGACGACTTCTCCGCCGGAGACGAGCGGTACATAGATGGACGTGACGGTCAGGTCGAAACCTGATGACGTGTAGAGCGGGAATGTAGCGGGCTCGTCGCCGGCGTACTCGTTTCGTGCCCACCACACGTAATTGATCAGCCCCCGGTGAGGAACCATGACTCCCTTGGGTCGCCCAGTCGACCCGGAGGTGTACATGACGTAAGCGAGGTCGGTGGCGCCCACCGGAATGTCAAAGTCCAAGCCGCTGCCGGCGTCGAGCGGCAGGACGATCACGGGCGCCGCAGGCTCGGCCAGCTCGGACTGCAACTGGGCAGTGGTGATGATCAGGTCGGCGGCGCTGTCATCGAGGAGATAGGAGATGCGCTCGGCGGGCAAGTGGCGATCGATGGGCACATAGGCAGCACCGGCTTTCAACACTCCGAGCATGGCGGCAACCATGTCGGCGGAGCGGGGCAGGAAGAGCGCTACCCGCCGCGCCGCAAAACCGCCCAACTGAATGATCTCCTCGGCGATGCGATCGCTGGCTGCGTCGAGCTCTGCATACGACATGCCGGCGTCGCCCATGGTCACCGCCGGGCGCTCCGCTCCGGCGGCCACTTGGGCCTTGAAAGCATCGACGACCGACGAGACCGGCACCGGCTGCGCGGTCTGGTTGTAGCGGGCAATGGCGGCGGCATGATCGGGCGACAGCAGGTCGATTTCGCCCACTGCGGCCTGCGGACTGGCCACCAGCGCAGCGAGGGTCGCCGAATGGTCATCGAGGAACCGCTCCGCTTGCTCTGTCGGGTAGTCACCGGCGTCGAAGTCGAGGCCGACGATGATGGGGTCGGCCGACTCGACCGTCAAGGAGAAGGGGAAGCTGGTCCGCCCGTATCCCTCGACGGTGCGGTAGCTGACGGCGCCCTGGGGCGAAGTGCCGGCCCCGCCAAAGTTCCAGTAGGCGAACAGGGCATCGGTCAAGGTCGTACCGCTCCCCAGCCCGCTCCACGACTGCACGTCGGCCAGTGAGCTGTACTCGTATCCCAGGATCTCAGCCTGGCGCCGCTGCACGTAGCCCAGCCACTCGGTCGCCGGCATCGCCGGGTCGATCTCGAGCCGCAACACCAGCGTATTGATGAACATGCCCACCATGCTCTCGACGCCGTCCAGTGTCGGGGGACGGCCGGAGGCGACGACTGCACAAGCGATATCGCGCTGACCGGTGTGCCGTGCAATGGTCAGGGCCAAGCCACCGAGTAGCACTGCGTTGAGGCTGACACCGCTGGCTCGGGCCACGGCGCGCAGCTCCCCGGTCAACTCATCGCCGAGCGATCGGAAGAGTCGCGTGTATTGGGCGTCCGCCGGCTCCAGTCGCCGAGTCACCAACTGGGTGGGCGTAGCGAAGCCGCTCAGCTGATCACGCCAGAAAGCCTCGGCATCTTCGGGGTCGCGCTCTTCGAGCCACGCAACGAAGTCGGCGAAGGGTCGGGCGGCGGGTAGCTCGACTAAGTCACCGCGCTGCAGCTGATCGTAGGCCGTGAACACCTCGTTCAACACGTTGGATGCGGACCATCCGTCCTGGACGAGGTGGTGCTGGCTCCACAGCATGATGTGCCGCTCGGGCGACAGCCGGAACAACACGATGCGCATCAGCGGTGGTCGATCGAGCTGGAAACGTTGGCGGCGATCGGCCTCGAAGCGACTCTCGATCTCGCCTGTCGGGTCGGGGTGGCCCTCCAAATCGCAGAGTTCCACGCGCACGTCGAGCCCGCGGCACACGACCTGGACAGGATCGGCGACGCCGTCCCAGACGAATCCGGTTCGCAGCGCTGGGTGCCGGGCGAATACATGAGACCACGCCAGCTGGAAGGCGTTGGTATCGAGCCGACCGTCGATCTCTATCTTCTGCTGGACGATGTAGAGATCGTCGGCGGAGGAGGCAACGGCGTGAAACAGCATGCCCGCTTGCAGCGGCGTGAGCGGGTAAATGTCCTCGATCACGTCGTGACGCCCCAGGAGAGCGCGTAGATGAGCCGCAAGCTCATCGACGCGCGCAGCGCCTTGCTGAGCTTGCTCCACCCCGATGTCGCCCAAAGCCACCGTGCACCTCGTTGTGTCTGCCGAGGGCGCCCGCCATCCCCCTTGAAACCGCCATCGTAGACGCTCTCGGTGACGGCGATGA
Source organism: Acidimicrobiia bacterium (assembly GCA_041605955.1). Classification (GTDB taxonomy): domain Bacteria; phylum Actinomycetota; class Acidimicrobiia; order Spongiisociales; family UBA5794; genus JAHEJX01. The sequence goes on from JBFIXI010000009.1 coordinate 35,163, forward strand.
GCGCGGAGGGTTGCCAGAGCTGCTGAGATGGTGACTCGCGCTGGAGGGAGAGAAGTTGGATATTCGGGAGATCATTGCCGACGTCCCCGAGCACGTAACCGTCGTCCATCTCGGCGCGAACGGCGAGACGGTGCCGACCATCCCCTCGGTCGAAGCCGCGCTGCTGCCACCCGGCGCCGCCCGCTCGCGTCGGCTGGGCTTCCACAAGGGTCGAGCCGCCGCGCACGAGGCGTTGCGCCGGCTGGGCCGGCCCGCCGCGGCGATTCTCCGCGGCCCGTATCGCGAGCCACTGTGGCCCGATGGCGTCGTAGGCTCGATCACCCATCACGCAGGTCACGCCCTGGCTGCGGTCGCCTTGCGCCGGGAGTGTGGCGGTCTGGGGATCGACCTGGAACACCTGGATCGGTGGTTCCCCGAGCTAGAGGCCCACACGGCGTACGGGACAGAGCGAGCCCTTCTCGAAACACTGCAGGGAGATGCCAGGCAACGTGCCTGCCTCGAGATCTTCTCGGCGAAGGAGAGCATCTACAAGGCATTCTTCCCTCGGGTGGGAAGCTTCTTTGGCTTCGCGGCTGCTGAGGTCAAACCGGCCCCATCCGGGCGCTATCAAGGTGCCTTGGTCGCGGGCCTGGACGCCGAGTTCGGGCCCAACCGTCCCTTCGAAGTCGGCTGCGCATGGCATGGGGAGCTGGTGTTGACGTCCGTCGTGCTCCCGCCATGAATCCAACGAGAGTGCCGGAACCGGCGCGCTACCTGAGCTGACCTAGGGGACGATTGGGGCGCCCGGGTGGGACTGGCCCAGAGTCGCGAGGACGGCGGCCACAGATTGGTGGAGTCCGTCGATGACCCCTCGGGCCGCCGCCGCCATTGCCGCCAGCCGGGTAATCGCCGGCGCGGGGTCCGGAGCCGCCAACTGCGAGGTGAGCTCGCTCAACTCGTCGGAGTACGACTCGACCACTTCCAGCCGAGCTATGGCTGCCGCCACGGCTGTCCCATCGGCGGAGGCGCCCAGCTGGTCGAGTACCGAGACGATCTGTCCGGCCTCCACCTCCCAGCGACCGCCGCGCAGCACCACTCGATTGTCGAGCTGTTCGATCCACCTCGTTACCCGCCGCGCTGCTCGCCCCAGCCTGCCGACACGAGCGGCTCTACCTACCCCCGCCCCGGCGATGTCGGCGAAGGCTTCTCCCAGCCAGCGGGCCGGGTTACGCCGCAGCGTTCCCACATCGAGGGCAACCGCCAGGAAGTGCAGAGGTGCGGCTCCCGCCAGTCCCAGCATCTTGGCGAGATCCGACCACGCCTCACGGAAACGGTGACCGTCCACTAGGCCGACGACCGTCAACTCGGCCACGGTGGTCACGGCACCGGTGACGGCGGCAGCCACGCCCTCGAAGAACTCAACCACCACCGGATCGTCTCGTTCCGCAGCCATCTGCTGCAGCAGCTGCGACGTAGCGTCGCTCAAGGCGGCTATCAGGTCGGCCTCTACGAGCTTGGTGAGCACGACGCGCCGAGGGCGCGCCTCCAGCTCTACCAGCCCCGCCAGAGCGGCCACCAGCGCGGCGTCGCTACCCGTGGCATGCGCCGCGCAAATCTCTATGAACTCCATTGCAGTGTGGTCCGGAGCCACCGTGCGCACCGCAGTCGCTATGGCGGCGAACTTGGCGGCCCGTTCGGCAGTGGCGAGTCGAAACAACATGGCGGCATTGGCGCGACGGGCGAGGTCGGCGAAGAGCTCGCTCTGCTCTGGGGCTGCGAGATTGCCTCCCCGGAGGCCGTCGAGCTCGCGGAACCAGCGGTACAGCTCGGCGTCGCTGAGGCCGCCGATGACGAAATCGAGATCGGCGGGTGCAAGGTCGGCCAGCGTCTCGTGAATCCCGAGGAGATCGCCACGGCCCACATCGCCGAACCACGACTCATCGAGCCGCCGGCGTATGTCGGCAAGAGCTGCGGCGGCGCGGCTCCAGCTGGGGGCGCCGCGGGGTCGGCGGATGACGATCTCGTAGGCGAGCACATCGAGCAGATATTGCATCCGTACCAGGGTGCTCGGCTCGGGCAGAGTCGCCGCCAGCAGCAGTTGGCTGCGCCGGGCGACGGCCAGCTCGTATATGAGCTCGGCGATCCGCAGCTCGACGGCGCCATTTGCCGCGTTGGGGCCATCTAGGGCGGCGGGTCCGTCGCCCCCGCCGCGCAGTGTCGTCAGCACCGTGTCGAGCTCGTCGATGATGGCCTCGGGACGGCGAGAGCCGGACTGGGGGGCGTATTGATCGGTCGGCAACTCTTGGTCGAGGTCTGACAGCAGTCGCGACTCGGCGGCGATCAGGAGGGCGCGCCGTTGCTGGAGCTGTTGGGCCTGGAACCGACACCAGGCGGCGGCAAGCACCAGGGCGCGCAGTTCGAGCCGGGGTGGCCCTGCTGTCACGAGGGCTTCATGTACCCGGCGGCGGTCGGCTTCGAGGCGTTCACTCTTGACCTCCAAGTGGGCGGCCAGCTCGCGCATTCGATCGCCGTCCCAACGGATGCTTTCCGGGCCGCCCGGGCCCGTCATAGCTTCTCCTCTCCCTCTTCGTTGTTATCCATGTTATATGTGGTTAAATAGCTTTAATCAACCTTGACGGCGAACTGCATTCTCGCGATCGGCGCGACGGACGCCTCGCAGAACGGAGAAAAGCGGTTGAGGAAACCCGGCGCAGGCGGCCAGACTGACAGCCGTATGGCGTTGCTGATCCGGCCCGTGGTGTCGATGTCCCGGCAATGTAGAGCGCGCCCCGAGCGCGGCTGTTGTCGATTTGGGGCGAGAGATGGCCTCCAGCTCGGTCCGGGAACGGCCGACTACCTAAGCGTGGCCGGCGTCGTAGCCAGGGGCTGCGCCGGATGTCTACGACCGAGTGCCGATCGGAGGAGCTTCCCGCATTGAGCAACACATCACGGTCGACCGAGACCCCGGCTCGAGGCGTGCTCGATGCGGCCGGCAAGCTGAACCTGGCCTACTGGATGCGACTCACCCGGACGCTCGACGACGCCATCATGGCGATGTGGAAACAGGGTCGGGGGGTCGGGGGGACCTTCTCGGGCAGAGGACACGAAGCGATCGCAGTGGGTGCCGGCTATGCGATGGGTCCCCACGACGTGGTCGCTCCGATGCACCGCGATCTGGGCTGCTACCTGGTCCGCGGAATGTCCCCGGAGCGGATCGTGGCCAACCAGCTGGGCAAGGCCGATGGAGTAACCCGCGGCCGCGATGCCAATCTGCACGGGCTGGGGGACCTCAGCCTCAACATTCTCGGGTTTGTCAGCCACCTTCCGCAGTCGATGCCGGCAGCGCTGGGCGCCGCCATGGCCTTTCAGTACCGCCAAGAACCCCGAGTGGCGTTGACCTTCGTCGGGGATGGCTCTTCGAACACCGGCCTCTTCCACGAGACCCTCAACTTGGCGGCCGTGCAGCAAGCGCCGTTCATCGTGGTTGTCGAAAACAACCAATACGCCTACTCGACGCCGTTGCGTGAGCAGATGGCGATCGACGACATAGTGATTCGGGCATCGGCTCATGGCGTGGCCGGACACATCGTGGACGGCAATGACGTCGCCGCCGTGTACGAGGCGGTCAGCGCCGCCGCCGCCCGCGCCCGGCGCGGGTATGGCCCGTCGCTGATCGAAGCCAAGACCATGCGAATGCTCGGCCATGCCATTCACGACGGCGCGGAATATGTACCCCGCCGGCTACTCGAGGATTGGGAGCGGCGTGATCCGGTGGTCCGCTGGGAGGCGAAGCTCCTCGAAGAAGGATCGCTGTCGGGTGAAATGCTGCAGCGGTTGCACGCCGAGTGTCGCGAAGAGGTCGACATGGCGATTCAACAGGCGGAGCGGGCACCACTGCCCGATCCCAGCGACGTCGCCAGCGGGGTGTACGCCCCGTGAGTGAGCCTCGCCAGCTGACATACCTCGAGGCGATCGCAGAGGCCCTGGTCGTCGAGATGGACCGGGATCCCGATGTCCTCCTCATCGGCAACGATATCGGGGGCAGCTTCGGTGGCGCCTTCAAGGTGACCAAGCCGGCGGCGGAGCGGTTCGGGCCGGGCCGAGTCAAGAACATGCCGATGACCGAGCTGGCTTTCGTCGGGGCGGCCAACGGGATGGCACTCATGGGTTTGCGCCCGGTGGTCGAGGTGCAATTCGCCGACTTCATCTCTACGGCCTTCGACAGCATCGTGCAATACGCCGCCACCACCCACTACCGATGGGGCGCCTCGATCCCGTGGGTCATCCGGGCGCCCAGCGATGGCGGGATTCGGTCCGGGCCGTTCCACAGCCAGAATCCCGAAGCCTGGTTCGTGCACACTCCCGGGCTGAAAGTGGTGGCCCCCGCCACCCCGGCAGACGCCAAGGGCCTGCTGCTGGCGTCGATTCGCGACGACAATCCTGTGATCTACTTCGAGGCGAAGCCGCTGTACCGATCGCTGCGGGGCCCGGTGGCGGAGGGTGATGAAGCGCTGCCGCTCGGCCGGGCCCAGATCGTCCGGTCGGGGACGGACATTTCGATCATCACGTACGGCTCGATGCTCCACGAGGTAACCCGCGCCGCCACCGAGGTGGCCGAAGACGGGATCAGCGCCGAGGTCGTCGACCTGCGCACGCTCAAGCCATTGGATACGGACGCCATCCTGCAATCGGTCACCAAGACGGGGCGGGCGCTGATCGTTCACGCCGCCAACCGCATGGCCGGGGTGGGCGCCGAGATTGCCGCCCTGGTTGCGGATGAGGCCTTCGGAGACCTCGATGCCCCGGTTCGCCGGCTCGGCGGCATGGACATTCCGATTCCCTTCAGCCCGCCATTGGAGGACGCCTATCGCGTCAGCGCGGCTCGCATCGCGGAGACGACGCGGGAGATGGCCAGGTGGTGAGGTCGTGATCGATTCGCCGGAGCGTCACGCGCTGTCGCGTTGTTCCCATTCGTCGACCGCCATCCACGAAGGGCGATGCTCGATCTTGGCTCCGTAGCTCATGCGGCGGATCCGGGCTTCGACCGCGGCGGCATCATCGAACTCGGCCGAGGGTAAGTCACGCATTCGCGAACTCAGCTTCTCTTCGTAGTTGGCTGCATCGTCCTCTTCGGCGCGTGCTTTTTCCTTCTTCCTTTTCAGCCACTTCATGCCGCCAATTATCGGCATGCGCTGTGACGACCTTGAATGCTCTGAGATGCCCGCCAGGGCTAGTGGCAGCCGGTCGGGAGGGGTTGGCCAACGGCAAGGGACGGGGAGGGGGAGGCCAGTCCGCCTCCCCCTCACTGTCTCATGAGGCCTTGATCGGAATCGTCACCGGCTCCGCCGATGTCATCTCTTCAGTAGGCACCGGCACCTTCAGCGTGAGTAGACCGTTGTCGAACGTGCCTTCGATGAGATCGATATCGACCCCTTCGGGAAGCATGATCTCCCGGCGGAATTTTCCGCTGCGCCGTTCGTGGACGAAGACTCCTTCGTCCTCCTTGGTCGTGTCCGAGGCGACCTCTCCGGATATACGGAGCACTCCGTCATGGACATCGACCTTGAGGCCCTTGTCCGGGTCGACTCCGGGAAGCTCAGCCTTGATGATCAGGCTGCCATCCTCGCGGAAGACGTCGCAGCTCGGTTTCCAGCCGGCCTCCGATCCGGCCAAACCCAGGCGCTCGATCAACGACTGGAACTCGTGCTCCAGCGATGTGAATGCGTTGAAGGGCGCCCACTTGGTAATGGCCATACACGTCTCCTTTCTCGGCCTTTCAAACGTAATCCGGGCAACCATTGGCAGCCAGAGTCCAAAGACCGCGCTCCGCTCGACATCATCCGGCTGAGACCAGAGCAACCGCGGTCAGTGCGGCCCCCACTCCGACGAGCTGCACCCGGCGGAGCCGTTCCGCCAGGAAGATGAAGGCCAAGGCCACGGTCGCTGCCGGAAACAGGCTGGCGACCACGGCGACGACTGAGAGGTTGCCAAGCCGGGTGGCGACGATGAACGCTAGGTTGCCCATGCTGCCGACGAATCCGGAGCCGATCACGAGCGGCCACACCGACCTGACGGCGATGATGGGGAGACCGCGCAGTCGCGACACCAGCACCATCAAGACGACACCCCCGAGGCGAAGCGGCAGCACCCCCCACGCTCCGCTGTCCGGCGTCAGTTGGTCGAGCGCGATGAACATGAATGCGAAGCCGAACCCGGCGGCCATTCCGTAGAAGACGCCGATCTGGACTGGGGCGTCCCCGAACGAAGGCAGCTTCCCGGGGCGGCTGATGAGCCAGATCGCAGCTAATCCGAGCAACACTCCGACGGCCTGTGAAAAGCTGAGGCTCTCTCCCCTCAATAGGCCAAATAGAGCCGGAATGGCGGCGGTGCCGATGGCGGCGATCGGAGCCACGACACCGGTAGCGCTCTTGGTGAATCCGATGTACAGCATGTAGATCGCGCCACCGGAGCTCATTCCGCCGAATAGCGCCCACCAGAAGTCGGCAACCGTGAGCCTTCCCTCGACCAGGAACACTACGGGGACGAAGGTCACGAGACCGGTGGCTTGCGTGCCCAGGGTGACCGCGTTGACTCTTCCGCCTCGCCTAGAGGCGACGCCTCCGAGGAAGTCGGATGTGCCCCATGACAGAGCCGCAGACAGAGCCAGCAAGACGGGCATCGCAGCAAGCTAGCGACGCATCACTGGCTGCCCCAGCCCGGCCGTCGACTGGCTAACCCGCCATGTGATATGAGGACTCAACCCGGTCGCATCGCGGGCAGATCATCACACCGCTCGATTCGAGCCGGATCCGGCCACACGCACAGCGATCCTTGGGATTGCGCTCGCGAACCCGAAAACGGGGAGCCATGCGACGCTCCTCCCACGCGCTCATCGCAATTCCAACAGCAATGCCCATGGCAACCGGTGGAATGGCGAAGACCATGAGGAAGGCCGCTGCGCCGACAAGTCCGCCCGCGGTGGCGCTGACGGCGTAGGCGGCAAGCGATGCCAGCGCCCCAGCTGCGAGAACCAATGCTATTCGCATGTCACCTTCCCACCGGCCTACAACCTGCTGCCGCGGGGTCAATGCCCCAGGATTCAGCCGGTGTTGTTTCGACAATGGATGCAAATGGTCCGCGAGGAAAGGGCCCATAGAACCGGATGCCTCAGGGGAATTACCTAAGGGGCGACCCGTCCCTGCAGCCAGGAGGGCGGCAGGTGTCTAAGCCGCGGCGCGTGGCAGAGCTAGTAGAGCCACGTAGGGCGGTCTCAGTAATCGCCGCAGTGTCGTCTTGGCCAAGGCCTCTTTCACTACGGAGCCGGGATCGGCACATTGGCCGCATCACCCATGGAGGGCACATTGGAAGATCCGATGGTCTCTCGCGGAGTTGGTTTATGTGTGCGGCTGGGTTGCCCTAGTTCCGCCCACGCCGCAGAGTGTCAATCCTACGCCGCCAGCTCCCGTCTTTGGTGGGCGCGCTGGCTGGATTGGTCGCCATGAGTGGGATCGTGGGATTGGTTCTCGTCATCGCCATGGTGGCGGTCCCGCTCGCAGTGATGCTTCATATGCGGGCGGCGTTTCGGGCGGACCGGGAGGCCACGGAAACGCTCTCCGTTCAAGGCGTAGGCAGCGGCGACAATCACCGTCGCAGCTTCTTGAAGCTCCTTGGAATCGGCGGCCTCAGCGCGATCCCGGCTGCGGGGATACCTACCATCTTCTACCGCGCGACCCCCGATGCGGTCGCTGTAGAGCAGCCTGCCACCGGAGCTGGTGGGCGGATTCGGCAGTGGACCATGATCATCGACCTGCGCTCGTGTGACGGCTGCCAGAGCCAGGGCACCCCACCGCAGTGCACTACGGCTTGTATCGAAGGACATCTAGCTCCAGAGCCAATGGAGTGGATCGAGGTGTTCGAACAGGAGCTGCCGGGAGGAGGGTCGCAGTTCATACCGACTCCGTGTATGCAATGTCAGAACCCCCCATGCGTCAACGTCTGTCCGGTCGGAGCCACGTTCTCTACACCGGAAGGAGTCGTACTCATCGATCAGGTGCGCTGCATCGGCTGCCGGATCTGCATGGCGGCGTGTCCCTACGATCGCAGGTTCTTCAACTGGTCGGACCCCCCGGTACCACCCGAGGCCCTGTTGGCCGACTACTCGCCCGATCACCAGATTCCGGCTAGCAAGGGCACAGTCATGAAGTGCGACATGTGTCCCGACATGGCCAGATCTGGGACGCTGCCCTACTGCGCCCAAGCTTGTCCCAACGATGCGATCTACTACGGCGACTTGGAAGAGGACATAGCCACCAACGGTCGCGAGCTCGTTTCCGTGTCCCGGTTTCTCAGCGATAACGACGCCTACCTGCTCAAAGAGCATCTCGGCACAAAGCCCCGGGTCTACTACATCCCCGGCCATGGCGAGCGCGTCGGCAGAGACCCTTTCACCGAGGGTCGCGAGCCCACGCAATGGCCCTGGGTCCGTCGCGTTGAGGGAACGTCACCATGGAGTCGCTGAGCGCCTACCAGGCTCGACTCGAAGAGGCCACTCTGCGTCCTGCGTTGAGGACCACTCGCGGCTACTGGTGGTTGGTCACGTTCTTGGCACTCGTGATTGCACTGGGTGTCTACGCATGGACCACCCAGCTCGACGATGGCCTGGTCGTGACCGGAATGAGAGACCGAATCGCGTGGGGTTTGTACATATCGGTCTTTGTCTTCTTCATCGGGATCAGTCATGCCGGGACGCTGATCTCGGCGATTCTGCGTGTGACCAAGGCGGGCTGGCGGACGCCCATCACCCGTATCGCTGAGTTCATCACAGTGGTCGCTCTGATCTGCGGCGCATCGCTGATCATCGTCGACATGGGAAGGCCGGATCGGCTGTTGAACGTGCTGCTCCACGGGCGCTGGCAGTCGCCGATCCTCTGGGATGTCCTGGCCATTTCGACCTACTTGACCGCCAGTGCGATCTATCTGGGGATTCCCATGGTGCCTGACGTCGCGCTGTTCCGTGACCGGTTGGCCAACGGAGCGAGCCAGTGGCGAAGCCGGTTCTATGCGTTCTTCGCCATCGGCTGGGAGAACCTACCAGCTCAGCGCAAGGCGCTTCTCAGGGCGGTCGCGGTCCTGTCGGTGATCATCATCCCGATAGCCGTCTCGGTGCACACCGTCGTCTCATGGATTTTCGGCATGACGCTTCGAGTGGGCTGGAACAGCACGATATTCGGGCTGCTCTTCGTAGCCGGGGCCATCTTCTCAGGCATCGCCACCCTGGTGATCGTCATGGCGGTGCTACGCAAGGTCTATCGGCTGGAGGAATACATCACTGAGGTGCATTTCGTGAACCTCGGTTACCTGCTTGCTGCGTTCACCCTGATCATGATGTACATCAACATCTCTGAGTATCTGACTACCGGGTTCAAACTCGAAGAGGGAGAGGAGTTCCTGTTCCGGGAGCTGTTCCTCGGACAGTTTGCCGGCCTGTATTGGTTCTACTTCCTGGGGGGCCTCGCCCTTCCGGGGCTTCTCATCCTCGTTAAGCGGACCCGCACTGTCGCAGGGGTAGTCACCGCCGCCGTACTCGTCGATCTCGCGATGTTTGCCGAGCGCTACTTCATTGTTATCTCGGCACAGCGGGTCCCGCTCATGCCTTACGAGCCGTTCGATTACGTCCCAACGTGGGTGGAATGGTCGATCTTCGGCGCTGCGGTCGCGTTCTTCGTTCTGCTCATCGCCGTGTTCGTGAAGGTTTTCCCAATCATGGCCGTCTGGGAGATGGTGGAGGAGCGCAAAGAGCACGCTACCGAGCCCGCCCTCGCGATCGAGCGAGGTGAGCATTGAGACTCGCGCTTCGCCTCCTGTTGGTCGCAGCGCTCGTAGGCGCGCTTGGCGGCGGGATTACCCCCGCCGCCCTCGCCGATCACCTCGACGTCGAGACCTCTCTTCCCGACACGGTCAAGGCCGGCGAGATAGTTGAGATACGTGTCACAGTGACATCGGCTGCGACCGGGCAACGGGTTCCCGGCGCCACCGTCATCGCCGACCGGGAAGCCTCGATTCTCGGCTTCAGTGGTCGCGTCGAGATTGCCCGTGCCACGGCGAATGACTCGGGGGAGGCGATACTGCGGTGGCGCGAGCGGAGCGGCACCACGTCCACGATCGTCGTGGCCTACTCGGAAGCTGGGGAGACTGATCTCGAATCGCTGCCGATCTCGATAATCACCGTGGGCGAAGGACCCCAGATCGTCCGCTCTACTGCTGGAATTCAGATTCCGGGCTTGGGGGCCTGGGTGATCGTCGGCCTGCTCGTTGGAGTCTGGGCGATTATTCAATTCTCCATGGTCGGGCCGGTGCAGATCGCCCGCGTGGCGGCCGTGCGAGAGGCTGATATCGACGAGGGATCCGCATCATGATGCGGCCCTACTTCAACATCGCGACGGTCATCTTCGCTGCCGCGATCATCGTTGCTACCTCTTTGGTTGTGATCTTGCTCCGCAACCCGGCGACGCATGCGAATCTCGAAGATCCCGAGTTCTACGACAGAACCGAGCTGGCATATCTCGATCGGGAGTACGTCTATACGGGCTTCGGACACGGAGCCGCCTTCATCGAGGTCGCCGGCGCCGATCCTCGAGATGCCGGCCGCGCGCTGTACGTAAGGGCCGGCTGCATAGGTTGTCACGGTGCCTACGCGGAGGGCGCCACCGTGGCTGGAGCACTGTGGGACATCGATGCCGACGAGTTCCCGGATTTCCTCCGTGATGTGCGCGACGGTCCGGACGGAATGCCCTCTTACTCGGAGGCCATGCTCTCCGAGGAAGCTCTGCGCCTGATCGTGGCGTTTCTCGAGGCCGCAGAGTCGGAGGGTCTCGCGGTCGGCGTGACGACCACCACAACGACCCGGCCTCCGCTACCCGCGACAACCACGACTGTGGTCGCCCAAAGCACGACAACCCAGCCGGGCGCCACTACTGAACCGCCCGGGTCGACCACCACCGGCCCGCCAGACGCTGCTCTCGCACTGGACGCCCCTGCGTTGACCGGAATAGTGGTCGACGGCGATCCCACTGAGTGGGATGCGATTGCCGGCCTCGAGCTCACCCTGGAGCCAATCGTCGGCGAGGACGACGCCTCGAAAGAGGCGTTCGTCAAGGTCGCCCATGACGACGAGTTCATCTACGTGCTGTTCGGTGTCGAGGACGATTTCAACTGGAGCGAGTTGGACCCGCGCTTCGGCGGCGCTCCTGCGGTCATGTGGCCCGTCGAGGAAGCTGCGGGTCCCCACATGGGCGGTGATGACCCCTCGGGCTATCCCGCCCTCGGAATCGTCGACATCTGGTACTGGCGTCTCGAATGCCCCATCGGGGTCGAGCAAGGAGGCGCTGTTCACGGCCCCGGGAATGGCGACCCCGGCAACGACGGAACCTGCAATTTCGATGACGAGTGGGCGAGCGAGCCCGAGGTCCACGAGGACGATCTCGGCGACGGCGCCGAGAACAGCCTGTTGGGGGTCTTCTCGCACAGCAATCCCCTCGAAGACGCGAACGGGACCTGGTATTTCGAGATGCGCCGACCCCTTCAGACCGGCGACCCGCTGGATGCGCAGTTCACGGTCGGCGGAGTGAGCCGGCTGGCCCTGGCCTACTGGGATCCCGATGCGGGCCAGAACGGCTGGGGCCGCGACGATCACGTCCAGAGCTCGAATCTGGGATGGATCGAGGTGAGGCTCATCGAGTGACTCTCCCTGATCGACACGGTCGCCCCGCGGCGAGGGCAGCGATACGACTACCCGTTGGAGGTTTTGTGACATGGCCGTGAGATGCCGCCACCCGACAAGGGGGTGTTCCCGATGGAGTTCGAGGTGCCGACGGCGCGCCAGTTCTGCGCCGCCTCCGGAGGAGCATGCGCTCCCACCTTTGATGGCCGAACCGCAGGCCGAAGACATCCGGTGCGCCGGCAGCTTACGGCTGCCCTGGTTGACCGATCCCCATGACCGTCGGCGAGAAGCTGCCCACCTCCTGCTTCGATGCGACCGGGTGCCAGTGCGTCGGCGTGGACGCGTGACGACGGGTGCTGGTCAGCCCTCCCTCCGTGGGTGAACGCGGGGACGCAGGACCGACCGCACCCGTCGTCTCCTCGAATTGAAGCACGCCTCGAAGCAGGTCCCGTTTCTCTCGGCCCACGGGGGCGGGGCCGACTCTTCTGGTAGCTCGTGGCGAATAGACTCCAGCGATGGAGAAGACCGCCAAGATGAATTCGCATCCAGTTCGCGTCCTGATAGCGGACGATCATGGTTTGGTGAGGCGCGGCACCAAAGAGATTCTGAGCCAGTCGGAGGCCATCGAAGTTGTCGGCGAGGCGTCCGACGGTATCGAGGCAGTTTCATTAGCAGGCCGGTTACGTCCCGATGTGATCTTGCTCGACATCGGGATGCCTCGCATGAACGGTGTGGATGCTGCCAGAGAGATCGGCCGAAGTGTGCCAGAGGCCAGAATCGTCATGCTCACAGTCCACAACGACGTCGAGTACGTGTGGGAGGCGATCAGAGCGGGCGTCGCCGGCTACCTATTGAAGGATGTCAGCGATACGGAGCTGATCAATGGTGTGCTGCGAGCGTCGCGCGACCAATGCGTTCTCGACGCGGGTATAACGCACCTGGTACTCGAGCGGTTCCGTCGCCAACCGCAGAGCGATCCGGCGCCGTCGATCTCGTTGACGGATCGCGAGACCGAGGTGCTCGAGATCGCCGCAGAGGGTATGTCTAACCGCGAGATCGCCTCCCGAATCAGTCTGAGTCCCCGTACAGTCGAGGTTCATCTGCACAATGCCTACAAGAAGCTGGGAGTGGGGTCGCGGACGGAGGCCGTGGTAACGGCAATGAAGTTGGGCCTGATCAGCCCGGAGATCTGACTGTGGATATGGCGAGCGCAGATGTGGCCGCAGAGAAGCGTAGGTTCTCTCTGCCGGCAATCGAGCCGCCGGTTGGCGATTACCGGTTTTGGCTGATCCAGACGCTCGTCGCCGCCATCACCGTAATGCACGGCCTTGTTGAGTGGGTCGAGCGCAACCAGGGATTGACCGGCTTCCTCGACGGTGTCCACCATCTACCGGTTCCGGCCTACATCATTCCGATTCTGCTCGCCGGCTTCTGGTTCGGATTCGAAGGTGGCGTGTTGACGGGCCTTGCGACGCTTGTGCTGAGCGTGCCCAACCTCGTGCTGTTCCACAGAGAGGACTATGAATGGTTCGGTGAGTTCGTCACCAATTTGCTTGTTTTGGCCGTAGGCCTGGTGGTGGCCTCGATGGTGGAGCGCAACTATCGGCTACGGGTCAACGCCGAGGCGAACAGCCGGCGTCTGCGCACCTTGTGGGATGTGGCCGGCACTCTGGGAAGGCACGAGTCTCAGGGGCAGATCATCACCGACGTGGTGGAGCGGCTTGCTGCGTCGACCCTCATCCGGGGGGCGGGATACGTGCCCAGCGGAGTTCGTGCCCCGGCGGTGGCGTCAGGAGATGACTCGGCACTGGCCCTGATTCGCCATGCTGCCGAGCATGCGTCCTACCCGAGCGATGGTCGCGCGACCCGTCCCGCCGGGGTCTTGACGTTCGACGTGATGACGCTTCGCCGCCGATTCGGCACCCTGCTGCTGGCCTGTGCGCCCGACCATGGGTGTGGCGAGGACGCCGTCGTGTTCTCACTGGTTGCCAACGAGATGGCGGCCGTTCTCGAGAATCTGGAGCACCGTGAGGCGGAGCGTTCCCATTTGCGGCGCTATGCGCGTGCTGTGACGCTGGCACAAGAAAAGGAGCGGCGTCGGATCGCCCGCGAGCTCCACGACGGCCCGGTCCAATCAATGATTCTCCTCAATCGGGGACTGAGTCAACTCGCGGACGGTGGTGGTGGGGGCGCCAACCACGGAAGAACTGGTGAGCTGCAAGATCTCGTGCAATCTACGTTGGGATCGCTGCAGCACACTACCCAGGCGCTGCGTCCCCTCATGCTCGACGACCTGGGTCTGGTCGCTGCGCTGCGTTCCTTGGTCGATCGTCGCACGAAGCGAGGTGAGCTAACAGTCGCTTTCGAGCTGCTGGGTGAAGAGCGTCGCTTCGACCGGGACGCCGAGATCGCGGCCTACCGAATCGTTCAGGAAGCGCTCACCAACGTCGCCCGACACGCCGATACTGATCGTGCCCTCGTCCGTGTCGAGTTTCTTACCCAGCGGTGTGTCCTGTCAATCATCGACCACGGCAAGGGATTCGACCCCGCCGCGGAGCAGACTACAGAGCGGTTCGGGATTGTCGGCATGCGCGAGCGTGCCGAGCTGGTTGGTGGAGCCCTGCGTATCGAGTCCAGCTTGGGATCGGGAACGAAGGTCGAGGTGGGTATTCCGACCTGAGCCAAACTCCCATATCCCTCCGCGCCAGTGCTAGCTGCGGAACTTCTCGCCATCGGCGGCGTGCTGCACGAGGATGGGCGCAGGGGCATAGCGCGGCCCGTGCTCGGCGGCTAGGCGCTCGAGCGTGGATACGACGTTCTTGGCGCCCAGCGAGTCGATGTGCATGAACGGGCCTCCCGTATAGGGCGGGAAACCCAGCCCGAAGATGGCCCCGATGTCGCCGTCACGAGCGCTGCGCAGGATGCCGTCCTCGAGGCAGCGGGCCGCCTCGTTGAGGAAGTGCATGACGAGGCGATCCTGGATGGTGCCGCTATCCATCGAGGTTCCCGGGGTCACCCCGAGGTCGGCATAGACGGACTCATCGACGCCGCCCTTCTCGCCGTCTTCGTATAGGTAGAAGCCGCGTTGGCTCTTACGCCCCTTGCGGCCCGAAGCGAGCAGCTTGTCGAAGCCCTGCGGTGGCTGCAGCCGGTCGCCGAAAGCATCATGCATGATTTTGCCGACTTTGGCGCCGACGTCGATCCCCACCTCGTCGCTCAACGTGACCGGTCCAACAGGGAATCCCCACTGCACCATGGCGGCGTCGATGTCCTCGATGGGCACGCCCTCTGCGAGCAGGAAGCCGACCTCGTTCATATACGGGGCGATTACCCGGCTCGTGTAGAAGCCCGTGCCGTCGTTGACCACGATGACGGTCTTGCCTTGCCGCTTGCCAAACTCGACGCACGTCGCCGTCACCCAG
Organism: Acidimicrobiia bacterium; assembly: GCA_041605955.1. Lineage (GTDB taxonomy): Bacteria > Actinomycetota > Acidimicrobiia > Spongiisociales > UBA5794 > JAHEJX01. The sequence goes on from JBFIXI010000009.1 coordinate 50,283, forward strand.
TCGGCGGTCTGGTCGGCAACCACTACCTCCAGCAGCGGCATCCTCTCGACCGGGGAGAAGTAGTGCATCCCGATCACCCGCTCCGGGTGCTTGGCTTCGGCTGCAATATCGGTGATCGGCAGTGCCGACGTGTTGGACGCGAAAATCGTTTGCTCCCCGCCAAGCGCTTCTACGTCGGCGAGGATTCTCCGCTTCAGCTCGAGATCCTCGAATACCGCCTCAATCACCAAGTCGGCGTTACCGATTCCCGTCCAATCGGTAGTTCCGGTCACCTGGGTCATCGCCCTGGCTGCCTGCCGAGGATGCAGTCGTCGGCGCTTCACTTGTCCATCGAGGTGGCGGGACACATAGGAGAGACCGCGACCGACCCCGGCGTCGTCGACTTCCTTGATCCGCGTGGGCACTCGCGCCTTGGTGGCGTTGATCGCCGCGATGCCGCCTCCCATCAGGCCGCCGCCGATGACGCCGACCTTGCCGACCGGGCGCGGGGTGGCTTCGCCCGATACGCCGGTCTCCTTCTTGAGCTCTTGGCTGGCGAAGAAGATCGAGATGAGTGCCTTGGCTTGCGGTGAATTGATCAGGCTGCGGAACTCGTCGAGCTCGGCGGTATATCCCGCGTCCGGGCCGTGTTCGACCCCCGCCTTGACTGCCCGCAGCGCCGCTTCCGGAGCGGGGTAGTTGCCCTTGGTCTCGGCGAGCAGCTTCTGCTCGGCTTTCGAGAAGAGGAGGCGACGGCCCATCGGGTTCTCCTCCAGAGCCAGCTCCTGGAGGTGAGCCGGCGAGAGCCAGCTCTTGAGCCGGCCCAGCGAGAAGCCCACGGCGTCGCTCGGCTCGCGGCCGATTGCTTCGACTGCCCGCTGTGTGGCGATCTCCAATAGGAATTCCCTCGGGACGACCTCGTCCACCAAGCCGATGCGCCGCGCCTTACGGGGCCGCACCGATTTGCCGGTGAGGATCAGATCGAGCGCGGCGGCGATCCCGATCAAACGGGGCAGGCGCTGCGTTCCTCCGGCGGCCGGAATGATCCCCAGCTTCACCTCCGGCTGACCGAGCTGGGTGGCCCTCTCATCGCTTGAGGCGATTCGCATCGAGCACGCCATTGCCAGCTCCAGACCGCCCCCGAGGCATGCGCCGTGAATGGCGGCGACGACCGGCTTGCCGTGTTTGGTGGACAGGTCCTCGATTCGTTGAAAAGCCTTGTGGACCTCGCGCAGCCGGCCGACTGCGAAGTCGGGATCGTCCACTTGCCGCAGCCAACGGATATCGGCGCCGGCGAGGAAGTTCTGCTCCTTGGCGGAGCCGATGACGACGGCCTTGATCGCCGGATCCGACTCCAAGCGATCGAGCAGCGAGAACAGGTCGCCGCCGAGCTCGTCGCCGAGCGTGTTGACCGAGTCGCCTTGTACGTCCATGAGGATTGTGGCAACTCCGGCGGCGTCGACGTCGAAACGGACGTGTGTCAATTGGGTATCGGTCGCGGTCACCGGTTTCCTTTCAGCGTTCGAGGATGAGGGCGGCGCCCAATCCGCCGGCGGCACATTGGGTCACGAGGGCAGTGCCGACGTCGCGGCGGACCAGCTCATTGGCCATCGTCAGGGCTTGGCGAGCGCCGGTAGCAGCGAACGGATGCCCAAGCGATATCGAGCCGCCGTAGAGATTGAGCTTCGCGGGATCTATGGCGCCGATCGCTTCGTCTCGGCCCAGGTGCTTCTGGGCCCAGTCGGCTGACGCAAAGGCTTCGAGGTTGGACAGCATCTGGGCGGCAAAAGCCTCGTGCATGTCCACGACATCGATGTCGTCCATCGTCATGCCGGCTCGGTCGAGAGCCCGCGGCGTGGCGTACGAAGGCCCCATGAGCATCTGGCCCGACGGGTCGAGGCCGGCGAACGCCCACGACCGCACCCACGCCTTGACTTCGTAACCCAGCTCCTCGGCGGTCTTCTCCTCCATCAGGATCACTACGGCGGCACCGTCGGTCAGAGGCGAGGAGTTGCCGGCGGTGACGCTGCCGTACTTGCGGTCGAAGACGGGCCGCAGCGACGCCAGCTTCTCGAGGCTGGTGTCGGCACGCGGGATACCGTCCTTGGTTACGGTCTCTTTGTATCGCGGCGGGATCGGCAGTGCCATCACTTCGTCGTCGAACACGCCCTTCTCCCAGGCCTCCACGGCTTTGAGGTGCGACTCGAATGCGTACTCGTCTTGCGCCTGGCGGGAAATGCCGTTCTCTCGGGCCATCTTCTCAGCGGCGTCACCCATCGTGAGACCGGAGGAGATGTCCGCCAGCGCCGGCGGGCGCGGAGCGAGGTCCTTGGGGCGCACTCCGGCGAAAGCGCGGAGCTTGGAAGCCATGTCCTTGGCGGCGTTGGCCGCCATCAGGGCGTCGATCACCGCGTCGCTGTAGGTGATGGGCGGCTTTGACAGCGAGTCGGCGCCACCCGCCACGACGATATCGGTGTCGCCGCTCAGGATCGATTGGGTGCCGCTCACGATCGACTGGGTCGAGGTGGCGCAGGCCCGGCTCACGCTGAACGAGTCGACCGATGACGGCAGGTTGATGCGCAGGGCGATCTCCCTAGCGATGTTGGGGGCAGCTACATCGGCGACTACCGCTCCGAAGACGATCTGGTCGACTTGGTCCGGCTCGAGTTGGGCGCGTTGCAGCAACTCGTTGACGACGGTGGCTCCCAGGTCCAGGGTCGTCAGGTCTCTGTAGGCGGTTCCGGACTTGAAGAAAGGCGTCCGCAGTCCCGCCACGATGCCGACGCGGCGCCCGTTGGTCTTGCCCGGGTTGTTCTTGGCCATGGGTCCTCTCCGAGACGGTGACGAGCGGTCTAACCCTAGAGCCTCTACGGGAGCTCGCCGCCGGGTGGATTACGGCGGCTGCGAGTGACGGCATACAATCGTCGCTTCCTGCCGACTCACTCCCTGGGATCACTCATGCGCACCTTCGAATTCGAGTTCCATCCCCGCTACAAGTGGCTGCTCTGGCCGCTTGGAATCCGACCCGAGAACTCCTTCGTGGCGATCACCGACGCCGATACCTTCCACGCCAAGTTCGGCCGCTGGGAGATCGAGACGCCGTTGGCGAACGTCACCGGATTCGAGCGATCGGGCAACTACAAGTGGTACCGCGCAATCGGAATCCGCGGCTCACTCGCCGATCACGGGCTCACTTTCGGCAGCACCACTCGCCATGGGGTATGTCTGAAGTTTGCGGAGCCGATCCGGCCTTTCATCCCGGGAATGCCCTCCCATCCCGGACTCACGGTCACTGTTGCCGACGCCGCCGGGCTGGCCGCCGAACTGGAGAGCCGCGGGATCGGCTCGACTTGAGCCGGGTGTCCACGAGCTCGGACCCGACCGGCTGGCATCGCAGTTGTGTACTGTCCCGCTGGTGACTCTGGAAGAGCTGCCGCCCGACATTCCGATCCCCGTCGATGACGGTGCTGCCGATCATCTCCCCGGGATGCACCTGCCTTCGATCTCACTTCCGGCTACCACCGGCGACACCATTGATCTGTCACAAGTGGGAGCCCCGTGGGCCGTTATCTACGTGTATCCGATGACGGGCCGTCCCGATCACGAGCTACCCATCGGCTGGGACAGTATCCCAGGAGCTCGCGGCTGCACGCCACAGACCAGCGGGTTTCGCGACTACGAGGCGGAGCTGGCGGGGATGGGTGCCGAGGTATACGGAATCAGCGTCCAGAGCCCCGACTACCAGCAGGAGATGGTGGCGCGTCTCGGTGTCGAATTCCCGGTCTTGAGCGACCCGGCCATGAAGCTGGGTGAGGCGCTCAACCTCCCGACCATGGAGGCAGGGCACATGACTCTTTACCGGCGGCTCACGATGATCGTGCGCCGGGGTCGCATCGAGCACGTCATGTATCCCGTCTTCCCGCCGGATCGCAACGCCGCCGACGTTGTCGCCTGGCTGCGTGACCGGATAGCGTCGAAAGAGGACGTGCGGGCCGCATGGAACGAGCGTTATGCAGCCGGTAGCGAGCTCTACGGTGCGGAGCCCAATCAGTTCGTCGCCGCCGAGCTCGACGGGCTGAGCCCGCGTCGGGTGCTCGACCTGGGCTGCGGTCAGGGCCGCAACGCCGTCTGGTTGGCTGCCCAGGGGCACCGAGTGACCGGGTTGGACGTCTCCGATATTGGGATCGAGCAGGCCCGGCGACTCGCCACTTCCGTTGGAGTCGATGTGACCTTCGACATCGCCGATGTGGTCGGGGAGTGGCAGCCGACTGCGCAGTACGATCTCGTGCTTCTCAGCTATCTACAGCTCCCGCCCGAGATGCGCCGGTCGGCCCATGCCAAAGCGGTCGCCGCCTTGGCACCTGGTGGTGAGGTTTTCGTGATCGCTCATCATGCCGACAACCACGAGCACGGTGTGGGGGGTCCCCCCATGCCCGAAGTGTTGTTCACCGAAGAACAGCTTGCTGAGGATTTCGCCGAGCTCGACATAATGCGCAACGAGAAGGTGATGCGGGAAGTGGAGCGGGACGGCGTTGTGCGCAGCGCCCACGATGTGTTGCTGCGGGCGCGGCGCAGCAACTAGCCGTCAGTGGTCCGGTGTCGGCAGGCTGTGGCGCAGGGCACCGGGTGGCGCCGCGCCCTCGGCTCAGGACACCCCGCAGGGCTCAGGGCACCCCGTAAGGCTCAGGGCACCCCGAAGACGGTCTCGCAGCCATTGGCCGTGTCGATGCCCGGTCCGCCGAAGCATTTGTCCCGCTGCTGCCCACCGAGCAGAGTGTCGGCCCCGGCTTGACCGCGCAGGTCGTCGGCGCCGCGATTGCCTTTGATCCAGTCGGCTCCGCTGCCCCCGAGGACGGTGTCTCGCCCCAATCCTCCATCGATCGTGTCGGCACCCTTGCGGGCGAGGATGGTGTCGGCGCCGACTCCGCCGTTCACCGTATCGTTGCCGGCGCCGGCGCAGACGGTGTCGTCGCCCTTCCTGGCGTTGATGGTGTCGGCGCCAGAGAACCCGACGAACACGTCGTTGCCGGAGGTTCCGGTCATCACATCTGGACCCGGCGTCCCGACGAACGTCGCCCAACGTCCCCTGCACTTCGACCGGGTTCGCACTGAGAAGATCTCGTAGCGCTCATCGAGGAGCTGGTCTCCGGTGAAGATCACGCGGCGCGCGTCGGTAGACACTGCGAAGCCGGGCTGGGCGTCGCCACCTGCGGGGAAACTGCCCGTCAGCCGTTGCGGGTTGCCTTTGGCCAGCGGCACTGAATACAGCTCGAACGTGTCATTGCTGCGCTGATCGGCGTAGTAGACAGCGTGCACCGAGTTGGGGGACAGCGCCATTCCGATGACATCGCCGCCGCTGGGCAGAGCGCTGTTGAGGCGGCGACGCCCCTCGCCTCCGATGAGCACAGTGAACAGCTCGTCGACCCCTGCTGCGTTCTCATCGGCGCGGTACACGATGCGGTTCGAATTGGCGGTGATGAGGAAGTCAGCCGTCACATTGCTGTCGGCGACCAGCGCTTGGTTGAGCCGCACTGCGGCGCCGCCGGCAACGGGCACCGAGAAGATCTCGAAGACGTCGTCGATGTGCTGATCGGCTCTGTAGACCACATGGCTCGAGTCCGGCGAGATCGAGAAGTCGCCGACATTGCCGTTGATGACCAGATCGCCGCTGATCGTGGTGGAGTTGCCCCCGGTCAACGGAACCGACAGCAGCTCGTCGGTGCCGGTCGTGTTCTCATCGGCGAGGTATACGACCCTGGCGGAGTTGGGAGTGACCGCGAAGTCGTTGACTTCGGCGTTGTCCGGTAAGGCACCGTTGAGCTTGGTGAGGCCGCCGCCGCCAATTCGCACCGAGTAGAGCTCGTCGATCAAAGGAGTGTCCTGATCGGCCAGGTAGACGACGCGCTTGGAGTTGGCGGCGATGGCAACCGAGCTGGCGACGCGGCCACCGCCGACCAGATCGGCATTGAGCCGGGTGGCTGCACCTCCCGCCAGCGGCACAGAGAAGAGCTCAATGACACTATCGGCGTTCTGATCGGCGCGGTAGACGACCCGCGACGAGTCGGGAGCGATGACGAAGCCCAAGGAGATGTCGCCGCCGCTCACCAAGCTGGGGTTGAGCCGAGTTGAGGAGCCGCCGGTCAGCGGAACGGAGTACAACTCCTGAACGTCGTCCGTGTCCTGGTCGGCCCGGTAGACCACTCGGCTCGAGTCGGGCGAGATCACGAAGCTGCCGGAGACCGCTCCGCCGGCGACGAGCGGGCCATTGAGGGTCTGGGCCTGACCGCCCCCGATCGGCACCGAGAACAGCTCGAAGCGATCGTCGGCGTTCTCGTCGGCCAGGTATACGACGCGGCTGGAATCCGGGGAGATGAGGAATCCACCGAATACGCTGCCGCCGGCTGGGAGTGGGCCGTTGAGCCGAACGGCCGGCCCGCCGCCGATCGGCGCCGAGAACAGCTCCGTGACGCCGTCGACGTTCTGGTCGGCCCGGTACACCACCCGGCTCGAGTCGGGGGCCACCGCGAAGCCCTGCGGATGGGCAACATCGCCGTTGGTCACCAACGGTCCGTTCAACCGCACCGGGTCACCGGGGTCGCCCGGCCCGGCAGCTGCTGGCGCAGGGGTTGCCAATAGCAACCACGCCAAGGCAACACCTGCAGCAGTTCGAACGAGCCTCACCAATCCTCCCCGGTCGTCGAGCCGCGGGCAAGGCTACCGGAGAGCTCGGGAGCTGCGTCGGGTAGGGCTACTCGGCTGAGTTGGCGAGCATGCTGAGCAAGCCGCCTACGGCAACGACCGCAGCCCCCACGATGAGCACGAAGAACCCAATACCGATCTCGACCGGCCATGCCGCCACTCCGGGCACTCCGACCCCGGCAGCCTGGGCGAAGCCGGCCTCCAGGTTGTCGGCGCTGTCGGAGGCATCGAGTGCCTTGACGATCGCATACGCCAACACGGCAACGCCGATGACGCTGACGATCGGTGCCATCGTCTTGTCGAACGGCAAGCTGCGTTCCGGCATGAGCGCAATCGCCACCGTGGCGACGATCAGGACGACGAGCACAACCTGGGCCCACGCGTCCAAGCCGCCCCAGATCGTCGGGATCCCGTCGGGGAACGAATCGCTCTGCTGGCTCAGCGCCGGCAGCGCCGCCTCACCGTCGGTGGTGAGTGAGCTGAAAAACAAGCCAATGATTCCAACCACCACCCCGGCTAATGCTGTTAGCCGATGAAAATGCATATCTCTCTCTCCTCCACCGCTGAGTTGGTAGAGAGAGTAAGAACCAGCCAACCGTCCGTGCAAGCATCGATGCAATGGGGACTAGCCAGGACTCGGCATGCACTACTCGGTCGTGAGGCGGTCACGGCACCCGATGCTGCGACGCCGCTGCCGGCGGGCGAGGCTTCACTCCCAGTTCTCGGCCACCTTCTTGGACGGCTGTACCCGGGGCGGCTCGCCGGGCATCTTCGGATAGTGGGGCGGCCACGGCGCTTCGCCGAGGCCGCGTTCCTCGTCGGCCGCCACCATCGCCAGGACGGCTTCGAGCCGTCCCGCCGCCTGATCGATATCGGCTGTCAGGTCCCCAACGTCGGCCCACCGCTCCTTGAAGGTCATGACGTCCATGGTGGTGTGGTCGATCGTGGCGAGCTCCTCCCAGCGGAAAGGCGTCGAGATCCACCCGGTGTGACGAATCGAGTAGGCAGAGGCAATTGTCTTGTCCCACGCGTTCTGGTTGTAATCGATGAAGACGCCGTCGCGCTCCTCCTTCCACCACGCGGTGGTCACCAGCTCGTGGCGCCGCTCTAGCTCGCGGGCCAAGGCCAGACCGGCTCGCCTCACTTGGAAGTAGTCCCACTCCGGTTCCAACCGGACATAGACGTGGATGCCACGGTTGCCCGACGTCTTCGGCCAGCCGACCAGGCCCACTTCGTCGAGCAGCTCCTTGACCGCGTGAGCCGCGTCGCGTGCGGCTTCGAAGTCGTAGCCGTCGGTGGGGTCGAGATCGAGGCGCAACTCGTCGGGATGGTCGAGGTCGTCGGCCCGGGCGTTCCACGGATTGAGGTCGAGGCAGTTTTGCTGCGCCATCCAGATGACATCACCGGCGTCGAGGGGGGCGAACATCCGACCGGGGCGCGCCGAAGGGAACGTCACGTCCACCAGATTGCGGGCCCCTTTGGGACGTTTGACGAAGAGCGGCCGCTGGGCGACCCCGCCGTTCCACCGCTTCAGCAGACACGGCCGGTTGTAGACACCGCGCAACGCACCGTCCATGCACATCAAGAAGTGCTCCACGACATCGAGCTTCGTCCAGCCCTGGTCGGGGAACATCACCTTGTCGATGCTGGTGATTTCGATCGGGCGGCCGGAGACCTCCAGCTTTTTGGTGACGGTGGCCATACCCAGATTCTATGGCCCGCGCTTCTGCAGGCCCCGATCCTTGGACGCGCCGCCACCGTCTGAATAAGCGCCGCGTCTACCCCTCAGGACGGATCGGTCACCTGACCCAGGAAGAGCATCTCGCCCGTAGATCCGTGCTCGATCCAGAACAAGAAGGGCCGATCTGCGGTGAAGGTCGCCGGCGGGGGAAGCGAGGTGAGCCCCACGACGACCGCAGTGGCGGCGGCCGCCTCGGTCCCGTTCTCGTCCAGGGCGATGAAGGACTTGTGAAGAACATCCTGAACGAACAGCTCCACCGCATCGGTGATACCCGACAGATCTGCGGCCGCCGCGTCGAAGGCGTCGACCATGCCGAGACTCTGCAAGACCGGTTTGAGCCCTACCTCGCTCTCGAACTCGAACGAAGGCAGCGTGACGTCCACTTCGAACCCACCCCAGGGAATGTCGAGATCCTCCGCCGTCAAGGAGGCGGCCAGCTCAGCCGGCGTCATTCCCGTCGGCGGCAGCATGACGACCATCGCCGCGTCGCCCGCATAAGGCAGGCGCAGCGCCGTGAACTTGTCGGTTGCGGCGTACAGCGTCCGCTGCTTGCCGTGCATGAGGGGCACGGTGACCGTGCTTCCGTCGAGCAAGGTGAACTCGCCGGGTGCGGTCTGCTCAGGATCGAACTTCTCGAGCCAGTTCGCTTTGAACCAGATGGCGTTCACCAGAACAAGCCGGGTGTCGACGGTGACGACCCCGGGGGGCAACAGGTCCTGGATCCGATCTTCGGTGACGTCCTCTACCCAACCGTTGATGACCTCCGCCGAGCCGTCGGGGTCGGCCACGAAGTCGACAACTCGCAGCCCGGCTCCGTAGTTGGTGGCGAGCACTTCGAGGTACTCGTCGGAGAACGGGAACCCGCCCTGGCCCCATGCGGAGTTGGCCGGCCGGATCGTGAATGGCTCTCGATCGTCCTCCTCGCCGGGCGGCTCGGGGTTCGCCAGGGCGGCGTCGATGAAGTTGCGCACCGCATGCAGCGTTGCATCGTCGACTTCGAGGTTGAGCACCGCGGCGATCTCGGCAGCCGTCGTTACCCGTGCTCCGGGGTACAGCATGCTGAGCGCGGTTGCGATCGAGTACGGCGAGATCATCGAGTTCCCGTCGGCCGCGATCACTTCGAATAGGGCCAGACCCATCAGCGAGTCCCCCCGAACGACCCGACGCACATCGTCAGCCGTGACGTCGGGGACTGCGCGGGGAATATCGAGGCTCACGACTTCGCCGCTCACGAACGGTATCGAGGTGCTGGGCGGAGCGGTGATGGGGGGCTGCGAGCTGGTGGTGGTAGTGGTGGGATCGTCGGCCGACCCGCACGCCGCCACCACCAGTGCCGCAACCGCAAACAAGGCGGTGATGCGTCCGGCTCTCATACCTCTCTGACGCTACGTCGCCGCAGCCGGTTCCCGATAGAGGCGATCTACCTCTCGCGGAACGAGTCCATCATCAGCTCGAACGATGCCTGGAACGGGGCCAGCTGCAACGCGGTGTAAGTGATCACCCACTGGGCACTGCCCGTGAGGATCGAATAGCTGAGGCCCTCACCCCCGCCCAGCTCGGGCGGGAGGCGGTATGACACGATCACGGTCTCTCCCGCCGGCAGCCACTCGACGCGGCCCTCGATGTCTTTGGCACCCAACCGGCCGATGTCCTTTTCCGCAAGGCTCACCAGCGCCTGCGCCCCAACCGGGGGCTTGTCGAGCCGCAGGATATTGATGTTGTTGGTGAACTCCAACGCCGAGTTGTCGAAGTCGAACGCAAACAGCTTGCCGCCTTGGGCGAACGTTTGCTGGATGGCCGGCAGCATCTCATCGAGCCCGGAGGCGGCGAGCTCGTCGAGAATCCCTTGCAGCTCGATGTCGCCGAAGCCGGCGACCAGCCAGCCGTCGGGCATCAGCATCTCGAAGCCGTCACCCTCGTACACGGAGAAGCCGGGTGGACTCGCGACCGGAGCCTGGGTCGTGGTCGTCGACAGATCTTGGGGCGATAGCGTGGTCGTGAGTGGGGCCCGGGAGCGCGTCGTCGACGGCGCCGCCGAGCCGCCGCAGGCGCCGGCGAGCAGGGCCAAGGACGCAAGGGCGGCCGCAGCGGTTCGAGCGCGGTACACGGTTCTCACGGTGCCCCTTGATTCGGCACGATGCGCGGCGGGCTGAAGCCCTGGGTGCGCCTAGAGCTTGAGGCGGTAGACGTTGGTGTCGCGCATCTCGAACCCGAGCCGCGTATAGAGCCGGTTGGCGGCCTCGCGAGCCGGCCGCGAGGTGAGCCCCACCGCCTTGGCGCCGGCGCGGCGGGCCCGGTCGACGGCAGCGTTTGTCAGCAGCTCGCCGACACCTTGGCCGCGGACTGCCTCGTCGACCACCACGTCCTCGATGCGGGCCTGCAGGCCGGTCGGGATCCGGAAGAATGCAAGCGTCAGGGTGCCGATGATCGACTCGGAATCGGTGTCACGGGCGATGTATAGGACGATGTTGGGATCGGCCGCCATCTGGGACAGCTCGTCCGCCGACGGGGGCGGGTTCGATGACGACAACTGAGGGATGAGGCGATCGAAGGCTGCCATGACCTCGTCGGTGACTTCGACCAATTCCGTGATGTGAACCATTCGTGGCAGTCTACGAGGGCCGGCTACGCGCAGTGGCCGACCCGATGGGGGTCGGCCACTCGTCGGGGGGTCGGGCAGCTCTCACTAGACGCAGATACCGTCCGCGTCGACGCCGCGGGCACACAGCGACGTCTGTTCGACGGCCATCAGGCTGAAGCCTCCGTCGTCCGGCTGGCCCAAGATGACCAGGCGGATTCCGAACACAGCATCATCACCCAGGCCGATCACGTCGATGGTGACCTCTCCGAGGTCGCCCGTGGCCGGTTCTACTGTCACCGTGACGCGCGACGGCGGATCGTCGGACTTGACCACGTCGGCGACGATGTCGGCCAGTTCCAGCATCGTGTCGGCACGCGGGATCTCGCCGAGATCGTCCACGATGGCCAAAGTGATGTCGTCCGTGGCTCCGATGTAGGCAACGAATCGAGATGACACCCAGCCGACCGTGCCGTCGGCGTCGACCTCGTACCAGATCGAGGCGGGCAGCTGCCTTGCATTGCCCTTGGCGATCAGACGGTCATAGGTGGGTTCGAGGCCGCGCAAGATCTCCTGATCGGTGCCGGGAGCGGCCCGCAGGTTGAGGACGTCGTCGAACTCCACGCCGACGACCGCGATTCGGTCACCAGCCCGGGGGCCGATGTCGATCGGGTCGCCCGGGAGGGTGGTCGTGGTGGTCGTGGGCGGCTCGGTAGTGGTAGTCGTTGTTGTTGTTGTCGTCGTTGCTGCGGTCGTGGTGGGCGCCGCCGTGGTAGTGGTCGGCTCGGCGGTTGTCGCCGGCGGTGCAGTCGTAGTGGTCTCTGCGGTCGATCCGCACGCCGCCGCCAGGAGCGCCAAGGTCAACAAGGGGATCGCAAGCCGCTGCATAACAGCCTCCAATCATCGGCTCTCGCCGTTTGAACGCTGGCTCTGAAGCTGAGGTTCCTACCGCGATCCTATGGGTTGGCCCGTCGGTGGGTAGAGGCGAAGTCCTCACTGCGAGTGCGCGACTGACCTCGCCGTTGTTGGGCGGGGCCAGCCTTGCGTTCGCGTCTCGTCTGGTTGGGCGAATGCGCGACTGGCCCCGCCGTTGTTGGGCGGGGTCAGCTTCGCGTTCGCGTTACGTCGGGTTGGGTGAATGCGCGACTGGCCCCGCCGTTGTTGGGCGGTGTCAGCTTCGCGTTCGCGTTTCGTCTGGTTGGGCGAATGCGCGACTGACCCCGCCCTTAACGGGCGGGGTCAGCCTCGTGGCAGCGGTGGGAGGGGGAGAGTTACCGCTGCACGGACACGGTCACCTTGCGGGGCAGCTCGGCAGGCTGCTTGGGCACGGTGACCTCGAGAATTCCATTGCTCGACGTCGCCGTCACCGCATCTACGTCAACCTCATCGGCGAGGCGAATCTTCCGGATGAACTTGCCTTCGACGATCTCGCGCCGCCGGTATTTCAGACCGTCCTCCTCGGTCTCTTCGGTTCCGGAGTCGAAGCTGCGACTACCGGCGATGCTCAAGACATCTTCCTCGAGGGTCACGTCGATGGAGTCTGGATCGATGCCGGGCAGCTCCGCCCGAACGATGAACTCGGCTTCTGTTTCAGCAATGTCGACGCGGGGAGTCCAGCTATCGACGGCAAAGCCTGATTCACGCCCGGGCAAGGGACGATCAAAGAGCCGGTTCAAATCGTCGAACAAGGTCGTGCCGACAAGCGCAAACGGGTCGAACTTGGTGATTGCCATGGTACTCCTCACGAACGATCAGAATTGATGATCTCAAAGACAGAACCTCAGTCAATCTGAGTCTATTCCTATCAGATCAATAATAATCCCCAGGAGGTGTCGTCTGGTCGAGCTGCCGGGCCATAACGTCACGACCCCCCGAGATCGTCGGCACCGGGGAATCTCCGACGCCGGTGCCGAGCCAGCCTCGGGCCACCCCCGGGCCGGTCACATCGCGGCGGTTGAGAGTTAAGCGGCGGAGGTGGCATCCTGGGCGAGATCAGATAGGGTTGCCGCGGATGTCTTTCATCCTTCTGACCAACGATGACGGCGTGGATTCGCTCTCGCTCCCTTCGCTGGCGCGCGCCCTGGAGGAGAGCAGCCCGGTGCGGGTGGCGGCACCCGCCGTGGAGCGAAGCTGGATCGGCAAGGCCATCTCGCGGTTCGAAGAGGTTCCGGTCAAGGAGGTGGAGCGGTCGGGCATAACGATGTTCTCGGTCGCCGGCTATCCGGCAGACGCTGTGCAGCTGGGCATCCATCGCCTGTTTGGTGAGAAAGCCTCGATGGTGGTGAGCGGCGTCAACATCGGTGCCAACTTCGGTTCTGCCTACATCGCCGGCTCCGGAACGGTCGGTGCGGCTCTCGAGGCGTCGATCGCCGGCATCCCTTCGTTCGCTTTCTCCGCGGTCTCGGTTGGCCATTTCCGAGAGTGGGCGGCCTACATGCGCACCCCCGAGTCGGTCGCCGACTGGGAGCGGTTTGCCGCCATCAGCGCCTCGATCGTTGCTGAGGTGATGGCCTACGGGTTCCCCGCCGGGGTCGACGTCGTCAGCGTCAACATGCCTGCCGAGGCGCAGCTCGATACCCCCCGCTGCGTGACCCACGTCGCCAAGTCGATCTACGGCCCGTTGTTCAAGGAACAGGCTCCCGGCATCTTCAAGCACGACTGGACGTCCGACATGGAAGTGGTGGACGCGCTGTGGGGCTCGGATGTGCAAGTCGTCGCCGATGGCAAGATCGCGGTGACCCCGATCTCATTGGCGGCGGTGGGCGTCGACTCTCCACAGCTACGTGAGCTGTGGAGCTGAGGGCTCAGCCGTCGGCCACCTGGTTGGCGTAGTGAATCACATGCTGGGGGAACGGAATCCCGATCCCCGCCGCGTCGAGCGCCTTCTTGACCTGGCGGGCCACCGCGTCGCGCACTCGCCATTCGACGGCGATCTCCGGGTCGTGCCAGAAGCGGACCGCGATATCGATGCTCGATCCGCCGAAGTTGTGCACGAAAGCCTCCGGCGCCGGATCGGACGTAACGCCCTCGACCCGGTGGACGGCCTCCAGGATCACGCGAGTGGCTTCGTCTAGATCGGCGTTGTACTCGACCCCCACCCCCAGGGTCGTACGCCGCGAGCCGAGGGTCGTGTGGTTGAGGAGTGGTTCTTTCCACACGATTCCGTTGGGGACGAAGACCCGCTCTCCCTCATAGGTGCGCAGTTCGAGAGCCCGCAGATTAATGTCCTCGACCGTGCCGCTGTAGCCCGCCGTGGTGATCTGATCTCCGGCGGTGATCGGTCGTCGCAGCGACATGAGGATGCCGGCGATGAAGTTCTCGAGGATGTCCTGGAAGGCGAACGCCAACGCCAGACCGGCGAGTCCCAGGATCCCCAGCAGCGGCGCCACCGACACGTTCACCCGGTTGAGGGCATAGATGAACCCAACGGCGAAGATGGCGAAGGCGACCAGGCGCCCCAGCAACCGGGCGACCAGGGCATCGGCCCTCGCCCCTACCGCTCGTTGGGTGAGGGCGCGGCCAATGGTCGCCAGGATGATGGCGCCCACGATCAACCCCCCGGCGAGCAGCCAGTCTTCCAGACTCAGTGACGACAGCTGGTCGAGTGTCGAGGAATCGCCCTCGTCGGAGCTGACCGCGGCGATCGTGCCTGCGGCGGTGGTCAACGATGATGACATGATGGTGCGGGTCCTTTCGTGCGACGCCAGTCAACCTAAATCCGTACCCCGGCGGTGTCGCCACAAAACAGTTGCCTAGAGAACAACCCGTCCCGGGCAAGGCAACCGGCTGCGACGGTACAGTCGGCGGTTGAGCAGTCGGGAAGCCGGGTAAGTACTCGCCGGGTGCCAACCCACCATCGCTACGTCGGGAGGCGCACGTGGTAGCCACGACCCTCTGGGAAAAGGCCAAGTCCAGTTTGTTCTTCATCCCGGCCGCCTTTATCGGCGCGTCGGCGGTGTTGGCGCTGGTGGCCAATCGCCTCGACTCGGTTGATGCAGCTGAAGCCTTGCCCTTCTTGCTGCCCACTTCCCTCGCCGGAGCCCGCACCCTGTTGGCAAGCATCGCCGGTGCCACGATCACGGTTGCCGCTCTCGTCTTCTCGATGACCGCAGTGACCGTCCAGCTCGCCGCCAGCCAGTACTCACCGCGGGTACTCGAAGGGTTCTTGCGGGATCGCACACAGCAAGTCGTCATCGGGGTCGTGGTGGGCACTTTCACCTTCTCCTTGGTATCGCTGGCCACGATGGGCGCCGGGGTGCGCGATGCCGAAGGGGTCTTCGCGGCCTGGGCGGCCACGTTGGCCACCGGGCTCGGGGTGGCCACGGTGGTAGCCATCGTCGTCTTCGTCGATCACGTGACTCGCCGGGTGCGAGTTGACGACATCGTCCGCCGGCTCGCCGCTGAGACTGCGACCAGCATGGCGGCGGCGTCTTCCGACGTGGGTCCGGACTCGCTCACCGAGCTCCAGGTGACTGCCGGCAGCGAGGGGATCTCTCTGTGGGCCGATCGAACCGGCTGGGTGCAGCGGTTGGACGTCGATGGGGCGTTGGAGAGCTTGCCGGCCGGCTCGATGGCGAGCCTGTCGCGCCCGGTGGGCTCGTACGTCGTGGAAGGAGACGAGCTGGCGATGGTCTGGCCCGCCGCCGACGATGCGAATGTCGACCTCGAGACGCTCCGGACCGCGATCGCTATCGGAGAGACCCGGACGATAGGCCAGGATCCGGCATTCGGCCTCAGGCAGCTTACCGACATTGCGCTCAGAGCTCTTTCGCCCGGCGTCAACGATCCCGCCACGGCGGCTGATGTGGTGCGTCATCTTGCTGAGCCGCTCCGGATCGCCTTGTTGCGGCCGTCGCGGCGGCGCGTCCACCGCCGGCCCGATGGAACCCGCCTGCTCGTCGCACTGCAGCAGGATCATGTCGATTACCTGGCCCGTCCGCTTGCCGAGATTCGGGCGGCCGCCGGCGAGCAGCCGCTGGTGCTGGAGGCCATGGCGGAAACGCTGGCGTCGCTCCGGGCGCAGGTGGCGCGGGCCGGGCTCGACGAGCGGGTCGAGCTGATCGAATCCCAGTTGGAAGAGCTGAGCGCCGTGGTCGCCGGCTCCCAGGCGTCGCCGGACCATATGGCGAGGGCCCGCGCAACGTTGGAGCGGATAGCGCCACACCTTCCCTCGTCGGCCGGACGGCCGCAGCAAAGGACCTGAGCGCACTCGTTTGGAACGTATCCGATCGGGTATGTCCCCATTGGGTATGTCATTGGACAAGCCAGCTTCGAATCAACATGCGTAGCACACTCATCGACCGCACTCGGAATGCACCGGCCGTGGGCCGCCAGTTCGTCAGGGGAGTGTTGGCGGACTTTCCGGAGGTCGCCGATGATGCGGCCTTGGTAGTCAGCGAGCTGCTGACTAACGCTGTCGTGCACGGCGGCGCCAATGATGCACCCCTGGCGGTGTCGGTGGAAGCCGGCGAGGAACGAGTCCGGATCCGCGTTGGCAGCGACTCCGCAGACGAGTTTCGTATCGCGCCGAAACGCCGCAACGCTCCGGGGGGCTTCGGGTTGTCGATCATCAGCTCGCTGGCTGCACAGTGGGGTTTCCGGCGCCGTCCGATCAGCGAGGTATGGTGCGACCTGCCCCTGGTCCGCTGCTGATTGGCTCGCTGCTTTCCGGCTCACCGCTCACCGGCTCGCTGTTTCGGCAATGGTGTGTCTGTGGCTGATCGGGAAGGGTGTGCCCATAACTGACGGCTGCCGGGCGGCGCAGGGGAGCGCTCAGCCAGTGCCGCGGAGCAACGGGGGATCGTGGAGGGGCCGGGCGCTCGCCAGCCGGTCGATCGTCGCGGCCACCTCGCCGTGCAGGTCGGTCAGGAAAGCCGCCAGGTCCGCCGGCAGACAATGGTGGGGCACGCCCTGAAGCGCTCTTGCCAGTGCGGTTTCTCCGCGAACGCACTCGTCGAGGATTCCGCCGTCGGCCACTTCCTCGAGCTGCCTGATCCAAGCCCGGTGCAAGCGGCCGGCGATATCGGTGAGTTCGGAGAGCGGTAGCGCCAGAGCGGTCGATAGTTCGAGAAGGCTGCGGTACGCCTGCTGTCGTGACGCTGCCAATGAGAGTAGGCGGGCGGCCAAGTCTGCGTCCGTAGTGTGGGCGGCGGCTGTTTCAAACCCGGTGACGCTCTGGCGCATGCGTAGGGCTGCTTTCTCGAGGCAGCGGCGCGCCATCGCCCGCGGCGCCGGGCGCAACGGTGCCGGGGCGACGGCAGCGGGCGCCAGCGGAGAGTCGACGGGGATCATTGCAGATGGTCGGTGGTGGCGGCCGCCGCGGCGGCGCCCAGCTCGGTTTCCTCGGCCGAAGTGGGCAGTTGGCCAGAGGTATTCTCCAGGTGGGCCCGAATGAACCACTGGTAGAGCTCGAGCCGGCCCGTCTGGGCAGTGAGGAGGTCGGCGGTCACCGGATCGAGCGACTCGGTCGTCGCGATGGCGGTCCGGTGGTCTCCGGCGACACCTTCATAGACCTTGTCGAGAGCGCCCAAGTGGGCAGCTACGACCGCCCGCCCGATGCTGTAGTCGTCCCAGCGGCGATGCTCGACCAGATAGCCAGGCAGCCCGCTGGGGATGCCTCCCAGCGTGGCGATCCTCTCGGCGACTTCGTCGGCCATCTGGCGAACGCCCGCTACCTGAACATCGAGCAGCTCGTGCGCCGACATGAAACCCGGCCCGACGACATTCCAGTGGACATGCTTGAGCGTCAGCTCCAGGTCTATGAGTCCGTTGAGACGGTCCTGCAGGATGTCGCTCACTTGGGCGGCGGCCGCTCGATCGACTCCGGCAGGTGAGAAGCGGTGTTCCATTGTCAGCGGTCCCTTCCTTGGTTCACTTCAACAAGGAATAGACCTACCCGAGGAGCCTCAGGGTCAAACGGCCCGGTGGCCGCTCGCGGTCTCGCGACGCGGCGCGTTTGCTCAGCGACCCACCGTGAACGTGATTGAAGGCTTGCCGGCCGCGACGTCGAGTGACACGTCCGCGGCGACCGAGTTGAGCACGACGGCACCAAGCGAACCTGGCCAGTCAACGGGCGGCCACTGCGCAATCGCCGTGGTCCGGCTGATCGTGAAGTCAAGCCCGTTCGCAGCCGGTGAGACAACGCATTCGAGGTTGCCTTCCCCCGCCGTGTCGGCCAGGAGTGCTCCACTCGCTTCGTCGATTGCCAGGTTCATGTCCTCGAGCACGTCGAACGCAAGCAGGTGCTCGGCCGCCGCTGCGCTGGCCACGGTCCGGATCACGCGGACGGCCGCGGCAGTGGCGGGGACAGATATCCGGAGCGAGCTGGCCAACATCAGTTCGTATACTACGCAAGCGCAGAAACCCGCTTCCTGACAGGTGACCGGCATGCCCGACCAGATAGCCATCGAAGAGTCGACCGAGGAGGGGCGCGTCGTTCTCGACGTGTCCGGCGAGATCGACCTGGCGACCGCCCCCCAATTCGAGACTCGCCTCGGCGCAGTCAACACGGGGGGCTCTGTCGTCGTCGACTTGACCAATGTCACCTTCATCGACTCGACCGGTCTGCGGGTTCTCATCAGCGCCCACGAGAAGGCCACCGAACACGGAGGACGCTTGGCGATAGTCGCCACCGAGGGGCCCGTGACCAAGTTGCTGGCGATCACCGGCGTCGACGAATGGCTGAACGTGTACGCGACCCGAAGCTCAGCCACGGAAGATGGATAAGTCCGAGATCTATCGCCTCGAGCTCGCTGCCCGTCCCGAGTCTGTTGCCCTAGCCCGGCTCTTCCTGGCCACGGTGCTGCGGGTGTCCGCCGCATCGGAGGAGGTTGTCGAAGATGCCAAACTGGCCGTGTCGGAGCTGGCCACTTCGGCCGTGCTCACCTCTGGCGGCGAACGGTTGCAGATCACGGCGGCGACGACGGCAGCGGGCATCGAAGTCACCGTGGAGCCGTTTGCGGGTGGCGAGGATCCCTCCAGCGTCGAACGGATGGATGTGGCCGCGGCTCTCTTTCCGACGACCGAACATGACGTCGCCCGACGGCGAGTCGGCTTCGTGGTCGATTTGGCGGCGCAGTGATGGAATCGTCCGCGGAGGGGGCATGGTTCGCCTCACGGCAGGACCCGGCGGCGCGCCGCAAGTTGGTCGAGAAGTACGACGGCTTGGCAACGCGGCTCGCCTACCGCTACCGGGGACGCGGCGAGCCGCAGGACGACCTCGACCAGGTCGCCCGGCTCGGCTTGCTGAACGCGATCGAGCGCTTCGACCCGAGTTTCGGGGTGCAATTCTCGACCTTCGCAACGCGCACGATCATGGGCGAGCTCAAACGTCACTTGCGCGACAAGACTTGGTCGGTGCGAGTGCCGCGATCACTCCAGGAGCGTTGGCTGGAGGCATCCCGCGCCGCCGAGGACCTGACGCACCGCCTGCATCGCTCGCCCACGGTGGATGAGATCGCCCGCGAGATCGGGGCGTCCCGGGAAGAGCTGCTCGAGGCGATGGATGCCGGTTCGGCGTATACGGCGGGGTCACTCGATGCCCCGGTCGGCGACGATGAGGCGGCGACGAGCTTCGGCGACCTTCTCGGCAGCCTCGACGGGGATCTCGAGCTCGCCGGTCCCTGGGCGGCGGCGGTCGACCACATCAGGGAGCTCCCCGAGCGACAGCAAGCCATATTGGTGTTGCGCTTCTTCGAAGATCGCTCCCAGAGTGAGATCGCCGACGAGTTGGGGATCTCACAGATGCACGTCTCCCGGCTGCTGCGTCGCAGCCTCGACGAGTTGCGTGCCAGAGCCGGCGCTGTCGACGGCTGACGGGTTTCAGTTCGGTCCCTCCCGGGAAGGTTTGCTACACGACCGTCCCCGAATAAGGAGCTGAGAACCATGGGCTGGTTGGCCTCATTCAAGAGCCTGCGCGGGTTGGGAATTCCGCCGCTGCTGGCCGGAGCTGCGCTGCTCGGCCTCTTCTTCTATCTCAGGCACACGTCTTCGACCGACCAGAGTCAGGAGCGGGCTGCGGCGGCGTGAGCGGCGGGTAGCGGCCGAGTGTGGTCGCCCTCGCTTCGACCACCGTGAAACGAGGTCTCCTCAAGAGCTAGGGTCCGGCGCGGTGACCGAGGAAACGCGTTCGACTGCGCAGTCCGCTGCGAACTGGCTCGCCGACATCGGCGTCGGCACCTGGACCTGGGATCCGGCAGCCGGCGTCGTCGCGTGGGACCCAGCCACCGAGGCTGTCTACGGTCTCGACACCGGGTCGTTCCCCGGTACGTTCGATGCGTACCTCAATCTGATCCATCCGGATGATCGCGACGAGGTCGTCAAGGTCATCGGCGAGGTCGCCACGATGGGTGGCGACTACTCGATCCGCCACCGGGTCGTCTGGCCGAACGGAGTGGTGCGGTGGGTCGAAGGACAGGGCCGGATCACGGTCGACGAGACCGGCCAGCCGTTGGACGGCCGCGGCATCGTCTATGCACTCACCGATCGGGTCACCTTCGACAAGGAACGGGCGGAGCTAACTGCGAGCGAAGAGGTGGCCCGGGCGGACCTGGCGGCCTCGCGAGAGCGACTGCGTTTCCTCATCGACCTCACCGATGCCATCGCGGGCACGCTCAACACAGAGCGGGTCGCTCGCCAATTCGTGTCCCTCATCACCGGGCGGCTTGCGTCGGCGTGCATCGTGGACGTGCAGCTCCAGGAGCCGTTCGGTCACCTGTTCACCTGTGTCGGTCACTCCACCCGGGGCCAGCACGTGACGTCTGGAACGCCTCTGACATTGCCGGCGGCCACCGCCCGCCTGGGCACGCCGCTGGATGGCTCGGGGCGTCTGCCGGAAAGCATCCTCGACGTCGACACCCCCGAGCAAGCGAAGATCGTCGACGAGCCCGGCGCCAAATACGTGAGCGCAGTGCCGCTGATGGCCCACGGGACCAGAATCGGAACTGCGGTCGCCGTGCGGACGGGCCGGGCCTGGAGTCGGGAGAGCCGCGAGCTGTTGGAGGCGGCCTGCCGCCGTGCCGCCGGGGCCTTCGACCGGGCGGAGCTGCATGCCGACCGCTCGAAGTTCGTGGCCATGTTCCAAGCAGCGGCCACCCCACGCGATCTCCCCCGTATCCCGGGACTCGACCTTGCCGCCCACTACCGCCCGGCGACCGATCTGATACGGCTCGGGGGCGATCTGTACGACGTGTTCCCGCTCCCCGGCGGCTCCTGGATGCTGGTGGTCGGCGACATCTGTGGCAAGGGCATCGTCGCTGCCGGCCATGCCGAGCTGGCGAGAACGGCGCTGCGGGCGGCTGCGGTGGCGACCGAGGACCCGGTCGAGACGCTGCGCGTGCTCAACCGCACTCTTCTGACCGAATCCACCAGACCGATGCTGACGGCGGCAGTGGCCAAGGTGACCCCGACGTCCGGACAAGCGACCTTCGAGGTGGCTGTCGCCGGCCACCCGCCTCCGCTGTTGGTCCAGGGTCTCGACGACTGGAGGGTTCTCGAGGTGAAAGGAACCATGCTCGGAGTTACCGAGCAGCCCAAATTCGAACGAATCACCCATGTACTCGAGAGTGGCCAAAGCGTTGCGCTCTACACGGATGGCGTGACCGAGAGTCGCTTCGGTTCGACCTTCTTCGGAGTGGATCGGCTGGGAAAGACCCTCAGCAAAGGCTGGTCGGCATCGGCGAATGCCCTGGTCGGTGACGTGGCCAGCACGATCGACGCCTGGGCGGCCGGCCAGCCCTCGGACGATCTCCTGCTGATGGTTGCCCGCTGTGAGGGGTGAGCTACCCGCAGCGGTCGTTGACGACTTCGTGATTCGGCTCGGCCATGGCGACGAGGAGGGCTGCCGCGCTCTGGTGGGTGAACTGGTGGCCAGCGGCGGCCAGGGGGTTCGCGCCGTCGCCGACGACTTGATCCCGCGAGCGCTCGAGCTGGTGGGCGAGAAATGGGAAGCCGCCGAGTGGAACGTGGCTCAGGAGCATGTCGCCTCGGACATATGCGAACGCATAGTCGCCACCATGACCATGGAGCTGACGGCTCCTGCCGAGTCGACCTCCGCGGCGGTGATCGCTTGCGCCGAGGGCGAGTGGCACTCGCTGGCGGCCCATATCGCCGCGATGGGCTTGCAGTTGCGCAGTTGGCGCCCAGTGGTGCTGGGTCCGTCGGTGTCGGCCAGCCAGCTGGTGGCCGCCATCTACGACGCGGGGCCGGAGCTGGTTGCGGTGAGTTGCTCGCTGCCCGCCAATCTCCCGGGCGCCCGACGCATGATCGTGACGGCGCTGGAAACGGGTACGCCGGTGGTCGCCGGGGGGCGGGCGTTCGGCGAGTCCCCCGACGTGGCCAAGCGGCTCGGCGCCTCGAGCTGGGCAGCATCAGCATTCGACTTGGCTGATCTGGCGGAGGGCCTCGACACTTTCGTGCCGCCACTGGCGTACCTCGACCAAGCGCTCCACCCCGATCTCGGCATCTTGGAGGCGCACGAGTCGACGATCGTCCAGGAGCTGAGCGAGCTGCTGGGAGTCGAGCACACCGTCGACGGTGAGCTCGGCGCCGGCGGGGTGTGGCTATTCCGTACGCTGCAGGCTGCCCTGATGTGCGACGACCGCAAGCTTCTGGAGCGCCAGCTGCAATGGCAGCAAGGCAGATCTCGCCTTGCCGGGGCCCTGCCGGCTGCGGTCATCGCTCGGGCCCTGCTGGCCGCAATTCCGCGATCCGCAGCCACGGCTCGCGCCTGGCTGGACACAGCAGCCTCCGACGCCGGTGTCGAGCTGTAGTGACGCTCAGAGGTCGATGGGGGCTTCGTAGACGTGGCCGTGATGAGCCCGGCGGCTCTCCTCGTCCTGTTCTCCAAGCCAGATGACCACCCGACATTGATGATCGCCGACGGCGATCCTCTCCTCCAGGAGCACGGCCGCTCCGCCCGAGTTTTGCGCTGCGATTCCGCCGAACACGCTCGATGTCATCCGACACAGCGCAGGCGCCTTGCGCACCGCCAACCCGAACGGGCATCTCCGGTTGGCGAGCACGATGCGGTCTCCGCTGATCTCGACGGGGTAGAAGTCACCTTCGATGGCGTGTTTCAGGCGTACGAAACATTCCGCCATCTGTTCGGGGGTCAGTTTGCCCAGGGCTCCCGTGGCCCGGCGGTACTCCTCTTCCATCTGGCCACCGACGTCGATGCCCACCTGGGCCACCAGCGACTCGGCGACGGCCGGGCCATCGCGCAGCTCCACATCCTGTGCCAGCTGCACTACCAGGGCCCGCAGGAAGGAGTCCCGTCCGAAGCCGTCATCGCCCGCCTCGGAGATGTCGGGAAGTACCCCCACGCTGCGGCGAGGGGGATCAAAGCTAGTTGAGGCGGCGCGCGGTGTATCGAGTGTTGCCGACACTCTGGAGCCACCGTGATCGCGCGCCGCTACGTCGAGATCGCGCG
Source organism: Acidimicrobiia bacterium (assembly GCA_041605955.1). Taxonomy (GTDB): domain Bacteria; phylum Actinomycetota; class Acidimicrobiia; order Spongiisociales; family UBA5794; genus JAHEJX01. The sequence goes on from JBFIXI010000009.1 coordinate 73,707, forward strand.
CCAGGCTGGTCGCTATCGACAGCCCCCTCCCCCGCTCCTCATGGTCGGCTGCCACGCCCACCGCGGCGAAGTCGAAAGCGGGGCCGAGGTCACGCACCGTGAGCACCGGGAACTCTTCGGTCCAGTCGACCGACACCCACACCGAGCCGCCCCCATGCTCGAATGCGTTCGTCACCAATTCGGAGAAGGTCAATGCCGCGCCGGCCACATCAGCCCCGGCAACTGCGTGGCGAGTGATGTAGTCGGAGAACTGCCGACGCAGCTCGGAGACGTCCTCCTTGCTTTCGACGTACCAATCCATGACTTGATCCTATGCGCTTTCGAGCCTGCCGGCGGTGGCATTGCGGTCGATCGAGTGTACGAGCTGGCTGGTGCCGCCAGGGTGACCGATGTCAACGAGGCCGGCGATGGTGCGGTGCAGCATGAGCACGGTGGCTATGAGCAGCCCGCCCAGCAGCGAGGCTGCTGCGATGATGGTGTAGTAGACGATGTCGTAGTAGATCCGGAAGCGTTCGGCTTCCTCCACGGGCATCCCGAGAAAGAGGAGCAGCACGACCGAGGCCACGATTGCGACCGTCGACAGCACGGAGATCTGGCGGATGCGGCGGTAGTGAACCTCACGGAAGTCGTATTCGCTCGTGTACGTGAGGCTCAGCAGCGTGAGCATCAATGCCATCACTGTGGCTCCTGCCGCCATCACAGACGAGGACAGAAAGCGGATGGTGGGTAGCACAGATTCCAGCAGGCGGCGAGCCTCGAACGGCGAGACGCTTCCGACGACGGCCACGACGACGAAGATGACTGCAGCCGCCACGCCGCCACCGATTAGAGCCTCTCGGAGATCGACGAAACGTTCAATCTGATCCGACTCTGGCCGATGCGATTCTGGCCGATGCGATTCTGGCCGATGCGATTCTGGCCGATGCGACTTTGGCCGATCCGACTCTGGCCGATCCGATTGTGGCGAGGGGGCCATCAGCTGCCGTCCCCACTCGACTGGCTCCGGTCGGCTTTCTCCAACAGCACCCGCAGCAGCCGCCACCGGCTGCTGGTGGTCAGGCCGTTGCGGATCTCCGGTCGGGCCATTGCCTTGCTCATTAGTCGCCGCCCGGTGGGATGGTTGGCCGCCGCGGCCACGACTCGTCGGGCCGGCGAAGAGGTCACCGCGGAGGAGATGAGCCGGCGCAGCGACGGAATGGCTCCTGCGATAACAACGGTCCCGGCGATGATCAGGATCCACCCGGGCAAGACCGGCAGTACCAACCCGAGCAAGCCGAAGAGCAGCAGGGTGGCGCCGACGATCAGGGAACGCAGCCGCCGCAGCGGAGCCATGCCGGCCGGAGTCGAGATCTCATCCATCGCAATGGCCTACCCCGGGTAGAACTCGGCCAAACGTGCCTCGTCCCGAACGAGCGCTCGCATCACTCGGCTCGCAAGCGCCACTGCAAGAGCATCAGCCCTGCGACGAAGAAAAGGAGACTGCCTCCGCCGAGAGCAATAATGGTGCGCGCTTCGATGGGCTCGGCGCGAAACATCACGTCGCGCAGTGAGTCGATGGCATGCGTGATCGGCAGTGCCCACGACACGCTCCGCACCCAGGCGACGATGCGATCCAGGCTGAGGAAGAAGCCGGAGAAGAAGATGCTGAGCAATAGCACGATGAGCGACACGTTCACCGCCTGCGTGTCGGACCTGACGATCGCGGATATGACGAAGCCCACTCCGATAGAGGTCACGCCAAGTGCGGCCAGCACCAGTGCGTAGTCCGCGTTCGAACCGGTCAAGGGGACGCTGAATGCCTGCAGCATCAGCAGGCTGAGCGCAGCGGCGACCACTGCGATGGCTGCCAGATAGCCGATGTACTTGCCGGCCAGGATCTGGGCGGCGTGGACGGGCGACACTCGGAAAACCTCGGGGGTTCCGAGGGCGCGTTCACGCACCAGCGATAGCCCGCCGAAGGTGATACCGATGTGTTGGATCAACAATGCGATGACGCCGGGGGCATAGAACGATGTGATGTCGAGATCGGTGGCGCCGACGACGTCGCTCTCGGCGCCGAATGGGCTCACGAGGACGTCGGGCGGCACCTTCCGGAAGTCGCGGAGGCTGGCAGAGAGCATGGCGAGCTCCTGCTCGATGCGCTCCATCTCGCTGATCTCGTGGTCTAGCGGTTGGCCGACGGCGCTGACGTCGATGGTGTCGACGTCGGCCGACAGCGTTGCCAGGTTCGACGAGATGCCGTCGTGTTGGGACGTAGCGGCGAAGTCGTCACGAATATTGTCGATGAGCACCTCGGTAGATCCGGTCTGCTGCTGGATCAGACTCAGCTGCGTTCCCAACCGGCGCCGCTGCTTGGCGGCTTCGGGCGCATCGCCAGCTTCGAGCGCGGCCCGCAGCGCGGTCGCGCTCTCTTGGGCCGCGGGTAGCAAAGTCTCCAGGTCCTCGGATTCCTCTTGACCGCTGGCCACCAGTTCTTCAAGGATGCGACGGTTGACCAAATCAACGGTGCCGCGGGCGATGAGCGAGATGGTGGCTTGCTCGAATGGGTCGAGCTTGTCGTGAAGGACCGTGAAGACGGCCCGCTCCCCACGCCGCACAGTCTCGATCGGCTCGACAGGGACGATCACGGCAACGTCGGCCGCTCCCCGGCGTAGCCAGCCGACCGCCTCGGCTCGGGTGCCTACGGTGCCCAAGATATCGATGCGGTGCTCGAGCTCATTTGCCCGATCCTGCAGCTGCTGGGTGAAGTCCCCGTCACCCGACGTGACGAATACCGTCCGCAGCGGCTCCGACTGTTGGCGGTAGCCCAGACCGAACAGGGCGAGGATCAGGAACGGACCCAAGATGAGGGTGAGCAGCAGGCGGGGCTGGCGGAGCACGTCGAATATCTCCTTGCGGGCGAACGCGCCAATACGAGTGAAGGTATTCCGCAGCTCACGCATGCTGTCCGCTGCCGATCAACTCTCCCATCCGGTCCTGCTGCGGGAGCGGGTCCTCGTGGCGGTATTTGCTAACCAGCTCGACGAAGACGTCGTCGAAGGGCGGCAGCGACTCCTCGGCCTGCTCGATGGCAACATCGTGCTCGCCCAACCAGGCGCTCAACGCCGGTAGCGCCACCGCCGCCTCATCTACTACCAGCCGCAACTGGCGGGGCCCGGTCACCTCGCATTCGCCGGCCGCGGTCACCTCACGAACCTGTTCGATCAGCTCCGGGTCGGGCCGTTGGGCGAACTCGACGTGTACGACGTCGCCGCCGAAAGCAGCGCGGCGGAGCCCATCGGGGGTCTCGACGGTCAGCAGCTCGCCGTCGGCGAGTACTGCCACGTAGTCGCAGTAAGCCGCCTCCCCGACGTACTGGGTAGTGACGATGAGCGTTTTACCTCGTTCCTTCAGCTGGGTGAAGCGGTCCCAGAACTTCCGCCGCAAAATGGGATCGATGCCCGCGGTCGGCTCGTCGAGGAACATGAGCTCCGGCTCGTGGATGAGGGTCGCAGCCAACGACAGGCGGCGCTGCATGCCGCCGGAGATCTCGCTGACGCGTTTGGAGTCGTGCCCGTCGAGCTCGACGAACTCGAGCGCCCCGCGCAGCGCGCCCGGTTGCGCCCACTCCGCTCCGTACAGCGATGCGAAGAACATGAGGTTCTCCCGCACCGACAGATTGGGATAGAGGACCGAGTGCTGCGGCATGTAGCCCAAGCGCAGGCGGGTACGGGCGTCGAAGTCTCGGGGGTCCTTCTCCAACACGCGCAACGAGCCTGCCGTGGGCTCGAGGACGCCGGTCATCAACCTGACGGCAGTGGTCTTGCCAGAGCCGCTCGGCCCGACGAGTCCCACGATCGTGCCGGCAGGTACCTCGAGGTCGAGAGCACGAATGCCATCGCCCGACTCGAATACTTTCTCGACTCCTGACGCGGCGAGCACGGGGCTGGCGCCGGGGTGCGTCGCCGGCGAAGTGAGTGTGACCACGATCTCCGTCCTTGTGACTTGGCGCCTTCTGTGCGGCGCCTGCGGGGTTGGCAGCTGACTACCCACCGTCTCGTCCCGCAAAACCCCCGTCCGTCACGAGACCAACGGCCGGTCGGGGGTTGGCGTTTCCCCAGTAGGCGTTTCCCCAGTAGGCGTTTCCCCAGTAGCCGTTTCCCCGGCAGGCGTTTCCCCGGTAGCGGCCCTGGGTATGGCGAGGCCATGAAGTCCACCAACCCCCATACGAAGCTCACCAACCTCAATACCGAGTCCTCCATAACCGAGTCGACCAGTGCCGAGTCGGCCCCTACCGAGTCAACGCCGGGCGACATGGCCACCCCCTCTGACCCGGTCTCCCAACCGTCCCCGCACGCGGTGGGTATGGATGGCAGGCGATTCGGCACTCTGCTCCTCGCCGTCGGGATCGTCGGACTGGTGGCGACTGCCGTTGTGGTCACTCTGGGGCTGCGACTCGTGGATCGGACGGGTACGACGATCGCAGACAGCCTGGAGCTGACGGCCGAAGCGGTTACGGCGTTCGAAGAGACCGTGGCGGTTGCCGCCGAGTCGATAGACGTTGCCGGCTCTGGCCTGGCGACGGTGACGGCAGCAGTGGCCGATACGGAAGATTCGCTGCGCAACGCCGGCGCGCTGTTGGATGAGACTGCGGCCGCCATCCGGGAAGACGTTCCCGACAGCATCGATGCGATTCGCGCCACGATGCCCGCCCTGATCCAGAGTGCCGAGGTGCTGGAGACGGCGCTCGGCGCGTTGGCAGTCCTGGGCGTGGACTTCGCTCCCGCGAGCCCGCCTGCTGAGTCGTTGCGCCGAGTGGAAGCGGGGCTCTCCGATGTGGCCGCCCGGCTGCGCTCCGGATCGTCGCAGCTCGCGATCGTGGGCGGCGACTTCCTCGATCTCAGCGGCGACGCCGCCACGCTGGCAGTCGAGCTCGACCGGCTCGCCGCCAACCTCGAGGGCGCCGACCGCCTACTCGAGGGCTATGCGGACACGACTCGGCGCACGGCTGCCCTAGTGGCCCAAACCAGTTCCCAGCTCGATTCGCAGCGTGTCGAGGGCCGGTTCCTCGTCCTGCTCTTCGGCCTGATCGTCGGGTTGAGCCACTTTGTGCCGCTGGCCATCGGATGGCGGGCGCGAGCGGTCGCGCCGACGGGGCATGGCGGTCGGTCCATGGACGCATCCAGGTTTGACCCTGCCGCGATCGGGTAGGCGGAGCCCCGCAAAGGAGGGCTGAAGAGTCATGACAGCAATCGCAATCCTGACGGTCGGGTTACTCACCGCGGCGTTCGCGGCCGGGTGGTCGATGAGCCACCACGGCGAAATGCCGGTGATCGATCCCGAGATCGAGCGGAGGTGGTTGGTGCGCGTTCTGCAGCGGCATCCGCGGCTGGCTGCGTTCATCGCTCGCCGGCTCGACACCAAGTCCGCCGGCGGCCTGATGCTCACTGCCTCCGTGGGTGTCATCCTTGCTCTCGGCGTTTTCGCCGGATGGGTCTTCGATTCGCTCGACGAGAACCGCGGGTTCGCCCAGTTCGACGAATCGGTAGCCGAATGGGGCGGCGCCAACGCCACCGACACCTCCACATTCCTGCTCAATCTATTGACGGACGTCGGCGGCACAGGCGTCATCACGATTGTGACGATCATCGCCGCGGCTTACGGCTGGTGGCGCTATCGCAACTTCCACGTGGCCCTGTTCATGGTCAGCGTGTCGCTGAGCCAAACCATCGTCAACAACGGCTTGAAGTGGGTCATCAATCGGGAGCGGCCGGCAGTGTCCCAGCTGGCTTCGTGGGCCGGATCATCGTTTCCCTCGGGTCACACTGCGGCTGCCGCCGCCACCTATGCCGGGGTTGCCCTCGTCCTCGGTTTGTCCGCCTCGCCACGTATCCGCGCCGCTTTGACCGCGGCCGCGATTGCTCTCGCCATGGCGGTGGGAGCGACCAGAGCCCTTCTCGGAGTCCACTGGCTGACCGACGTGCTCGCCGGGCTGGCCGTCGGATGGGCTTGCTTCATTGCTTGCGGCGTCGCCTTCGGCGGCCGCTTGATGCGATTCGGCGAGCCCGCCGCTACCAGTGCCCGGTCGGCCTCCGGCGTTCCCCAAGTCTCGACCTCGTAGGTAGAGGAGTCCACACATGACCGACACAATCATCCGGACCGCCCAGACAGCCGAACCGCAACGCACGGCCTCGGTCGCGGCAGCCCCGACGCGGCGCAACGGTATGGCGCCCTGGCCGGTGACATGGTCCGATGCTCGCCGCATCGGTGCCGTCGCCCTCGCCATCTTCCTCGCCACCGTGGCGGTGGGATTCCTCATAACCCAGTTCGTTGCCGGAACCGCAGTGGGAGCAGCCGATCGGAGCGTCAACTTTTGGTTAGCCGAGCTGCGTTCCCCAACGTGGAACCGGTTGACCGACTGGGGCTCGGCCTTCTCCGACACCATCACGATCGTCATCCTGCTCGCCGTACTGGTACCGCTGTTGGCATGGGTGACCAAGCGCTGGCACGCCTCAGTCTTGCTGGCGGGCGCGGTAGCGTTCGAAACCCTCGTCTTCGTCACTGCGAGCCTCGTCGTCGGCCGGGAACGGCCGCCCGTCGACCAGCTCGACATGTCGCCGCCGACGGCCAGCTTCCCATCCGGTCACACCGGCGCCGCCGTCGCCTTCTACATCGGGCTGGTCGTCCTGGTCTTCTGGTGGACTCGGCACCGCGGGGCGCGAGCACTGGCCGTTGCCACATTTGGGCTCGTGCCGGTGGTCGTGGCGATATCTCGGTTGTACCGCGGCATGCACTACCCGAGCGATGTGATCTTCGGCGCCGCCATCGGGCTCGCGAGTGTGGCGCTCTTTGCCTCGATGCTGCGTGGCGACCGGAATCGCGAGCGCATCCGGCCCGGCGACGGTGAAGCCGACACCGACCGGCCGATCGACAGCGATTGGCAAGTCGACAGCGACCGGGCTCTGGAGAGTGTCCGATGACTGCCGCCTCTCCGCTGCTAGCCGTGGTGGTCAACCCGGTGGGTGCCGCCGATCAGGCAGAGATCGTTGCGGGGCGTGTCCAGGAGTGGGGCGCCGACGTGCTCTGGTTCGAGACCACCGAAGATGATCCTGGCGCCGGTCAGGCCCAGGAGGCGATCGACAAGGGGGCCGACGTCATCGCAGTATGCGGCGGCGACGGCACCGTGCGGTCCTGCGTCGAGTCGCTGGCCGGCACCGATCGTGCGTTAGCTGTCATACCCGCGGGAACCGGCAACCTGTTGGCTCGCAACCTCAACATACCCACCGACCCGGCAGCTGCGCTCGAGGTGGCTCTGGGAGCGGGCCGGCGCCGCATCGACGTCGGCTACGCCAACGGAGAGGCGTTCGCGGTGATGGCCGGTGCCGGCCTCGATGCCGCCATCATGCGGGACACGTCGCGTGAGGCCAAAGACCGGTTCGGCAGCCTGGCGTACGTCAAGACGGCGCTGGAGCACCTGCGCGATCCCCGGGTGCGCTGCATAGCCACCGTCGCGGGCAGGCCGGTGTTCAGCGGCCCAATCGCCTCGGTGTTGGCGGCCAATCACGGCCGGCTCCAAGCCGGTGTCGATCTATTTCCGGGCTCAGCCCCCGACGATGGATCTCTCGATCTCATGGTGTTGCGGGCCACTTCGATCAGCGGCTGGATCGAGTCTGCGCTGGCAATCGCCACCGACCGCGAGCCACCAGAGCTGATCAAGCGGTGGAGCGGCGGCACGGCCGACATCACTTTCGCCACCGCCACGCCGTACGAGATCGACGGGGAAGAGCGGCCGCCGACCGGGCGCCTGACGTTCAGGATCGACCATCAGGCGTTGACCGTCTGCGTTCCGGAGGAAATGTCATGAGTACTGTCAGCTTTGTCCCCGAGACATACGAGCTCGACACCGCCGACGCCCGCGAGGCGCTGGCAGAAGCCTCGATATCCCGCGTGGCTCGCGACGCATTTGTTCGCTTCAGGTACGCGGACGGGTTCAGCTTTGCCCGGTCCGTGGCGTTTCAGGTCGTGCTCACCGTCATACCCGGGGTGATCTTCCTGGTGGCGCTGGCGGTCCGTCTCGGTGAGGGCAGGCTGCGCGCCGTCATCAGCACCCTGATCGAATCGCTGGCACCGGGCCCCGCCGGCGACATGTTCCGCCAGGCATTCAGTCAGGGTTCGAGCGCCGCCTCGTCGGGCAACGTCGTGGCAATCGTCGCCGGTGCGCTCGCCATGCTGATCAGCGCAGTCACTGCGATGAGCCAGGTCCAGCGCGGCGCCTCCCGGATCTACGGAATCGAAGCCGATCGCCCCACCGTGCGCCGGTACGGGTTGGCCACCCTGCTCGCACTCACCGCCGGCCTGCTGCTGTCGGGCGCGTTCTTTGCGATCGCCCTGGGCGAGCCGCTGCAAAACGCATTCAGTGACGAGCCGAGCCGGGTCTGGGCGCTGCTGCGATGGCCGCTGGGCCTCGTCGCCCTCGGTCTTGGCCTGGCGGCGCTCTTCAAAGCGGCCCCCAACCGCCACCAGCCCGGGCTGGCCTGGCTGTCGACCGGGTCGGCGATCTCAGTGCTCGGCTGGTTCCTGGTGTCGGCGGCCTTGAGTTGGTATCTCAATGCGAGCGGCACGTTCGGCGACACCTACGGACCGCTCGCCGGCTTCATCGGCCTGATGCTGTGGGCCCAGCTGTCAGCCATCGCCATCCTGTACGGGCTGTCGTTTGCGGCCCAGCTGGAGGCTTTCCGCGCCGGCGTGGGCTCGCCGCGTGATCCCGAGCACATTGCAGACGAAGCGACCGACGACCGAGAGCTGGTATCCGTATGAGCATTCGCAAACTGCTACAAGCCCGACCGATCGATGGCTCGTTCACCCTGGACTCAGAAGATCCGGCGGCGACGCCGCTGGTGGACAGCAAGAGTCAGGCCAAGAACGAGCTGGATGAGATCGGCGAGGCGCTGTTCGACCTTCACGAGATGATGTTCGCCAACGAGGATCGGGCCGTGTTGCTCGTGCTCCAAGGCACCGACGCCTCGGGCAAGAACGGCACGATCAAGCACGTGATCAACCGAGTCAATCCGGCCGGAGTGGTCATCACCGAATTCGGACCACCCACCGAAGAAGAGGCGGAGCACCACTTCCTGTGGCGGATCCGCCCCGCAGTTCCCCCTGCCGGCAAGCTCGGAGTGTTCGCCAGGTCCCACTACGAGGATGTAATCGTCCCGTTGGCCGAGGGCGCCGAGGACGCCGCGGAGATCGAGTCGCGTTTCGAGGACATCGCTCAGTTCGAGAGCGAGCTGACCGCCTCCGGCATCCAGGTGGTCAAGTGCCTGCTGAATATGTCCTATGACGAGCAGCGGGAGCGTTTCCTCCGGCGGCTGCGCCGCCATGACAAGCGGTGGAAGTTCGACGAGGGCGACATCGCCACCCGTAGAAACTGGGACGCGTACCAGATGGCCCGGGGAGAGACCGTCGCCCGGACCAGCACCGATGATGAGCCGTGGTACATCATCCCGGCAGATCACAAGTGGTACCGCAATTGGGCCATCGCCAAGATCCTGGTCGAGACCTTCGAGGACATGGACCTCAGCTACCCGAAGCCGGACCTCGATCTGGAGGCGTTGCGAGAGGCCCTCGATGACTGACGCTACGGCCGACCGCCAAGCCAATCGGTCCGACCCCATCGATCTCCGCCTGGCCGCTGCTCGATCAGGCGAGGAGCCGGGGCAGCTGCAGATCGCCGTCGAATCGGTCCTGGGCAACATATTCAGCGACGGCAACGACGTCACGGTCCTCAAGAACGGCAACGAGATCTTCCCCGCCATGCTCGCCGCGATCGAAGAGGCGAAGTCGTCGATCGACTTCGTGACGTTCGTCTATTGGACGGGAGACATCGCCGACCGCTTCGCCAAGGCACTGGCCGCCAAGGCGCGCCATGGTGTGCGGGTGCGGGTGGTGCTGGACGGTTTCGGGTCACTCCCGATGGAAGACCGGCTGATCGAGGAGATGCGCGCCGCCGGAGCGGTGGTAGAGCGCTTCCGCCCGGTGGTCCGATGGAAGTTCTGGGAGTCGGACCACCGTACCCATCGCAAGATCTTGGTGGTCGACGACAAGGTGGCTTTCACCGGCGGCGTCGGCATCGCCGACGAGTGGGGCGGTGACGCCGCCACGCCCGGGGAGTGGCGCGACACCCACTTCCGGATCCGGGGGCCTTCCGTTCTAGGGCTCCGGGCGGCTTTCCTGACGGACTGGCGCGACGCGGGTCATCGCATCGATCAGGCCGACATCGCGGTCAGTCCGCCCAGCCGCAACGGGGCGATGCGGGTTGGCGTGGTAGACGGTTCGGCCCAAATCGGTTTCAACGATGCCGAGCGCCTGCTGGAGGCGGCCATCGCCGCCGCCGAGAAGCGGATCGTCGTCCAGACTCCCTATTTCAACCCCACGCCCGAGCTGACGGAAGCGCTGATCGAGGCTCGGCACCGCCGGGTCGAGGTCGACATCCTGGTGCCGGGACCGCACATCGACAAGAGAATCAGCGCAGTGGTCGCCCAGGACCACTACTACCCCCTCGTGGATCATGGAATCCGGGTCTGGGTGTATCAGCGAACGATGATGCACGTTAAGGTAGTGCTAATCGACGACGAGCTGGCAATTGTCGGCTCGGTGAATGTGAACCGCCGCTCAGTCGAGAAGGATGAAGAGGTGGCGCTGGTGGTGATCGACCCCGGTGTGGTGGGCACTCTCTACGAGCACTTCGAAGAAGACCGCGACGCTTCGGTCGCCGTCACCCGGAAGGACGAGCCCAACCTCGTGGAGCGGGCGCTGGCCAAGGTGGTGAGGCCGATTAGGTCCGAGATGTGAGCCGGGTGTCGCTGCCGGCTCCTATGTCTCTCCGATCCTCAGCCGAGCTCCCTACATCCGGTAGGCGCAGAATCGCAAGGCCTCGCATCGGCAGGTTTGACCCTCGGCTCCATCGGGTAGATCCCGTGCAGAACACACAACGGCTCCCCGAAAAGGAAGGTGAAAGAGATGTATATCGGGATCGGCACCCTGATTCTCATCATCCTCATCCTGCTACTCGTCTTCTAGACGGCGTCCAACCCCAGCAAGCGACTGAATCCCCGGTGCCCTCCCCGGGGATTCGGTCTTCTATGCGGACGTCTGGTCGGGGCGAGAGGTTTTGACTGCTGGGGTGCTGGGTAGATCAGACCACAAGCATTTCGGCTCAAAAGGAGAAAGAGATGGGAATCGTTGTTTGGCTACTCGTTGGCCTCCTCGCCGGCTTCATCGCCCGAGCGTTGGTACCGGGCCCGGATCCGATGGGCGTCCTCGGGACGCTGGTGCTGGGGTTGGTCGGATCGCTCGTCGGCGGGTTCCTCGGCAACCTGATCTTCAGTGGCGACTTCGACATCGACGCCGCCGGCATCGTCGGCTCGATCATCGGTGCGGTGATCGCCCTGATTGCCTATCGCTATGTGACCACCCGTCAGGCCACTCACGCCTGACCAGATTTCTCCTCACGGGGGGAATCAACATGAGGCCGGTGCCCAAGCGCCGGCCTCATTGTTGTTTGCAGGACCCGGCGCATGGCAGAGGAGGCGCATGGC
>JBFIXI010000010.1:0-84961 GCA_041605955.1 Acidimicrobiia bacterium
CATCGGTGGAGAATCGGTACCGCCCACTGGACAGCCGCTCGAAGTGCTCGCTGCCCAAGTTGGCCAACCCGCGCTTCTCCTCATCCAGGAGGAATCGAACGAACCTGCTATCAGTGAGATCGGCCGCCAGCGACTCGTAGATCTGTCTCTGGCGGATGGCGGCCGCGGAGGCGCCGCGGATCTCGTCCGCCTCCCCCAACGTGGATTCGTCTTCCGCTATCTGCTGGCGGCGCACCTCGATAGAGGCCACGACTCCGGCGAGATGAGTTGCGAAGTCGCCCTCGATGCCGAGCTCGGCGTGCAACTCACGCGCGGCCGCGGCGATCTCCGCCTGCTCTTGCTCGGCGGCCACTTTGGCCGTCGTCAGCGTCTGCGTCTCGTCTTCCCAAGACGCTCGCACCTGATCGACCGCGGCCGCCACCTCTTTACCGGCGTCGATTGGCCCGATTTCCACAGACAAGCGGGCCGCCAACTCGGCGAGCGTCAGTCGCAACGACCCGAGCTCCTTGTCGGCAGCCTGCGCAGCTCGAATCGCCTCATCGTGTTCGCTCCTGGCGAGATCGGCTCGCTTGCGAGCCTCGGTGACTGTGAGCTCGGCAGCCTCGAGGGCGGCGCGCATAACAGCAGACGAATCCTCCCCACAGATCTCGAAAAGGGCGGCCTGGGTTGCCTCGACTTGCTCGAGCATCGCCGTCAGCTGGGCGGCGATCGCGGCGGCTTCCTTTTCAGCGCCGGCAATCTCGGCGTGGAGAGCCGCTACCTCAGCGCGGTACTGAGCTACACGATCGGACGCGCTCTGCTGAGCGGATCGAACCGCCTGCAGCTCCTTCTTGGCGGCGGCCACCTCGGCTTCAGCTTGTGCCGCCGCAGGTAGCTCGACCTCTTCGGGTACTGCTCGGACGGCTTGCTCACAAACTGGACAGGGCTCCCCCACGGCAAGCCGGCGCCGCAGGGCGCCCGCCATGTTGGCGTGTTCAACCGTATGAAGCCGCTGCGCGGCCAATTCGTGGGCGGTGCCGGCGGCTTCCACCGCATCCGCCGCGGCTGCAGAGTCGGCGGTGGCTGCCTCCAAGGCGGTTTCGGCTTTAGTGACCCGCTTCGTTAGCCGGGCGACGACCTGTGCCCCCGCCGCCTCCCGCTCGACGAGCGAGGCCCTTTGTGACTCCAATTGCGAACGGATCGCTTCTAGACGGCCGGCTTCTTCGATGCGACGCCGCAGCTGCTGGGGATCGAGCGCGGCAAGAGCGCCATCGGCGCTCACCAACTCCTGGCGGGCGGCTTCGAGTGCCGCCCCCAGTCGCTGGCGCGTTTCGTTGGCGGTGTCTGCCAGCCGGACGATCTCTGCTACAGCCTGGGCGGCTGGTATCTGGGCGGCGATTGGAGCCAATTCGGCTAAACGAGCTTCGGCGTGGGAGATGATGCGGCCCGTCGCGTCGGCCCGTTCGTTGTGGTCCGCCACCTTTGCTTCGACCTTGCGCAACAGTTCGAGCTGCTCCTCCGCGGTGGCCAGTTTCTCCTTGCTCTCCGCCACGCGACCGGCAAGGGCTTCTGCCGCTTCCAGCCTGACGCCTAGGGTCTCCGCACGAAGCGCCTCGGCGGCTGCTCTCTCCTTCGCATGGGCGCGCATGTGATCGATCTTCTCGTGACCGAACACCCCCTTGAGCACTTTGTCCCGCTCGGCGGGGCGGGCGTTGAGGAACTCGGCGAAGCGCCCCTGGGCCAACATGACCGACCGGGAGAACCCATCGAACTCCAGGCCGAGAAGCTGCCCGATCTTCTCGTTCACCTCACTCTCCAGAACGAAAGTCTCGACCTTGGCAGCATCAGGGCTGTCGTCTGCCAAACGAATGAGACCGTGGACACTCTGTCCCTTGCGCCGGAGCGCTCGCGTCACTTCCCAGACCTCGGCGTCGACTGCAAACCGCAAGTTCACCGTCCCCCCATCGGCACGCTGGTGGATCAGTGACTTGGTGGACGACCCGACGGCGGGGGTTCTGCCGAAGAGCGCAAACGCGATGGCATCGAGCAGAGACGACTTGCCGGAGCCGATCGGGCCCACCACCCCAACGAGGTTGCGCTCGCGAAAATCGAATGCGGCGTCGTCACCGAAGTAGGACCGGAAGTTGCGCAGCCTCAGCTCAAGCGGACGCATCGGCCAACTCCATGACTTCGCGGAACGCCTCCAGCAGCGCCGCATCCGGCTCGGCGCCGTCGCGCTCGACGAGGTAATCGTGAAACAGCTCGTCGAGGGCGCGCAGCGAGCGGTCGGGTCGCTCGTCCGGCGCGCGCGGATACTCGGGGTGGACTCTCACCACGAAGTCGAACTCAGCGCGCACCCGGTCGGCCAGGCCCGGATCAGGCCCGGCGGTCTCGACGGTCAGATCGAGGTAGGCCTCGCGGAGATCGTCGCGGGCGACGAGATCCTGCCACTCACCGCGGGCGCGCACGAGTCGCCTCCCCCCGGCCAAAGGGACACTGCGGACCGTGGCCGGCAAGCCCGGGGCCACCTCGACTACCACCACCCGTTTGCGTTCCCCCGCCTCGCCGAAGTCGAGCTCAAGTAGCGACCCGGCGTACTCGGCGGGCACCCGGGCGCCCGGCACCCGTTGGGGGGCGTGGATGTGTCCCATGGCGACGTACTGCGGGCCCGGAGGGATGGCTTCGGCGGTCCCGGCATACGCTTGACCCATGTGGAGCGCCCGCTCGCCGCGGGGTGCCCCGTGGCCGTGCACGCGAGCGTCACCAACCAGGAAGTGCGCCACGAGGAACGTCACGGCATCGGTCCCGGCGACGGCGGCGGCATGAGTGGCGTACGCCTCCGATATGGATCGCAGCCGATCGGCATATCGCTTGTACCACTCGTCGGCTTCTGCCACGAAATCGATTACCCGGCCGGCGCGCAGAAAAGGAAAACAAGAGACCACGGCGCGGCCACCGGGCGTCACCAGGTCGAGGACGGCGCCGGCCTCGGGGCGTTTGATGTCGCCGACCAGGTGGACGTTGTTGGGCTGCAGATACGGAGCCAGCGTCTCGAAGAAGCTGGCTGAGTCATGGTTGCCGGCGATAGCGACCACGGGGCGGCGGCCGCCGTCGCTCAACATGACCAGACCATCGAGTGCAGTGCGTAGCGCGCTCACCGGCGGAACCGGCCGGTCGAAGACGTCGCCACTGTGGAGCACCAGGTCGACTTGCTCGCGATCGGCAATGGCGGCGACCTCTGCGATTACTTCCTCGTATTCGGCGGCGCGGTCGAAGCGCCCGATGCGCTTCCCGACATGCCAATCGGAGGTGTGCAGTACCTTCACGGAGTCAGGCCGTCGAACGGGTCCTCAGCCGCAGTATCAACTTCTTCCTTGCGGGTGGCCCACGGCGGGAACGGGAAGTCGACCACCAATGGCACCGGAATCGCCGGCTGGCTCAGCACCATCGTGCCCGGCTTCAGCAAACGAGCCCGGGCTCTGGTCGACGGCAGCATCCAGCCGTATTCGGACCGCTCCGCCTCGGCGGCGTCGAGACGGCCGGCTACGCGAACGGCCGCGTTCTCCATCACCTCAGGCGCCACTCGGGACGCCGTCTGTTGGGCGCCTACCAGCAGCACGCCGAGGGAGCGGCCCCGCTGGGCGATATCGATCAGCATCTCCTTGAGCGGGCTGGTGCCTTCACGCGGCGCGTACTTGTTGAGCTCGTCGAGGACGATCACCGACAGCGGCAACCGTTGGCCGGTGCGCTCCTTTTCGGCGAAAGTCTCAGCGAGCAGTGCCCCTACGACGAAGCGTTGGCCGAGCTCGTGGAGCGATTGGATGGCGACCACCGACACCTGGGCGGCGGTGCGGTCGATGCGCCGGCTCTCGCCGGCCCGCACCAGGTGCCCCAGCCGGTGGGCGGCGGCGTGGAGCCGCCGCATGAAGGCGGAGATCGTTCCAGCTTGGGTGCGGCCGGTCCACCGACGTTCCGGTTCCCCGTCCTCCGGATCGACGAACTCTTCGAGCTGCTCGACGAGGGTGCGTAGATCCCGGATCACGGTTTCGCCGGGGTTGGGCGTGACCTGGTCTCCCGGCCGGTGCCCCTCGACGGGGTCTCGCAGCACCACTGCGCCGGGTTCCCCGGCAACATCGACGGCGTATCGCCTGAGCTGGGCACGCACCCGTTCCTCGATGAACGGAATCTGGTTGCGGGAGTCGTTGGCATCGGTGAACAAGAATCGCAACAGGCCATCATCAATGAACTCACGTGGCGTCCAAACGAAGGCGGCAACGTCCTCTTGGCGTCCCCCGGTGTCGGGCAAGGTGACGTCTCCCGAACGCGAACGCGGGGGCGCCCAGAAAGAGACTGAAGGAAAGGGAGCGGGCTCTACGCCGAGTCGCTCCCACTGATCACGGGCGGCGTCGTCGAAGTAACGATTGGGCTTGTCGAGCCACAGCAGATCCTCCCCCTTCACGTTGAACACGAGGATCCGGAGGTTGGCGGCGCCCTCTCCGAGAATGTCGGGCCGGCTCGAGAGGAGTCGCAGGAAGAACAACGCGAAAGACGTCTTGGTGGCGACACCGCTGATACCCGAGATCGACATATGGCCGCCTTTGCGACCGTCGAAGAAGTCCAGGTCGACATACACCGGGGAGCCGTCCCGACCGACTCCGACCGGAAGCGGGCGCCCCATCTCGTCGACGTAGAGCGCCCGGTCGCGCTCGGCGCCGGCGGCCCGTTCGACGACTTCGCCGGGATCGGGCGACACCCAGATCTCTGGATCGACTCGGGTGACGGCCACTCGAGCCGAACGGACCTTGCCCCCCGGCATGGTGCCTTCGCCGGCGATACGCCTGGTGTCGCTCTCGAAGGTGGCTCCTTCGAATATCGCCTCGGACTCGGTCACGACGCCGTAGGTGCGCACCTCGCCGCGTTTGGGAACTTCGGTGCGCACCACCACCAGGTCGTCGAGCTGGAGGTACTCATCGTCCTCGAGCAGCACACGAAACTCACTTGTGGTGGTGTGCTCGGTGCCCAGCACCCGGCCTACCCCTAGTTGCGCGTTGTCGTCCGCCATCAGACCACTCCAGAGCTGTGTGGCGCCATGATGGCCGAAAGCAGCGCCCGATACACGTATCCCGGATCGCCCAGCCGCCGCCGCAGCTCGCGCTCCAAAGCCGCAATCGGAACCAGGTTTTGCGGGGCGCGCGGGTCGATGTGGCTCTCCGACGCCACCAGTGGGATGAGCGCCGTGGTGCGCGCCGCGATGGAGGTCGCCCTCCGCAGCTCCAATGCGGCCGACACCTCCCCCCGAACCACTCCGCTCCAGGAGTGGCCGACGCCGCGATCGGCAATCCGGAAGTACCACGAGTAGCGCTCATAAGCGCCACCCTTCCCGATGAGGAACAGTGGAGTGCGTTCCCCCGCCCCCAACCGTCCGATCACTTCGCTGCGCTCGAGAGATAGATATGGCGCCCGGTGTGTCTTGATGAAACCGACCTTGTCGGTTGCGGCCATGTCATTGATCGGGCCGTCGCTGACCACGAACAACCCGCGCCGGGCGAATTCCTCCGACAGTTCGCCCTCGGCTCGCCGCATGGCCCCATGGAGGCGGGTTATCAATGAGCCGGGATCGTCGTCCGGCACCGACTCGCTGCGATACGACAACTCGGGAGCAACGACGGGTATCGGGGCCCCTTTACCGCTGCCGAACACGGCTAGCCGGCTGATGCGGGCCTCGACTATCTCCGCCTGGGGAATCGATCGGTCCCACAGCACAGCCCCCACGCCATAGCTCCCACAGAGTCCTGCTACGGGCCCGATCGGCTGGTCGAGGGTCAGCCGGGCATCGATGCGGCGTACGCCATCGACGAAGACCACATGGTCGATGCCGTCGTCGTCACCCGGAATCGGCTCCCAACGGCCGGCTACCTCGACCGACTCATCGACTCTCTCGGGCTCTGCGAGGCCCGCATCCGATTCGAGGGGTGATCCATAGTCGGGGGACCAGCTCTCGATGTGCAGTTGCGCCATGCCGGCAAGGTAGCGGCAAGGTGCGACACAAATGCGAATTAGGCGCGAATCTAGGCGCGAATCTTGGCGCGAATCTTGGCGCTGGTCCCGCACCCATCTCGAGCATGCGGCGGTGCACCGCCAGCTCGATCATCTGAGCGATCACTCAGGCGATGGCGCGCGGATTCTGGGCGAAGAGTTCGGTCCGGCCACAGTCAAGACACGTGTATGTGTCGAGGAGCGAGCTCGACCAATAGTCGGCGCTGGACTCACCGACGTGGCGCACGGTGAGGCTCGTGGAAAGCGCCGAACGAACCATCTGGCCCTCGCAGTAGCACTGCTTGGTGGCGAGCCCTGTGACCCGCTCCCCGGTCATAGCCATTGTCACCCTACCTGTCTCGGTCCCAGTGCCCTTGGATCCCAATGCCCTTGGCTGCAAGAACCATTTTGGCCTCATCCCTACCGTATCAATAATCGGCATATCCGAGAAGAATCGTTAGCGCGGATTCGGATTTCGCACTAGCTCATTTCGGTCACAGGCGCCCGATGCGCTCCATCAACAGGGTAAAGAAGGCGTCGGGGTCGATCTTGTTCACGACGAGGGCGTTCGGGCCCTTGCCGGTGATCCCCCACCAATCGACCATCGTCATGCCCTGGGCCGGGCCCTCGCGGACGATTTCGACGTGGCACTGCTTGCCCGAGAAGAGCTCGGGCTGCAGCAGAAAAGCAATCGTCGTCGGATCGTGGAGCGGAGCCCCCTCCACCCCGTATTTCTCCGTGTCGTAGCGATCGAAGTAGTCGAGCATCCCCGCTACCGACCTGCCGGCCGGCGTGCCCAGCTCACGAAACTGGGCGACCCGCGCCTCCGTGGCGAGGGCTTGGTGAGTGACATCGAGCGGCAACAACGTGATTGGCACCCCGCTGGTGAAGACGACGTGGGCGGCATGAGGGTCGACGTAGATGTTGAACTCGGCCGCCGGGGTGACGTTGCCCCCTTCGAAGAAGCCGCCGCCCATCGCCACGATGTCGGCCAAGCCGGTGACGATCTCTGGAGCCCTGACGAGGGCCAACCCGACATTGGTCATGGGACCGAGCGTGCACAGCGTGACGCTGCGGGGCTCGGCGGCGAGGAGTGTGGCTATCAGAAAGTCGACCGCATGAGCCGACTCTGCGGTTCTGGTCGGCTCCGGAAGCTCGGCCCCGTCCAGCCCGCTGGGGCCATGGACGTACTCGGCCGTCACCAGATCCTTCACCATGGGTCGGCCGCAGCCGGCGAAGACCGGCACCTCGCTACCCGCCAACTCGACCAGCTGGAGTGTGTTGCGAGTCGTGAGCGGCAGCGGCACGTTGCCGGCCACGCTGCAGATCCCCAGCACCTCGAAGTCCTCCGGCGAAGCGAGCGCCGTCAGGATGGCAACCGCGTCGTCCTGGCCCGGGTCGGTGTCGATGATGATCTTGCGCATCGGCTCGCAGCCTACGCGACCTCTTCTCTGGTAGGCATGGCCGCCTGCGCCCCGGGTCGGGTCACCGCCATTGCGGCGGCGCGGACAGCAAAGCGGACCGCTGCCTCTAGGTACGCGCCCCGCGCCAACTCGGCAGCCAACGCCCCACAGAAGGCATCGCCGGCGCCGGTGGCGTCGACCGCTGCGACCGGAACGGCAGGCACATGCGTCACCCCACTGCGCGTGACGATCACGGCGCCGGCCGCCCCCATGGTGACCACGACCTCGCTGACCGGCAACGCGGCGGCCGCAGCCGCGATGGCTGCCAGAGAATCCACCGGCATCGCCGTCAGCTGCGCCAGCTCCGGCTCATTCGGGACCAGAATGTCGACGCCGCCGAGCACCTCTTCCGGCAACGCGGCGGCGGGTGCCGGGTTGAGAACGACCCGCCCCCGGGCGGTCGCCACCGCGGCTTGCACCGCGTCCAGTGGGATTTCGAGCTGGAGTAGGGCGACGGCGGCGCCGCCCACAACATCGGCGGCGGCGGCCACGTCGGCCCGGCTCACCCGGCCGTTGGCGCCGGCGCTGACCGCGATGGCGTTCTCGCCCGCCGGGTCGACCGCGATCATCGCCAACCCGGTGGCTACGGACGAATCGGTAGCCACGTGTGTCGTGTCGACTCCGTCCGCCACCAGCCCGGCGAGCAGCCCTGCCCCGTAGTCATCAGCCCCCACCCGTCCCACCAGGGCCACGGTCGCTCCCAGCCGGGCTGCCGCCATTGCTTGATTGGCCCCCTTGCCGCCGGCAAACAGCGCGTGGCCCGAAGCCAGCACGGTCTCCCCCGGCGCCGGAATATGCGGCACCGACGCCACCAGATCCTGGTTGAGGCTGCCTACGACTGCGACGTCGTACCGCATGCAAATCACGTCCCCCGCTCGACGCGGTAGACAGATCCGCCACCGACAATCACGTAGATCTCGCCGGCGGCGTCTCGCCCGAATGAGGTGATGTCGCGGTTGCCGGCACCGAACCAGGAGAAAGTGGCGCCGTCAGCATCGAGCGACCGGATGATTCCGCTGCAATAGTCGCCGTAGAAGTAATGGCCCCCCAGCTCCGGGAGGCCGCGTCCCCGGTAGACGAATCCCCCAGTGATCGAGCATCCCTCGTCGTGCCCGTACTCGGCAACCGGGAACTCCAGGCCGGAGGCGTCGCAGGGACCGCGAAAGCAGCTGCTGCCTTCGTAGATCGGCCAGCCGAAGTTGGCGCCGCGGCTGGCGGCGAGGGACAGCACGTTGATCTCTTCTCGCGCGTTCTGGCCGACGTCGGCGATGTAGATGGTGTCGCCGTCGAAGGTGAACCGCCACGGGTTGCGCAGGCCGTACGACCACACCTCGGGAGCACCGCCGCCGGACACGAACGGATTGTCCTCGGGTACCGCATACGTGCCGGGAGAGCTCACATCGATGCGCAGCAGCGCCCCCAACAGCGTGTCGGGGCGCTGTCCTTGATCGAACTCGTCGTTGGAGCCGCCGCCGTCGCCCATCCCGATCCAGAGGTGACCATCAGGGCCGAACGCGATCATCCCACCGTTGTGGTTGCGCGCCGGCTGAGGGATCTCGAGAATGGTGCGCTGGCTCGCCGGGTCCGCGGCCGAGCCGTCGGCGGCAGCCTGGAGCTCCACTACCCGGGTGGCCCCCCGATCACCGGTGTAGTTGACGAAGAGTCGGCCGTTGGTGGCGTAGTCGGGGTGGAAGGCGAGGCCCAGCAACCCGCGCTCCCCGTCAAAGATGACGTCGTTGGTCAGGTCGACGAACAGCTCCGACGCGTCGCCAGAGATGACCCAGATCCGCCCGGGTTGATCGACCACGAACAGGCGATCGTCAGCTGGCGGCGACAACGCCAGCACCGGCTGTTCGAAGCCGCGAGCCACCTCGGTCAGCTGCAGCTCCAGCTCGCCGAGGGGAACCAGAGTCGTAGTCGAGCTCGTGGTCGAGGGGAGCGAAGTCGTCGAGCTCGGCTCCGGTTGGGACGAAGTGCTCATCGTCGTGGTGGGCGGAGCGGTCGTGGGCGGCACCGTCGTGCTCAAGACTTGCGGAGTGGACGCACCGGGCCGTTCTTCGGCGCAAGCCGACAGCAGCAATACGAACCCTAGGAGGATCAGAACGGGCCTCTGCATGGGGCGACGCTACTGCGCCCGGATGCTTACCCGTCGCGCCTAGTAGTCGAGCGTGGTCTCGGCCCCTTCGAAGTGCCACCGGTCCCGAGACTGGCGGGCTTGGGCTACATCCACCTTGCTCAGCAAGAACATTCCAAGCAGGAAGAAGGCGATTATCGAGAGGATCGCCGGCCGACCCGAGCCGGTGGTGCCGCTCACGATGGCGAACAGCAGAGGACCCCAGATCGCAGAGAACTTGGAGAAGACGGAGAAGAAGCCGTAGAACTCCGCAGAGGCCGCCTCGGGGATCATCGAGCCGTACAGGCTGCGCGACAGCGCTTGGACGCCGCCGAGAACGAACCCGATGACGATCGCCAGCAGATAGAGCAGCGAGGGAGTCTCCGCAGGAAGCAGGTACCCGGCAACGGCGATCGCCGTCCAGATAGCCAGCGAGATCATGATCGCTCGCTTGGTGCTCGTCTTGTCGGCCAACCTGCCGAAGTAGAGGGCACCGAAATACGCCACGAACTGCACGATGAGAAAAGCGATGATGATCTCGGTGGTATCCAGGTTCAACGTGTCTTCCGCATAAGCCCCCGACACGTTGATGATGGTTTGGGTGCCGTCGTTGTAGAACATGTAGGCGATCACGAACAGCAGGATGTGCTTGAACTTGAGCAGCTTCTTGGCGGTTCCCACGGTCCGCCCGAACCCAATCAACGTGTACGCCCGCCAGCGCGGCAAGTGCGCCATCTCCTCGGGAATCGGTTCGGCCTCGCCCACCTCCGGCAAGCGCCGCAACGCGAAGATGGTGAAGCCGATCCACCAGACGCCGGCGCCGGCGATCGCCAGGCGGGCTGCGCCTGTTTCGGTGAGCCCCGTTACGCCGTCGTCGCCGCTGAGGACGATCAACACGAAAGCAAGCAACACGTACAGCCCGCCCCCGATATACCCGTACGCGAATCCCCGCGATGAGACCCGGTCGATCGTGTCGTCGGTAGTGATGTTGGGAAGGAAGCCGTCGTAGAAGACGTTGGCGGCCACAAACCCGACCTGGCTAACCAGGAAGATGGCGAGGAAGAGGGGAACGGCCCCCTCGGGGGCGAACGGCACTGCAATGGTGAAGAAGGCGCCCAGCATTGCGAAGAACCACAGGAAGCGGCGCTTGGACGACGTGTAGTCGGCCACCGCCCCCAGTACCGGCATGCCGAGGAACAGGATCATGGCCCCGATCGAAACCACCGCCGCCCACAGCGTTTCGCCCGACATGCCCCAGAAGCCTTCGTCGGGGACGATCGTTCCGCTGAAGAACGCCGCCACGATGGCACCCGAGGTGGTGGCGTAGGCCGAGTTGGCCCAGTCGTACATCGCCCAGCCGAAGATCGTGCGTCGATCGTTCTTGATGTGCGTCACCATGGCCCTTCGCTTTGGCCCTTCGCTCAGTCGGCGGCCGGCTTCACTCCCAGCTCCACCAGCAGGGCGCGGATGCGCCTCTCCACTTCGTCGCGGATGGGACGCACTTCGTCGATCGGCCGGCCCGCCGGGTCGGCGAGTGCCCAGTCGACATAGCGTATGCCCGGATAGACGGGGCAGGCATCGCCGCACCCCATGGTCACGACCACATCGGCGGACCGAACGACCTCATCGGTCCAGCGTTGCGGCTCCATCTGGGAGATATCGATGCCCTTCTCTTCCATGACGGCGACTGCCGCCTCGTTGAGCCGGTCGGCCGGCTCCGAGCCCCCGGAGAAAACGTCGACGCGGTCACCGGCGAGATGCCGCATCCACCCGGCGGCCATCTGGGACCGGCCGGCGTTGTGAACGCACAGGAAGAGGACGCTGGGTTTGGTCGGTGTGGCCGGAGAGGTCATCGACGCAAACTTATCACCCGCGTCCGGGGGGCTCGGTCAACTCGGCGTAATCACTCGCGGCGCGACGGCGGTCCGCGACCATCCACACAACCACGAGCAGCAGGGCAAGGGCGGCGAAGACGGTGGCTGCCAACCACATCGTCGTGTAGCTCTGCGATGTGTCGACGGTGCGGCCATAGATCGGTGGACCCACCCCCAGGCCGACCAGGAAACCCAACAGCACCCAGCCGGAGGCGGCACCGGCTCCCTGCGCGGCCGAGCCGTCGATGACCGCCAGCATTCCCACCGAGTTCCATGAGCTGGCACTGGCCCCGATGATGACGGCGCCTATCCAGAGCAACGCGATCGCAGAGTCCGCCATCGTAAAGAGCCACGGCCCAATCACCGCAAACGCCGCAATCAGCGCGAGGGTGCTGCGATAGCGGGCGCCCCGCTCGGCGAAACGGGCCCAGGCGACGCGCCCGATGACTGCGGTGAGGCCGGCAAGGGCCAATGCCAATCCACCGGCCTGGACGCTTTGGCCGAGCTCCTCCTCGGCAAACAGCGGGAGAAAGAACAGGGCGCTGCCGGTCAGCCCCATCAGCAGGCCGTAGCCGGCGAGCCAGGGGACCGCGCCGGACAGTGCCTGTGAGCCGGCCGGGAGGGACTCGCCGGCGCCGGAGGAGCGACCGCGGCGGGCGACGAAGAGGGCGACGGCTCCGGCGGCAGTGGCGGCGGCAACGATGACCATCGCCCAGCGCCAGCCCATCCACTCGGCGAGCGACGGCAGCGTCACTCCGCCGGCGAAGATGGCGAACTGAACGCCGGACTGCTTGATCCCGGTGACGTTGGCCCGCTGCGCGGCGGGGTACCGATACGCGATGACCTTGTTGGTCGCCGGATTGGTGAGGGACTGGGCGAGGCCACCGACGACGGCGGCCAGCAGCAGAACCGGATAGCCCGGCGCGGCCGCCGTCAACAGAAAAGCGATGACACTGATGGTGAACAGGGCTTGGAGAGCCGATCCCCCACCGACCCGATCAACGAAACGTCCGGCCGCGGGAGAGGCGAGACCTCCGACGATCGTGTTGAGGGCGACCACCAGACCCAACTGCGCTCGGGTGATCTCGAGATCTTCGATGATGAACGTGGCGAGGACCGATAGGACGGCTGCAGTGAAGGTCCCCACCGCCATCGACACCAAGAGATAGACGGTGACGCGCGGCCGGGGCAGCTCGGCGACGGGCCTGGCCGTCACGGCGTGTCGCCCTGCGGCCAGAGGTTGCGACGGCGCGCCTCGTCGATCAGCGCATCGTCGGCATACAGCATCAGCCCGGGTTGCCACGGCATCTCGCCGGCTTGCGGTCCGCCGTCGGCCAAGAGCTCGGCCACGCCGTCGCGCAGCGTCCGCGCCCACGCCCGGCCGCTCGCCTCTTGGTGCTTCGTCAGCGTGGCGTCTCCATTGGTGACGTAGACCGCCGCCAAGGCATGCGGGTTGGCTCGAGAGCCGCGCTCGCCGTACACGAGAACCACGGCGCCGACCGGCACATCCTGGATGCCCCCAACCGAGATGAAATCACCTTCGAAGGCCCAGCCAGACGACTTCTGAGGATCGACGTTGTGGACCACCTTCGCCCAGTTCTTACGCCGCTCGTCGCCGAGCACCGGAATCTCTACAGCAACCAGAACCGGGGCGAGCGCGCCAATATCGCTCTGCTCAGCCCTGGTCATGGCGGCAAGCTATCAGACCGAGCACACGAATCCCAGGCATGTCTAATCGGACGCGTGGCGCTCCAGGAACTCGAAGACCTCGACCATGTCGACTCCGGGGATGGTCTCGACCGGCATCGCCGCCAACAGGTGGCTGTTGGGACGCACTGCCGGCCAGGAAAAGCCCTGCCAGCGCTCGACGAGGGCCGCAGGAGGTCGCAAGCAGCAGTCTCCGTCGGGGCACGCCGACACGCCGTGCCGGTCGGTGTCTCGGCCCCGGAAGAACTGGGCGTCGTCGAAGCGAGCACCGACGGTGATCGCCGTCATGCGATCGGCGTCAATGTGAGTGCCACACCAGTACGTCCCCGACGGCGTGTCCGTGTACTGGTAGTGCATCGAGAACTTGTCCTCGGAGTGGAAGGCCTGCCGGGCGGCCCATTCGCGACAGAGTCGCTGGCCCTCGATGGCACCAACCGAGTTCTGGGGCAACGGCAGGCCGTTGTTCTCGTAGGCCTTCCAGATGGTGCCCAATTCGTCGGATCGTATGAAGTGGACCAGCAGCCCCAGGTGCTCGGTGGCGAGGTTGGTGAAACGGTGCGCAGCCATCTCGTACGAGACGTAGAAGGCGTCACGCAGGTCCTCGATAGCGAGATCGCGCTCCTTCTTGGCGGCCAGCAGGAAATCGACTGCCACCGCCTCCGGTACCAAGACTGCGCCGGCGAAGTAGTTGGCCTCCACTTGCTGGCGCAGGAACTCGGTGAACGTCACCGGATCGCGATGGTCCAGGGCGAACCTCCCCAGGGTCTGCAGCACGACGGAACGCGCCCCACGGGTGGACAGCAGATCCCGCTGCGGCACGTAGATGAGGCGGTTGCGCAGGTCGGTCACCGATCGAACCGCTGGCGGCACGTCCTGCGCCCGGACCAGCCCGAAGCCGAAATGCCCGGCCAGGTTCTGGATGTCGCGCTCGGTCAGGGAACCGGCACCTGCATAGTCGATCGCCCCCAGTGCCTTGGCCGCCACCTGCTCGACCTCAGCGAAGTAGTTACCCCCGGCTCGCATCTCGGCGCGCAGCTCGGAGTTGGCGATGCGTGCCTCTTCGCGGGTGACGATCGTGGGCCCGGGCGACCCCTTCACCTCGTCGAAGAGAGCCAATAGATGCTCCAAGACCAAATCGGGAACCTTCGCCGAGGCTTTCAGATGCGGCAGACCTAGGGCGGCGTACGCAGGATGTCCCTGGGCCCGTTCGAGACGTACCTCGAGATCGGCCCGCTTGGTTGGCGCTTCGGAGATGAGCAGGTCGGCGGCGCTGACGCCGAGGGCAGCCGCCACGTCGTTGATCAGCCCGATCCGGGGCTCGCGCTTGCCGTTCTCCACCAGCGACAGATAGGGCGCCGGCCGGTTGACGCGTTCGCCGAGCTGGTCGAGCGTCAGGCCGCTGCGGCGTCGAAAGTGTCTGATGCGCTGGCCTAAGACCAGCGGATCTACGTTGCCCGTTGTCACACAAACATCACAATCTCTCTGCTGGAGCATAAGATCGTGCGTTCTTTAAGGCAAGACCGGTTGCAGGAGGGGGCCCTCTCGGGAAGGCTGTGTCTAGCGTGGGGAGTGGGCGTTCGAAAGGGACTCGTATGGGCCGGATCGTCAGCGAAACACCAGACGAGCTGCGCGCCGCCGTCGACCTCATCCTGACCCCCGAGGCACTCGAGTTCGTCACCGAGCTGCATCGCCGGTTCAACCACACCCGCCAGGACCTGCTGCACCGCCGCCAAGCACGCCAAATCGCGATCGATGCCGGCGAGATGCCGGACTTCTTGGCAGAAACCGAGGACGTGCGGAACGGCGACTGGACAGTGGCCTCCTGTCCGGCCGACCTCGCCGACCGCAAGGTCGAGATCACCGGTCCAGTCGACCGCAAGATGATCATCAATGCTCTCAACAGCGGGGCGCGGGTCTTCATGGCCGACTTCGAGGATGCCTCCTCGCCGACTTGGGCCAACATCGTGCAGGGCCAGGCGAACCTGTTCGACGCCATCCGCCGCCAGATCGACTTCACCTCACCGGAGGGCAAGGACTACCGCCTCGGCGACACCGTGGCCACGCTCATGGTTCGCCCCCGCGGTTGGCACCTCGTCGACACCAACCTCGAGGTCGACGGCGAGCCGGTCTCCGGCTCCCTCCTCGACTTCGGCCTCTATTTCTTCCACAATGCCGCCGAGCTCATCGACCGCGGCAGCGGGCCGTACTTCTACCTACCCAAACTCGAGAGCCATCTCGAGGCCCGACTCTGGAACGACGTTTTCGTGTTCTCCCAGGAGCAGCTGGGGATTCCGGCGGGGACGATCCGCGCCACGGTCCTCATCGAGACCATCCTGGCTGCTTTCGAGATGGACGAGATCCTCTATGAGCTGCGGGACCACAGTGCCGGCCTCAACGCAGGGCGCTGGGACTACATCTTCTCGATAATCAAGAAGTTCCGTAACTACTCCGAGAAGGTGCTGCCCGACCGCAGTGCCGTAACGATGACCGTTCCGTTCATGGGGGCATACACCGACCTGCTCGTGAAGACGTGCCATCGGCGCGGCGCTCACGCTATGGGTGGCATGGCCGCCTTCATCCCCAATCGGCGCGATCCTGAGGTCACCGAGCACGCCCTCGCCCAGGTCCGGGCCGACAAGGAGCGGGAGGCCGCCATCGGCCATGACGGAACGTGGGTCGCCCATCCCGACCTCGTTCCACTGGCGCTGGAGGTGTTCACCGCCGCCATCGGCGATGCGCCCAACCAGATCGAACGGCAGCGACCCGACGTAGCCGTGACCGCGGCCGACCTGCTGGACACGACCGTGGATGGAGCGGCCATCACCGCGGCGGGAGTGCGTCAGAACGTCGACGTCGGGATTCAGTACCTGGCTTCGTGGCTGAGCGGCAACGGCGCCGCCGCCATCTACAACCTGATGGAAGACGCCGCAACCGCTGAGATCTCTCGATCCCAAATCTGGCAGTGGGCCCACGTCGGAGCCGCCACGGATTCGGGAGTCAAGGTCGACCGCGAGATGATCACCCAGATCGCCGATGCGGAGCTGGACCGGATTCGAAGCGAGCTCGGCGAGACGCAGTACGCCGCCGGCAACTACGAACGGGCCAGGGACCTGTTCGAGACCGTGGCACTCAGCGACGAGTTCTGGGAGTTCTTGACCCTGCCCGGCTACGAGATGCTCTCCACCGAGACGACCCAATGACAGCCATCGAGACCAATGAGACCAACCAGTTCAGGCAACCAGTTCAGGCAACCAGTTCAGCCAATCAGTCAGAAGCGCGCGCATTACTCGCAACGGGGGTAATTGAATGACAACCGAGCAAATGATGAAAGAGCGGATCGCAGCCATTCAGGCCGACTGGGACAACAACCCCCGGTGGGCCGGCGTCGAGCGTGCTTATTCGGCCGAGGACGTCGTGCGGCTTCAGGGATCCGTTCGCATCGAGCACTCCCTGGCGCGCCGGGGTGCCGAGAAGCTCTGGCAGTTGCTGCACTCCGAAGACTACGTACCGGCCCTGGGGGCAATGACGGGCGGCCAGGCCGTGCAGATGGTCAAAGCGGGCCTGAAGGCGATCTACCTCTCGGGCTGGCAGGTGGCGGGTGACGCCAACCTGGCCGAGCAGGTCTATCCCGATCAGTCGCTCTATCCGGCCAACTCCGGGCCCGCCCTAGTGCGGCGCATCAACAACGCACTCGTCCGGGCCGATCAGATCGAGTTCGGTGAGGGCACCTTGCACCGCGACTGGTTGGTGCCGATCGTGGCCGATGCCGAGGCCGGTTTCGGGGGCGCGCTCAACTCGTTCGAGCTGACCAAGGGTTTCATCGCCGCCGGCACCGCCGGCGTCCATTTCGAAGATCAGCTGGCTGCTGAGAAGAAGTGCGGGCACATGGGCGGCAAGGTCCTCGTTCCGACCTCACAGCACGTTCGGACGTTGACGGCGGCGCGCCTGGCCGCCGATGTCATGGGCGTGCCCACCCTCGTCGTCGCCCGCACCGACTCCCTCGGCGCCAACTTGATGACCAGCGACGTCGACGAGCGCGACCAGCAGTTCATGAGCGGCGAGCGCAGCCCGGAAGGCTTCTATTACGTGAACAACGGCATGGATGCGGCCATCTCCAGAGGCTTGGCCTACGCACCGTATGCCGACCTGATCTGGTGCGAGACCAGCACACCCGATCTGGACGATGCTGCCAAGTTCGCTGAAGCGATCCACGCCGAGTATCCGGATCAGCTGCTCGCATACAACTGCTCGCCGTCCTTCAACTGGCGCAAGCATCTCGACGACCCGACGATCGCCACGTTCCAGAAGGAGCTCGGCGCCATGGGTTACCGCTTCCAGTTCATCACGCTGGCTGGGTTCCACGCGCTCAACGCCACGATGTTCGAGCTGGCGGATGGTTACGCCACTCGGGGTATGAGCGCGTACGTCGAGTTGCAGACCGAGGAGTTCGCGATGGAAGCGCGCGGCTACACCGCCACCCGCCATCAGCGTGAGGTCGGCGCCGGCTACTTCGACGATGTGGCCACCGTCATCAGCGGCGGACTCGCCTCCACCCTGGCGCTCGAAGGCTCCACCGAGGAAGAGCAGTTCTAACGTCCTGCGGTGGACGTTGCGCCATTCGCTGACGAGTACGCCGCAGTAGCACCGCTGCTCGCAACGACACCTGAGTCGTTGCGAGCGCGCGATCAGGCCCGGCCGCAACCCGTGATGCGCTGGGTGGCTCGTCAAGCAGGCGAAGTCGTCGGGGTGGCAACCGCGACGCACCGGCCCGACAGCCGCCAGTTCGTGGCATTTGCCCGCTCGGCGCCGTCATCGTTGGCGGCGCTGGCGGGGGCGGCGGCCGCCAAGCTGCCGAGTGCCCGCATCCATACGATGGTCGCCGCCAACGACGCAGAGACGGTGAGAGCATTGCGCGCCGCCGGGTTCGATGTCGAAGTGGTCGTCGAGCGGTTCCGCATAGCCTTCGCCAGGGCGCTGGCCGCCCTCAGGCGTGCTTGGGTGCCGGAGGGATTTCACCTTGCCCACGTCGACGAGGTGGACGAGGCGCAGGCCCTGGAGCTGGACAACTTGCTCCGTCGAGATGTTCCCGGCACCGATGGGTGGCAGGGGACGTTGCGGATGTGGCGTGACGAGCTGAGTGAATCGCCCCCGTTCGACCGCTCTGGATACTTGGTGGCGGTCGAACGTGTCTCCGGCGAGCCTGCGGGCTTGATTCGGTTCTGGCGTAACCCAGAAGGCCCCCGATTGGGGCTACTCGGCGTGACCCGGCGCCACCGCGGCGGCCCGCTGGCCGCTGGGCTCCTCAAATCCGGCCTGCAGGCGGCGGCCGACTGGGGACACGAGACCTTCGTAACCGAGACCAGCCCGAGCAACCGCGTCCCCTATAACGCAATGGCCCGGGTCGGAGCTCAATCGCAGGGACGGCTCCTCCAGCTCGTGCGCCCCGGCTGACAGTTGGCAAAGGGTTCGGCCCCATTGGCGAAGTCTGCGGTGGCGAAGTCTGGTGCCGAGCTTTGCAGTGGCGAGGTTTGGGGGCCACTGCCATCGGGTATGTAATTCACGCCGGATCACTGCACCATGCCAGAGCACACTCCACCCACGGCTGAGAGCGACGACGTCGACGATGCGTTCCGCTCGCTGCTCGAGGGATTGCGCACGTCGCTACCGGGCGTTCAGGTCTTGTTTGCGTTCCTGCTGGCTCTGCCCCTGCAGGCCTCCTTCGACGACCTGGGCAGCGCCGGCAAGACCTCCTACTTGGTCGCCTTCGTCGCGTCGGCCCTGGCCTCGGTATTGCTCATTGCCCCCAGTGCGCACCAGCGGGTTCGGGCTCCTCGCTCAGGCGTTCATCGCCGGTCACGGCGCCATCTGGCCTTTGCGGTGCGATTGACGATCGCCGGTACGGTATGTCTCGCCGTGGCGTTGGCGGCGTCGGTCTTTCTGGTCGCCGGGGCGCTGCTGCCGCCGGGTGTCGCCGCGCTCAGCGCCCTGGTGATCGCCGGTTTGGCCGCCTGGTCCTGGTTCTACGTCCCCATCGTCACGTTTCGCCGCATCTAGGCCGCCGCATGTAGGCCGCCGCATGTGCTGTCGAGGGTTTCGCCGGATGCCGTATGGGTACACCTCCTCGACAGGGGTGATTGCCACACCCCGCTGCCAGCGACCCAGGAGAGCACGTGTTGAACGAATTCCGCGAATTTGCGATCAAAGGCAACGTGGTCGACATGGCGGTGGGCATCATCATCGGCGCCGCCTTCACCGCCGTCGTGAACTCACTCGTCGGCGACGTCCTCACGCCCGTGATCGGCAGGCTGACCGGTGATCTCGATTTCTCCGACCGCTTCGTGGTTCTCGACGCAGGGAGTCCGCCGGGACCCTATGAGACTTTGGCAGCGGCCGAATCGGCCGGGGCCAACGTTCTGGCCTATGGACGTCTGGTCAACGAGGTGGTGGGCTTCGTCATCGTGGCGTTTGCGCTCTTCGTGCTGATTCGATGGATCAATCGGCTGCGGCGCAGCGACACTCCGGCCGCACCCACCACCAAGAGCTGCCCCTATTGCATGTCTTCCATCGATGTCGACGCCAGCAAGTGCCCGCAGTGCACATCAGAGCTGGCCTCGGCACCGGCCGGTACTTGACCTCGATGCGGCCTCGGCACCGGCTGGGACTTGACCTCGATGCGGCCGCGACAGCCGCCGCGCCGGCTACCCGTCCAGACGTCGCGGTAGGGCGGCAGTGTGTCCGTTCGCAATGGAGAGGTGGCGGTCGTGCTGGCGGCGCAGCTGCGCGAGTTGCAGGGGTGTGATCGGCTGGCACACGTAGTCCCAATGCAGCGCCACCACATCGCCCGGACCGACGGGCGGTGCCGGGTCGACCGGTCGCCGGACCAATTCGATCTGCGGCCCTCCCAAGTAGAGCCGCCGGCCGTCCCACTGGAGCGGTCTCCCCTCGACGAGGAGCCGGTCGTCCACTCCACCTACGACGCGCCCCCACCGAATGCGGCATCGGTCGAGCACGAGCCGCGCTTGGTCGACGGCACCAGTGCGTAACAGACCCACCCATGGGTAGGCGCAGAAGACATGGAAGGCGTGATTGGGGACACCGCCGAGATTGACGGCAGCTTCGATGCGGTCCCACTCCAAGCCGGCGCGGGCACGGAACCGTTCATCGAGCGAGTTGCCCCATGTCAGCAGATCGATCCCCTCGACGAGGGCGTTTCCGATCCAGTAGGCCTCGACCACGGCCGGGTCGAGGGGATCACGGCCGGTGCAGTTGCCGATCAGCGCGAGATAGGGCCAGGCCCCCGCAAAAGCCGCTATGGCATGGCGGAACTCATCGTCCGGGGCGGCGCCATCGCTCACCAGCTCGCCCAGCAACGCGGTATCGGCGGGCCCGCAATACCCGAGCGAGTTGGGTGGGTACGCGAACCGGCTGAAGAGAGCCGCCCCGTTAGTCATGGGCCGGCGGTGCGTCCCGGCCGCAGCCAGGTTGCCACTACTGCCAACGCCACCCCGGCGAGGACGAGTCCCAGGCCGGCCACCGGCGGCGCCGCCAAGCCACGCACCCCCACGTTGAGCAAGGCAGTGATCAGCGCCCCGCCGACCAACACCGCAGTGACGTCAACGGCTTGCGCCCGGGCCAGGGCCGCGTACCAGCTGGCCACATAGGCCGCCAGCACGATCCCAGTGGCGACCACCCACAAGAGATGCAACGTGGTGAGGCCGCTCAACTCCATGAGGGCCCCGCGCAACAGGCCGTAGCCGATCAGCAACGCAACGCCTCCCGCCATCCGGGCAACCGCCAGCGTCATGGCCGAGACGTCGGCCAACATCCGCTTGGCCACCACCACCTCGATCGACCACAACAGAGTGGCGGAGAGCATCATCCACTCCCCGGACCCCAGGGTCAGCTCGTTGAGCCCTCCGGCCAGCACCGCTTGCCCCCAGAGCAAGAGGCCGACGGCCGCCACATGGGCCCAGCCGATGCGCTCCCGCAGGAACACCACGGCCAGCAGCACCACCCAAACCACCAGTGTCTTGTGAATGAAGGCTGCCTGGCTCGAGGTGGCCTGGGAGAAGCCCTCGAAGAAGAGAGCGAAGGGGATGCTGCCCCCGACAACGGCTACGGCCACGACCCCGGCCCATTGCGCTCCGCCTGCCGGACGGGCCAGCCCTTCGGCCGAGCCGCGCCTGGTCAAAGCGGCGGCGACGACGACGAGCACGAAAGCCGCTACCAAATTCTTGAACGTGGTGTAGGTGGTGGCATCGGCGACACCCGCCCAGGCGCGCACCCCGTATCCGTTGACGAAGACGGCGAACCCGCTGATGACGGCGGTAGCCGCCGCCAATGCGACGCCGATGTGCCGCCGGCCTTCATGGCGATGAGAACCGGCGGGGTCAACGCGCGATTCTGCGTAGCGCACGGGAAACCCTTCTGTCGCCGTCCTGCCCCAGATCTAGTGAGTCGCGGCCCAAGCTTGCAGGGCCGAAAGACTCTCCCGGCTCGACCCAGGTACTGCAGATACTGGCGATGACTCCGGCCCGTCCGGAGCAGTGGCGCCTGCCGTCGACCAGGGAGGACTTGGGAGGAAGAGGATGAGCACGATCGTCGTCGACCGTGAGGACTTCGGGAGCCTCATCGACGTGCTGCGGGCTCGCGGCTTCACGGTGGTCGGACCGACGGTGCGCGAGCAGGCGATCGTCTATGCCGCTCTGGACTCGGTTGAAGATCTTCCTGCCGGTTGGACCGACGAGCACTCCGGGGGCGCCTATCGGCTGCAACGCCGCGACGACGAGGCGCTGTTCGGCTACGTGGTCGGACCCGAGTCCTGGAAGAAGTACTTGTTTCCGCCGCGCTCGACCCTGCTCACTGTCAGGCGAGTCGATGGCGGATTGGTTTTCGCCGAGCCGGATCCAGCGACCGTGAACTACGCCTTCATCGGGGCGCGCGCCTGTGAGCTGGCAGCGATCGCCATCCAGGACAAGGTCTTCCTGGATTCCGGCTACATAGACCGCACCTATCAAATGAAGCGGCAGGGGCTGTTCGTCGTTGGCGTCAACTGTGCGATAGCCGGCGGCAACTGCTTCTGCGTTTCCATGGGCACCGGGCCCGAGTGCACCGACGGATACGACCTCGTCGTGACCGAGATCGTGGACGATCGCCACGAGTTCGTCATCGAGTCCGGCAGCGAAGCAGGCGAAGAGGTCCTGGCCGCGTTACCGGGCCGTCCGGCCGGGCCCACCGACCACTCCCGCGTGGCGGCCATCGTCGCCGACACCGCAGCTCACATGGGCCGCCAGCTCGATACAGCCGGCATAAAGGAGCTGTTGTACGAGAGCCGAGAACATCCCCGGTGGGATGAGGTAGCCGCCCGCTGTCTGGCCTGCACCAATTGCACGCTGGTCTGCCCTAGCTGTTTCTGCTCGACGACCGAGGACACGGCCGACCTCGACGGAGCGGCGGCAACTCGCACCCGACGCTGGGATTCGTGCTTCACGATGGACTTCTCGGCACTCCATGGTGCGCCGGTGCGCCAGTCCACCAGGGCGCGCTACCGGCAGTGGATGACGCACAAACTGGCCAGCTGGTACGACCAATTCGACACCTCCGGTTGTGTCGGCTGCGGTCGGTGCATCACCTGGTGCCCGGTTGGCATCGATATCACGGAGGAGACGGCCGCAATCCGAGCCGGATCGGAGGTACCGGCATGAAACTGAGCGTGGCACTCGGGTCGACCGAGCTGTTTGCCCACTTGACCCCCGAAGAGATCGAGTTTCTGGAGTCGATCGCAGTTGAGAGAGACTTTGCCGAAGGGGCGGTGCTCTTCGAGGAGGACACCGAGGCAAAGGACTTCTACATAGTGGTCGACGGCCGAGTCGGCCTCGAGCTGGTCAGCCCGCGCCGGCGTCCGATCGTGATTCAGACACTGGGTAGGGGCGATCTCGTGGGGCTCAGCTGGGTGTTCCCGCCTTATGTGTGGAGCTGGCGCGCCCGCGCCATCGATCCCACCCGAGCAATCGCCTTCGATGCCACCCAAGTCAGGGAGCGATGCGGCATCGACCAGAATCTGTCGGAGCAGATGCTACGGCTCGTCGCCCGGGAAGCGATCCGGCGGCTGCACGGCGCCCGCGCCCAGCTGCTCGACCTATACGAGTTTCCCCGGTGACGGTCAAGGCACCAGCCTTGGAGCTGGCAGCCGAGGAGATGCGTCCACTGCCGTTTCGAGTCGCCTCGAACCGCAGGGAAACGGCCGACACGGTCACCGTTGAGCTCGAGCCCGTCGACAATCCCGGTGTGACCTGCGCTCCCGGCCAGTTCACGATGGTCTATGCGTATGGCGTCGGCGAGATACCGATCTCGGTTGCCGGCTACGCAGACGACACCATCGTCCACACCGTTCGCGCCGTCGGAGCGGTAACCACTGCGATCTCTCACCTCGACGTGGGAGATCACGTCGGAGTCCGCGGCCCCTACGGGGTCGGCTGGCCCATGGCGGAGGCCGCAGGCAAGGATGTCGTGGTCGCCGCCGGCGGAATCGGCCTGGCACCGTTGCGGCCCGTCGTGATGCACCTCCTGGATAACCGCGATCGCTACGGCGCGGTTTCGCTCATCTATGGAGCCCGGACGCCTGATGACATGCTCTACATCGACGAGCTCCAGCAGTGGCGGGGGCGCTTTGACATCGAAGTCGAAGTCACGGTCGACCGGGCTGGTGACGACTGGCACGGCGACGTCGGCCTCGTTACGAACATGCTTCCTCGAATCACCTACGACCCGACCAACTCCATCTCCATGGTCTGCGGCCCCGAGATCATGATGAAGGTCGTCGCTCGCGAGCTCGGAGCGCGGGGGCTGGGGCCCGACAACGTCTACCTCAGCATGGAGCGCAACATGAAGTGCGCCATCGGCTTCTGCGGCCACTGTCAGTACGGACCCGACTTCGTCTGCCGCGATGGGCCCATCTTCTCCTACGACTACGTCGCCGCCCGTATGAGAGTGACCGAGCTGTGACCGCCCGACCCAAGCTCGCGGTGTGGAAGTTCGCTTCCTGCGACGGCTGCCAGCTGACCCTGCTCGACTGCGAGGACGAGCTGCTCGCCATAGCCGGCGTCATCGAGATCGCTTATTTCCCAGAGGCCACTCGCGGTGAAGTGGCGGGTCCCTACGACCTCTCCTTGGTGGAAGGCTCGATCACTACGCCGCACGACGCCACCCGCATCCAAGAGGTGCGCCGCATCTCGAAGACCGTCGTCACGATTGGTGCCTGTGCCACCGCCGGAGGCATCCAAGCGCTGCGCAACTGGGACGACGTCGACGCCTTCCTCAGCATCGTCTACGCCCATCCCGAGTACATCGAGACGCTGGAGACATCCACGCCGATCTCCGACCACATCGCGGTGGACTTCGAGCTACGCGGCTGCCCGATATCAAAGGCACAGTTGATCGAAGTCATCGAGGCCTTTCTCCACGGCCGCAAGCCCAACGTGCCGGGTCACAGCGTGTGCGTCGAATGCAAGCTGCGGGGCACGGCATGTGTGATGGTCGCCCATGGTGTCCCCTGCCTGGGGCCGGTGACCCAGGCCGGATGTGGCGCCATCTGTCCGGCCTACAACCGCGGCTGCTACGGCTGCTTCGGGCCGGCAGAATCGCCGAACATGGGGGCAATGGGAGACTGGTGGAAGAGTCTCGGGGTAAGCGACGCCGACTTGGCCAGAGCGCTGCGGACCTTCAACGGATACGCACCTGAATTCAGGGAGGCCAGCGAGGCTTATGAGCAGTGAACGAGAGATCGCCGTCGACTACCTGGCCCGGGTCGAAGGCGAGGGCGCCATGTATCTCCGGCTCAAGGACGACGAGGTACTGGATCTGCAGTTCAAGATCTTCGAGCCCCCTAGGTTCTTCGAAGCCTTTCTGCGTGGACGCCGCTTCCAGGAAGCGCCCGACATCACCGCCCGCATCTGTGGCATCTGCCCCGTCGCCTACCAGACGAGCGCCTGCAACGCATTGGAGGACGCTGCGGGAGTGCAGGTGGGCGGCCAGCTGCTAGCGCTGCGCCGCATGCTCTACTGCGGCGAGTGGATCGAGAGCCACGGTCTGCACGTCTTCCTCCTCCACGCTCCCGACTTCCTCGGCTACGAGAGCGGCATCGCCATGGCCGCGGACCACTTGGAGCGCGTCGAGGCTGGACTGCGGCTGAAGAAGACCGGCAACCACTTGATGACGGTGCTGGGCGGCCGCGAGATTCACCCAATCAACGTGCGGGTAGGCGGCTTCCATCGGGTGCCGAGCAAAGCCGAGCTGATGGAGCTCCGGTCCGACGTGGAATGGGCACTCGAGACTGCCATCGACACCGTGGACTGGGTATCGGGCTTTCCGTTTCCCGAATTCGAGCGCGACTACGAGTTCGTTGCCCTGCAGCATCCCGACAGGTACGCCATCGAGGACGGGCGTGTCGTGTCCAGCCGCGGGTTGGACATCGGCGTCACGGAGTGGAACAACCACTTCGAGGAGAGCCATGTGCCCTGGTCGAACGCGCTCCATGCCACGATCAAGGAGCGAGGCTCCTATCACGTGGGGCCGATGGCGCGCTACAGCCTCAACTTCGAGCAGCTCACGCCGGCGGCTCAGGCGGCGGCGGTCGGCGCCGGATTGGGCCCTACGTGCACAAACCCTTTCCAGAGCATCGTCGTGCGAGCGGTCGAGATGGTCTTTGCCTGCGAGGAGGTGCTGCGGTTGATCGACGCCTACACCCCTCCCCCGCAGCCGGCGCTGGAGGTCCCCGCCAATGGGGCGACGGGGCACGGGGCCTCGGAAGCGCCCCGCGGAATCCTCTACCACCGCTATCAAGTCGACGAAGCCGGGCTGATCGCCGACGCGCAAATCGTCCCTCCCACGTCACAGAACCAGCTCAGCATCGAGGACGATCTGCGTAGCTTCGTTCCGCAGTACTCCCAGCTCGACGACGAGCAATTGCAGTGGCAACTGGAGCAGGCGATCCGCAACTATGACCCCTGCATATCTTGCGCGACGCACTTCCTGGATCTCACGGTCGAACGGGAATGAAACGAATGGTCATCGGCGTCGGCAATCCTCTTCGCGGCGACGACGCTGCCGGACTCGAGGTGGCCAGTCGGCTGCAGCGAGTCACGGCCCATCAGTCCCCCCACGGTGGATTCGAGCTGATGGACCTCTGGCTGGGCGCCGATGAGGTGGTCATCGTGGATGCAGTGCGCGCCGCAGCTCCACCGGGGACGGTCCTCCGGTTCGACCCGATTGCCGAACCTCTGCCGCAAACGATGTTCGCTTCCACCCATGATCTCGGCCTGGCCGAGACCATCGAGCTGGCTCGGCACCTCGGCCGACTGCCCGCGCGGATGGTCGTCTACGGAATCGCTGCGGAGTCGTTTGCCACCGGCACCGGCATCTCCGCCGAGGTCGCGGCGGCGATAGACCAGGTGGTCACGGAAATCGACCATGCATGAGAGCGGGCTCGTCGCCGACCTCGTCGCTCACGCAGAGGCGATGGCGACCGACCCCAGCCTCATCACTGCGTTGCGGTTTCGGATCGGTGCAATGGCTGCGGTGACGCCGGAGGGATTGCGCCATGGCGCCGCCGAGCTGGCCGCCGCCCGCTGGGGGCATCGGCCGACCATTGAGATCGAGCAGTCCAGCGACGTCCACGACGCAGGCGCCCTGACCGTGACCCTGACTGCGATGAGGGTTGAGGGGTAACGGATGTGCGTTGCAGTCCCGGGTCGCGTCGAGTGGATCGGTCCGGCGACGGCGGAGTCGATTCCGGCCCGGATCAACATCGGCGATCGTATGCTGGACGTCGACCTGATCACGCTTCCCCAAGCGCGGATCGGTGATTTCGTTGTCGCCCACTCCGGCTACGCGGTTCGCCTCGTGTCTGCGACCGAGGCCGCGGCGACACGGCAGCTCCTGGACGGCAGCGACTGATCGGAGAAGTCCCTATGCAGCTGGGCCGGCACCTTCACCTTGCCGGACTCGTGGTGGGCGGAGCGGCTTCTGCGATGTGGGTGTTCGTGCTGACCGCCTCCGCCGTCTCGGAGGGCGCTGCGGCATTCGGCTTCGAGGAGGCGGTGCTGGCGGTCTTGATAGTCGTCGCCACCACGGGTGTGGCCTTCGCGCTGGCCGACGACATCTTGGGTGGATTCGTTTGCGTACTGGGCGGCGTTGCGCTGGCCGGATTCGCCACGGTCAGCGCGGGCCGTAATGAGGGAATGTCCATTGCAGTATCTGCCGGCCCGTTCCTACTGGCCGGCGTGCTGTTCATCGGTGCTCACATCGCCACACAGCGAGCCCGTAGTCGCGAGCCCGGTTCGTCTCACTGATCGTCGAAGCGGTTGATGGTCAGCGGATTCTGCGCTTCCATCGTGTCACGCGCCCTCTCGATCTCGGATTCGTCTCCGCTGTGCACGCCGACCACGAAGTTGCCCTCTTTCACGGCGGCGAATGTGTCCTGCCAGGCCTGGGAGTAGCCAGAAGTGGCGGTCGCCGCGACCGCAGCGCCGGCGGATGCGCCCAAGAGGGCCCACAAGCCCCCGGCGACCACCGGCCCCAGCCCGGGGATCGAGACGCTGATACCGGCGGCGGCCACCAGCCCAGCGCCCGGCCGCACCAGACGTTGCGGCCCGTCCGACCCGCCCTGCCAATGACTCGTCGGCCGCCGGCGCGATCTCATCCGGCTCATCTGTGGGGTAGGCACCTAGGAGGGAGATGTGTGACCACTCGATTCCAGCCCGTTTCAGCTTTTCGATCATCTGGCGCGCTTCAGCCAGGCCGCCTACTGCGGCCACTACCCGGTCGCCGCGTCGCCAAAACCGGTCGTCGGGCCTCGTCGGGCATCAACGGCGTACTCATCGGCTCCGCCGGGCCGCAGGTTTCGTCACTCCTCGGGATGGGTAGAGCCTTCTCCAAAGGAAGGAACCGGAATGTATTGCAGCAACCCCTCCTGCTCTTGCGATGTGACCGCTGCCGGTGAGACGTGCTCGCCTGCCTGCGCAGCGGCGACAGTTACCGGGTGCACTTGCGGCCATGAGCTGTGCAGCCGCACCGTCGACGGCGACGCGCTCGACCCTCATACCGTCGGCGAGAGCATGACGGCTCCGGGGGCCACGGTCGAGTACGACGGACGCCCCTGAACCCCGAGTCCGACGGGCGCAGCTGAACCCCGGGTCGGACGGGCGCCCCTGAGCCCCACTGATCGACGCCCCACTGATCGACGCCCCACTGATCGACGACCCCACTGATCGACGAGCCCATTGATCGACGGCTGATCGCGGAGCCGATCCGGAGCCGACGAGGCCGTCGCGGCGGGGAAAACCTGTCCGGTACACTCGGGGCCCGTGTCAATCGCCAGGACTTCCAGACGCCGCGGTAGGGTCGCAGCAGTTGCTCTGCTGACCAGTTTGTTGACCGCCACATTGTCTGGAACCGCTTCGGGCCATCCGGACGACGATCCCGGGGCGACGGGAAAGCGCGTCCCAGTGCCCGAATCCGAGGCGGAGCGCCATTTCGCCCTCATCTCCGCAATGGAGCGACAGGGAATGCAGGCGCAGCTCCCGGCGGTCGGGCTGACTCTTTGCACCAACGGAACGGCCGCCGGCTACGCATGCGACGGTGTGGACCTGGCGGCCTCCCTGCCGCTCTCACAGCTCGGAGGTGGCGAGGGAAACGACATTTGGGGTTGGACTGATCCGGCCACGCTGCGCGAATTCGCTGTCATGGGGCGCACCGGAGGCGTCACGTTCGTCGAGATCACCAACCCGATCAACCCCGAGGTGGTCGGCACTCTCCCCACCCACTCGGTGTCGTCGGTATGGCGCGATCTCAAGGTGTACGACTCGTACGCATTCATCGTGTCCGAGGCTCCCAACAGCGGCCTTCAGGTTTTCGACTTGCGTCAGCTGGTCTCACAGCGGCAGCGGCCTCACGTCTTCACCGAGACCGCTTGGTTGGGTGCGTTCTCCACGTCTCACAACATCGCCATCAACGAAGCCAGCGGCTACGCCTACGTCGTCGGAACCAACACCTGCAGCGGTGGCCTGCACATGGTCGATCTACGCAACCCTGAATCTCCCCGGAGCGCCGGCTGCTACGGCGGTGACGGTTACACGCACGATTTGCAATGTGTCGACTACTCAGGGCCCGACGCGATCTATCAGGGTCGTGAGATCTGTTTTGCTGCCAACGAGGACACGTTGACCATCGTCGACGTCACCGACAAGGCAAGCCCGGCTCTGGTTTCACGAACCGGATACGTTGGCAGCGGTTACGCCCACCAGGGATGGCTCACCGACGACCATGCCTATTTCTTGCTCGGTGACGAGCTCGACGAACTGAACAACGGCGGCGCGACCAAGACCTATGTTTGGAACGTCTCGAGCCTCGCCCGACCTACGGTCGAATTCGTCAACCGCGGCACCACCGGCGCCATTGACCACAACCAGTACGTGCGGGACGGTCGTACATATCAGTCCAACTACAAGGCTGGACTGCGCGTTCTGACCGCGGACAGCCTGGCTGCAAACTCTATGGATGAAGTGGCATTCTTCGACACCCACCCGGAGAGCAATGGCGCTCAGTTCGACGGCACCTGGAGCAATTATCCGTACTACCGGGCCAACGTGGTCGCCGTCTCGACGATCGACCGGGGCCTGTTCATCCTCGGCTACGAGGGCGAGGCGGGATCGCTCCATGTCGCAGACATCGACCACAAGACAGCCGTGCGCCCGGCGGGCAGGTGGCGGGCCATCAGCCAGGTGGAGGTGCACGACCGCACGGGCAGCCCGGTTGAGGACGTCGCCGTCACGGTGCGATGGTCGAACGGCCGCGTCAAGACCTGTGTCACCGGGCCCGGGGGGCGCTGCCGCACCCGCCTGCTCCGGTTCCCCAGACATGCCAAGGTCGCATTCCGGATAATCGATCTCGAGCTCGGCTCCATGTCCTACGCCTCGTGGCTGAACGAAGACGCCGACGGCGACAGCGACGGTTTCCGCGATACGGTGCGCCGTCCCTGAACCTGTCGCCAGGCGGGCTAAGAAGCTGTCCGGTCGAACTTCAGGTAGGTGACGACCCCTGCGGTCTCCTCGGGCGAAGGCTCCGCAGTCATCGCCGGCGACGAGGGCAGCGTGAGGCGGAAGCGACTCCAACCACCGGCGTAGTCGTAGTGGAGATCGCCGTTCATGAGCTGCGCCAGCTGGCGAGACACCGCCAGGCCTACCCCCACCGAGGCCACGGCGCCCACCGAGGTGACGGTTTGGTGGCCTCGCTCGTATAGCTCGAAGATGGACTCCCGATGCTCGGGGGGCACTCCCAATCCGTTGTCGAGCACGGTGATGTGGGTGACCGTCCCCACGTGCTCCGACTGCACTCGGATCGACTGGCCCCCGTAGCGCAGAGCGTTGGTGATGAGGTTGCGGATGATCTGTTTGAGTCGCAATGGATCGGCCCAGACCGACCCATTGACGGCAACGGCCAGATCGCGGTGGGGTTGCTCGGTCGTGGCTACCTCAGCGACCCGCTCGATAATCGGCAGCAGGTCGGTCTGGCGGGGAGCGACGCTCACCATGCCAATCTCAGAGCGGGCCGCCACGAGAAGGTCTTCGACCATGTCGGAGAGTTCACCCGACTCGCGGGCGATGTAGCCGATCAACTCGTCCCGCAACGCTTCGTCCATAACGTCCTTCTGATCGAGCAGAGTCTCGGCACTGGCATACACCGTGGTCAACGGAGTCCGCAGCTCGTGGCTGACCGAGGCGAGGAACTCGTCCTTGCTGCGTATCAGCGCCGCCAAGCGGTCCTCGGCCTCCTTACGCTCCGTGATGTCCACGATGGCAACGGCCACGCGCGACAAGTCGCGCTTGCCGTCGACCCGCGGCGCCGACCAGTTGAGGATCCCGTACAGCGGCGACTCGTCCCAGCGCTTCCCGGCAAACTCGAACGAGGTACGCGATGCTCCGTCCCACACGGCCTGGAGTTCGGCCCGAAAAGAGTCGAGCACCGCCGGGTCGTCAACGTAGAACTCGCCGTCCATGCTCCCGACCAGGGCTTCCTTGTCCGGAGCTCGCATCAGGACCACCGCCGCTGCGTTGACATCGACGATGCGGATCATCGACACCAGCCTCTGCAACTCCGCCGGCCGCTCGTCGAGATAGCGCTGCAGATGAGTAACTCCCGAAGAACGGAGCCAGGACAGCCACGCTCCCACCTTGGAGAAGTCCTCTTCCCAGATGGCGATTGGTGACTCGTTGAACAGGTTGCGGTAGTGCGACTCCCGCAGATCACCCACGCGGCGGATCTCCTCGTTCAGGCTCTGCATCTCAGTCGACGAGATCCGCATCGACCGTTCCATCAGATAGCGACTGCGATCGATCTCGTCGTAGTAGCTGCTCAGCCTCTCCAGAAGACGTCCCCAGGTGGCCGCGTCCGGCACCGCCCCGGCTTCGAGGCCGAGGCGACGCAGCTGCCTGGCGAGGACCTCATGCATCGTTACTACGCTCCTAGGCCACCATCTCGGTCAGAGTCGTGAGAGTCATCGTCTGATTGTGCAGGTCGCACGAACCTGACGTGTAGGGAGATATCTCTCCGTACGAGTAGAAGCCCACTTGATGAGTGCCGGGCGGCAACGCTTCCAGCACGGCTTCCAATTCCTCCTCGGTGCGCTCGCCCAGCACTAGGCGCCGCCCTACACAGGACACTGCGATACACAGGGTATCGCCCACGCCGCCCAGGGCGCCATATGCCTCCGGGCCATGCCACCCGCCGGCGGCGGCGAACTCGGCGGCGGACTCGGCTCCGCCGATGATGCGCTCGAAGTTCGCCCGCATCAGCTGGGCGTGATGCCCCTCGGGGATGTCTCCGGCGAATGTGACGCTCTGGTCTTGTTCGTTGACCGCCAGAATCGTCCGCACCAGCTTGGTCTCGCCCGCCGGATCGCTGACCTCGAGCGGGAACAGCAAGCCGGTCGCCGGCAGCCCCGAAGCCAGGTCGCCGAGGTATTGCTTGTAGAGGGCCAAGGCCGGCCGCCCGTCGAGCTCGAACAGCACGCTGCCGGCCGAGCGAGTTACCACTCGCTCCGGGCCGAATATGTCCCACCCGCCTCGAGATCCGTGTCCAAACCGAAGCTGGGATCCGTAGAAACCCACAGCGGCGAGACCGTCCTGGGCCGGCTTGCCGTCGATCAGCACCCATGTGCGCTCGAAGCGATCGCCGTCGCCGGCAAGTCCGCCGGTGATTGGAACCTCCGCGCCGATGGAGTGGTTGAGGCCCGCAGCAAGCTCGCTGCCGTTGACGTCGAGGCCTGCGGAGAGCACCACGACCCCTACGAGATCGTCTCCGCCGAGCGCGGCGCCGACGGAGGATCCCGCTTGCCGGGACGTGGCCGCCGAGATCGTGCCCGTACTGAGCCGCAGCTCGGTGGTTGCGAATCGGACGACGGCCACCGTGAGAGATTCATCCTCTAGCTGCCGACCATGGATCTCGCCCGACGTGGAACACCCTACAACGACGCTGGCCCGATAAACCTCAGCCAGCTCGCCCAGCGGCTCATGGTCGTCTAGGTAGGAGGATGCCCCGAACGCGACAACCAGCGTTCGCGGCGAGTCCCATTTGGGTAGCGTCGCCGACCAACCCCGGCCACGCGTATAAGAGAGCGTACGAACGTCCACACCCCACTCCTCTCCGAATGGCGAACGCTAACACTTACCAATATCTGTCGGCAGCGCCGCCTTCGGAGTTGAACCTTTGACTGAAAGGGATATCCGGGATCAGTCCCGGCGATTGTGCCGACCGGCGTCGAATCGCCCCGGCATGGTCGCAACCGCGCCGCCGTGGTCGACTGCCCCGACCATATCCAGGGCCGCAGTGACGACGGCGCGATGGCGCGCTTTGTCCCCCACCGGACCCACTGGCCTCCCAAACG
Organism: Acidimicrobiia bacterium; assembly: GCA_041605955.1. GTDB lineage: Bacteria > Actinomycetota > Acidimicrobiia > Spongiisociales > UBA5794 > JAHEJX01. Next base: position 33,112 of record JBFIXI010000010.1, read on the forward strand.
GATGTCGAGTGACCAGCGTGCGGGGCAGTGCCATCACCTCGGCGACGTGACGAAAGGCGGCTACGTAGATACCGACTGTGCTGATGCCGGCTTGCTCGGCTGCCCTCGCGACGTGCCCGACCGACACGTGACAAACGGGTCACACCGGCACCAGCAGCAGAGCGTCGAGCCGGTCCCCCGCCAGGGCCTCGACCCATTCCGGCAACACCTGGAGTAGCCGACCCTGCGCCGCCGCTCCCGGGAACGAATAGAGATTCTCGGCAACCTCGCCGATCCTGCCCTGTGCCGCCAGCTCGAGCAGCGCATCACGGGGAAACACCACGTTGTGGTCCTTCACCGCACTGCGGATGTCGTATCCACCGTGACGCACCCGCAGCTCGTCCGCCGAAGTGTCACGCGGAATCGTCGACAACACAGGAGCTTCCCGCAGGAAGTCGAAGATGCGCTCCACGGCCTCGACTTGCGTCATGTCGGCAACCCCGAATGGGGCTGGATCATCCCCAGCCACGAAATGGCCGGAGGACGTCACCATGCCGACCCGGCAATCCGCCAGCGGCCGACGCAGCGGGGTGAACGGAGCTTGCTCGTACCGATAGCTGCGCTCCGCACCCGCGTACGCAGTGATCTGCCACTCGACGATCAGATCGTGGAGCCGGGTCAGGTCGCCGGTGTCGAGGCTGGTGCCAATCTCCGACAGCATCTGGCGCAACGCTTCTGCGGCCGCATCTGGTGTCAGTCGCTTGAGGAACTTGAACGTGAGGTCGGTACGTTCACCGTAGGCAAAGGAGTCCTTGAACTCGTCGAAGGTTTCGGAATCGGCCCGATCCATCAGCCGTGATGCCGGGCTCGCACCATGATGCAAGCGTCGATCAGCGCCTCGAACTCGTTGGCGTCGACGTAGCTCCTCACCTCGGGAGACGCGGATCCGGGCTGGAGCCAAACGAGCTTGTGACCGAGGGCCTGGGCCTCGGCGAGCACCTGCAGGGTGACCGAAGGGGGGACAACGAAGTTGATGATGGTGGGAGCTTCTGGCAGAGAGGCCAGGTTGGGATAGGCCGGATCCCCGTCGACGGTCTCCCGGTTCGGGTTGACCGCGAACACCTGGTATCCCTTGCGCTTCAAGTCTCGATAGACGATGGAGCCATATTTGCTCGGATCATCGTTGGCGCCGACCACGGCAACCGTGGCGCCGGGTTCGAGCAGTGCGGCTGAGACCGGATCCATCTTCCTCACTCTGCGATATTGCGGCACCGCAACGCTAGCGGCCACGCCAGCTGATCACGGTCAGCAGCGTGCGCAGCAGGATCGCGAGATCGGTTCGCACCGAGCGCTCAGCAACGTAGCGCGCGTCGAGATGGGAACGCTGCGCCATACTGATCTCATCCCTCCCCGACACTTGCGCCAGCCCCGTCACTCCCGGCTTCACCGTGAATCGAATATGGTCGCGGCCGACGAGGTCGGCTTCTGCAGGAACCAACGGGCGTGGCCCCACGAGGCTCATGGATCCGCGGAGCACATTCCACAGGTTGGGTAGCTCGTCGAGCGATGAGGCTCGCAGCAGGCGACCTACCCGCGTGATGCGCGGATCTTGCCGTATGCGAAGATCTCCCTCGTCGCGGCCGGCTGCGGCCAGCCCTTCGAGATGCGCCACGAACACCGCCTCGCCCTCGTCGGCGCGCATTGTGCGCAGCTTGACCATGGCGAACGGCTTGCCGTGGTGACCCACTCGCTCTTGTCGGAAGAACGCGGGGCCCCGCGAGTCCAGCTTGATCAGAATCACGGCGACCAGCAGGAACGGGGCAGACAGCACGAGGAGCACAATGGCCAACCCGATGTCCAGAGAACGTTTGGCAAACTCGAAGCGGCGCGCCGAGCCGCTCAGCCAAACCACAGCCGCAACCAATGCGCCCAGAGCGGCCGCCTCGCCGGTGAGGAACGCCATGCTGACCCGGAAGAGCGCATCGCCACCAGTGAGCGCAATGGTGATGACGGCAACGCTGACGCCCGCCAACCACGCGGCCGCCAGGCGGATCGGCTCGCCCCGCGCCACCAAGACCTGGCCTACGAAGAGTCCGGCTCCTGCAAACACGACGCCCGCTGCGGTCAGTGCGGCCACCTGGGGCGGCGGGCGGAAGTCCGCGCCGAAGGCCGCAGCGACCAACGGGGCACCGGCCAGCCAGCCTGCGGCCGCGCCGACCGTTGCCAGCAACGCAGCAGCAATGCCGATCCCGCGACCCCAGGCACGTAGCTCCTGCCGCTCGCCCCGAGCCGCCATCTCGGTGAACGGAGGCAGGATTCTGGCCAGCAGGTTGTAGCCGAACGTGAGCGGCGCTCTCGACAGGGTGAACGTCGCAAACGCAACGCTGACGGCGACTTCTCCCCCGCCGAGACCCGCCACCATCAGCGGTCCGGCCAGCAGAAGGGCCTGCGACGCGGCCGACGACAACACGAGCCCGGATAGCAGGCCGCGCTCGCCGAGAGCCGCCGCCTCGGCAGGACTGACCGGGCGCCGATTGGCCGGGGGTGAGCGCAATGGCCGCCAGAGGAGAATCACCAATGGACCCACCACCAGTCCCAGCGCGAACCCTGAAGCGGTGGGACGGATCATCAGCACGGCGGCCGCCACCGCCAGCCGCACCAGCGAGGCAGCACCGCTCGACGTGCCGTAGGCGCGGAAACGGCGCCATCCCGCCAAATGACCGCGACCGATCGCGAAAATGGCATGCGTTGCGATCGTGGCCGCCACGAACGCGACGAAGCGCATGTCGCCTCTCAGCAGTGAATCAACCCCCGCCCATGCATAGGTAACCGCGGCCAACCCGGCTGCGCCAGCCAACGCCCACACCCGGGATGGCACTCCGGCTGCCGAGCGATCGAGGGTGAGGCGTCGCACCACCAGTTGCTCGATGGGCAGCAGCACCACGATGAACACGAGGAAGTGGATGGTCAGCAGCACCGACACGGGGGCGAACGCATCAGCGCCCAACGCCCGGCCGCCGACGAACTGATAGATATAAGCGGCTATCCCCGCCACCAAGCTCCCGGCCAGGATGTAACCCGTACCGTCTTCGGTCAGGTGCGCGTAGCGGGTACGCGTCGAGCTCGGATCGAAAGCGCCGGCAGGCGGCGGCTGGCTCATCGGGCCAGGCTACTGGTGGTCGGGCACTCGCGAGCTGTATCTCTGGTAGTAAGTCTCGGGGGGATTCTCGACAAGAGTATCCCGCAGATCGATCGTGACCGTCGTCAGATCGAGCTCGTCCTCTTGGTCGAGTGGATCGGTCCAATCCTCGTCGGGCTCGGCGGCCTCGGGCTGGGTGGGCTCGTCCAGCTCGGGCCGCACCGACGCCCGCGCCGTGTACTTGGAGGCCACCGGGGCTTGGTAGCCGGGAGGATCAGCATCCGGGCCGGTGGGTGGTTCGGACGCGGGTTCGGGTCGCGTCGGGAGGTCCGTCGTGTAGTAGCGGCCCTTCCGGGTGGCCGCAGTTCCGGAGCTCGAAGCACCCGGGTTGATCTCCTTGTTGGGTCGCATCGCTACCCCACTAACGCGGTGCCCGAACATCGTAGCCCCAACGTCACCGACACGTAATGGCCTAGAAGGTGTCAAAACGCGACGGCCCGGGCTGACTAGTCCCCCCGGAGCCCGCCGAAATGGCACCCCAGCATCTGGGATTCCGGGCCGATACATATCACATGGGACCGAAGGGTGGAATCACCACGCACAGCCTGCGGCGTGGCTTGGTCGCCGTCTCCGTCGCCGGAGGCGTCGGCATGATGTTGGTCGCCTTTGCCCTGGCCTTCTCCAATGCCGCCTCGGCACGCGAGATTGCATCGAGTTCCCAGGAGCTGCAGTGGGCGAACGCTACCGCAGGTGCCAGCGCGGTAAGCCGGGCGGCGGTCAACCAGGCGCTCGTGTTCACCGTAGATCATGAGCTCGGGGTCGCCTCCGCCGACGCCGCCCAACTGGCCCGCGCCGAGGCGACGAGCAGCCTCGCTGTGCTCGAACAGTACGCGGGCGCCGCGCCTGACGACGCACGCGCTGACGTACGGTCGATCCGAGAGGTCATTGCATTGGCGCGCACTGCACTGACCCAGATGGAGCGCGGTGACATTCGCGACGCCGATACCACCCTCACCCGAGAGTTCGAGCCGGCGTACGCCGCCGCGGCCGCGACTCTCAACAAGCAACAGCTGGCGCAGGCGGCCCGTATCGATCAGGCCGCCTCCAGCGCCGGGCGCACTGAGAACATAACCCGCCTCATCGTGACTCTGCTGATCCCCGGCGCGGCCATCATCATCCACCAGCTCATCATTCGTCGCCAGTACCGCGAGCGTGAAGTGCACATGAAGGCTCAGGTCGAGGCTGAGCGAGAGCTCAACCGCACGAAGGACGAGTTCATCGCCGGCATCTCTCATGAGCTGCGCACCCCGCTCACGAGCATCTACGGCTTCAGTGAGTACTTGCTCGAAATCGGCCTGATCGATCCGACAGAGTCCCTCGAGCTGATCACCATGATCAACGACGATTCGGCCGAGCTGTCGCGTATGGTCGACGACCTGCTGGCCGCAGCCCGCATCGACGCCGAAGCAATCTCATATGAGATAGAGCCGCTCGAGGTGATGGGAGAGGTCGAGCACCTCGTCGACCAGGTCAGGCGCATGGGCTCGGCCATCGACGTTCTCGGAGCGCGCACGGTGGCGCTCGCCGATCGGTCGCGACTGCGCCAAGTGATGCGCAACCTGATCTCCAATGCAGAGCGTCACGGTGGTGAGCACGTCGAAATCGACGTTTCGGTTCACGAAGGCAAAGCTGCGATTCGGGTCATCGATGACGGGGCCGGAGTTCCTGCCGAGATGAAGGAGCGACTGTTCAAGCGGTTCGTTCATGACCCCGACACCACGCTCACATCCGGCAGTGTCGGGCTGGGTCTGGCGATTGCCCGGCAGATCGCCCGAGACATGGGCGGCGACGTCACCTACGAGCGAACCCTTGGCCTGACGCTCTTCACGGTGCTGCTCCCCCTGGCCCCGGCCGATGCCGTTCCGCTGCCCCGAGTCGCGGTACCGGCAGCCCAGATCTACGCGCCGCCGTCCCAGAACAACGGCTCGGCCGACCATGAACCGATACTCATGATCGATTCCGAGGAACCCGACCCGGTGGCGACTGCTCCCGACAAGGTGACCTTCTGATGGGGCGACGCGCCGGACTGTCGGCTCTGCTCGTCGCATGGGTGGCGATCGCGCTGCTGGCTCCGACGGCCAGCGCCGCCGCCGCCGGATCCGGTTACCAGTACCGAGACCGTTTTGACTCCGGCAACTACTCGGGAAACCTCGGATCCCAGCTCTTCACCGGCGACTGGAGAGAGCACGATGATGGTGGTGGGCACGTCGGCGGGTCGATCTTCATCGAAGGAACCGACGATTGCCCGACCGAGCCCTGCGTCCTGTTCGAGATCCAAGAGCGCTTCATGACCGGCAAGGGTCTTTCCAGGGGCGCAGATATCGGCGGAGCCGCTACCGCCAGCTTCCGCTTCAGCTACACACTCGACCTGGACGAGCCCACCCAGGGGATTCTCCAAGTGGCCGTGTACAACGGAGTGACCTGGGCACCGATCGATGCGATCCCGTTATTGGACAACGCAGCCGGGGGTCCGTACACCCGCACTTACAACGTCGTGCCACACGCTCACGCTGACTTCGCCGTCGGATTCTTCGCTCACGGTTACTGGGACGCGGCGCTGTTCGTCGACGACGTCAAGATCTGGGGCGAATGGGACGAGGGGCCGCCGCCGAGCACGACCACGACCACTCTCGTGCCGCCGGTGACGACGCTGCCGCCTCCAACGACCAGCACGCTCCCGCCCCCACCCACGACGACAACCAAGCCGCCCCCACCAACAACCACCACGACCACCACGACGGCGCCGCCCGTCACTACCACCACTACTACAGCGCCCAGCACCACCACCACGGCTGCGCCCCCCGCTACCACCGCTCCGCCGACCACGACGACTACGACCGTGGCCCCAGGAACGACCACTCGGCCGCCGCCGCCGGAGGCACCGCTGGTGGAAGACGAGCGCTACACCGCCAAGGACGCCCTGGCCCTGACGCTCAACGACGGCGTTATGGCGTTGCCCACCAAGCGGGACGACATCCCCGAGCCCAGCCCGGTGACACAGATCATGGCTTCGATCACCACGACGGCGATCACGGTCCGCTCCCACTTCCTGTCGGCAATGGCCCTCGGTCTGCTCATCGCAGTCGCTGCGGTCTGGGGCCTGGGCCGACGCAGCGAGCGCCCCTGGTCGGCTCCCGGCATCGACTGAGCGGCGCCGAACGCCCTCAGCCGAGGCCCAGCACGATCTTTCCCAACGCTCGGCGCGAGCTGATGGCGCCGAAGGCGCTCTCGAAATCTTCCAGGGGGTAGACGTCCATTATCTGCGGGGCGATGACGCCCCGACTCACCATCGCCAGCAACTCGCGGAAGTTCTGCAGATTGGCCGCAGGATCGCGCTCGGCCCAGCTTCCCCAGAACACGCCGACGATGCTCAATCCCTTCAACAGTGCAAGGTTCAGCGGAATCGAAGGGATCTCCCCGGCGGCGAAGCCGATCACGAGGTAGCGCCCCTCCCACGCCGTGGCCCGCAGCGCGGGCTCGGTATAGGGACCGCCGACCGGGTCGTACACGACGTCGGCCCCGGTACCGTCGGTCGCCACTCGGATGGCGGATTTGAGATCCTCTTGCGCGTAGTTGATCGTTGCCTCGGCACCCAACAACTCGGCAAAGTCCAGCTTCTCCGCCGATCCGGCAGCAGCGATCACCGACGCCCCCATCGCCTTGCCGAGCTGAACCGCCGCGGCGCCCACGCCGCCGGCGGCCCCCAGCACCAGCAACTTCTCCCCAGACTCGAGGCGGGCACGCTGTTTGAGGGCGTAGTAAGAGGTGGCATAGGTGAGGCTGAAGGCGGCCGCTTCCTCGAAACTGTGCTCGGGCGCCTTGGGGAGCACAGCGGAGGCCGGCATTACAGCCTTGTCGGCAAATGCGCCGGTGACCGTGATGAAGGCAACCTCGTCACCGACGCGCACGTTATCGACGCCGGGGCCGACCGCCGCCACCACGCCTGCGCCTTCGGCCCCGGGCACGAAGGGCAACTCGGGTTGGACCTGATAGCGTCCCTGCATGACCAACAGATCCGGGAAGTTGAGGGCCGCCGCACGCACCTCGACGACGACCTGACCTGAGGCGGGCACCGGGTCCGGCAGCTCGACAACACGATGTATTTCGGGAGGGCCCAGCGCCTCAACGAGCAGCGCACGCATAACGCATCCAGGCTACTAGGCGACCTCGAAGAGCCCGGCTGCGCCCATACCGCCGCCGACGCACATAGTGACGACGACATAGCGCACCCCACGGCGCTTGCCCTCGATGAGAGCGTGCCCGACCATGCGGGCTCCGGACATGCCGTAGGGATGCCCGATAGCGATCGCGCCACCATCGACGTTGTAGATCTCATTGTCGATCCCGAGCTTGTCGCGGCAATAGAGCGCCTGGACGGCAAACGCCTCATTGAGCTCCCACAACCCAATATCGCCGAGCTGTAGCCCCGTCCTATCGAGCAGCTTGGGCACCGCATACACCGGGCCGATGCCCATCTCGTCGGGAGCCACCCCGGCAACCGCCATCGCCCGGTAGTAGCCCAGGGGCTCGAGGCCACGCCGCTCCGCTTCGGCGGCCTCCATCAGCACGGTTGCGGCCGCGCCATCGGACAGCTGGCTGGCATTGCCGGCCGTGATCGTCCCCCCTTGAAACACCGGCTCGAGCCCGGCAAGCGCCTCCAGCGTCGTGCCCGGGCGGTTGCCCTCGTCGTGGCTGAGGGTCACCTCTTCGAAGCTGACGTCGCCGCTCTCCTTGTCGGTGATCTGCTTGGTAGCCGTCACCGGCACGATCTCGGCGTCGAAGCGACCTGCCTGCTGGGCGGCGGCAGTGCGCTGCTGGCTCTGCAGGGCGTATTCGTCCTGCTGTTGGCGGGTAACGCTGTACCGCTCGGCTACCACCTCGGCAGTCTCGAGCATCGACATGTAGGCGTCAGGATGGGAAGCCAACAGCTCCGGATCCTTCCCCCGATACGCGTTGTAGTGGTCGTTCTGCACGAGGCTGATCGATTCGACTCCGCCCGCCACGACCATCGGAGCCTTGTCGACAATGATCTGTTTGGCGGCGGTGGCGATGGCCATCAATCCGGAAGAGCACTGGCGGTCCATGGTCATCCCCGACACATCGACGGGGAGGCCGCCGGCCAACGCGGCGAGGCGACCCACGTTGTAGCCGGTGGTGCCTTGCGGCATGGCGCATCCCATGATCACATCGTCGACCTCAGCGGCTTCGATCCCGGCCCTGTCGACAGCGGCTCGGATGGCGACCGCGGCCATCGTCGGGCCCTCGAGGTTGTTCAGCGCCCCCCGGTAGGCCTTCCCGATCGGAGTACGGGCCGCGGACACAACAACTGCTTCTCGCATCAGCTTCTCCTTAGCTCGGCGGGGCGGTGAACAAGAGGTTGAGCCAGCGGGCGACCAGCGCCGGCTTGTCCTGGCCGCGAATCTCGACGGTCACGTCATACGTGACCAGGAATTGCCCAGGATCGCGCTCGGTGACGTCGGCCACGACCAGATGGGCTCGGATCTCGGCGCCCACCGGCACCGGGGCCAGGAAGCGGATCTTGTCGAAGCCGTAGTTGAAGCCCATGACCAGGTTGTCCGGCTGCACACTCAGCTGTGACGCCAGATGCACGAGTAGGGAGAGGGTGAGGAATCCGTGTGCGATCGGCCCGCCCAGGGGTGTGGCCGTCGCCGCCTCCGGATCGACGTGGATGAACTGGTGATCCAGCGTGACGTCGGCGAACTCGTTGACCCTGGCCTGATCGATGAGGAACCAGTCGCTGTAGCCCCGGTCGGCACCCACCATCTCGAGCAAGCCGGTTTCGCTCATTGGCCTCCTCCCAACTCATCCGCAGCGTCCATCCGGCGGACTCCATTGGCCGCGCCGATATAGGCCATGTCTGCGATTCCGATGAACAAACCGGTTGCCAACACGCCGGGTATGTGGTGTAGCGCCCCGTCCAGTGCTCCTGGCTCCAAGACGGGATCTACGTGGAGGTCGATCAGCCAGTTGCCGTTATCGGTCACGAATGGAACCCCCGCGTTGGTACGGAGCTGAGGCTTACCCAGGTCGCTCAGCGCATTCGACGTGATGTTGAGACCAAACCGCGCTACCTCGAGGGGAATGTCACACTTCGAACCGAGCGCGGCCACCAGCTTCGAGTCGTCCGCAATGACGACGAAGCGGCTGGCCGCCGCCGCGATCATCTTCTCGCGCAGCAGCGCCCCGCCACCGCCCTTGGTCAGTGCCAGGCGGGGGGCGATCTCGTCGGCCCCGTCGATGGCGAGGTCAACTGTGGCGCCGTCTGGTTCGATCAACGGGATCTCCAGCGAGGCGGCCAGCCGATGTGTCGCGATCGAGGTGGGAATACCCACGATGTCCTCGAGGGCGCCGGCGGCCAGAAGGCGGCCGATCTCAGCTACGGCGTGGGCCGCAGTGGTCCCGGTGCCCAGGCCGACCACCATGCCAGACTGCACCTCGTTGACAGCGGCCTGCGCCGCCGCCAGTTTCATTGCATCCCGCTCCAATGACACCTCCGCTCGCTGCAGTCGCATGTTGCCGCATCGGCCGGCGATAGGCGAGCCGAATCAGGCGGTGAGGGTGGGAGCCGCCGCCTCGAATACCGCCGCCAGGTAGTCGAGGATGCGCTTCTCCGCGGCCGGGTCACCCGCCAGCTGGTCGTAGTAGAGGATCGAGCCCTCCCAGCCATCTGTATGCCACTCTGCCCCTGAGGGCAGCTCCACCGGTAGCAGAGCATCGGCTTCGAACGGCCACGGGTTCGCGTACAGGTAGGCGCGCCCCGCCGGGTAGAAGCCGAAATTGCACTGCGACGGGAACTGCTTCATCTCGCCGTGCTCTTCGTACTCGGCGACTCGCGTCCCGAACCACTCGAAGGCCATGTCGAATCCGTGGGGCCAAACGTGGAGGGGGCTGACCCGACCCCCGATCCGCTCTCTGTGCAGCGAGTACACCCCGTGTGTCTCGGTCAGCACATCGAAGAAGGCGGCGGCGATCGCCGGATCGTAGTGGCGCGCCTCCGCTGACTCGAACTTCTCACGAGCGTATTCGGCTTGCAGGCCGAGCTCGGCGACCGCCCCGATGACGGCGTCACCCATCTCCGTGCCCGTCATGCCGGCGCCGAGGCTGCAACGAGCGACGCTGTCGCCGTCGGCTGAGACGACGACTTCGTGCGTAGTCAGGTCGAGGCGGATGTTGAATCGGCCTCCCCCGGGCAGGTCCATGTCGATCGTCTCCAGGCCGCGTGGAGTCACCTGGAGCGCAACATGCCACCACTTGTCATGCGGCTCGGCGTGGGCCCGAGGCACGGCTCCTACGGCGTTCGCATACTGATGGAGAGTGGCCCGGGTGGGCTCGAAGTCCTCGGGCAAAGGGGCGAAGGTGCGGGTCATTCAATCCTCCGAGATGTGCTGCTGCCGTTTCCAGCACCGTAGATCGGATAATCATTCCTTCGGCACCGAATGCCACGGCTCCCTCACCGTGAGCCTCTACAGTTGAGTGCGCCGGGATCATCGCATCGCCGGCAACGCAGGAGCATCAAATGGATCTGAGCAAGCTCAGCGTGAACCAACAGCTCGCCGTAGGCGCCGCCTTCGCATTGGCCGTCTTCAGCTTCTTCCCTTGGTTCGGGATCCGCGGTGTGATCAGCTTCAATGCGTGGGACTCGGGATTCCCGGCCATCATTGGAGTGGTGCTCATTGTCGCCGCCGGCGTGATACTCGTCATGGAGAGCCTGGATCGGTCGCCGGTGAGCGCTACGGCCGAGATCACTTTCTATCTGGCCGGAGTCGGCCTGGTGCTGATCCTGTGGCGCACCGTGTTCACTTGGGGGGCTCCCCGCCGCATCGGGCTCTTCCTCGCCCTGATCGCAGCGGCGGCCGCGGCCTGGGGCGCCTACCGCAACCGGCTCGACAACACCTAGCCGGACATCTCGCCTGGTCGGTCGGCGATGTGGCGCGCAAGCGCGGCGCGACGAAACTGCGTGACATCCAGGACGGTGCCGGCGCGACGCGCTTCTTCGGCCGCAAACGCCAGCACATGGCTCTCCAGACTGTCGGCCGCCGAAGTGGGCGGAGCCGACGCCGTTCGCTGCGCCTCGAGGAAGGCGCCAATCGCCCCATGGTCGCCGCCGCCGTGACCGCTGGTGGCTCGTGCGATCGGAATCCGCTCGGGGGCTCCGCCGGCGTGGTCGGTAACCTCGATTACGGAATCGCGACCGAATCGGGCTCGGAGGGTGGCCCGCGATCCGTCGTAGCGCATGGTGCGGCAGTCCTCGGCGGAGTGCCCATGCATGACGAGAACGACCGATGTATCCGACTCGAGCTGCATCGAGACGACTTGGTGATCAACGACGTCCGAACCCGCCGTGTAGACACAGCGGCCCCACGGCCCGGTCCGGAGAGCCTCGAGCCGTCCTTCTCGAGTCAGATCGTCGGTGAGGACATGCACCGGCCACCCCTTCCAGTCGGGGTTGAGGTAACGCCGGGCATCGAAGGGACATCGCTCCACGGGACACGGATCTACGCAGCGGGCCGCGGCGTCGGCCGGCGCCCGCTCGGGCCGGAAGTGGATCAGAGACCCCACAGAGGAAAGAGTGGCCACCGGAGACGGCAGGTTCCACACCAAGATGTCGAAATCGTGACTGCATTTCTGAACGATCATCGGAGTCGATTCGGTGGCCCGCCCCCAGTTGCCGCGCACGAAGCTGTGCGCCATGTGGAACGCGGACACGTTCTCCCGGTGCTCCACCGTGATGAGGTCGCCGAGCCGACCGGACGTGACCACCTCGTGCAACGTCGCGAAAAACGGCGCATACCGCAGCACATGGGCCACCGCCAGAATGCGACCCGTGGATGCGGCCACTGCCGCAAGAGCTACCGCATCGTCGAGGTTTGCCGCCATCGGCTTTTCCAAGAGCACGTCGTAGCCGGCCTCGAGGGCAGGACGGGCGGCGTCGTAATGGAATCTGTCCGGAGTGGCGACGATGGCCGCATCGGCGATCCTGCCCCGTGCCAGCCAGTCGTCGACGGTGGCATACGACACCGCAGCAGGATGAGCCGACACGAATCTGGCCCGGCGCGACTCGTCCGGATCGACTACGGCCACCAGCTCGAGCTCTTCGGGATGGTCCCGGGCGTAACCGCCGTACGTGAAGAAGCCGCGCTCTCCGGCCCCGACCACAACGGCGCTGATGCTCATAGGTCGGAGCGTAACTCTCCGACTACAGGTGATAGCGTCGCCGGGTGAACGGAGCGACGGAACTCTACGCAAGCCACTTCGGAGAAGACCCCGGCGTTGTTGTCCGGGCCCCGGGGCGCATCAACATCATCGGCGACCACACCGACTACTGCGGGCTGCCGGTTCTCCCGATGGCGATTGGCCAGGCGGTCTATGTCGCCGGCGGGGAGCGCTCCGCGCCCGGGTTGACTGCGATTTCCAGCCTTGACGGCGGCATTGTCGACAGCGACGCCACCCGCGAACAGCCTCCCTGGTCGCGTTACGTCTTGGCAGTGCTCGCCGAGCTGCGGCCGCTGGCGCCCCAGCGCGGCGCCAACCTGGCGCTCGACAGCGATCTGCCGGCGACCGGGGGGCTCAGCTCGTCCTCGGCACTCACCGTGGGATGCCTCACGGCCCTCAACGAGCTATGGGACGTGGGCCTGCCTCCCGATGATCTCGTGGTGACCGCGCTGGCCGCCGAACGCAAGGCGGCCATCGCCGGCGGGGCGATGGATCAGACCGTGATCACATTTGCCCGACCCGGGCACGCCCTCCGCATCGACTTCGACCCTCCGCTGCGCCGCAACGTCCCCATTCCCGACGGCTTCGCGTGGATCGCCGGCTATTCCGGCACACGAGCGCCCAAAGGCGAGACGGCACTCGATTCGTACCATTCGTTCGTGCTGGCGTCGCGGGCGGCCGCGGTGCTCCTCGGTGACGACTCGGGCGCCGCCGCCCAGCTCTCGCGAGTCCGCCACGCCACCGCTGAGGAGCTGGCCGGGCTGCCGACCGTGACGGTGGCAGATGCAGCCCACCTGGCGGGAGATGACGACCTCGGCCTGCCGCTGCTGCGTCGGCTCGATCTGCGGGTCTCCGCTGAGCATGTGCTCGCCGAAGCCGAGCGAGTCGATCTTGCGGAGACTGCGCTGCGCGCCGGTGACCTGCCGGCGCTGGGTGAGCTGATGACCGAGTCGCACCACAGCCTGCGCCGGTACGGCTCGAGCACTCCTGACTTGGACAAGCTGGTCGCCGCGGCGGCAGCTGCAGATGCGGCCGGCGCCCGGGTCACCGGAGCCGGATTCGGCGGCTGGGCCATCGCGCTCAGCCGCCCCGATCTGGCCCAGCCCGTGGCCGATGCCATGGAGGCGGCTTGCGGCGGCCCCACCTTCCTCGCCACTCCGCAAGGAGGTGCGCTGTGGTCCCTACGCAGGGAGTGATTCTCGCCGCCGGCCGCGGCACGAGACTCGGCGGGCTCACTGAAACGACTCCGAAATCCATGATCGAGATCGGCGGGGTGCCCGTGATCACCCGGATCATCGAACCAATGGCCGCGAGCGGGGTGCGCCGGCTGACGATCGTCACCGGCTACCTGGCCGAGGCCGTGGAACGGCACGTGGCACTGACGAGTCCTCTCCCCGTGAGTTTCGTACGCCAGGAAGACCGCAACGGCACGGCAGGAGCCGTTGCCGTCGTTCGAAGCGCTACGGGCGCTGAGCCGTTCATGCTGTGCTGGGGCGACATCGTGACGGCACCCGAGCATTATCAGGAAGTTGCTGCCGCGTGGCGCTCCGATCTGGCAGGAGTGATCGGGGTCACGGAGCTGCCAGACGTGAGTGCTGGATCTTCCGTTGTGTTCGGCAAGGACCACATGATCACCGAGATGATCGAGAAGCCCGTTGGAGTCGCGCCCAGTCCTTGGAACAACGCCGGGATCATGGTCTTTGGTGCGCAGCTGTGGAATCACGTAGCGGGACTCGGACCATCGCCCCGTGGCGAGCTCGAGCTGCCCGACGCCATTGCGAGCCTGCTAGCAGCCGGGGAAAGCCTCCTGGCGCAGCCGCTGCCGGGCGATTGGTTCGACATCGGGTCGCTGGAAGACCTGGCAGCGGCGCGGGCGAGGTTCGAGTGAGAGGAGGCACCGTCTCGGCGCCTTCTCTCACTCGCGTCTCTTAGCGCGTATCCGGTTAGCTCTTCACCTCGGTGAAGGCGTCTGTGAAGTTGGTCTCGAAGTCCCCCGTATCGGCAATGAACTCGAGCCGCTCGAACACCTCGTCGGGTGGATAGATCGTTGCGTCCTCGAGTATGTCCCCATCGATGAAGGGCGTCGAGGCCGCATTGGGGCTCGCATAGAAGTTGAAGTTGGTGAGGGCAGCGCCGTTCTCCGCATCCAACATGAAGTTGATGAACGTGTGAGCCGTGCACGGCGCATCGGCCGTTACGGGGATCGCCATGGTGTCGACCCAGGCAACTGCGCCTTCCTTGGGAATCCCGTAGCCGTAGTCCTCGTATGCGTCATACGTGTCGGTTGAGGCCTCGTCGTATGCTGCAAAGAAGTCGCCGCTGAATCCATGAGCGGCCACGGTCTCTCCGGTGACAAGCAGATCCTCGAACTGGTCGGAATCGAAGAGCTTGATTCGATCCTTGACACTCTTCAGGAGTCCCGTCGCCTCATCGAGCTGAGCCTGATCAGTTGTGTTCAGCGAGTAGCCAAGGTACTTGAGGGCGGCGCCCATTACCTCTCGTGGATCGTTGAGCAGTGAGATCGAACCGGACACATCCGCAAATGCTGGATCGAAGAGCAGCTCCCACGACGGCTCCCAGTCCTCCGGAACCACGTCGTAGCTGTAGCCGATTCCAGTCGTACCCCATTGGTACGGCACGGAGAACTCACCCTCTGGGTCGAACGGCAGGCCGGTGAACTCAGGATCGACGTTCCCTAGATTCGTGATCACGCTCTTGTTCAGCGGAATGATCAGGCCTTCCTCAGCCATGATCGTCACTGTGTAGTCGGACGGCACGATCACGTCATAGTCGTTACCTCCCGACTCCACCTGAGGAAGCATCGCTTCGTTCGAGTCATAAAACGTCTCATTGACCGTTACGCCGTACGCGGACTCGAACGCCTCCACCAATTCGGGAGCGATGTACTCCGACCAGTTGTGGAGATCGAGGTCCCCATCGGTCTGGTCCACTTGGCATTCCGCCGCGGCGTCCTCCAAATCACCGCTGCCGTCGTCTCCGCACGCTGTAGCAACGAGCGCCACAACCGCAAAGAACGAGACTATGCGTTTCATTGAGTACCTCCTCGGATATTCAGGGCAGTTTCATCACTGTCTACGCTGCAAAGCAAGCGAACCCAGGACCAGGACGCCAGAGGCAGCGAGCATCAGGCTGGACACGGCGTTGATCTCAGGGGTCACGCTGCGCTTGATCAGGCCGAACACGAAGGTCGGCAGGGTGTCCGGTCCCTTGACGAACTGGGTGATGACGACATCGTCCAGCGAGAGCGTCAGGGCCAGCAGCGCCCCGCCAAGCACGCCCGGCATTATCAACGGCAGCGTTACCCGTCGGAATGCGTGCCACCGGCTTGCGTAGAGATCAGCGGCCGCCTCTTCCAGAGCTGGATCGAGATTGGCGAGGCGCGCTCGAACGACGATCGACACGAAGGAGATGTTGAACGCGATATGGCTCAGGGCGATCGTAACCGTGCTCAGTTGCTGGCCGAGGGATGTGAAGAACACCAGCAGCATCGCTGCCATCGTCACGTCGGGGATGATCACCGGCAGATAGAGGAGCGCATCGAAAGCACGCTTACCCAACCAGCGCCGGTAGCGCTCGAGCGCCAACGCCGCCGCGGTGCCCAGCACAGTCGACACGATCGTCGAGCCGACGGCCACGACAAGCGAGATGCGCAGAGCCTGCATGAGGTTGTCGTTGGCGAACATCTGCCGGTACCACTTGAGCGAAAGCCCTTCCCAGTTTTGAAAACCGAACAGGCGGCTCTCGTTGAAAGAGAAGATGATCAGCACGAGGATCGGCAGGTAGAAGAATGCATACACCACCCAGGTATGGCCGGCCAGCAAACGGTTGAGGCGGCGGTTGGCAGTCGTGCGCTGATTCGTGCTCACAGCGTCCGCGCTCCGGAGCGGAAGTACCAAACCGTCGCGATCAGCATCACGATCATGATCGCCATCGACACCGATGAACCGAGGGGCCAGTTCCGTGCCGTGAGGTATTGGTTGACGATGTAGTTGCCGAGCAAGGTCGTCTTGGCGCCGCCCAGGATGTCCGGGGTGACGTACGCGCCCAGGCTGGGGATGAACACGAGAATCGAACCGGCGATGATCCCGGGCCGGGTCAGCGGCAGAGTGACGCGCAGGAACGCCCGAAAACCGGACGCATAGAGATCCCTGGCCGCCTCGACCAGCGACCAGTCGAGACGCTCGATCGACGCGTAGAGAGGGAGGACCATGAATGGGAGGTATCCGTACACGAGGCCGATGTAGACCGCCGGCAGCGTGAACAGGGTGGCGTCCCACAGGCCCAAAGCGCGGCCAATCTCGGTGACGGGGCCATCTTCACCCAGCAGTACGCGCCATGCGTAGGTGCGCACCAGGAAGTTGGTCCAGAACGGAATCATCACTAGGACGAGGAGAAGATTGCGCACCCGCTCCGACCTCGTTGCGATGTAGTAGGCGAACGGGTAGCCGACGGCGAGGCACAGCATGGTGGTGACTAGAGCCACCACGACGGAGCGGAGGGCAATCGATCGAATCAGCTCGTCGCCGAGAATCTTGGCCCATGAGTCGAGGTTCCAGTCCTCGAGGAGTGGCCGGCCGGTACGAGAACGGCTGGCGAACGAGTAGACGCCGATGATCACCAGTGGCGAGACGAACAGGACTATCAGATAGAGATAGGACGGCGCCGCCAATGTGAGACCACGTCGCGACTCGGCCTTTTCCGCCGCAGCTTCGAGCTGTGAGCTAGCCCGCGCTATCTCAGGTGCCTCAGCTGTCATCTACTCGGCCACCACCGTGGTCGCCTTGACATCCCATGTCACAATGGCGGCGTCGCCAACGCCGTATAGCGAGACGCCCGGCCGGTTCTCTTCTTTGACCTCGATTGTGCCCTCCGACGTCTCCACGTCGTAGTAAAAGACGTCGCCGTGGTACACGCGGCGAGTAATCGTGCCGGACAACCGGTTGAGCCCTTCTGGAACGCTCTCATCGACGCGGTAGAGGACGAAGCGTTCCGGTCGCACCGCGATGGTGATCGCCGTGCCGGCAGCCACCTCGGTCGAAGCGTTGATGTTGGCTCCGGCTTGCAGCTTCACGGTGGACCCGTCCACCACCGTCCCGGGAATCAGGTTGATCTCACCGATGAAGTCGGCGACGAAGCGCGACTTGGGGTGCTCGTAGATGTCCTCCGGGGCGCCAACCTGCAGCAGCTTGCCCTGGTCCATAACCCCGATGCGGTCGCTCATGGTCAGTGCTTCCACCTGATCGTGGGTCACGTAGACGAACGTAATGCCCACCCGCTCCTGGAGCTCCTTCAGCTCGATTTGCATCGCCTGGCGCAGCTTGAGATCGAGCGCTCCCAGCGGCTCGTCGAGCAACAAGACCTCGGGCTCGTTGACGAGCGCCCTGGCCAGTGCCACCCGCTGTTGCTGGCCGCCCGACAGCTGCGACGGCCGGGCATCGGCGCGATGAGTGAGCTGGACCATGTCGAGTGACCGCTTGACCCGAGCCGCCATGTCGCCGGCGTCGACCTTCTTCATCTGAAGTCCGAAGGCCACATTGTCTTCGACCGTCATGTGGGGAAAGAGGGCGTACGACTGAAAGACCGTGTTCACCGGGCGCTTGTTCGGCGGCTCCAGTTTCATCTCCCTGCCGTGGATCTGGATCGAGCCTGCGGTCGGGAAGTCGAAGCCAGCGATCATCCGCAATGTGGTGGTCTTCCCGCACCCCGACGGTCCGAGCAACGAGAAGAACTCGCCGTCCGTGATCGAGAGGTCGACGTCGTCGACGGCGGTCACGTCTCCAAACAGCTTGGTGACGTTGGAGAGCTCGACGGCAACGCTCACTCTGCGGTCTCCTCGTTCTCCCACACGATCAGGGCCGCCCAGCCCTCGTTCTCTTCGTCCTCCAGATAGTCCTCGAGGACGCCGCGCACCTCGAAGCCGTTGCCGAGCTGGAAGGTCAGTGTGCGGTCGTAGATCTGTCCGGCCACGACCTTGTCAACGTATTCCTGGGCGGACATCTCGTGCTTGTGGTCCTTGAAGTTGGCCAGGTAACCCCCGGCGATGATGCCGCGTTTGCCGTGCCGCCTTACGAGGTCCTTGCGTAGGTCGTACAGAAGGCGCCCGATACCGCGGCGGCGGTAGTCGGGGTGAACCACGATGTCGGTGCCGTAGTACCAGTCGCCGGACGCGTCGTGGTTGCGGCACTGGTTCTCGCCGGTGATGCCCATGATGCTGTGCTGCGGATGGTTGAAGTCGAAGTCGAGGAAGATCCCGGCCCCTTGCCCGACCACTCGGTCGCCGTCGAGGACGACAAAGAACCCCTCCGGGAACACCTCGGCGTACGCCAACATGTCCTCCAGGGAGATGAGCTCGCTCGGGTCGGCGCTGGGGAAGGCGGCCAGTTCCAGCGCAGCACACTGCGGGGCAAGCTCCGCTGTGAGGTTGGTCACCGTGAGGCCTTCAGAGGGCGTTGCCGTCGCCATTCACACTGCCGATAGCGCAAAGTGCTGATACTCGTTCATGTCGGGCCGTCCCCACACCGCCCACAGCTCCCCCGTCGCGGGGCGCATCACGATCCCGCCGCAGCTCTCGATGTGATACGGCGCCTGCGATGTCTGACAGACCGCCTCTGCATCGCGGGTCATCTCCATCACCCGCTCCGGCGTGACCGGCCCCGACCCAATGAGCTCCTGCCCTCGCTCCAAACGCCGCTGCGAACTCTCCATCAGCCCCGTTGGCCGCACTGCCTGAAAGGCGGTGGTAGCCGCCGCCAGGGTGTGGTTGGTATGCAGGAATGGACCCGTCTCGACCGGGGTGACCTGCGTGGCTTGCGGCATCGCCTCGATGTTGACCCCTCGTCCCTCACCATCGACGAGCATATAGTTGTGCGCCCCGGCCAACTCGGCCTCGAGCACACAGTCGATCGCATCGTCGAGCGACGCCTGCTGGAGCGCGCGACGCACCACGAACGGCCAGGTCACTCCCAAAGTGCCGATCTGTGCGGCGAGGTTGTTGATTCCGATCGCCAGTCCCGCCTCGTTCATGCCCATCTGGCCAAGGCAGCCTTCAGTGGTGAACACAAGTGCCGCCGGGCCTGAGTCCGGGCGCAGATCGAGCATGAGGACGTGCCTGGTAGCGGAGTCGTGCATATCCCAGGTCTGGCCGAGGATCGCTCGACCGTCTGCGGTGGCCGGCCCGGGGGCGATAACGGCCGTGCAGTCGTCCTCCTCCGGAGGCGCCCCCAGCTGGCCGCGCACGGTGTCGACGAAGTCGGTGAAGCCGCCGACCACTATCGCCTCGCCAAGGCTGAGCCCGGCGGCATCCGCCATCGCAGCCATCTCGGCGGTCAGCTCCTCCGAATACCCGGCGTGAGCCGGGATCATCGACTCGGCGAGCTCGCCAATGCGGTCCATGTCGATCTCCCCACCCGACCATTCACCGGCGGCGACTATTGCCAGCCGTTCGTCAGCGTATTGGCGGATCCCCGCCGCCCGTGCTGCGCCGTGGGCGGCGCCGATCGCCTCCGGAGACCCCGCCACGACAAGAGGACGTATCGCGCCGTACTTCACTTCTGTCGGCCCACCCTATGCCGCTCCTTGTTCCACCGGAGTATGTTGCTCGCCCGACGCCCGTGCAACTAGGCCACGACCCCGCCTGATAGCCTGGCAAAACTGCAGATCTCACCGCGGGAGGGCCTCAGTGACCGATCCGTTTCAGTCTGCCAGGTCGCAGGCGTTTGCCGCCAGGGCCTCGTTCGCAGGAGTCCCCGCCCGCCCGTTAGACGACTTGGGAGATGCCGGCGTAGTGATCCTGGGCGCTCCTTTCGATTGGGGAACGACCTTTCGCGCCGGAACCCGCATGGGACCCAAGGCCATCCGGGAAACCGATTATCTCGGCTTTGACGGTTCTCGTCCCCACCTGCCCTCCGGCATCGACTCCCTCAGCGTCCTCAACGTGGTCGATGCCGGCGATCTTCTCCTCCCCGTCGGATACATCGAGGAGAGCCTTGACCTCATCGCCGCCGCAGTGGAGGGGGTGGCCCGCCACGGGGCCGTGCCGATCGTGCTCGGCGGCGACCACTCGATCACCTTCCCCAACGCCAGGGCGGTAGCCGCAGTCCACGGCGACATTGCATTGATCCACTTCGATGCCCACGCCGACACCGGGTTGAAGGCTCCCGGAGGCGTGCTGCTCGGCCACGGCACGCCGATGCGTCGCCTCATCGAATCGGGGGCGGTCGCCGGGAGGCGCTTCGTGCAGATCGGGCTCCGGGGCTATTGGCCTGAGCCGGAAACCGTGGCCTGGATGGAAGAGCAAGGCATGCGCACGTTCCTGATGAGTGAGATCGTCGAACGCGGCATGCGTCAGGTTGTCGACGACGCCGTCGCCTACGCGGCGGAAGGCGCCGACGCCGTGTTCCTGTCCGTGGACATCGACGTCGTCGATCCCGCCATGGCCCCCGGCACCGGCACTCCGGAACCCGGAGGGATCACGTCGCGGGAGCTCCTCGACACCTTGCGCCGGCTGTCACGGGAGCTCGACGTGGTGGGCGCCGACATCGTCGAGGTGGCTCCCCCTTACGACGGCCCCGGTGAGATCACCGCTTTCCTCGCCAATCGCTGCGTCCTCGAGATCCTCAACGGGATGGCAGAGCGCAGACTCGTATGAGTGACTTGTGGAGTCGAAGAACGCGGTCTCAGCGGGCGCACTCGGCCAGCACTGCGGCGACGGCAGCATCGGCCGCCTGCGTCAGCCGCTCCGGGCTCCACTGCCGAGGAGCCTCCACGATCGATACGAATGCCCCCTGGGCCACCAGCACGAGCATGTCGGCGGCCCGCTCCGGGTCGGGATGGCCGCATTGGTCGACCAGCTTGGCGATCACGCCCCGCACCGCACTCGTCGACTCGACGAGATGGCGCTCTACCGCCGCGTCCCGACCCGGCACCGAGAGCACAGCTATCCAGAATTGCGACCGCATCAGCTCGTCATCGTCCCACTCGACGGCGGAGCGCATAGCCCGGCGCAGAGCCTCCGGTGGGTCGCTCCCCGCCAGCTCCGTTTCCAGCTCGGCGAGCCACGTGTCCTCGATATGGCGGAGTGCGTTCACTAACAGCGCCGATCGGGTGCCCAAGTAGTTGGTGATGAACGAGGTGGAAGCACCCAACTCCGCCGCCACGGATCGGATGGTGACGCCTCGCAGCCCATCCCTCCCGGCTACACGGAGCGTGGCCTCCGCCACCGCGGCGCGCCGCGCATCCTCGTCAACCTGGATCGGCATTATCGCAGGGCCTCATCCAGTGCCTCGGCGAAGACTTGCAGCGTGGTGGCGACGTCCTCATCGGTATGCGCCGCCGACAAGAACCACGGCTCGAGGGCGTCCGGCGACGGCAGCACGCCCCGCCGGATCATCGCCATGACCAGCTTCTCGTAGAGCCGGTCATCGTGATGGGTGCTGGCCCGGTAGTCCTGCGGCCTGTCCTCCCCGAAGTAGAAGCCGAACATGGCCGGGCGGCCGTGCACGGAGCTGGGGACGCCGCGGTCTGCCAACAACTTGGTGGTGCCCTCCATCAGCGCCGCGCCGACGCGCTCGACCTGGGCGAGCGGCTCACCGGTGAGAAGCCGCTCGATCGTGGCCTGGGCGGCAGCCGTTGAGACCGCGTTACCCGAGTATGTGCCGGCTTGGACGATCCCGCCGCGCTCCCATCCCTGCAGGACCGGCCCGCGGCCGGCGATCGCCGCCACCGGCAGCCCGTTGCCCATCGCTTTGGCGAACGTGGCCAGATCGGGAATGACGCCGTATACCTCGGCGGCGCCGCCCACCGCGATACGGAACCCGGTCTTGACCTCGTCGAAGATCAGCAAAGCCCCGTGCTCGTCGCAGATCGCGCGCAGCCCTTCGAGGAATCCGGGCGCCGGCTCGATGCCCATCGCGTTGCCGAGCATCGGCTCCACCATGAGCGCCGCCACTCGAGAGCCTTCGCTGGCGAACAGCCGTCGCACCCCTTCGAGATCGTTGAAAGCCAGCGTGCGCACCAGGCCGCCGACCATGTGCGGCATTCCGGAGCTCATCGGTACCGGTACGGGGCGAAAGGGGGAACCCAGCACATCGGCAGGGTCTCCCGGGGTCGAGTACATCACGTAGTCGTGGGCGCCGTGGTAAGTGCCCTCGAACTTGACTACGACGTCCCGCCCGGTGAAGCCGCGGGCGAGCCGCACCGCATGCATGGTCGCCTCGGTGCCCGTGTTGGTGAAGCGGAGGCGCTCCACCCAGGAGACGGCCTGCTTCACAGCCTCGGCGGCCGTGACCTCCTGCTCTTGCGTGAAAGCGAACGTCGTGCCATTGGCCACTGCCTGCGCCACGGCGGCGCCGACATGGGGATCGGCATGGCCCAGGATGATGGGGCCGAATCCCATGTGATAGTCGATGTACCGGGTGCCGTCGGCGTCGAAGACATGGCTGCCTTGACCGCCGGCCAGGACGATCGTGTCGTCTGCTCCCCAGTATCGCCAGCCGCTGGAGACTCCGTTGACCAGCGCAGCGCGGGCGCGGGTGAATAGCTCGGCGGTCTTGGGTCCTTGGATGCTCATTCGAGTCCTCTCGTCAACTTCGTATCAGATCTTGACCAGGCGCCACAGCCATTCGGCGATGCGTGCCGGGCGGTGCTTCCTCGATTCCGTTTCATCGGCGTATTGCATGACGCGCAGCGCGGCGTTGATACCGAGCCAGCGCAGCGGCTCCGGCTCCCACCTGCGGACTCGGTGGTTCACCCACGGAAGGCGGGTGAGGCGGGTGTCGGTTCCGGTTATCAGATCGGCCAAGGTGCGGCCGGCGAGGTGGGCGGCGGTGATCCCTGCACCCACGTATCCGCCCCCCCACGCGATTCCGGTCTCCGGATCCAAGCCGACGGTCGGCATCCAGCGTCGGCTGACGCCGAGCACGCCGCCCCAGCGATGGGTGATCTTGGTGTCCTGCAGCTGCGGGAAGAGCTCGAGCAGCGCCCCGCGCACCGGCACGAATGCCCTTGCGGAGAAGTCGGCGTTGCGGCGCACCTGCGACCCGTAGTCGTAAGGTGCCCCCCGACCCCCAAACGCGATCCGCCCGTCGGCGGTGCGCTGGCCATAGACCACGAGATGGCGCAGATCACCAAACGCCTCCCGATTGGCCAGACCGATCGAATCCCATAGGTCTTCGCTGAGCGGCTCGGTAGCGATCATCAGTGAATACAGCGGTGCCAGCGTCCGTTTGTGACCGGCCAGCTCGGCGGTATACCCCTCGGTGGCGCGCACCAC
This sequence comes from Acidimicrobiia bacterium, assembly GCA_041605955.1. Taxonomy (GTDB): domain Bacteria; phylum Actinomycetota; class Acidimicrobiia; order Spongiisociales; family UBA5794; genus JAHEJX01. The sequence continues at coordinate 56,814 of JBFIXI010000010.1, forward strand.
GATCGGCGCCCGGATCGTGCCCCCCGGGGTCACGATCCGCCCCGGCACCAGCGAGCTGACCGCGGTTCCTTCATAGATGGCGGCCCCACGATCCTCGACGACCCGGGCCAGCCCATGGACCAGCTTCGCCGGATGGATCGGCGCCGTCAGCGCCGACCACAGGCCTGCCCGCACGTTGGCGGCTCGGCCCACTTCGCGGGCTTCCGCAGCCGACAGCATGCGCAGCTGGGCCTCGGACCAGCCGTACCGGCGGGCCCGAGCCACGTCGTCGCGGGCGCGTGCCTCCTGGCCGCCGTTGACCAGAAACTCGATGGTGCCGCTCTTCTCGAAATCGCAGTCGATGGCGTGATCCTCGATGACTTGACCGATGTCGTCTACGGCGTGGCGCAAGGTCGCCGACCAGGCGCGGGCGGTGTCCAGATCGGACATCGCTTCGATACGGTGCGGGCCGGCGGCAAACCCGTCGTAGCAGTAACCACCGTTGCGGCCGGAGGCGCCGAAGCCGACATGCTCCCTGTCAACAAGTGCGATGCGCAGCGAGCGGTCGGCGGCCTGCAGGAAATAAGCGGTCCACAGCCCGGTGTAGCCGGCACCCACGATGACCACGTCGACGTCGCGATCTTGCGACAGAGCGGGCCGAATCGCGATAACGTCGTCCACAGCCTCCCACCACAGAGGGCGGGGTGTTGCCGTAGCAAGAGATGAGGCATCCACCGCACGTAATATAACACCGTGATGTAACGGTGTTGCAGCAAATCCGCTGGCACGAAAGGGCGCCCAGGCATGGTCGAGACCGTGAAGCTCTACATCGCAGGAGAGTGGACCGAAGGAACGGGCCAAGGAGCATACGAGCTCCGCTCCCCCGCCACCGGCGAGCACATCGCCGATATACCGATCGCCAGCCGGGACGACATCGATCGGGCGGTTGCCGCCGCCCGCACCGCCCACGACGAGATTCGCCACTGGTCCGCATTCGAGCGGGCCGAGCTATGCAATCGCATCGCAGCCGAGGTGGAACCGCTGGTCGAGGAGATCGCCCGGATCCAGACTCTCGAGCAGGGCAAGCCCTATCACGCCGAGTCGCTGGAAGACATCGAAGAAGCCAATGAGTACTTCCTCAACGCCGCCGAAGACGTCAAACGCCTCAGCGGCGACGTCATCCCCACCTCGGATCGCAACAAGCGGATGTTCACGTTTCACCGCCCGGTCGGGGTGTGGGCGGCAATCACGCCGTGGAACTTCCCGGTGACCATCCCCCTGGAGTACATCGGTCCCGGCTTGGCGACCGGGAATGCCATCATCGCCAAACCTCCGCTGTTCACCTCCTGGGCATTGCTCAAATTGGCCGAAGCGTTCGATGCGGCCGGGGTCCCCAAAGGAGCGATATCGGTGATTCCCGGCGCCGGCGACATCGGCGAGCTGCTGGTCACCCACGATGGCATCGATGCAATCGGCTTCACCGGATCCTCGGAGACCGGGCGCCGCATCATCTCCCAGATGGGCATCAAGCGATCGATCATGGAGATGTCGGGCAACGGGCCCACCATCGTCACCTCCGACGCCAACGTGCAGGCCGCCGCCGAAGCCGCGGTCTACGGCGCCTACTACAACGCCGGCCAGGTGTGTTGCGCAACCGAGCGGGTGATCGTGCTCGACGAAGTCCACGAGGAGTTCGTGGGGCACGCGCTCAAAGCGGCCGAGGCCGTCCATCTGGGCGACCCGTTCGCCGCCGAGACCAACATGGGCCCGCTCAACAACGAGCCCACCGCGGCCAAGATGGACCGCCATCTCGCCGACGCCCGTGAGCGGGGGGCCGAGATCTTGGTAGGCGGGAGCCGCGCCCCCGGCTTCCCCACCGACCTGTACTACGACTTCACCGTGATCGACCGCGTGCCGGAGGACTCGGTCGTAGCCCGCGAGGAAACGTTTGGCCCGGTGCTGCCAATCCTGACGGCACCCGACGACGAGGAGGCGGTCGGCATGGCCAACCGCACCCACTTAGGGCTGCAGGCAGCGGTGTTCACCTCGAGCCTGCAGAAAGCGTTCTGGTACGCCGATCGCATCCGCACCGGCACCGTGGTGGTCAACGACTCCACGGACTTCTGGGAGACGTTCCAACCGTTTGGCGGAGCGGCCGGCACCGACACCGGCTGGGGTCGCGGCAAGCTGGAGGAGTTCACCGACCTGCAGACGTTGGTCATCGACCTCAGAAACGCCTGAGCTGTCTCAATGTTCGGATTTCGCGGCCAGGTGCGCGCCCAACCGGTACGCCAGAGCTGCGATCGTCAGGGTTGGATTGGCCGCCCCGCCGGACGTGAAGCTGGCGCTCCCACAGACATAGACGTTTTCCATGTTGTGAACTCGTAGATCAGGACCGATGACGCCGTCGCGATCGTCCTCGGTCATCCGTGCTGTACACATCGGATGGGCGTGGACGTAGTTCCGCCGAAAGGCGACCCCCAGTTGCATCTGCGTCGCAAACGATTCGAGCTGCGCCTCGACCGCCCTTGTCCGCTTCGCTTGTATCTCCCCATCGTTGTAGTCGATGACCGGCCGAGGGGTGCCGAAACGAGTCTTCCCCGCCCCTGGGGAGACGGTATTGCCGTCTTCGGGCGACTGTTCCAGCATTGCGTTCACGAACAGCAAACCTGACGGCGCCGGCCGCCACAGCAAGATGTACTTCCCCGAACGCTGATCACGCTCCGTATCGAATCGTCGAGTGGCAGCCGTCGGCCCAATGGGCCCGTTGAGCGGGCGATAACCACGCGGCCTTCCTCCTAGGGCGATACCGGTGTGAGATATGAGATGTCGACCCAGATGACCACTGTGATTTCCCAACCCTTCGGGCCACCATTGGTTAGCCGATTGCCGCAGCAGATTTGGGGTTTCAATGCCCCCCGCGCACACCACGATCGTGTCGGCCGCAACAGTTAGCGTCGTGTCCGCGGCCACATTGCGGCTCTGTACACCGCTGGCGCGCCACTTCGATGAGCACAGTATCCGGTCGACAACGGACCCGGTGATCAATCTGAAGCGAGGGGCCTTTTCCAGGCGGTCGATCAGCTCGTCTGCAGTGAACGCCCCGCCGTCGGGGGCGAGGGAGATGTTGTGATGCATGAGCGGCCAGTCGTGGTCCGACAGGAGGTCGACGAACGGCCGATCACGTTCGTGGAAGGGCCTAGCCGGCTGCGGAAACGGCGTGCTCCGAGGCGGATGGCCCTCATCGGTGTGATCGCCCGCTACCCGCAGTGCCTGCTCGCCCCGGACGTAATACGGCTCTAGTTCGTCGTAGCTCAGGGGCCAGTCGAGGCCTTGCCCCGTCACACTCGCAAGTTTGAAGTCCTCTGGACGAAGCCGATAGGCGTCGCCGCTCCACCCCAGCGTCGACCCGCCGCGAGCGACCAGCGCCACCCCGGAGAGAGAGTACGTACGATTCCCGATGGTCTCGTAATCGGTCTTGAGGTATCGCGCTCTGCGATGCCAGATACGCATCCGCGGGATTCTGTAATCCCGGATCACCTTCTCGCCTATCCGGAGAAGACGGGCGCGCCCACTTGCGCGGCTCCCGGCTTCGAGCATTACGACATCGCGCCCGGCATTCACGCACTCGCTGGCAATGATCGCACCGGCAACACCAGAACCGATGATGCAGACATCCGCGTCTATCTGCCTCACGCCGGTCATGCGTACCAGTTCACATCCTGTGGGGTGCGGGCTTCATCCGAGCGACGCGTCCCTGTCTTCCCACACGCGTTCCAGGATCGCAACGGTTCGAGTCGCGGTAGAGGCACTCACAACGAGGTCTTGCGTGCCCGCAATCGCCCCATAGAAGTTCTCAATCAGGCCGGCGATGCCGCGATGACGTTGCCAACTCCTTCCGACCCGCTTCACGGCGTTCCGAAGGGATCCGCGCCCGAAATCCCAGCCGAGCCTCATTCCCGACAGCAGCTTCCTTGAGAACTTGTCCGGGCCCCTCCCCTCGAGGTAGCTGAGTAGCTGCCTGCGGAGGTCGACGACGACCGTGCCGGCCTCCAGGAAGTAATGGGCCGCCGCGTACGTGTTGCCATGACCAAAGGAAACGCTCAAGGAACCAATTTGATCGCGGGTGCTGAGGCCAACTTGAACCAAGTCGGGACTGTTAGCCGGCAGCTCATTGCGCCGGACGAACAGCGCCTTGTGGTGCTCGACCTCGCCTAGTGCATCGACGACCAGACTCATGGGATGGTCGATGAGGTTTTGCAGGATCCCTCCCTTCATCGAGTACGCCCAGTGATGTGAACTGCCGTAGGGAATGGACTCACCGGAGGCGGTCCAGTTGAAGTCGCAGTGGACGGTGATCAGTCGCCCGAACCGCTCCGATGCGATGAGGGCTTTGGCTTGCTGCACAACGGGGATTCCCAGCGTGCTGTAACCGGCGCACAAGAGCTTGAGGTTGCTCTCGGCTAGTGACAACAGTTCGGTGAACTCCGCCGCGGTTTCCGTGATCGGCTTCTCGATGTAGACATGGGCCCCCGCAGCGAGCGCCGCCCCAGCCAGAGTTGCGTGGCTCGGGAGTTGGGTGAGGACATGAACTGAATCAGGTCTCTCCTCGGCGAGCAGTTGGTTTGCATCGTCGTATGGGGTGCGCCCCGAGAACTCTGCGGCGAGTGCAGCTGCCTTGTGCAGGTTGCGATCACAGAACACCAGCGTGGAGTCATCGATCCGACTCTCCAGTACTTCCGCGTGGGCGCGTGCAATCTTGCCGCAGCCGATGACGGCGATCTTCATGAAAGCAAACTATCCAAAGGGGACCCTCCGGCGGTTCTTTCCCGATTCTTGCCGGGCATGCCAACCCAGCGGCAGCTTTAACGACGTGGCTTTACCCCCGGTCACGGCAGAGTGCGCGGTGTCATCGGGTCAAACTGAGCCGTCGCTGCGGCAGCAGCTTGAAGAGTGCGAAGTTGAACAAGGCTACGCCGTACATCTCACCCGCCTCTTCCACAATCGATCGCGCGTCGAGTATTGCGTCGCCTTCGGCCGTGTCTCCTCGCAACAACGCCAGCTCCACCAGCTCCATACCGAGTGCCCCTCCGACAAACAGCCCCCCGGCGCCGAGGAACAAGACGAGAGTCTTGCGATCGAGTTGCCGCAGGAGAGGGATCAAAACGACGAACACAACGAGAGCGAACAAACCAGTGACGACATAGTCGGGGTTGAAGTCGTCGGCAGAAGTGAAGAGCCCCCGCTCCGCAAGCAGGTTGCCGGCCCGTTCGTGCACCTGGGCTACCTCGTCGACAGACAGGGCGAGGAACACGACGCTGAGGATGAGCCAGTACCTGGACCCGGGCTCATGCCGCGTCTTGGCATTGAGATAGATGACGAACAGCAGCGAAGACGCAATCAGCAAGTTCAGCATCGAGAAGACCGTCGTGATGCTCGCCTCATCGACAGGGTCGAAGACGGCCGTGAGCGAGTTGAGCAGGCCCTCTCCGAAGACACGGTGGATGAGGACATGAACTATCGCCAACACGACTAGCGCGCTAACCGCTCCGAATTGAAAGCGATTGAAGGCCCTATCGGTCAGTCGCAGTGTGATGGCAGAATCTGGCGCGGGCTTGGAGTCCCGCAACCGCTCCTGCGGCTTGGCAACGCTCTTGCGCATCGGCCCCCTCGTCTCTGCTCGCCCAATGCTCTACCTAGACAGATCGATGTAACCCTACGCGAGCGGCCGCGTCGATGCTGGCGCGGTGGCGGAACCGGGTGAGACGTTCGGGAGGCGCTAGCTTGCACGAACCATGACGGCGTTGGTTTGGTTCCGCCGCGACCTGCGACTGCAGAACAACCCGGCTTGGGCTGCGGCCACCCGGGGACACGATCACGTCACGGCCCTGTTCGTATTGGACCCACGGCTGTGGCAAGCCGCCGGGCCGGTCCGCGGACCCCAGCTGGCGGCGCATCTGGTTGCTCTGGACGAAGAGCTCGGTCGCGCCGGGGGGAGGCTCCGGGTGGTTCCCGGGGACCCGGTCAGCGTGGTCGGCCGATGCGATGCCGATCAGGTCTTCTGGAACGACGACTACACCCCATATGCCCAGCACCGAGACGGCGCAGTGGCCGCGGCCCTGGGCCCGCGGGCGCAGCGCTTTCACGGCAGCGTGGTGCACGCTCCGGGAAGTCTGCTGACCAAGACCGGCTCGCCGTATCGCGTCTTCACCCCTTTCTCCCGAGCTTGGGCGCAGCGCAGGCTTCCCGAGGCGAGCATGCCGGGGGCGACAACGATCTCCATCGACGTCGGTGGCGGCATCCCGGAGGCGGGGCCGCCCCTGATGGCCGGTGGCGAGAGGGCGGCCGCCGATCGCCTGTCTGAGTTCCTCGACGTCGTCGACGACTACGTCGAACTGCGCGACCGCCCCGACGTCGCCGGCACCTCCCGCCTGTCCGCCGATCTCAAATTCGGCACCATCTCCCCGCTCGACGTGATTGCCGCGGTCGGCGAGGCCACCCCGGGCCGGGCCGCCGTCGTCCGCCAAATCTGCTGGCGCGACTTCTGGGCCCAAGTGATGTATCACCTCCCGGCCACGGTCGAGCATCCCATGAGGCCCGAGTACGAGTCGATGGAGTGGCGCAACGACCGCGACGAGTTCCGCGCTTGGTGCCGCGGCCTTACCGGATATCCCATCGTCGACGCCGGAATGCGGCAGCTGCTGGCCGAGGGTTGGATGCACAACCGCGTCCGGATGATCACGGCTTCGTTCCTGGCGAAAGACCTCCTCGTGGACTGGCGGTGGGGAGAGCGATTCTTCCGTCGTTACTTAGTGGACGGCGACCTCGCACAGAACGTCGGCAATTGGCAGTGGGTTGCCGGCACGGGCGCCGACGCCGCGCCCTACTTCCGGGTCTTCAACCCCGTCACCCAGGGTCGCAAGTTCGATCCGGACGGCAGTTACGTGCGCCGTTACGTCCCCGAGCTGAGGCAGCTCGCCACCAAGCTCATCCATGCGCCGTGGGAGGCGACGCCGCTCGAGCTGCTTGGTGCCGGGATCACGCTGGGCGATACCTATCCCGCGCCCCTCGTAGACCACTCCGAGGCCCGGGAACGGGCGCTGGAGACTTACCAGGCGGCCCGCAGCCGCGGTTCCGCCTGACTCCGCGATCAACCAGGTCACCGGCGGGTGCAACCCCTTCCGATATCCTCAGTCGCCATGACGAAGCTGGACCGGACCCGCGTTCTCGCCTACCGCTATCAGGTAAACGGCCTCGACACCCGACTTCCGGCCGGGGAGTTGGTCGCGGCGAGCCGATCCGGACTTCAGGACAGTGCTCCCCGCGCTGCGGTGCTCTCGCTCCATGCCAGGGTCGAGGGGGTGCAGCCCGATGACTGGAGCAATCGCAGCCTCACCCAAGTGTGGGGACCGCGCGGCGCCATCTACCTGATACCCAAAGAAGATCTGGGAGTCTTCACTCTGGGCATGTTGCCGCGCGACGAAGAACGGCTCGACGAGCTGCAACGCCAGGCGCGCCGTGTGCTCCGGGCCCTCGATGGGCGCCCCCAGCGACCCGGCTCCATCCTCGATGCCGTGTCCCCGATCCGCGACTTGCGCGAGCTGCGGTGGGTCTCGGCTACGGGCTGGTTCCTCCCGATCTGGGACGGCAGCAGCACCGCGGTCTACCCCGCCGAGCCGGCGGAGACGGACGTCGAGGAGAGCCGCCTCGAGCTGGCTCGCCGCTTCCTCCACTATCTGGGGCCATCCACCACCAAGGGCTTCCAGTGGTGGAGCGGCGCCGGCGGCGAGGACGCAACCAAGACGATGAGCGCGCTCGGGCCCGAGTTGGCAACCGTGGACGTGGACGGCGAGGAGGTGCTCATGCTCGCCGCAGACGTCGCGCAGGCCAGAACCGCCCCTCAGCCGGCCGGGCTGCACTTGCTCCCACCCGACGACGTGTACATCAGCCGGCTATGCGGGCCACTTCTCCTAAACGATGCCGAGCTGAACGCCCGCCTCTACCCGCAGGCTCCGCTGCCCGGAGCGCTGGTACACGACGGGGAGGTGGTCGCCACTTGGCGGCGGCGGGGGCGGCGGCTGACGATCAACCCCTTTCCCGGGCTCGACGTTGCGACCGTGGCCGATGCGGTGAAGGAAGCCGCCGGCCGGCTGCCCATTGCTGATGTCGATACCGGCCCGAGCGTCGACTGGTACGACGACTGAGCACCGATCCGGCGGCCGGCGGGGCCCTAGGATCGCGATGCCATGAAGACCCGCACTCCGAACATTCTCATCGTGATGGCCGACCAGTTGGCCCCGCACGCCACCGGCACCTACGGGCACCCTCTGGTGCGCACTCCCCACATGGATGCGCTCGCGGCGAGCGGGGTCCGCTTCGATGCGACCTATGCCCATTCACCGCTTTGTGCGCCCGCCCGGTTCTCGTTTCTGTCCGGTCAGACAATCACGAAGATCGGCGCCTACGACAACGCCGCCGAGTTTCCGGCCTCGATCCCGACTCTGGCCCACTACATGCGCCTCATGGGTTACCGCACCTGCCTGTCCGGCAAGATGCACTTTGTGGGGCCAGACCAGCTGCACGGCTTCGACGAGCGGTTGACCACCGACATCTACCCGGCCGACTTCGCGTGGACGCCCAACTGGGACGAACCGGAGCGCCGGATTGGGAAGTGGTATCACAACATGGACAGCCTCCACGAAGCCGGCCAAGCGACGATGACCTATCAAATCGAGTACGACGAAGAGGTCGGCTTCGCCGCCAAACGCCGGATCTACGACTACGCCCGCGACTCCGACGAGCAGCCCTGGATGCTGGTGGCCTCATTCATCCATCCCCACGATCCCTACGTCGCCCGGCCGGAGTGGTGGGACCTCTACGACCACGACGCCATCGATCTGCCCACCACGGTCGACTTGGAGGGACTCGACCCCCACTCCAAGCGCATCCGGGCCGGCATCGAGTACGACACGGTGGGCGCCACCGAAGAGCACGTCCGCGCGGCGCGCCACGGTTACTACGCCAACACCAGCTACTTCGATCACTGGCTGGGAGAGCTCATCGCGACCGTTAGCGAGACCCGGCAAGATGACAACACGCTCGTGTTCCTCACGGCCGACCACGGCGACATGCTCGGCGAGCGCGGCCAGTGGTTCAAGATGTCGATGTTCGAGCGCTCCGCGCGGGTGCCTTTCATCATGGCCGGGCCGGGAATCCGACCGGGCACTGTGCCCAATGTGTGTTCCCATCTCGACTTCCTTCCCACGTTGCTCGATGTCGCTTCAGGAGACGGGCGCAGGTGGCCGGAGCTCGGGCAGCCGCTGGCGGGACGCAGCCTGTGGCCCTTGGCGACCGGCGGCACAGACGGCATCGACGAGACCATCGGCGAATACTGCGCCGAGATGACGTCGTATCCGATCTTCATGATTCGCCGGGGCCGCCACAAGTACATTCACTGCGAGACCGATCCCCCGTTGTTGTATGACGTCGTAGCCGATCCTGACGAGACGACCAATCTGGCGAATCACCCTGATTACCCACAGATGGCCGCTGCCTTTGCCGCCGAAGTGGCGCAACGCTGGGACGCGGAGGCGATTCGAGAGGATGTGCTCGCGTCCCAACGCGCCCGGCGCACCCTGCACGCTGCGATGATGGGAGCTCCGGTGTCGTGGGACTACCAGCCGGTGCGTGATGCCGCCAACGAGTACGTGCGCAACCACATGGACTGGGCCGAAGCCGGAGCCCGCACCCGCTTTCCCCGCTTCGAGGCGGTCAGCGAGCTCTCCGAGCGCGACGGCTGAGGCAGCGCCACTACGGCGGCATCGATTCGAGCAGGCGCTCCGCATGCCAGACGGGGTTGTCTTGATAGTCCCAGTACTTGACGACGCGTAGCCGGAGATGCTCGGAGCATCCCAAGCCGTACGGTATCGATCCGTTGTAGATGCGCACCGAGGTGTAGAACTGCGGGGCAACCTGGGTGGCGGCCGGAACGTGGTCCGGCAGGTCGCGCCACTGTTCGATGCCCACGTCGGCGGCCAGGGCGACCAGGTTGGCATAGTTGAAGCCGTCGTCGAGGAGGCGCGACACGTAGCCCAGCAGCAGCGGGAATTCCTCGAATCTGGAGACCATGCGGGCGTTCATAGTCTCGACCTCGTACGCAATCTCTTGGGCCGCTTCACTCCGTCGCTCGCCGAAGAAGCCGACAATCGTCACTGCGGCATCGCCGTGCACTCGGCCCGCCCTGGTGACGATGAGGCGGTCCCGGCCCATGGCGGGCGGGGCAAGTCGCGACCGGGCGGTTCGCGACGCATGTAGGTCGCGGATCATGCCGAGCATGATCTCGCAATCGCGAGTGACCAGCGCAGGATCCGTGAAGGGCCGATGGGCCGGCCACTCATCGGGCGCCAGTCGGATCATCCGGCCCATCGGCGGCCCCTAAGTGGATCGAGCCTGCGCGAATCGAGCCTGCGCGAATCGAGCCTGCGCCGGCATAGAGCCGGCCGTTGCGACCGGATGCGTAGTCAGCGACCCTCGGCGAAGATGGAGCCCCGCCGAGGGTATCCGTGGCGGCAGTGGCGCGTGGAGCGAACGGTGGGAGGCCTGGCATGACGCACCGGCTGGAGGCCGTGGTTCATCTCTCTCTCCGATTTGGTCGTTGGCCACTGCGCAGGCGGCGTCCTTGGGCGCCGCACTAGCAATCCTATTGATTCATCGGCTCGAAAGACGTGCATTGTTGAGGCCGAAGATCTTGGCGATGGCGCGCGGTACCCTGCAGGCATGGAGTCGACGCTCGCGATGACTCGAATTGGGAACACCAACGTGATCGCCGTTCGCGGCGACTTGACGCGTCAACCGGTCGACGCGGTGGTCAACGCGGCGAACGAGAGCCTGCAGCACGGTGGCGGCGTCGCGCAAGCCATCGTTCGAACAGGGGGCCGGGTCATCCAAGAAGAGTCCGATGCCTGGATTCGCGAACACGGGCCGGTGGGCCGCGGCGAGGCCGCAGTCACCACCGGAGGCATGCTGGTCGCATCCCATGTCATCCATGTCGTGGGGCCTCGCTTTCGGGAGGGCCAGGACAATGCCGGAATCCTCCGTGATGCGACGTTCGCCGCACTCGACGCCGCCGCCGAGCATGGCCTGAAGTCGGTGGCCTTCCCGGCGATCTCCGCCGGGATCTTCGGTTATCCCCCCGAGGAAGCCACCCAGGTCCTTACTCGTGCGGTGAGCGCCTGGCTGGAATCGACTCCCAACGACCTGGTCGAGATCCGCCTGGTGGGCTTCAGCGAAGAGCTCGCCAAGCTCTTCGCCAAGGCACTGTCGACCACCAAGGCTGCCTGACGCCGCACGCTCAGCGTCGCGGCACGTAGCCGGTCTTTCCGTCGATCAGCTCCCGAATGATGTCGGCGTGACCGGCGTGGCGGGCGGTCTCCTCGAGCATGTGATTCAGCACCCATCGCAGCGAACGAGGCTTGCCGCCCGACGCTCCAGTGACCTCGAGATCTGCGGCGGCATCGATCACTGCGTTAGCCTCACCCACTGCGGTTGCGTACAACTCCGAGATCGATTCGATCGTCTCGTCCGGCTCGATGCGCCAATCAGCATCGGGGTCGTCGTCGCTCCACGGATATTCCGGCTTGTCTCCACCGATGAAGTCCACGAACCACCAGCGCTCCACCCAGGCGAGGTGCTTCACCAGGCCGAGCATGCTGGTTCCCGACGGGACCAGGGGGCGGCGGGCGTCCTCCTCACTGAGGCCCTTGAGCTTCCACAGCATGATGGCCCGGTTCTGGTTGAGGAATGCCACGAGCGACGCACGCTCGTCTCCGGTGTACGGGGTCTTCTGATATGGCAGCATGATTCGAGCCTACCGAGCGGACCAGCCGCCCCGTCTCGACCCAGGTTCTGGCATCGGACAGTATCGATGGAATAGCCTAGAGTCGCCGTTACGTGACTCGAGGGGAGAGCGGTGACGACCGTTGCTGAGCGTCCGGCCACCAAGCCGCGAAGGCGGCGACGCTATCGGCGCGGTTCCTCCAAGGCATACCTCTTCTTGCTGCCGACGTTCGTGATCTTGTTCGTCTTCGTTTACTACCCGATCATCGAGTCCTTCCGGCTGAGCCGAAACCGGGTAGCGCCGTTCGGTAGCCAAGAAATCGAGGTCGGCTTCGAGAACTACACCCGGCTGTTGCAGAGCGAGGACTTCTGGAACACGGTCGAGGTTTCCTTGTGGTTCATGGTCGGTGCCGTACCGATCGGAATCTCCCTGGCGGTCGTCATCGCTCTGTTGTTGTCGTACCCGCTGCGGCACCTGAACTGGTTCTATCGGACGTTGATCTTCGTGCCGGTAGTCATCTCGGGGGCGATCGCCGGCGCCCTCTTCCGCCTGCTCTACAACCCGGTTGTCGGATTCTTCAACCACTGGCTCAGCTTGATCGGAGTCGACGGTCCCAACTGGCTGAATGAGCAGACCTGGGCACTGGTCGCCGTCACGATCACAGTGGTCTGGAGGCAGCTCGGCTTCAACGTGATCATCGCTCTGGCGGGGATACAGAACATCGACGAGCAGCTGTACGAGGCGGCCAAGATCGATGGCGCCGGTGTCTTTGCGAGGATTCGCTATATAACTCTCCCCCAGCTGACCCCGACGCTCTTCTTCTTGGCGGTCGTCAACGTGATCATCAGTCTGCAGGCCTTTGCTGAGATCAACATCATGACCGATGGTGGGCCGGGCCGCGCCACCACGAATCTGGTCTATCAAGTGTTCGTCGACGGCTTCGTGGGCACCAGGTTCCTCGGCCGGGCTTCGGCCCAAGCGTTCCTGCTGGCGCTCCTGATCATCGCGGTATCGATCATCCAGTTCGGCGGCTTCGGCAAGAGAGTGCATTACCAATGACGACTGAGGCGATAGCTCGACCAAGCGCGGTGACCCGCGAACGTCGCAGTTGGCGGCGCAACCTGGGCGACTTGCCAATCCACGTCGTCCTCTTGGTTATCGGGATCATCATCGCCATGCCGATCGTCATCGCCTTCTCGATGAGCTTCACGCCGCTGCGCGAGATCCTGGGGCGGGCCGATCCCGAGATCATTCCCAACAGCCTCACGCTGAAGAACTACGACACGGCGTGGAACGCGTCGCCGTTCCCGCGCTACATGCTGAACAGCTTCATTCAGACCGGAATCATCACCGTGGCGCAGGTGGTGTTCAGCGTGTTGGCCGGCTTCGCCTTCGCCATGTTCGAGTTCCGCTTCAAGAGCCTGCTGTTCGCGCTGGTCATCGGCAGCCTGATCGTCCCCTTCGAGCTCACCTTCATTCCCAACTTCGTGCTGATCAGCGACCTGGGGTGGGCCAACACGTATCAAGGATTGACGGTTCCGTTCCTCGCCAGCGCGTTCGGAGTCTTCATGATGCGACAGTTCTTCTTGACAATTCCGCGCGACCTGTACGACGCGGCGAAGATCGACGGTGCCAGCGACTGGTTCTACCTGTGGCGGGTGATGGTGCCTCTCAGCAAAGGAGCCATCAGCGCCTTCACCATCTTCGCTTTCCTCAGCGCATGGAACCAGTATCTGTGGCCGTTGGTCATCACCAACGAGGAGTCCATGCGCACCGCCCAGATCGGCATTCGGTTTTTCTTGGTCAACCAGGAGCGCGCCACGGATTGGGGCGCAATCATGGCCGGGACCGTCATCGTGATGATCCCGACACTGGTCATCTTCCTGGTGGCCCAAAAGCAGCTCGTCAAGGGGATCGCAGCCAGCGGCCTCAAGGGCTGATCAAACGACGGAGAGAAGGAAGGGAAAAGATGAGACGAATGACGAGGCTGTCTGCCTTGCTTGCGGTCTTCGCCTTGGTGGCGGCCGCGTGCGGCGACAGCGCCGACGACACGACAACGGCCGCTCCGGGTACGACGGAAGGGACCACGGCCGCTCCCACAACCACTGCGGCGCCGACCACGACGGAAGGCACCACTCTGCCGCCGGTCACCGAGGAGGTGACGATCGAGTTCTGGCACGCGATGGCCGATGACCTAGGCGCAGTCGTCGACGAGCTGGTCCAGCGGTACAACGACAGCCAGGACCTGGTCACGGTCAACGCAACGTTCCAGGGCAGCTACGACGACACCTACAACGCGCTGCTGGCTTCGTTCGAGGCGGGAACCGCCCCGAACATCACCCAGAACTTCGACCTGGCTGCCCAGACGATGTTCGACACGGGCCGCCTCCTGGAAGCATGGAAGCTGATGGAGCCGGGCGAATCGGACACCTTCCTCCCCGCTGTACGGGACTATTACTCGGACGAGAACGGGATGGTGGCGATGGCGTTCAACTCGAGCACCCCCATCGTCTACTACAACACAGAGATGTTCGAGGCGGCGAACCTCGACGCCCCCGAGCCCGACTGGAACTTCAGCGACTTTCTCGCAACCTGTGAGGCGCTGGAAGCCTCCGGGGTGGAGTTCTGCGTCACGTTCGGCCAGGTGGGCTGGTATTTCGAGCAGATCCTGGCCAACAGCGGCGGGTTGTACTTCAACGAGAACAACGGCCGGACCGGCCGGGCGACCGAGGTCATGTTCAACCAGGGACAGGGTGTCGAGGTCTTCGACTTCCTGACCGGGCTGATCGTCGATGAACATGCCCCCAACCTGGGTGCTACGTGGACGGACACGGATGCCGTGTTCTTCGCCGAACAAGCGGCGATGATCTTCGACTCGACGGCCGGCGCCCGCGGCTTCCAGGACAACGCCAACTTCGAAGTGAAGACGGCTTTCATCCCGCACAGCGACTCGAGTGAGCGCAACGGAGTCGTGATCGGCGGGGCCGCCCTGTGGCTGATCGACTCAGGCGATGCCGAGGTGAACTCAGCCGCCTGGGACTTCATGCGCTTCATGGCGGCAGCCGACCAACAGGTGACGTGGCACACGGGTACGGGTTACTTCCCGGTCCGGGCCGATCTGCAAGGCAATCCCCCGCCGGATCTGGCGACGTTCTGGGCTGATAACCCGAACTTCGTCACTGCGATCGATCAGTTGGCAACCACCAAGACGGTGAACGACGACGGGTCGGTCAACTACGCGGTGCTCGGGGGACGAGCCGGTCCTTTCCCGGAGATTCGCCGCATCATCGTCGAGGCCTACAGCGCCGTTCTCGGCGAGGGCAAGACCGCCCAGGAGGCGCTTGACGAGGCGGCCGTCAAGGCCAACCAGGCATTGGCGGACTACAACGCGTTCTTCGCCGGATAGACGGCGAATCGATGCAGTTGAGAGCGGCTGGCGGACTCGATCCGCCAGCCGCTCCGCCGCGTCTGCGCCGGCCGTGGCTCGGGATCGCAATAGTCCTGCTGGCAGTCGCTTGTGGCGACGGGGCCGAGCCCTCCACCACCGCCACCACCGGCATCAGCCTCGCCACGACCACGACGGCCCGAGCCGACCTCAGCACCACCACGACCACCTCGGCCGCGGCGACGACACAATCCGGTGCTTCATTCGACGTCCAAGGCCACCGCGGGGCGCGTGGTCTGCAGCCGGAGAACACGCTGCCGGCGTTCGAGGCCGCGCTCGACCTCGGCGTGGACACTTTGGAGCTCGATCTCCACTTCACCGCCGACGGGGAGGTCGTCGTCTGGCACGACCCGATCGTCTCCCCCGACAAATGTCGGTTCGACGCCACCCGCTCAATTGCCGGTCCCGATCTCGAGGAAGCCAACGACGCGGACATCGCTGTCGCCGGCTTCACCCGCCAACAGCTGCGGGCATATCGCTGCGACCGCAATCCCGATGAACGCCGCTTTCCCGACCAGCGCGCCGAGCCGACCGGGTTGGCGGGCGACAACTACGAGATAGTGACGCTCGGCGAGTTGTTCGATTTCGTCGCCGCTTATGCTGCTGCGCCGGCAAAGAGCGCCGAGCAGCGAAACCGAGCGGCCGCAGTGAGATTCAACGTGGAGACGAAGCGAGTCCCGGATCGTCCCGAGACCATCAACGACGGCTTCGACGGCGTCGACCCGGGACCGTTCGAGCTGGCGCTGCTCGAAGTGATCGACGCGTACGAGATAGCCGACCGGGTGACCGTGCAGTCGTTCGACCTCCGCTCCCTGAGGGCGATTCGCTCCGTCGATGACGAGATCGAGCTGGCGGCGCTGACCCGCCTCAACGAGCCGTTCCCTGCCGACACCGCCCAATACGCCAACGTGTGGTCGCCCGACTATCGGTCGCTGTCGGCCGCCGCAATTGACGCGGCTCATGCCGCCGGCATGCAGGTGATTCCCTGGACGGTGAACGAGACCGCGGACATGGCTCGCCTCATCGGCTTCGGCGTCGACGGGTTGATCACCGATCGACCCGACCTGTTGCTGGCAGTGCTGGCGGAGGAGTCGTGAGACGGCGCCGGGCGGCGACGGCCCCGCGACTGGCGTTGCTAACGGCAACCGTAGCGACCGTCATCGCCGCCTCCTGCTCCGCGGCAGAGTCACCGCAACCCTCGCCGCAATCGCCTCCCGTCGTTGCCGTAGCCGCCGAAGGGTTGGTGAACCCGCTCGGCTTGGCCGCCCTCCCCGACGGCGCCATCCTGATCGCGGAGGAGGGTACGGGCAACGACGACTCATCCGCCGGAATGAGCGTGCTCACGACCGACGGCCGGGTCGGTCGCGTCGTCGACGGGTTGCCCAGCGGCCGCGATGCCGGTGACCTGTCGGGAGCGCCGTTGGCGGGCGTCTCCCCCGATGGAACCACTGCATACGTCGCCCACTTCGGCTCGGGCGCCCTCTTGTCTTATCCGGTGCCCGCCGCCGGTGTGGAACCTGCCACCAAGGCCGAGCCCGCCCGCCTCCCCGCAGACCTGGTATCGCTGATGACCCCGCTGAACCGGGTCTCTTTGGTCAATCCGTTCGATATCACGTTCGATGCGTCCGGGGTACCCGTGGTGACCGATGCCAGTGAGAACGGCATCGCAACGCTCAACTCCGATGGCAAGGCAGTGTTCATTCACCGCTTCGGCGAGCTGACGGACCCCGCCAACCCCTCGTTGAAGATCGACCCGGTACCCACCGGCATAACCCGAGTCGGCGAGGAGTTCTACGTGACCCTGACGGGCGGTTGTCCCTACCCGGCGGGTTCCGGCGCCGTCGTCGCCGTTGGTGCCGACCGCACCGAGCGCACGATTGCCACCGGGCTGAACATGCCGATCGACGTCGAGCTGGGGCCCAGCGAAACCGTCTGGCTGCTGGAATTCGCCGAGTTCGATCCTGCGGCCTCGTGCTTCAGCGGCGAGGGCTATCGACCCGGAACGGGGCGGCTCAGCCGGCTGGCGGAAGACGGCACGGTGGCGGAGGTCCTCGACGGCCTCGACTTTCCTGGAGCCGTTCTCGAGATGCCGGACGGCACGGTGTACATAACCGAAGTCTTCTCAGGCCGCGTCCTGCGCCTCACATGGGAGGACACCGGGGCGGCCCCGACGCCATCGACCAAGGCACCTCCGGAACCGTGGCGATTCGCCGATGTCGCAGCAGAGGTCGGCCTCGATTTCCAGCACGGCGCTTTCGCCACCGGACTGTTCGCAGACCCGGTCGCCATGATGGGAGCCGGTCTGTGTTGGATCGACTACGACAACGACGGATGGCTGGATCTGTACCTGGTCAACAGCCATGCCAGCGCCGAAGTCGACTATTGGGAAGCCGCCGGGGGGCTGCCGCGTAACGAGCTATATCGCAACGACCGCGGACGCTTTCTGCCCGTCGGCGAGTCGGCCGGGGTGGCCATGGCACACCGCGGCAACGGCTGCGTCGCCGCCGACTTCGACGGTGACGGCGCCACCGACCTGTTCGTGACGGCCGACGGGCCCAATGTGCTCTTCAGAAACCTGGGCGACGGAACCTTTGCCGACGTGGCGACGGCGGCCGGCGTCGCCACTCCGGAATGGAACACGGCCGCTGTGGTAGGCGACCTCAACGGCGACGGACGGCCCGATCTCTATGTTGGCGCCTACATCGACCTCGATCGCAAGATCGACAAGCCATCCGGCGCCTTCCCCCAGGACTACATCGGCCTACCCGACAGGCTGTTCGTCAACACGAGCGGGCCAGGCTCGATCACGTTTCGCGACGTCGCCTCCGTCTCGGGTCTGGAACGCGGAGAACGGGCTCTCGGAGCGCTGCTCAGCGACTTCGACCTCGACCACGACCTCGATCTCTACGTTGCCAACGACGGGCAGCCGAACCGCCTGTATCGCAACGACACTGCGGCCGGCTCGGCACAGATCACGCTCGTGGACATCACCGGGACGGCCGGCGGCGGCGACCCGGGCAGCGGCATGGGAGTAGCCGGAGGCGACTACGACGGCAACGGCGCCTTCGACCTCCTGGTGACCAACTGGGAGACCGAGCTGAACGCGCTCTACGCCAACGAGTCGACTCCCGCGGGAATGGTGCTCACCAATCGCACCCAGCGCATCGGCTTGGCCGGCCTGGGCAACAACAAGACAGGATGGGGGGTGTCGTGGGCCGACCTCGACCACGACACCGACCTAGACATGCTCATAGTGCACGGCCGCGTACCGGTTACCGATCGCCAAAACGATCCCGAGCTGGCTCGCCTGTATGGCAACCTGCTCGCGGAGGGCAGCCCGGGGCAATTCAGGGACTGGACCGCCACCGCCGGCCTGGAGAGGGTAGGCCCACTGCTGGCACGGGGCAGCGCGCTGGCCGACTTCGACAACGATGGCGATCTCGATATCGCCATCAACACCATTGCCGGCCGCGCCGCACTGCTGCGCAACGAGTCGCCGCCCGGCCATTGGATTCAGATTGCCCTCGACGGCTTCCACCCCGGCGCCGTTGTCACGGTCCGCCTCGACGATGGCACGGCAATGGTGCGCGAGCTCCATGCGGGGTCGAGCTACTTGGCTTCGGAGGATCCGCGCCTCCACTTCGGCCTGGGCAGTTCGACGGCTCCGGTGACAGTGACGGTTCGTTGGCCGGACGGTTCCGAGGAGACCTATTCCGATCTGGATGTAGACCGGACCCACACCCTCCGATAGCGCGTCGCCACATCTGCGTCGACCACCGCAGATGTGGCGACCGATGCTCAGCTCGAGCGGGATCGACGCCCGCCACGCTCATGTGTGCTCGCCGTGGACCTCCGTGGGCGAGGACTCGGCATGAATCGATCGTTCGCGGTGGACGTGCCGGCCGGGAACCTCGAGGTGGGCGGGATCGTCGAGGAAGATCCGCCCCTCATCGGAATGGAGCAACGCAGGTCCGTAAGCCGCCTCCAGATTCGCCTCCGTCAACACCTCCTCGGGAGCACCGGAGGCGACCACCCGACCCGATAGCAGCAACACGTGGTCGGCCACTCGCGCCTCGGCAAGATCGTGCGTGGTGATGATCACCGTGCAGCCGCGAGCTCGCTCGTCGCGGATCACTTCGTCGAGGGCGTGGGCGGTCGGCAGGTCGATTGCCGTCAGCGGCTCGTCGAGGAGCAGCACATCGTGATCCTGGGCGAGGCCCTGAGCGACGAACACTCGCTGCCGTTGACCCCCAGATAGCTCGTTGAGGTGCTTTCCCGACACGACATTGAGACCGGTCCGCCGCATCGCATTGCTGATGGCCTCCCGGTCCTGCCGGCTCAGCGGCCCGTAGGCGCCGGTCTGGGCGTAGCGGCCCATCGCCACCAGCTCACCCACGGTGATCGGCAGCGCTTCGTTGACTTTTGTCGTTTGCAGCACGTAGGCGATCCGTCCCGCGCCCTTGAGACGGGCGGGCACTGCGATCGTGCCCGCCGTCGGTTCCATCAATCCGGCGATGGCATTGAGCAGCGTCGACTTGCCCGATCCGTTGGGCCCAATGATGGCCGTGACCGCTCCGGCCGGTATCGAGAAGGTCGACCGATCGAGGGCGACTTGCCCGCCGTAGCTGAGCACTAGCTCCTCGGCAGTTACCGCGTCGGTCATGCGCACCGGGCGCACTTGCCCTCGATTTCGAGGACATGGCCGGTCGGGCGGAACGAGGCCAACGAGCCGATGCCTTCGACGAGCCGGCGCACTTCGGCTTCATACGTGGAGGGCACGTCGACGTCGTCGACCGCTCCGCAATCGATGCACACCAGGTGGTGATGATGCCCGGTGAGCCACTCGGCGAGCTCGTACCGGGTGAGGTTCTTGGCGCCGAAGTGAGGTACCACCACTCCGGCGTCTTCCAGCACCGCCAGCGTGCGGTAGAGCGATGACAACGGCACCGCGTTGCCCAGCTCGGCGTGGAGCTCGGCAGCCGACCGGGGACCGTCGTGAGCTGCCAGGGCAGCGACCACCGCACGCCTGCCCCGTGTGTAGCGCACGTCCCTATCGCCGAGCCGTTTGGCGATCTCACGGTCGATGCTCGAACTCGTCACTCGCCACCTGCGCCGGACATTGGAATAAGAACTATTCTCATTATAGGGAAGGCCTGCAGCGGCCTTCACGGATCGAGAGCGTCATGGATTGGCTGACCACACCGTTTGAGCTGGCATTCCAGCAGCGTGCCCTGGCAGGTGGGGCGTTGGCTGCGGTTGCGCTGGCGGTCGTCGGGACCTGGGTAGTCATTCGCGGCATGACGTTCTTGGGTGATGCCCTGGTACACGGGGTGATACCCGGGATCGCACTCGCCGTGATGCTGGACTTCAGTGTACTGATCGGGGCGCTGGCGGCGGCGGCGGTGATGGTGCTCGGCATCAACCTCGTCCATCGACAGACGACCTTCTCCGAGGACACCGGAATCGGTCTGCTGTTCGTCGGCATGCTGGGCATCGGCGTGATCCTGATCTCGCGCACTGCCTCGTATACGGGAAACCTGACCGGCATCCTCTTCGGGGACGCCTTGGGGGTGTCGACCAACGACATCTGGTTGCTGGCCGCCGTGGCGGCAGCGGTGATCCTGCTGACTGCGCTCCTCTACCGGCCGTTCATCGTGCTGGCCTTCAACGAGCAGAAGGCGCAGTTGCTCGGGATGCGACCTCGGCTCGCCCATGCGGTGATGCTGGGCTTGATCACTCTCACGATCGTCGGTTCCTTCCAGACCGTGGGCACCCTGTTGGTGTTCGGACTTCTCGTTGGACCCCCGGCGACCGCTGCTTTGTTGGTCCGTCGCGTGCCGGCGATGATGGCCACCGCCGTCGTCATCGGGCTGATCTCGGTTGCCGCCGGTCTGGTCATATCGTTCCACGCCAACACTTCCGGATCGGCCACGATGGCCGTCGTGCCGATTGTGCTCTTCTTCATCGTGTTGACCCTCCGTTCGATCGTAGGTCGCGCCCACCGCAACGCCGGAGTGGCCCAGCCGGGCCGATGACGACCGGGATGACCTGACGTCCGTGCGCGCAGCAAACCGGAGACGGTTTCCGTAGGGTTGCCGGGACTCTCCAGAAGGGACCCATGGCTTCCAAGCTCGACCGCCTCACCGGTGAGACTGTTGACCTGCTTCAGGAGCTCATCCGCAATCAGTGCGTCAACGACGGCACCGACGAGTCTGGTCACGAGGTGCGCAACGCCGAGCTGCTGCACAACTACGTCGAACGCGGAGACGTGGCTGTCCAGCTGTTCGAGACGCTGCCGGGCAGAACCTCGCTGGTAGCCCGGTATCCCGGCACCGATCCGGACGCTCCCGCCCTGTGCTTGATGGGCCACACCGACGTCGTGCCGGTGAGCCGGGAGGGCTGGGACCGCGACCCGTTCGGCGGCGATCTGGTCACGTCGCCCACCGGAGTGAGGGAGGTGTGGGGACGGGGGGCGGTCGACATGCTCAACCTGACATCCTCGATGGCGGTGGCCTTCCGCGAGATCGTCCGTTCCGGCAAGCGGTACCCCGGAGACATCGTCTATTTCGCGGTTGCCGACGAGGAGCACGGCGGGCTGCTCGGGGCCGGGCATCTCATCGAGCACGAGTGGGATGCGCTCCGCTGTGGCTACGTGCTCACCGAATACGGGGGCACGCCGATGACCAGCGCAGCAGGAACGATGGTCTTGCTGACGGTTGCCGAGAAGGGGGGCGATCCTCGCCGCCTCGTCGTCCACGGCGAGCCGGGCCACGGGTCCATGCCCTATCAGGCAGACAGCGCGCTGGTGAAGTCAGCCGAGATCGTGCGCCGCCTGGCCGAATACAACCCGGGGCCGCGACTCGACGAGATGTTCGCGGCGCGGGTCAAGGCGCTCGGCCTGCCTGCGGCCACGCAGGAGAAGCTGCTCGACCCGGCTCGGCTCTATGACGCCCTCGCTGAGCTGCCGCCGGCGATGGCGCGTAACCTCCATTCCTGCTGTCACACGAGTTTCAGCCCCAACATTCTCACCAGCGGAGAGAAGGCCAACACGATCCCGGATCGAGCTGAGATCGTCCTCGACGTCCGGCTGCTCCACGGTGACACACCCGACGATGTCGACAACCATCTGCGAGCCGCCATTGGCGAGGATCTCCTGCCCTCGGTCGATATCGAGCCCCTGTTTCCCGACATGGACGCACTGGCGCTGGAGCCAAGCGCGTCTTCCCCCAACACCGCGCTTTGGGATGCGCTCTGCGATGCCATATCGGTCGCCTATCCGGGCGCCGAGGTGCTCCCCAGCATGGTCACCGGAGGGACCGATGCCCGGTTCTTTCGGCGGCGGGGCGTGCCGGCCTACGGGGCCGGCCTGCTCAGCCCCGAGGTGCCGATGGCCGAGTTCTTGAGTCGTTTCCACGGCCACAACGAGCGCATCGACGTCGAGTCGCTGCGGCTCACCACCCGGCTCTGGTTGGACGTCGTCGACCGGTTGTGGACGTAGCGACGCATCGGCCTTCCGAAACGCGTCATCTGTACATATGAGCAGATGTTCATATATCATGAAGCCCTGATGGAGATCTCCACCGCCACCGACGGCATGCCGCGCGCCGACGCCGAGAACCTGGCTGCCCGGTTCAAGCTGCTCTCTGATCCTGGCCGTATACGGATCGTGTACGGCCTGCTCGAGGCAGGCGACATGCGAGTCGGCGAGATTGCGGCCATGGTCGGGGCCTCGGAGTCGGCTACCAGCCACCAACTACGACAGCTGCGTCTGGCCGGGTTGGTGCGGGCCGACCGGGTCGGGCGCGAGGTTCACTACCGCATTGCCGACAGCCACGTGCGAGTCTTGCTCGACGTCGCCGTCGAGCACTATCTCCATGATCACGGAGCCCATCCGTGAGCCGGGGCCACGACCACGGGACACGGGCGAGCCGACGCCACTTGCGGCCGATGACGGTGGCGTTCGGATTGATCGTCGTTTTCATGGTTGTCGAGGGCATCGTCGCCTGGTGGTCCGGTTCGTTGGCGCTGCTGTCCGATGCCGGACACATGGCAACCGACGCCCTCGGCTTGGGCATGGCGCTGGCCGCCATCGTCGCCGCCGACAGATCGCGCCGAGGGGGGCGACGCACCTACGGTCTGTACCGAGCCGAGATCCTGGCTGCACTGGGCAATGCAGTCGCTCTATTCGTGATCGCCGGCCTAGTTCTCTTCGAGGCCGTCGCCCGCCTGTCGGCTCCGCCCGACGTGCTCACCACGCCGATGCTGGTGGTGGCGCTCGGCGGCCTGGTGGTCAATGTGGTGGCGTGGCGGCTGCTGCGGCACGGCGCCGCAGAGTCGCTGAATGTGGCGGGCGCCTACCTGGAGGTGGTCGCCGATCTGATCGGCTCGGTGGGAGTGCTCGCCGCCGGCGCCGTCATCGCCGTTACCGGATGGACGATCGTCGACCCGCTGGTGGCCGCCGCCATCGGCTTCATGATCCTCCCCCGAGCCTGGCAGCTGGGGAGGCGGGCACTCGAGATCCTCGTACAGGCCGCTCCCAAGGAAATGGATCTGGCGGGGCTGTCGTCACAGCTGAGCGGAATCCCCGGCGTGGTCGACGTACACGACCTCCACGTCTGGACTTTGACGTCGGACATGGAGGTGGCCACCGCCCACCTGATGACCGGCGAAGGCGTAGACCCTCATCCGGTCCTGGACCGGGCCCAGGTGATCCTGCGCGACCACGGTGTGGCCCACGCCACGCTGCAGGTCGAGCCCGAGTCCCACGAAGGTTGCGCCGAACTGAGCTGGTGATGCGGCGGCCTCCCGAGCGGGAGTCGCCCCTGCGCCTCCGTCGGCGAAACGCGAGGCGCCCGGCTAGTCGCCCTCTCGGGTTTGACCTGCCCGAGACAATCGCCCGGTGATGGTGCGCAGCGGCATGGTGGAAACCTCGAATAGGGCTTCACCGACGTGGACGGGAGCTCTGGCCGCCTCGATGAGCCCCCTGCCCAACGCGGCGCCCGCTTCGCGCCCGGCGGGGCGCCGTATCCAGCCCAGCGCCACGAAGATCCCCAGCGACACTGTGGCGACCAAAACCATGGCGGCGGTCACGATCACCCAACCCCACTCGTTGCCCAGCCACGGCAAGTTGGCGAAGTTCATGCCGAAGAAGCCCGCCACCAGCGACAGCGGCAACATGATGGCGGCATACACGGTCAGGACTTTGGTCACGTTCGTTGCCTCTTTGGCCTCAGCTCCCCGATAGGCATCCAGCGTCTCCGCCAAGGCTGAGCGGGCCGCGTCGAGCTCGTGGCTGGCCCGAACGGCTACGTCGAACACGTCGGAGATGCGCCGCCTGCCTGCATCGCTCATTAGCGGCGAGGCGCTTTGCCGTAGCACATCGAGAGCCTCCCGCTGCGGGTGGATGATGCGGCGCACTGCGGCCAGGTCGATCCGCACCGCAGTCATGTCGCCCAGAAATTCGGGAGCGGCCACCAACGCGTCGCCGATCAGCTCTTCGATGCGGTCGGCGAAGGCGTCGACCACGGCCAGAAAGCGGCGAGTGAGCACGTCGGCGAGACGGCCCAGCAGCTCGTCGACTCCTCCCTTGGCAAGCTCGGCGCTCGCTTGCACCTGGTTCCACAGCGCGTCGAGGGCCGGCGACCTCTCTTCTCGCACCGTCACCAGGACGCGATCGGTCATGAGGCAGTCGAGCTCGTAGGTCTCTACCCGATCGCCGCGCAGCCCGTGGAGCACCAGCACTAGGTGGTGCCCGAAATCATCGACCTTGGGGAGATCCACATCGCCGACCGAATCGCGTACCGCGAGCGGGTCGAGCTCGAGCCCGGCGGTCATCGCCACCAGCTCGGCAATGTCGCTCACCTCGGCGGTGACGTCTACCCATGCCCAGCCGCCGTCGGGAACCTGGGCGGGGAGCTCCGCGAGGCGCGACGTGGTCCCGTCACCGGCAGCAAGCAGAATTCTCGTCTCCACAATCCTCCATCATCGCTGACACCAACGAATAGACCAACGAATGTCGCCGCCGCGGCGTGGAGATCATTATGGAGACAGGCAGCCGGAACGACTGGGGCTGGTCATACGGCGTAGAGTTGGAGCGTGGACATCGATTATCCCGGATTCGGCACGATCGTGGTCGATGGCACCAGATTCGATCACGACGTGGTCATCGAGAGCGGCCGGGTGCGGGCGCGCGACAAGGGCCCGTCGAAAGCAGCCAAGCGGGGCGGTCACACGCCGCTGTCGGCCGCCGAGGACATCCCGTGGTCGAAGCCGCGTCTGGTGATCGGCTCCGGCTACTCGGGAAGCCTCCCCATCTTGCCTGATGTCAAGGAAGCGGCGACGGCGCACCAGGTGGGGCTGGAGATAATGCCGACGGCCGACGCCTGTGCGTTGCTTCGCACCCTCGACGCAGCCGACGCCAACGCCATCCTCCACGTCACGTGTTGAGGCAGGCAACCTCGCTCATCGGTCGAGGCTGATACCGACTATGTAGGGTCGCCGGCTTCGATACTCGAAATGCAGCAGCCACGGCTCGTGGCCCCGCGCATGTAATGCCAAGTATGGGAAGTTCCACAGCTCGGCGGGGATCAGCGCACTGCGCGAGTGTGCCATCTGCTGGTTGATGGCCGGCACATCGAGCAGAGCCTGGCGGATCGCCTCGAAGACGTCGCGCTGCAGGCCGGCGACCGCGGAGCGGCCCTCGAGGTCCGGGACGGCGATGCGCACCGGCTGGTGTCGAGGGAGCAACCGATCCGGTGGGACGATCAAGGGCTCATCTGCAACCGAGAGCACCAAACCCTGCGGGCTGATCAGGTGGGTCAGATCTGTACCGTGGTCGAGTGCCGCCGCCAGCTGACGCGCCAGCTGCACGGGTCGCGGGTCGTTCATGAAGAAGTCGAGGTCGATGGTCGGAGTCAAGTGATCCTCATCGATCCAGCCATCGCCACCCGGCGCCTCGACAGGCAAGAATCCATTCTCCGCTCTTCCGGTCGACACGATCCCCGCCGCCGTTGGGGAGAACCGATAGATGACCGCAGAAGACGATGACGGCTCCTCGTATACGGACAACGAGCCTTCGCGCGGGACTTTGATGACGGACCAGAACCGTCGGCGTGACCCTCCGAGCCAAATCGGGAGCCGACCGATTCTGCCCCACACCACGAGGGCGCCGAGAACAACGAACAGGAAGGTCAACGGTAAGGCGAGTGCACCCAGACTCTGGAAGAAGGCGTCTGCCATCAGCGATACGTGGAAGCCAAAGCTGAGAGGTGCCCTCGCCAAGATCGGTTCTGCGTTCGCAAACGCCAGCGCGGCGGAGCCGTAGCTTTCCGACTCCGCTTCTGCCGCTCGGACCACATCTTCGGGAATCTCCACCGTCACCATGGCGGCGGCGCTGTTGCCGGTGCTATCTACGACCACGTACGAGAACCGGTCACGGCCCACGAAGCCCGCGCTCGGGTTGTAGAGGACTTTGGAGTCGGCGGCGATTTCAATGACGCCCTCCAGATGACCGGCGTTCACGGCCGCCAACGTCAGGGACTCACCTTCGGGGTCTAGATCGTTCGCCAACAGATCGAGCTCGGTGGCTACCAGAGAGTCGAGGATGAACGTGTCGTCGGCAGCGAGCGGTGGATCGTTTGCAATGAGCACGATGGTCACGGTGGCAACTGCCGACCCACCCATTCCGTCGGCCACCTCGTAGGTAAAGGAGACAGCGCCCGGGCCAGCTCCCTTCGGATCGTAAGTGAAGCCCCCATCGGGGCGTACCTCGAGCTCGCCGAAGTCGGGTCCGACAGCCAGCGATGCTTCGAGCACCTCGCCATTCGGATCCGTGTCGTTGCTCAGCAAACCGGGCGCCTCGACAACGAGCCGCTGGTTGCCGCTGAGGCTGTAGATGTCATCGACCGCGATCGGAACGAGGTTCGGCGTCTCCACCACGGTCCAGATGAAACGGACTTCATCACCTGCCGACGGAGCGCCATCGTCCTGCACCCGGACGCTGACCGAATAGGGGGACGTGTCGGCCGCTTCCGCAGTGATCTGGCCGACAATCTGCCCCGTCCGGGAGTCGATCCGCAGTCCAGGCGGAAGGCCAGTCGCCGAGAAGAGAAGACCATTGTCGGGGAGATCCGGATCGACGGCTCCGACCAGCAGCCCAACTGTCTCCCCCTCGTTGCTCACCTGGTCGGCGATTGGCGAGATGGTGGGCGGCCGATTCACCTCCAAAACGGTGATGACAAACTCCGCTGGGGTGACGAGGCTGGGCACCCCACTATCTGTGACCGTGAGCGTGATCACGTAGGTTCCGGGTCCCTGTGTCTCGGCCGGAGTCCAACTGAACACTCCGGACAGCGGGTCGATGGTGGCACCGACCGGGGGCCCCACCAGACTGTAGATGAGAGTCTGATTCTCGGGGTCGGAAGCGGCGACCACGAAGCGCAGCTCGCTGCCTTCGGAGATCGCCCAGTCGGAGACGCCAGCTATGACAGGGGGCTCATTGGTGTCGACGACCTGCACTGTCCGGTTCGCTTGGATGGCGGCGTTACCGGCGCCATCTGTGACGTTGTAGTAGACGGGGTAGAGCCCCACCACCGCGGTATCCACCGCCGACGAATCGATCACAATCGACCCCGTCAGGTCACCGTCATAGTTATCCGTAGCAGTAGCCCCCAACTCCACATACGGCGACCCCACCTCAATCGTCTGCGGATTCACCCCCACCAACGTGATCACCGGCACCGTGGTATCAACCACCTCAACCACCCGCGACACCGTAACCGCCGCATTCCCCGACGAATCAGTCACGTCATAAGTCACCACATAGGACCCCACCACCGCGGTATCCACCGCCGACGAATCGATCACAATCGACCCCGTCAGGTCACCGTC
>JBFIXI010000011.1:0-82919 GCA_041605955.1 Acidimicrobiia bacterium
ACCACCTCAACCACCCGCGACACCGTAACCGCCGCATTCCCCGACGAATCAGTCACGTCATAAGTCACCACATAGGACCCCACCACCGCGGTATCCACCGCCGACGAATCGATCACAATCGACCCCGTCAGGTCACCGTCATAGTCATCCGTAGCAGTAGCCCCCAACTCCACATACGGCGACCCCACCTCAATCGTCTGCGGATTCACCCCCACCAACGTGATCACCGGAGCAGTGGCGTCAGTGACTACATAGACCGCAGAAAACTCGGAGGTGGAGCTGAGCGATGTGCCCAAGTCCTCAATCGCTGTCGCAGTGACAATGTCGCCGGCCACCCCGGCGAAGCTGGTGCCATACGAGGCGAGTCCGCCAGGGTGAGAGACCACCGAGTGCGCCACGACAAAGCTCTCACCCTCGCCAAAGCCCGAAGCGTCTCCTCCGCTTGGATTGACAAAGACCTCGATCTTGTAGTCGCCGGCGGGCACATCGAGCTCGAAGTCCAGGTTGACAGTGCCGGATGTCTCCGCGGCCGACGTCACCACGGGGTAGTTCAGCTTGCCGTTGGCGCCCACGTCTGCGTCACCTGGATCGTTGGCGGTAGGCCCGTCGATGCCGATGTCGATGCCCAGCCCGCCATTGGCGTAGATCGTGTTCTCGACGAAGGCGTTGCCGGATCCGGAATCGGCGTTGATGGCGATGCCGGCGCCGGTGTTGTGCGCAATCACGTTCGGCTCACCGGCGCCGCTCCCGCCTATCCGGTTGTTGGCGGCCTGGTCGTACAGCTCGATGCCGTGGAGGCCGTTCGGGATCGGTGATGTCCCATCGGGGCCTACCCCGACCGAGTTGCCGATCACGGTGTTGTTGTCGGTGCCCAGGTTCCTGATCGCGATGCCCGAGTTGGTGGCACCGCCGACGACGTTGGACTCGATGGTGTTGTCATTGGCACCGACCGTTATCAATATGCCGACGTCGCCGATCGCTAGCAACGTCTCGCTGGCGTCGATGCCGACCCAGTTGTTGCGCAGGGTGTTGGAATCGCCCTTGCCTGTGGAGGCATCGATCTCGAGCCCTTCGTCGGCCCAAGAGTGAACGATGAAGCCTGCGATCGAGCTCTCGTTGGCCCTGAGCGTGAGCGCGGCGGTAGCGCCGGCCGCGCCCGGGTCATTACCCACGAGCTGAACGATGGGATCTCCGGAGAACCCGGGCTGGGTGGTCGCATCGATAGAGACGGTGTTGACGAGATTCGGGTATGGCGCAGCGGGGACGATCGTCCACGACAGCGGCGAAGCTGCATAGCCCGATTCGGTGGTGGGGATGTTGAAGCTGATGGTGTCGGCATCGGCGGCGAAGTTCGCCTCCCCAATGGCGGCGCGGAGTGTGCACTCGGTGTCGCCCTGAGTGTTGACTGCACCCGTGTCGCAGGTTCCGTCACCGGGCGCCAAATCGGCGAGATCACGAGTGGAGTTGACCACCAGTGATACTGGGGATGCTCCGTTCGCCGTAATCGCAATCTCGACAGTCGCCACGTTGGATTGGCCGCTTCCGTCCGTAGCCCGATAGGTGAACGAGTCCGACGTGGTGAGCGATCCGTCGTGCGTATAGGTGAACGTGCCATCGGCATTCAGCGCCAGCGTTCCGTGGGCCGGGCCGGCGACCGGCTGAATCCCGGGAAGGACCCCATCCTCGTCGTATACCGTGATCGGATTCGACTCGGGATCCGAATCATTGGCGAGAATCGATCCGACCGCACTGAACCGTTGGATTCGGTTGTTGTTGGTATCGGCTACGTAGACAGTGCCGGCAGGGTCGACGGCCAGCCCCCGGAGGCTATCGAACTCGCCGTTACCTGTACCCAGGCTGCCCCACTCGGCAACGAATGTGCCGCTGCCGTCGAACTTCTGGATACGGTGATTGGTGGTGTCGACAACGTAGACGTTCGCCTTAGCGTCCACCGCCACGTCGTTGGGTTTGTCGAACTGCCCGGGACCAGATCCCAAGGTCCCCCAAGTCGTGAGGAATGTGCCAACGGAATCGAACTTTTGGATCCGGTTGTTGCTGCTGTCGGCTACATACACGTCGCCGGATGCAGCGACGGCGACACCGGTCGGCTTGGAGAACTGGCCCGGAGAGGCCCCGAAGCTGCCCCACTCGCTGATGAAGGTGCCGTTAGCGCTGAATTGCTGAACCCGGTGATTGCCACTGTCCGCCACGAAGACATTGAATGAGCCGTCAACAGTGATGCCTTCTGGCTTGTTGAACTGGCCGGCGGCCGCTCCGAAGCTGCCCCACTCGGTGATGAAAGTGCCGACGCCGTCGAACTTCTGGATGCGATCGTTGTTGCTGTCGGCGACGTAAACGTTGCCGGCGCTGTCCACGGCGATGCCGGCCGGTTTGGTGAATTGGCCCGGCGCTACTCCGGAGCTTCCCCATTCCATGATGAAGTTCCCGCTGCTGTCGAACTTCTGGATGCGGTGGTTGTTGCTGTCGGTGACGAACACATTGCCCGATGCGTCGATGGCCACGGCCTCCGGGTTGGTGAACTGACCGGGCCCGATCCCGGCAGATCCCCAGGAGGTGACGTGGCCGTGCGTCGCATCGACTGTCAGCGTGTCGCCGCGCGGCAGCGAATAGAAGACCTCGTTTGCCGGGTCGTCGTTGACGGCAATCGGTGGAATGTTGAGCGGGGTGAAGCGCACCAGCCACCCCTCATCGCTGGCAGCGACCGCGTCGTATTCGTTGAGCAAGGGAAAGTCGTTCGAGTTCGTGTACCCACCAATGTGGATCTTGCTGCCGACTAGATCGATGCCGTATGCGAACTCGGTGCCGGTGCCACCCAGGTAGCTTCCATACAGCTTCGTGGCGCCATCGTTCGAGATGATCGCCATGAACCCGTCCTGCCCATTCTGCGTCTGGTCGTAGCCATCGCCGGTCGCCAGACCCGTCGAGTTGACATGACCCACCACATGGGCCCGGCCGTAAGCGTCAACGGCCACGTCGGCGCCGCGGTCGGCACCGGCATCGCCGACGAATCCGGAATAGACGAGCTCGGCAGCTCCGGACAGTGAAGGATCGAGTTTGGCCACGAACATCTCATCGCCCGACGAGAATGACGAGTCCCAGGCCCCGGCGGTCGCAGGGAACAGGGCCTGGGCAACACCAGTGACGTACACCTTGCCGGAGCCGTCGATGTCGAGGCCGTAGCCTTCGTCGTCGCTGGTACCGCCCAGGTACGTGCCGTAGAGCACAGCCGAGCCTGCGGCGTTGAGCTGGCTCACGAACACGTCGCGCGACGATTCGGCGCGGCTCGACTTGTAGGTGTCGGCCGTCGTCGGAAAATCGGTAGAGGCCGTATAGCCGGTGATCCACGCCTGGTTGCTGCCATCGACAGTGAGGCCGTCGGCCTCATCGGCGCCACTGCCACCCAGATAGGTCGAGTAGACGAGCCCGCTCCCAGCGGCGTTCACCTTGACGACGAAACCGTCAGAACTGCCACTCAACGAGCTATCAAATGCACTCTGAACTGGGAAGTCGCTCGACAGCGTGAAGCCGGCCACGTAGGCATTCCCCGAGCCATCAACTGCAATCGCGTCGCCTTGGTCGCCGTTGGTTCCTCCGAGGAAGGTCGAGTAGGACAGCACCGTACCGTCGGGGGACAACTTCGCCACAAACGCATCGAGGCCGTCGCGCGTCCCGTCGAAAGGGGTAGCGGACGTCGGGAAGTCGTCGGATCCGGTCTGGCCGGTCACGTACGCACTGCCGGAGCCGTCCACCGCAATCGCATGACCGACGTCGTCGAGTCCACCGCCGAGAAATGTTGAATAGAGCAGCGACTGTCCGTCGGGGGCCACCTTGGTGACTACGACATCAAGCCCGCCGGCGGCCGCCTCCTGATACGCACCCAGACTTGTGGGGTAGCCGATCTTGGCGGCGCCAACCACGTAGCTGGCCCCGGCGGCATCACCCATCACGTCATACAGCTGGTCGACGTCGGCTCCGCCGAGGTAGGTCGAGTAGTCCAATGTGGGATCGATGATCAGCGGCAGGGTGGCGTTGTAGTCACCGACGGCGAAGCGGACGATGTCGCCTTCGAGCTCGTAGCTGCTGGCGACTGCTACCCGTTCTCCGGCAATCTCCTGATAGGTGAACGGCGCCGAGAACGTCGCAGTCCGGCCGCGGTTGAGCCCGATCTCCAGATCTCCGTCAGCGGTGAGAGCGAGCGACCTTGCCCCTTCGAATGTCAGTCCGATGGCAGCTGGGCTACGCCCAGGACGGACGATGAAGTCGTACTCCAGCTGCCGGTCGTTGCCGTAGTAGCGAAGACCGATGCCCGGATAGACGTCTTGATACTCGACTGCGCGGAACGTGCTGATGCCCGTCTGCCAACTCCCCGGATCGTTCCCGATGAAGTAGTTGATCCGGCCCGGCCGACGTTCATGACCCTGCGAGATCGGAGCCTCAGATCGACCGACGAGATTCATCCGTACCGCGTACCCGCTGCTGCCTTTGCCCAGCGCGAGCAGGGCATCGCCCCGACTCAGGAATACGGAGTATCCGCGACCCCGCGCGATGTAGTCCACAGTCGCGTCGGTTTGACCCTGGTTCTCTTCGAACGCCATCGGCAGCGCCAGCTTCTCCCTTGCCAGGCCGACTGCCGGGCGTTGGCGCGCAGCCTCGCCATCGCGCGTTCGAGATACCCTGACAACGACGGTTCCGGTAGCCGACCCGCCGAACCGATCCTCGATGCGATACTCGAACTGGTCCCGCCCCGCATAGTCTTCGGCGGGGACGTACACGACGGTGCCGTCGCTGATGGCGGCGACGCCGTGGAGGGGCTGGCCCAGCTCGGTGATGCTGAGCTGATCGCCGTCCTGATCGGCATCGTTGGCGAGCACATCGATCTCCACCGACTCACCGGCCGCTACTTCAACCCGATCGACGCGAGCTCGCGGCGCGGCGTTGGATCGGTCGGCAACGATCTCTACGTGCTCGATCAGCAAGATGTCTCGGCTGCCGGCGGCCGTCACCTTGATCAGGGTCTGAGGGCCAGCCAGTTCGGTGAGGTCGAACTCGAGACCGGATCCCTGGGGCGCGTCGGGCAGCTTTCCCAGCTCGCTCCAGGTCTCGCCCCCGTCCGCAGAAGCCGTCACCATTGACAAAAGTCCCGTTTCCGTTTCGCCGGCGGCTCCGGCAGCGGTCGACAAGGTGGCGTATCGAACGCGGACCACGGCTGCTCTCGTCCCTCCCAAGTCGACAACGCGGGAAACCCCCAGCTCGTTCTTGATCAATCCTGCGATGCGCAAGCAGCTGCCATCGCCGCATTCCGAGGCGGACCCGATCACGCGGACGCGGCCGGAAGCAGCACCGTCGGCCTCTCCGATCTCGACCCATGGCGCTGCAGTCCAATCCGCAGTGCCATCGGACCCGTCGAATGCAACGACGGCGAAGTCGTCCCG
The DNA here is from genome assembly GCA_041605955.1 of Acidimicrobiia bacterium. GTDB lineage: Bacteria > Actinomycetota > Acidimicrobiia > Spongiisociales > UBA5794 > JAHEJX01. The sequence continues at coordinate 5,454 of JBFIXI010000011.1, forward strand.
ATATGTGACGATCGAGTTGGCTTGCGCCCCGCCGTCGCTGAGCACAAACACATAGAGGAGCAGCAGCGCACATGCCACCGCCAGGGCGGTGGAGCGCCGGAATAGCACAAGACCGTACCGCACGATCACGCCGGCACGCGGTCGAGCGAATGCTGCTGATCGGACGAAGCGTTGACGATCGTCCCTTTCAACGGCATGCGCACCGAGAAATATGATTCCCCTTCTATCCGGTCATAGCTGATCGACCCGCCCATTCCATGCGCCAGCGACTGCACGATGGAAAGGCCGAGCCCGACGCTGTCTTTCGACGCAGTGTCCTCGCCCTGGTGGATGAACCTCTTGAAGAGGCGGGGAATCAACTGGCTGGGAACTCCGTCTCCGTCGTCGATCACCGCGCAAACGTAGGTGCGGCCGTCGACCCGGCCACTGATTCTCATGTTGCTTCCGCCGTATTTGCGCGCGTTGGAGAGCAGGTTGCGAACGACCTGACGGAATCGCAGCCGATCTGCCCTGATCATCGCCGGCTCGGCGGAGATCTTCACGTGCGCGCCGTTGCGATTGGCGGCTTCGACCATGTCCTGCAACTCCGCGTCAACCTCGAAGTCTTCGAACGAATAGGTGAGAGCACCGGCATCCAGGCGCGCCACGGTGAGCAGATCTTCGACCATGCGGGCCAGCTCTTCCGACTCCCCGACGATGAAGCCGACCAGCTCTGCCAGTCGCGGCTCATGCCGAACTTCCTGATCTTCGGCGAGCATCATCGACATTCCCATGATCGACGTCAGCGGGGTGCGCAGCTCGTGAGATGCATTGGCGATGAATTGCTCTTGGGCGAGGTTCAGCTGCCTCTCGGCCTCCAGCCGGGTCTCCAGCTCGGCCTGCCGTTGCTGGCGGCGCGTCAGCTCGCGATAGATGATGATGACGGCCGCCGGGACCAGAAACGCGACCAAGAAGCGGGCCAGGTTGCCGACTTGACCTAGTAACTGGTCGGCGGCTGCGACACGAGCAGACAGTCCATTGCGCACCTCGACCAGCTCATCGACGAGAACATCGAAGGCCTCGGAGAGCGGGGTCTGGAGCGCTCGCAGATCCTCGCCTGGGGTTGCGATGGCCCCGAATGTGTCTGCCACAACCTCCTGAAAGGCAACCGCAGCGGCTCGCCCGGACTCATCCAGCAGCTCAGCCGCGCTCAAGAGTTCGAGGCCTTGGTCGAGATTCGCCCGAGCGTCCTCTGCTTCCTGCAGCGAGTGCTGAATGAACCGGGTCGAGTTGGTACCGTTCGCCTCGTCGACCGCCGCCATGTGCCCGGCGAGCGCCAGCTGCGCCCGCACGACGGTGGCCGACCGCAGCGACTCGTCGGCGTCGTGGAGAGAAGCCGCGCTCGCCGTGATCCGCTGGCTGCCGTAGGCAACCGAGAAGACCAGTCCGAGGACGAGAAGCAACACGAGGCCGGTCACGATCGTGATCGTCAGTGAACGGTCCCATCGCCGGCGAGATCGGTGCATGGGATCACCAAAAATGATCCTCAAGCGACTACGTGCACCCATCGACTAGCCCGTTTCTTCACCACATCCGACAATGTTTTCCTGGCCCCTAATTGCATCGGAAGCACTGAATTGAATGAGGATGACTATCTTTCCGATAGTCACTGCCGCGACTCATCCACGACGACGGTGCGCCGGCTCGGCATGCGACTCGGCCCTGTTCCCGCCGCTGCGTGATTAGTCCCGGTTAGTCATTTTTGGAAATAGCCCTTGTCCGCGCCCCAGATCTGCCGACGACGACCCGAAAGGAACTGCGGAACAGAGACGCGAATGTACGAGGGCGCAAGAGCAGGGCGGCGGGCGGGTGACCCGCGGCGTTCCGGCTTCAAGTGGTCGGTAGCCGCCGGGCTGGTCGTCCTCACGCTCAGCGCGCTGTTCATCGCCACAACCCAGGCGACCACCCAGGTTGCCGACGCCGGGATCGGGTTGGGTCAAGCCGAAGCAACCTTGGGCGCCAACGATCTGGCTCTGAAGGCATTGGGACAGGCCGTCTTGATTGCCGAGGACCATGCCTATGGCGTCGCGGACGACACCACTCTGCACCTAGCTGTCGCCGAGGCTCGCGCCACGATGGACGAGCTCGCAGCCGAGCTATCTCGACTCTCCGAGACAACGGGCCCGGATGTCGCGACAAGCCAGCTTGCTGCTGCCGTGCTGGACGCGGGGCGACTCGTCCTCGATTTGATCGAGTCCGGGCAGATCGACGCCGCCGGTCAGGGACTAGAGGCCAGGGTCGGCGACTTCGAAGCGCTCCGGGATCGAGTCAATGCCATGCGGGAGCGCAAGGAAGTTGCGCTCACCTCTACCGGCGCGACTGCTTCTCGATTGCGCGACGTGGTCACCTTTCTCATTGCCTTCGTGCTGCCCCTGGGAGCCGTGCTGGCTTACCGATACGCCGCCCGCCGCCAGCTGCACACAGCCGAGATACAACTCGACGCCCGCTTGGATGCAGAGCGGGAGGTGATGCGAGCCAAAGACGAGTTCATCGGGAACATCTCGCATGAGCTGCGGACGCCGCTGACAACCATCTTCGGATTCTCCGAATTGTTGTTGGAGACCGGCGCGGTCGATCCCTCCACAACCGTGGATGTGATCGCGTTGATCAACCAGGAGTCCTCGGAGCTCACCCGCATGGTCGAGGACCTGTTGGTCTCTGCTCGGCTCGAGGCAAACGCACTCACCTACACCTACGAACTCGTGGACGTTGGCGAGGAGCTCGCCCCAGTGATCGGGACGAGGAGAGCCGACGGTCCCAAGGTCATCGTGGCGATTTCCGACGGCACCTGCTGGGCCGACCCGGTGCGGGTGCGGCAGATATTGCGCAACCTGATTTCGAACTCAGAACGTTATGGCGGCCCGAACGTCAGGGTGACCAGCACCCGACGTGACGACATGCTGGAGCTCATCGTCGAAGACGATGGCCCCGGAGTGCCTCCGGAGGTAGTCCCCCGGTTGTTCACCCGCTACGTACATGCCGGTCGGGACGCAATCATGGCGGGGTCTGTCGGCCTTGGATTGTCGGTGGTTGGCTCGCTAGCTCAGGACATGGGCGGCGGGGCCGGCTACGAGTACCGCGACGGCTGGGCCCGGTTCAGCGTACGCCTGCCCAGCGAGCCGTCCACTGCCACGACCCAGGGGACGATCGACCCGATCGAGCAGGAGAGCGCTCGTCAGGCCGCCTTCTTGCGGAGCTGGCTGGAAGCTCACCGCCGCCAGGATCTCCCCGTGCGGTCGGGACATGATCTGTAACACTCGCCGCCGGGCGCCCGCCACGAACCGATCCAAGGCGCCGGTCCTGGCCGCGGTGTTGGCGGCATTGTTCGTGAGCACTGCCCCGGCCAGCGCCGACGCAGTCCTCGGCGACTACCTGGACCGCTTCGACGTCGTCGACTACGGAAACAGCGATGGCTCGCTCTTGTGGGAGTCTGAGTGGGTCGAGTCCAACGACGACGCCGACCCGGCGAGCGGTGCGGTGATGATTGGAGTCGAACCGCACTGCGTCAGCGACAAGTGCCTCGTCATCGGCATCGGTGGCGCCGAGTCTGCTTACGTCAGTCGTTCCGCCGACCTGTCTGCTGCCGATCGTGCACTGCTGTCATTCGACCGCAAACGCCATCAACACGTGGGAGGCACCGGGTTCGTTCGGCTCAGCGTTTCGGCGTCGGGAACCGGCTCGTGGGCCACTCTGGCAGTGTGGCAACTGGATGTCACCGATCCGCAGCCGATCGTAGAGCAACACGACATCTCGCCTTGGATGACTGCATCCACGGCCGTCCGCTTCGAGCTGATTGGCAGCCAGGACGGATCTCACGTCAACATAGACAACTTGCGCATAGAGCTCCTGGCTGACGACAACCTGCCACCAGTCCTCGACTTCATACCCGATCGCACGATCGACGAGGGGGCGAGAGTCGAATTCACCGCTACCGCGACCGATGCCGACCAAGACGACACGCTGTCCTTCAGATTGGATGGAACCCAGCCCGCCGGGGCCACGATCACCGCAGGCGGCAGCTTCACATGGACACCTACGGAGAGCCAAGGACCTGGGACTTACGCCTTCGATGTGATTGTCTCCGACGATGGAGAACCCAGCCTCAGCGATCGCCAGACAGTCACATTGACGGTGAGGGAGGTCAATGCCCCCCCGACGCTGAACCCGATCAGCGAGCAAGTCGGCGACGAAGGTAGCTTGGTCTCCTTCCGCGCCACCGGCGTAGATGCCGAGACACCTGCCGCCGATCTCGTCTTTGCCATCTCGGGTGGCCCACCGGCGGGAGCTGCGATGACACAGGATGGGGTGTTCACGTGGATCCCGACCGAGAGGCAAGGACCGGGCACCTATACATTCGACGTGGTCGTCTTCGATGCCGGCGACCCAGTGCTTGCTGATACTCAGTCCATCACCGTGAGCGTTGCCGAGAAGAACACCGCCCCCACCCTGGCGCCGATTGCCGACCAATCAGGTGATGAAGGAGTCGAGTTGTCGTTCACCGCCGACGCGTCGGACGCGGACTTCCCCCGGAACCTGCTCGCATATCGATTGGAAGGTGCGCCCGCCGGCGCCGTGATCTCGCCGACCGGGGCTTTCAGCTGGACTCCAACCGACGAGCAGGGCCCTGGAATCTTCCGCTTCGACGTGATCGTCGTCGACAACGGCGACCCGGCCCTCTCGGACCGGCAGTCGGTGACATTCACTGTGGCCGAGGCCAACAACGCCCCCGTAATCGATCCGATCGGCACCCTGCGCGTAGCAGAAGGGGAGCTGGCGACGTTTACTGCCGAGGCGGTCGACCCGGACTCTCCGGCCAACACGTTCTGGTTCGGTCTGTCGGGAGCTCCTCTGGGAGCGGCCATCACCGCGCAGGGGGTATTCACTTGGATCCCTCACGAGTCGCAAGGTCCGGGAACTTATGAGTTCCACGTGGTCGCGACCGACACTGGAAGCCCCAGCCGATCGAGCTCTCGAGTGGTGCGGGTGGTTGTGGCAGAAGTCAACCAACCGCCACAGCTCAACCTACTAGAGGCGTACTACGCCGAGGCCGGCTCGCCCTTCCATCTCAGCATCGCCGCCGACGACGCGGACCTGCCAGCGCAGAAGCTGTCATACGCCGTGTCGGGACTTCCCGAAGGGGCCCAGATCTCAGAGACAGGAGAGTTGAGTTGGCAGCCATCGGACGACGCGCTTGCCGATTCCTACGGTGTCCAGGTCACCGTGTCCGACGACGGCAGTCCGCCGCTGTCAGCCACAGCAATGTTCAGCATCCGAGTAGTCGGACCCAATCTCGCCCCAGTACTACGGCCCATTGGAGACAAGTGGGTCGAAGCAGGTGAGATGCTCACTTTCGTTGCGGTGGCTACGGATGAGGACGGCCCGAGCGATGAGCTGACTTACTCGCTGTCCTCCCAGGCTCCTCGCGGGTCGGCGATCAATCCCAGCAGCGGGGTCTTCCAATGGCGCCCTTCGCAGGCGCAGGATGACACCACCTATGCCTTTGCCGTCACTGTGACGGATCGTGGCGCAGTGCCCAAGACAGACTCGGAAACGATCACGGTGACCGTGGGGCGGCCCAACGTGCCGCCACAGGTGGCGCGCCCGCCCGACCAGCGCTCGATCCCGGGCGAATCGATAGCCCTGTCAATAACCGGATCCGATCCCGACGACTATCCGGAGCCGCTGTCATTCGCCGCCTTCAACCTGCCGCCCGGCCTCGACATCGATCCCACTTCCGGCGAAATAACCGGGATCATCGGGTTCGATGGGATCGAAGGCTCGCCCTACGCAGTCGAGATCGTCATCTCCGACGGAAGCGACGCAGCCCGCGTCGAATTCCAGTGGCAGGTGCTGGGCGTAGCGAACCCGCCGGCATCTTCGAACCGACAGGCCGTAGTCGGCAGCATCGCCACTGCAAGAGCCATTCCAGCGGCCTCCATCGAGCTCGACAGCACAATCGACCGTTCGTTGATCTTGATGGCAAGAGCCGTTAGCTCGAGTGCGACACAGATGTCTAGGCCGTTTCTCTTGCTGCTCCTGGTCCTCGGAGCCGTGGTCTGGCTGGGCCGCATCGGCGTGGGGCCAGTGTTGCGACGAGGAACCAAGCACAGCGGCATTCTCGTCAGCTACGACCTCGAGAACGCATCGGGGCTGGTGGCACGATCGGGCGACGGGGCCGAGGTCTTTGTACATACCTCGGCCATTGCCCGCCGCGATCGCGGCAAATTGATCCCGGGCGACCTCGTGGAGTTCAGGACAGTTGACGGCGCTTACCGAGACCTCGTGACGAAACTACGCAAGCGCCGGCGAGGGTAGGCTCGAGCTGCCCACCTGGTACACGGAGCCGCCGCTATGGATGACCATCCACAACAACGGGACCGAGAAGCCGGCCAGGACTCTGCCAGGGCGGATGCGTACGAAACCGCCACGCGGGCGTTTGTTGCGGCGGGCCTGGCGGCCCACAGTTGGTCGAATGGTCCCGGCCACCGCTACGGCGACCACCAGCACCCGTACCACAAGGTGCTGTATTGCGTCGCCGGATCGATCACCTTCCACACCCCCGACGGCGACATCGAGCTGTACCCGGGTGACCGACTCGACCTGCCTCCGGCGACGCCGCATCGCGCCACCGTCGGTCCGGACGGCGTCACCTGCATGGAGGCGGCGCGCTCGTGAGGTGTGGTGAGGTCACTTGCGCCCATCGGCGGCGATGTGGGCGCTGATCGGCTCGTCAAAACGGTCCAGCGACTCGCTTGACTCATAGGCGGCAACGCCGGAGACGAACGACCTGGCGATGAGCAGCACGAACAGATCCCCGGCCTGCCAACCGAGTGATTGATGCATTGAACTTGGTGTGGTGGCCGACCATCCGGCGAGGCGGCGCGCATCAGCCTCGTCGGCCGTTTCGACGATGAACAAGGTCAGCTGCTGCGAGTCGCTCTCCGGATGGGTGGGGGGCCGCAGTCGGGCGGTGACGGTGACACAGCCGTGGCACCGGCTCAGCACGTGATCCGCCTCTGCCGGCGGAGCCCCGGGAAGCCAAACCGGTGCCAGGTCCTCGGCGAGACGGATCGCGCTGACCCGGTAGTCGTCGGCGTCGATGGCATCGGCGATTGATATGGCGAGCCCGACGAGGTCCCGAGACGGCTCGTAGTGTTCGATGCCGCACTCCGCCAGCCCCAAACCGTCTCGAGTTTCGACAGGCACCAGGCCCCAGGAGCTGAGATCGGCGTCTTCATCCGAGGGGTCCACGAAGCGATCGATCAACTGCGCGGTTGGCGGCAAGGCCAGATCTCGGGCGCGCCGCAACGTCGCGGTGGCCTCGGGCGAAACGGCTCGCAGCGCGTACGACGCGACTCCCAAAGCGACCAGCGCGTCACGCCAATCGATCCGCGCGGTGTCCACCAGCGCCGCGGCGAACGTCGCGTCGGCAGCGGCAGAGGAACTTCCCTGGCGCAAAGCCCGCACGGCGGCGCGCCGGGCGAAACCGATCAACGTATATAGGTCGTCCATGGAGAGAGCCGCACGCAGCTGATCCCGTTCGTGCCCCGTGGACCCCGCCATACGCCGTACGGCAGCTTCCACCGCCGCGTCGGCCGGGGCGTCGCTGAAACGGAGCAGGTCGTGATCACCTGCCCAGAAGTCGTACCGAACGCCTTCGAGTGGTGAGCGGACAGCTCCGCGGAGTCGGTTCTGGTGGCGCCGCTCGGCCTCGACGGCGGCGGCGAACTCAGCCCCGATGACTATGGCCGAGTCGTCCGAGTCACCGTCCGACGGAGATCCGCTCGTGGGGTGCATGGGAACATCGTAGGTGTCGCGGACGGCACCGGAAGCTCGGGAGACATGCAGGCGGACGGCACGTCCGTGGCGAATCAGGGGCGGAACGCAGCAATCGTCGCCGGGGAGATCCGCTTGAGTGCGCCCTCCGGGAAAGGAGCCAACAGGCGCCAAGCGAGGTCGAGACTCTCGGCGAAGCTGCGCGGCTCCGCTTGGGACACGAATTGCTGCTCGAAAGCATCCGCAAAGTCGAGCACTCGGCCGTCCGCCTCGGAGAGGCCCTCTTCGCCGATGATGGCGACCAGCCTGCGCAGGTCACGACCTTCGGCGTAGAAGGCGTACAACTGGTTGGCGACCTCGCGGTGATCCGCTCTGGTCGACCCTTCCCCGATCCCGGCGTTCATCAGCCGGCTCAGCGACGGAAGGACGTCGATCGGCGGACTGACTCCCCTGCGATGGATCTCCCTAGACAGGACGATCTGTCCCTCGGTGATGTAACCCGTGAGGTCGGGAATGGGGTGAGTGATGTCGTCATCTGGCATCGACACGATTATCAACTGGGTGATCGACCCCTCGTGTCCGTGGAGGCGACCGGCCCGTTCATAGATCGTCGCCAGATCCGTGTACATGTAGCCCGGGTACCCCCGACGGCCGGGAATTTCCTCGCGGGCGGTGGCCACTTCCCGCAGGGCCTCGCAGTAGTTGGTCATGTCGGTGAGCATCACCAGGACGTGGAAGCCGTGGCGGAACGCCAGGAACTCGGCAGTAGTGAGGGCCATTCGCGGGGTGAGTAGCCGCTCGATAGTCGGATCGTCAGCGAGGTTCTGGAATAGAACCGTCCGGTCCAGCTGGCCCGAGGCCTCGAGCCGCCGCCGAAAGTAGCCGGCTTCGCGACGGGTGATGCCCATGGCGGCGAACACCACGACGAAGCCCTCGGATTCTGCTCCGATGACGCGGGCTCCGGTGGCGATATCGGCTGCCAGTGCTTCCCCGGGCAATCCGAACCCGGAGAATATCGGGAGCTTCTGTCCCCGCAGCAAGGTGTTCAAGCCATCGATGGCGGCGATTCCCGTCTCGATGGGCTCTGCCGGATAGACGCGGGCCGCGGGATTGATCGGCAGCCCGTTGACGTCCCAAAAAGCCTCCGGCATTACGGGGGGCCCATCGTCGATGGGATGGCCGCTTCCGTCGAGGACCCTGCCGAGCAGATCAAGACCCACCCCGAGACGGGCGCCACCGCCACCGAGGCGAACGCTGGTAGTGGCCAGATCGAGCCCGTGGGTCCCGGCGAAAACCTCGACGACGGCACGTTCGTGATCGAGTTCGAGCACCTGTCCGGCCCGGAGCCCACCCTCGGGAGTGACCACCTCAACCACCTCGCCCATACGCACCCCGATGGCTCGATCGATGAAGAGCAGCGGGCCGGCAATGGAGTGGACGGTCTGCAGTTCAACGGTCTGCAGGCTGCGCTGCGGGTCGATCGTGTGATTCATTCGGGCGCCACCTCGATGTCGATGCGATCGATCAGCCTTTCGGCGAGGCTCTGCGCTTCATCCGGTGCCCAGGATCGCATGCGGGCGATCTCGTCTATCACCTCGGCGGAGACGATCTCCTCCCACGCCACTTCGACGGCAACGGCTCGTTGGGCCACCTCAGCAAAGCGGCGGATGACTCGCAACATCCAGTACTGCTTCGCCAGCGGACACGTGGCGTCGATCTCATCGAAGGCGGACTGCTGCAGGTAGTCCTCGCGGAGCATCTCGGCGATCGCAAAGGTGACCCGTTCGCTCGGGGCGAGCACATCGGCGCCGAGGAGCTCCACGATGTCCTCCAGTTCCTTGGCGCGGCCGAGGAGGCCAATTGCCCACGCCCGCTGGCTGCTCCAATCGGGAGCCACCTGTGAGTCGAACCACTCAGACAAGTCGTACAGCGAATAGCTGCGCGTCCAGTCAATGGCGGGATAGTGGCGGCGGCGCGCCAGGTCCGAATCGAGAGCCCAGAACGTGCCTGCCAAGCGCAGACTGTATTGGGTGACCGGCTCGGAGAAATCGCCGCCCGGCGGCGACACTGCACCCACCACCGATACGGAGCCGTGCCGGCCTTCCCGTCCCAAAGCCACCACCGCCCCGGCCCGTTCATAGAACTCAGCCAGCCGGGACGGCAGGTAGGCCGGGTAACCCTCTTCCCCCGGCATCTCCTCCAGATGACTGGAGACCTCACGCAACGCCTCCCCCCAGCGACTAGTGCTGTCGGCGAGCACCGCTACGTCGTATCCCTGGTCGCGGTAGTACTCGCCGATCGTGATCCCGGTGTAGATGCTGGCCTCGCGCGCCGCCACCGGCATATTCGACGTGTTGGCGATGACCAGGGTCCGCTCAATCAGGGAAACCCCGCTTTGCGGATCGGTCAATTGCGGGAACGACTCGAGTACCTCGGCCAGCTCGTTACCCCGTTCGCCGCATCCGATGAAGACCACGACGTCGGCGTCGGCGTGTCGGGCGAGCGTTTGCTCGTGCACCGTCTTGCCGGTTCCGAATCCGCCGGGAATGGTGGCGCTGCCGCCACGGGCAATGGGAAACATGGTGTCGACGACCCGTTGCCCGGTGACGAGCGGCAATACCGGATCGAGCCGGGCGGCCACCGGGCGGCGCTGCCGCACCGGCCACCTGGTGAGCATCGACACCGGCTGTTCGTCGATCCAAGCAACAGGCTCTTCGACCGTCGCTTTGTCCTCGCCGACCGCAGTGACCCGACCGGCTCGCCCCGGCGGAACCAGGATCCGATGCTCGATGGACCCGGTCTCGGCAACCGTGGCGAGCACGTCTCCCACCTCTACGTCGGCTCCAGGAGCGACGCAGTAGTGAACGGACCAGCGCCGCTCGCGGTCGAGCGGCGAAACGTCGATCCCCCGTTGAACGAAAGGCTGCTCGAATGGCCCGCTCGGCCCAGCGGCGAGCGCCAACAGTGGACGTTGGACTCCATCGAAGATCCCGCCCATCAGGCCAGGCCCCAGCTCGACGCTGAGCGGGCGGCCGGTATCGTTCACCGGGGAACCAACCTCGAGGCCGGCGGTCTCTTCGTACACTTGGATCACTGCGTGCGGTCCAACCAGGCGGATGATCTCGCCGACGAGTCCCCTCGGGCCGACCCGAACGACGTTGTAGAGGCGGGCTCGTTGCAGGCCCTCGGCCACCACCACCGGTCCGGCAACGCGCACAACCCGACCCCCAGTGGCATTCACTGGTCCTCCTCCCCGCCAAACGTGATGTGGTAGCCGACAGCACGACTCAGCAGCTCCGACAGCCGGGCTTGCCGGGCTCCGTGCCTCACCTCACCCAGGCCCGACGGAAGCGGCACGATCACCGGGCTGAGCGAGGTGTCTGCGTCTCGCTGCGTCTGCGGCCCCAGGGCAGTGAAGAACGGCTCGTACAGCGCTACTACTCCCTCCAGGCCTTCACGGAGGAGGCGGCCCACCTCCCGTTCGGCAGCGGTGGTGGAGTCAGCGACGATGGTGCGTACCCCGGCGAGCAAGTAGCCGGCTTCCAGCTCCGCAGGAACGATGACGAGCGCCGTCCCGCTACTCATGCGGCCGTCTCGATACGGGCGAGCACCTCGGCCTCGTCCATCCCGTGCACGATCCCGCGGCCTACAAGACGCAGATCACGAACTTCGGCCTCCTTGGCGAATGTGAAAGCGACTGGAATGTCGAATCCCAGGGGATCGCCGGCCGCAAACCCCGCGAGCGCGGCTGCGGTCAGCCGCTGCTGGAGCCCGCCTGCCAGTACTGTCAACTGGCCGTGGCTCGACCAGGCCTGCAGAACCTCCTGCCACTCCGGCATGGGGAACAACTCCTCAACGCGAGCGGCGAGGCGCTCGGAGTCGTCCTCGGCGGCCAACTCTTCCCAGTGGCCGATCTTTCGAGTACCGCCGGGCACGATGGGCGACCTGTCTGTGGCGGGAGCGATCTCGCCGGCAAGGCGGGCCGCCCGCAGCCGCAGAGCCGTCACGAGGTTGGCCACATCGATCTCGGTCCGCAACACTTGGGCCCCCCGCGAAACCTCGTTGCCGAGGATCTCATCGAGTTTGGCGGCAAACCCGGCGTTCAGCGCCCACTCGACAACGGCGCGATTCGCGGTTCGCTCGAAGTCGCCCAGCGCGTCTCGCAACTGCCGGGCGGTGGCCCGGGAGGGCAGCTCCCAGGACACGGCAAGATCGACCCGGCTGCGGAGATCGGGTAGCGCCGCCAGCGCCGCCAGGGCGGACTCGTCGAGCCGCCCGGCCGGTATCAAGAGTGTGGACACCTCGGGGGCGTCCGGACCATCCGGCACCCGAAAGAGGGTGCGCAGATCGTGAAGAACCCAACGATCGAGGAGGACCGCGACGCGGTCGGCGGCGTCTTCGGCATAGAACGAGTGCATAGCCGCCAGGGTGCGCGCCAGGTTGCGGCGAATCGCTTCGTCGAGGCGACGGATGCCCGTGGCGCGGGCAACCGCCGCCTCCACGTCGGGCGCATAGGAAGTATCGGCCAGCCGACCCAAGAGTCGATCCAACGTGCCTGCAGCGTAGAGGTCGGCGAAGTCTGGTCCCCGCAACAGTCGCGACCGCATAGCTCTCAGACGCGCATTGCCATACTCATAGCCGATCACCGAGTGTCCCCCCGCAGCTCGGGCACCAGCTCACCGGCCAGGAGCCTCATCTCTTCGTCGGCCGCCGTCAGACGGGCCGCTAGATCGTTGCGGACCTGCTTGCCGTCCGCGACGAGCTCGACGCCTCCCCACCTCCCCGACATGGGTTCCACTGCCGAAGCGAGGCCGCGCTCGGTAGCCAACCGACGCACCAGATCGATGTCGGCGGGATCGACACGGATCAAGGTCGGATCGGGCAACGTGGCCGTGGCTTCGTCGAGCAGCTGAGCGAGGATGGACTCATAGCGGGGCTCTTCCCTCAGCCGCGCCAACCGATTCGACACCTGCTCGAGGGCGCCCTGGAAGACCTCCTCACGTGCATTGCGGCGTTCCCGCGCCGCGTCGATCTGGGCGCGGCTGGCGTGGCGACGACGGAGGTCGCGGATCCGGTCATCCAAGCTGGAGGCGAGTTCTTCCTCCCGCTCGCGAGCCGCGAGTCGCGCCTCTGCAAGGAGTGCGTCAGCGCGAGACTCGGCGGTCGCGATGATCTCGGCCGCCTGTTCTTCAGCTTCGCGCCGGATCGAGTCGAGGATGTCCTCGAGGGCCATCAGCCGCCGAGCAAGACGATGACCATGGCCGCCACTGCGAAGCCGAGGATCACCAGCGTCTCCGGAATGGCGACCAGCAGGATTACACGGCCGGTGAGCTCCGGGTTCTCCGCGATGGCACCGATGCCGGCGGCGCCGATGCGGGCCTGCGCGATACCTGTGGCCAAGGCGCCCAGGCCGACTGCAAGCCCGGCTCCGATAGCGATGAGGCCGATTTCCATGGCTTCCTCCTCAGGGTTGATTTGCGGACTTGGGCGCGGCCGGATCGCTCGTGCCGAATGGCTGGAACGACTCCCCGCCGCCTTCGAAAAACTTGCTGAAGAACTCCACGTAGTGGAGCCGCAGCGCCTGGATGGTCGGGCTGAAAACTCCAAGCACCAAGTTGAGAGCGTGAAACAAGGCCGCCACCGCTATGCCGAGCCACAGCGGCGCAGCCGCCCCGAGCTCGTTGGCAATCCGGGCGAGGTATACCGATGCCAGCCCTATGGCGGCGATGCGCAGATAGGACAGCACATTGCCGATGGCGCCGATGAACTCGAGGGGCCCCATGAGCAGACCCATAACGCCGCCACTCGACGTCACCACGACGAGCCCGACTACCACCAGGGCAACAGCGGGAGTCATGAGACCCTCCGGCAGTCGGCCCACGGCGACGCCGGCGACGGCAAACAAGGCAATGAGAGACACCAGCAATCCCGCCCGCTCACCGAGTTTGCGACGATCTCGGCTGCGACGCGCCTGGAGCACGCCGAGCACGAGGCCCAGGGTGACGTGGGCGGCACCGATGGCAATAGCGAAAACGAGCAGGCTCTCGACCGCCTCTTCGCGGTTGATCCAGATCGGTTCCAAACCGAGCCGATGCCCGAGGTCCCCAAGAAACTCACCGTAGATAACCCCCCAAACGATGGTCCACAGCCCGCCGAGCAGGAGTATGCGGGTGAGGTCCCGCAAGAAGCCCGGAGCCGTGAACCGACGCTTGACGAGTAGCACGATCGCCACCAGCACCAACCCGTACGCGATGTCACCGAGCATCATGCCGAAGAAGAGCGGAAGGAACACAGCCATCAGCAGGGACGGGTCGAATGTATTGGCGTCGGGAACGTCCAACAGCCGCACGAACGACTCGAATGGCCTCGCGACCGCCGGATTACGCAGTTGCACCGGAGGACTCTCCCCTGGTCCGGGCACGACCTCGTCGACGACGACATCGGACCCGACCTCTCGGGCCACTTCGGAGCACATCCGGTCGAACTCGTCTGTGGGTACCCAGCCCGACACCACGAACGTGTGCTGAGTGGCGCCCAGGTGCCGGATCGCAGATAGCTGATCGAGGTGTCCATGGATCACCTGCCGAGCGTGTGGCCAGTCTGGATGGGACCGCACCACGTTTGCCACCGCGTCCTCCGCCGCCGCGATCTCGCCCGGCAGCTCGCCGAGGCGCCTTTGCATTGCGCTCAGTGCCTGCCGAAATGGAATCGACTCGTACTGCTCCGGGAGGCGCACTCGCGACACCTGCTCGCGCCCGAACTCGCCTTCCACGAGTTTGGCGGCGCGACGCGGGTAGATGAGGACGGCCCCGATCGTGTGTGGATCGACGTGGTCGGAGATCAGCTCGAAGTTGCCCGCCAACTCGATCGTCAAGCGATTGTTGAGCTCGGCAAGCACGCTGCTGTGCCGGGCATCGAGCAGCAAGGCGGTGGTCTCGTAACCCTGCAGTCCCGACATGTCCGGGACCATTGGCAGCAGCCGCTGCAGCGACTCGAGATGACGGGGCAATGTTTCTTGCTCGGTTCGCAGCTCGTCGACGCGGGCAACCAGCTCCGCGATCCTTGGGCCCTCGTCCTCGAGCTCTGCGCTGATTCGGTCGAGGTCGACCGGCATCGGTTCAGCGACCGTAACGGGCCGGGCCGATGCGAGGAGCTGGAGCAGGGCGTCGAGACGCGTCCGCAGGAAGCGCAGCTCCTCGATCCGCTGTAGATGCACATCGTCGACGGCGAGCGGCGGCAGCGTGAGCGTCGTGTCTTGAGCCACGTCGATGAGATGAACGCAGCCCAAACGATGCAACACGGCGAGGGTCCTGTCGAGCGTTGCCCGGTGGCCGAGCAGGCGAACTTTGGTCATGGCGGCTTGCATGTCAGCGTTCCCACTCCGGAGCCGGCGGCAAGACGGCCATGAGCAGCCGTTCTGCGAGATCGGCGACGTGAGGTGCCGCCAACTCCCGCAGCTGGGCGGCCTGATCGTGTCCGTCGGTGCGGATGCGGGCCGCCTCCTCGTCGGCTGCGGCTTCGGCTGCGTCGAAACGCTCCTGAGCGTGAGCCCGGCCGCGCTGTTCGGCCTCCTTATTGAGTCGGCTGGCCTCGCTTCGCGCGTCGGCCACGACCTGCTCGGCGCGCTCCCGAGCGGCCTCGACTCGGCGGGCGGCTTCCAGTTCGGCGCGGCGGATGGTCTCGATCGCTTGGTCGTTCATCGCGCCACCCCGCTCCGAAAGCCAGGTCTCCGCTTTTTGAACCGCTTGAGGCGGAACCGGTCCTGGCGCTCGCGCTCCTCCATTTGGGATGCGATCCGCGCAATCTCCTGGCGAAGCCGAGGGATGATCACGGTGTCGAGCGCGTTCACGCGGCGAGTCGTCCTGCCGATTTCCTCGGAGAGCCGCCGCAGTCGAACTTCCTGCGCCGCCAGGCGCAACGTCTGCTCGATGATTGCCTCGAAGCCGGCAGCGGCGGCGTCGATGTGGGGACTGCTGCCTCCGGCTGTGTAACCACGACCAAAGCGTGGGCGCCCCAGCGCCTCGAACTCGATGTCGGCGATACGAACCCCCATCACGCTGGACGGTCGCGCACTCAAAGCCAAGTCGCGCCGGGCCGCTAGGGCCGCCGAGCCCACCGCTTCGGGTCCATCGGCGATCTCGGCGTCGGCCAGCGCCCGGCGTCCTGCGGCCGCCGTGCGGTCTAGTTGGCCGGCTTCGGCCAGAGCCTGCTGGGCAGCCCGACGAAACTCCTCCATAAGCCGGTCCCGCTTGCGTTCGAGCAGGTCCAAGCCTCGATGAGCCAGGTCCAGGCGCGTTCGCCGAGAGAGCAGGGCGGTGCGATTGACGGGCACTTGCTCCATGGAGCCTCTCTCGGATCGCCTGATTATGGCTCAGTATGCGGACTGGTTTCCTTCATGCCGAGGGCCATGAGTCCCGACTTGTTCGGGAATCAATGACCGGCGGGTCTACGTGCCGGCCCGCTAGTGGCGGCAGGCTTTCGAGGCGACGCTGCGCCCGAACCTCCTACCCTGATTGACCGGGAGGATGACATCTCGGACCGCCACAGCAAAAAACGGGCCACCATGGCCCGCAATCTCGAGGCCGCCACGGGAAGGACGGTCGCCGAGTGGGTTGCCACCGTCGATGCCAGCGGCCTGGTGGGCTTCCGCGAGATCGTCGACTGGCTGAAACGGGAACACGCCCTGGGCCATTTCCGGGCCCGACTCGTGGCGGAAGCACATCGTGACCGGTGAAACGGAATCACCCTCATGACGGCGATCGACTACCACTGGCGCGGCACATTCACCAATGAAGAGTTGGCGGCGCTACACGCGGAAGCCTTCGAACATGAAGTGCTCGCAGAGGATTGGCAATCGCTCACTGCCGCCCACAGCCTCGGCTGGGTGACCGCGCGGCGAAGCGACGAGCTCGTCGGGTTCGTCAACGTGATTTGGGACGGAGCAGCCCACGCCTGGATCCAGGACACGATTGTCGCATCGGGTGTACGTCGCGGCGGTGTCGGAACCCGGATGGTCAAAACGGCAGAACTAGCGGCGAGAAGCGCCGGTTGTGAATGGCTCCATGTCGACTTCGACGAACATCTGGCGCCGTTCTACTTCGATGCTTGCGGATTCACCCCCACCAAGGCCGGCCTGATCAATCTCGCCGCCACGATCGACTAGCCCTCGGCGCGACCCGCCTGCTCCCACCCTTCCGGCCGGCGGCTCTTGGGGAGTTTGCCGACGACGGTGAGATAGGAATCGTCGATGGCCTCGAAGAGCTCCTCGTCAGGAATTGCCCCGTTGCAGCGAAGTGTGTTCCAGCCGGACCTGCCGATGTAAGCCATCACCGACGCATCGTCGGGATATCGGAGGAGCCACTCGTCCGCCTCGTCCCGGCTCGCCCCGCATTTCACCCCAACCGCGTCCTCGCCGAGGAAAGCGAAGATCTTCTTGTCGACCTTGGCGACGATATCTCCCTCCCAGGGCTGATCCTCCCAAGCACCCGGCTTGGCGAGGCAATAGGCGAGTAGCTCCTCATACGTCATCGCAACCGTGGTCTCGGAGGACAGATCTGGGGCTCACCTGCTCAGTATGACCGTCGGGTGGCGTCCCCGCGTGCTGTCGCGGATGCAGTTGTCACGACCTCGCAGCAAAGTCGATCATCTACCGGGAACCGAGCCGCAGTGCGGAGGAGGAACCATGAACCCGGCCCCGATCAAGCCGCTCGCAACCGTGGAGGATCTGAAGCGACTCGACATTCGGGTGGGCACGATCACGGAGGTCGCCAACGTTGTCGGGTCGCGCAAGCTGGTGAAGCTGGTCGTGAGCTTCGGAGATCACACGCGGTCGATTCTCGCCGGCCTCAAGCAGGAGCGCGACGACCCTGCAGAGGTGGCGGGACGGCAGGCTCTCTTCGTGGTGAATCTGGCGGCGCGGCAGATGGCCGGCGAGACCTCCGAAGGCATGCTGCTCGACATCGGCCACGCGGACGGCATCACGCCGGTACTGGCCACACCGGAGCGACCGGTTCCGGACGGCGCCCGCGTCGGCTGAAGCCGTCTGACCACCGAGCGCGTCCGCGACACGCGCGATAGAGTCCCCCTCCAGAGGCTGAGGAGGGAAGCACAGTGCGGCGAGTGCTGGCATCGGTGGCGGCGGCAACAACGGTTTTGGCTTTGATGACCCCGACGGGGGCGGTTGCCCAACCCGAAGCGGAGGAGATACCGGGGCTCCAACAGCGAGCAGTGGTGGTACGGGATAGCGACGGCATCCCCCACATCTACGCCCGCAACATGCATGACCTCCTCTTCATGCAGGGCTGGGTCCACGCCGAGGACCGCCTCTTCCAGATGGACTTCTTCCGCCGCACCGCCAGCGGCACCTTGGCCGAGCTCGTCGGTCCGGCTGCGCTGGGAAGTGACGTCGAGCTGCGCACGTTGGGCTTGCGCCGCGCCGCCGAGCGGTCGATCCCCCTGTTGAGCGACGCGGCGCGCGCTGAGGTCGAGGCTTACGCGGCGGGAATCAATGCCTGGGTGGCGGCCCATCCGCTGCCGCCCGAGTACGGAGTTCTCGAGCTGACGACGTTTGAACCGTGGACCGGGGTGGACAGCGCCGTCATCTCCAAGCTATTCGCTTTTTCGCTGTCCTTCGACCTCGATATCGGGCTCACCGAGATCTTCCTGACATACGTCGGAGCCGGCGGGGCGCTCGGATTCGACGGCGCCGCCCTGTTCTCCGAAGACCTGTTCCGTAGCGCCCCCTTCGATCCGGCCTCGACCGTTCCCGACGCCACCGTGGCGGCGCCCGCCGCCAACGCCCCCACCGCCAACACCCGCGCCGCAGACGTGGCGAGCGGGGCGATCGACCCTGCCGTGCTCGGACTGATCGCCGACTACCGGGACCGCATCGACGGCATCCCGTTGCTAGAAGCGGCGCTCGAGCTCGACGAGGCGCAGGGCAGCAACGAGTGGGCGGTGAGCGGCGACCACACCGCCAACGGTCGCGCCATCATGGCCAACGATCCCCACCTGGCGCTCGACACCCCGGCTGTCTTCTACCAGAACCATCTAGTCGTGCGGGGCGCCGGCAACGCCGATTCCGTCAACGCGATCGGATCGAGCTTCGCCGGGGCCCCATACGTCATCTTGGGTCAGAACCGGCGGATTGCCTGGGGCGCCACCACCAACCCGATGGACGTCACCGACACCTACCAGGAGCAGGTCGTACCCGACCCGACATCGCCCAGCGGACTGAGCACGATGTACCAGGGCAACCCGGAGCCGATCATCCCCATCCCCGTCGAGTTTCGCGCCAACCAGCTCGATGGCCTGCCCGACAACATCGCCGTGGTGCCACCCGGAGGGCCGATCCCGCCGGTGGTGCTCATCGTGCCCCGGCGCAACAACGGCCCCATCGTGGCAATCGATCCCGCCGCCGGCTTCGCCCTCAGCGTGCAGTACACGGGATTCTCTGGAACTCGGGAGACGGAGACGTTCCGTACGTGGAACATGGCGCGCAGCCTGGACGACTTCCGTGCCGGTCTCGAGACCTTCGATGTGGGCTCGCAGAACTGGGCCTACACCGACGTCGAGGGCAACATCGCCTACTTCGTAAGCGCCGAGATGCCGCTGCGGGAGGACCTGCAGGCCGGTTTCGTTGCCGGCACCCCGCCGTGGCTGATCCGCAACGGCACCGGCGGCAACGAATGGCTGCCGGTCACCACGCCGCAACCCGGCCAAGCGATCCCCTACGAGATCCTTCCCCAGGACGAGCTACCTCACCTCGTCAACCCCCCGACCGGCTTCTTCGTCAACGCCAACAACGACCCCGCTGGCACCACGCTCGACAACGATCCGCTGAACCAGCTCCGTCCCGGCGGCGGCATCTACTACCTCAATCCGGGCTATGCCATCGGCACCCGCGCCGGGCGCATCACTGATGCGCTCACCGACAAGCTGGCCGCTGGGCCGGTCAATCGCGCCGACATGGCGGAGATCCAGGGTGATGTGGTGCTGCTGGATGCGCAAGTGCTGACGCCGTACGTCACCCAGGCATTCGCCAATGCCACCGCATCGGGGGCCCACCCGGCCCTGTCCGCCCTCGCCGCAGACCCCCGAGTGGCCGAGGCGGTCGAACGGCTCGCCGGCTGGGATCACACCACGCCGACCGGCGTGGCCGAGGGCTATGACTTCGACGACGTCGACGGGGTGCGTACCCCGCCTACAGCCGCTGAGGTCGATGCCAGCATCGCCGCCACGATCTACTCGGTGTGGCGCGGCCAGATGATCGGCAACACGATCGACGCCACGCTCGCCGCCCTTGGCGGACTGCCCGCACCGGGAAGCGGAGAGGCGATGAAGGCGCTGCGCAACCTCCTGGACAACCACGCCGCCACCGGCGGCGTCGGCGCCTCCGGGGTCGACTTCTTCGCAGTGCCGGGGATCCCCAACGCTGACCAGCGGCGCGACCTGATCATCCTCCAGAGCCTGGTCGACGGACTCGACCTGTTGGCCGGGCCGGCGTTCGCCCCCGCGTTCAGTGGCTCGACCGATCAGGGCGATTACCGCTGGGGCCGGCTGCACCGGGTCGTGTTCGACCATCCGCTCGGCCCACCGTTCGACACGCCACCAGCCGGAGGGGCTTTTCTGCCGTCGTTCCCCGATCTGCCCGGCGTGGCCACCGACGGAGGGTTCGGCGTCGTCGATGCCTCCAGCCACTCCGCCCGTGCCGATGACGCCGACGACTTCATGTTCGGCGGCGGCCCCGTGCGTCGCTACGTCGGGGGCCAAGGCCTCGGCACCCGGATCACCGGGAGATCCAGCTTGCCGGGTGGCGAGAGCGGCGTGCTGGGCAGCCCGTTCTACGTGAACCTGCTGCCGGAGTGGCTCACCAACGAGTCGCATCGCCACCTCACCAACCTCGGTGAGGTGATCAGGGACGCCTCGTCGCGTGAGGTGTTCGAGCCGGCCCGCAGCCGCTAGCCGGCTCGCGAGCCCGCCGGACCGGTTGCGGCGGTCCTCTCTATTCCGCGGCGGCTGGAACCAGAGGCGGTCGGCCGGTGTATGGAGGGTGTATCCATCTCGTCTCAGAGCAGAGGCGTCTATGGCAGCACACCGCAGCCGGCTGGTCGCCCTAACCGGTCTGGCATTGAGGTTGGGGCTCTCGGTAGCAGCAAGCGCTACGCAAGCCGCCGCGCCGCGTTCCACCGACCCACCGGGAACGAGCCCTCCCCCAACCAATGGCCTCGGCGTCGACTGTAGGGACGTAGTCAAAGAGGGGGAGCTTCCGACCTGGGCCGCCGCCGCCCGGATCGACCACGCCCGATACGTGATCTCCGCCGATGGGCTTGCGCTTGGAGTGTTGTGGGCCGACCCCATGGTGGCCGGCCAACCTGGCCCCGACCAACCCAGCAACAAGATCCTATGGATCGTCAATCGGCCCCGCGAGGGGAGCGATCTGGTGGTAACCGCCCAACCGCACGAACGCAGCGCGCCCACGCTTGCCCACTCGTTCGAGGCGAACTCCGGTCCCGGCGAGATCTATCCCTCGATCATCGACGTACCCGAGGCCGGCTGCTGGGAGATGCAGCTGGAGTGGGCGGGACATCAGACAGCGCTCCTCGTTCCATACGAGGAGCAGGCCTAGCGAAACGACGGTCGAAGCCGCCTTCGACGGTCTGAATCTGCCGAAGCGAGGTCACCGTCACCTCAGCCTGAACGGAGTGACCAGACCCGCCTCGGTCGGCGGCGGCTTCGAGACGGCCCGAAGCTGCTAGTCGCCGGGCGGCCGGTAGCTCTGCATCACGTCGCTGAGCTGGCCATCCACTTCGCTGACATCCGTCAGGCCATAGATCCGGATGTCCTCGAGCCCCCCGCCGGCTTTGGCTATCAGGGCGCTGGCTGCGTTCTGGGCCTCTCCTTCTGCCCGGAACTCACCCTCCATGATGTAGGCGACGTTCCACTCCCCTCCCGAGACGGCGTAGAAGTCGACCAGCCGGGCGTCGTTGGCCTCGACGACGGATTCGATCATCTTGCGACGGCCCGCCAGGCCTTCTTTGAGAACCCCGGCGGCGCCGGCGGCGGAGTAGCGCGCCATCACGAGCGCTCTGTACATGAAAACCTCCCCGTCTCTTCAAACATACCGATGCTCGGCCGGTGGTGGCGAAGACGCCCCGACTGCGGTCTTTCTCTCAGGCCGGGAGCCGCTCCTCGAGGTGGTCGGCTACCCGCACCGCGTTGGCGATGATCGCGAGCCTCGGATTGACCGCCCCACGCCGCCACCGGGTGTCCGTTTCAGGCGTGGTCTGTCGGGGAGTTGCTGCGGGCCCGGCGCTGCGTCACAGCCAGCTAGTCGCCGGCCCGGAGGCGGCGCCCACCGGCGGTTGATCAGCCGGTGGCCGCCGGAGTGAGTGGGGCGGCGTTGAATGTGTAGTTGAAGCGTCGACACCAGATGGCCAGCGAGGTGTAGGCGCCCAGGTCGACCTCGGCCGGGATGTCGTAGTTCTGGTTGCCGCGGTTGCCCTTCAGCTCGCCGATATCGAAGAACTCCTCGTCATACGCTCCGCGGTCGGCGACCAGCGGCGAGGTGGACAGGATGACCCTGAGATCAGGTCCGTTGGACACGTCCAGATCCTCGAAGCGCAACACCCGCGAACCGTCCGGGAGCATGAATACCAGTGCGGTGCCGCTACCTTCATGACCTACGTCGATGAACCTGCCGCTCGTGAGCAACACCGGCTCGGCCGGAACCGTCGTTGTCGTCGTTGATGTTGTCGGGGAGCTCGTCGTGGCGGCCGGGTCTTGGGTTCCAGGATCGGTGGAGGTAGTCGACGGCGTCGAGGTTGTTGCGGTGCCAGGCGGTGCGGTGGTGGACGAGGTGACCGCACCGGACCCATTCGGGAAGGCTTCGTCGACGGTTTCGTCGAGAAACAGCTTCTGAGGCTGAAACCACACGAGCACGAAGACGATCCCGGCGGCCGCCAGGATCAGGCCGGCTGCGACCAGTCGGCGGTGCCGCCGAACCCAATCGGCGGCGCGCTGCGTCAGTACGCTGAATCGCCACTCACCAGCGCTCACGCCGCAGAGTCTTGCCATGATCCCGAGCCGTTACAAGGGCTTCGTGAAACCCTCAGGCCGAAGGACCCTGGGCGGTGCCCGGACAGCCGCGGACACTGGAGGGTGATGGATTGAAGGAGGGCATGATGGCAGCGACCGATTCCCAGACAGCCGAGGAGGCTGCCCGGAGACGGGCCAGGTACCTCACCGGACTGATCTGGCATACCGGGGCGTTCGTCATAATCAACGCCCTTCTGTGGCTCTTGGACGCGTATGGTCCCGGCGGGGTCAACTGGGCCACGTGGATCACCGCTTTTTGGGGCTTCGCGCTGGCATTCCACGCGCTGGCCTACATCGTCGAAGGACGGGGCCTCGAAGCTCGTAAGCGGCGGGAGTACTACGAAGAAGAGCGGCAGCGCGAGACCATGCTCCACTAGTCCATCAGTGAGTTTGCTACGCCGACGCAAGGCGGCTCGGGTCCCCGTCGGCTGTGGCAGGAAGGGACTGGCATGAAAGCGATCATCTATCACCACTACGGCGCGGCCGACGTGCTCGCACTCGAGGATGTGGCTCAGCCGGTGCCGGGGGATGATGAGGTACTCGTGCGGGTGCACGCCGCTTCGATGAACCGGGTCGACTGGCAGTACATGCAGGGCAAGCCTTACCTGTCGCGGGTGATTTATGGGTTGCGCACACCCAACATCGAGGGGATTGGCGCCGACCTGGCGGGGCGCGTCGAGGCCGTCGGCAAGAACGTCACGAAGTTCCGTACCGGTGACGAGGTCTTCGGCGAGGTCAACGGCGAATTCGCCGACGACCGGCAGCTAAATCTCTCCTCGTGCGCCGAGTTCGTCTGTGTGTCGGAGGACTGGTTGGCGATGAAGCCGGCGAGCCTGTCCTTCGAGGAGGCAGCAGCCGTTCCGCTCGCCGCAACGACTGCGCTCCAGGGCTTGCGCGACTACGGCCATGTACAGCCCGGCGACGAGGTCCTGATCAATGGAGCGTCGGGCGCGGTTGGCACCTTCGCAGTTCAGATCGCCAAAGCCTTCGGTGCAGAGGTGACCGGTGTCTGTGGTACCGAGACTGTCGAGTTGATCCGCTCGATCGGCGCCGAGCACGTCATCGACTACAAGCGCGCTGACTTCACCCGTCTGGGGAAGCGCTACGACCTGATTCTCGACAACGTCGGCAATCACTCGGTTTCGGCTTGCCGCCGGGCGCTCAAGCCCAAGGGGATGTACCTCGGGTCGTTTGGGCAGCCACAGAACGAGTGGCTTGGACCGTTGGCCAAGATGCTTCGGATGCGCATCTACTCACGCTTCGTGAGCCAGGAGGTCGTATTTCTCAACCAGCATCGCAAGAAGGAAGACCTCCCCGAGCTGGTCGAGATGATCGAGGCCGGCCTGGTCATGCCCGTGATCGATCGGGTCTACACCTTGCCCGAAGTGCCTGAAGCTATGCGCTACATAGGCGGCGGCCACGCCAAGGCAAAAGTCGTCATCACCGTGTGACCCACAACAGAGGAGAACGCCATGAAGGCAGCCATCCACCATGAATACGGCCCACCCGACGAGGTATTCGCCTTGGAGGACATCCCGGTTCCGGTGATCGAGGAGTACGACGTGTTGGTACGTGTCCATGCTGCCGGCGTCAACTGGGCCGATCGCTCGATGACCACCGGCAAACCCTACGTGATGCGGCTCGGGTACGGCCTGAGCAGACCCCGCCATGGTGTCCGCGGCACCGATCTCGCCGGCACGGTGGACGCAGTGGGCGCGGATGTCACGGACCTCCAGGTTGGCGATGAGGTGTTCGGGTGGAGCACTGGGACGTTTGCCGAATACGCCGCGGCGGCCGCAGACCAGTTGGTTCGCAAGCCGGCCGGCATCTCGTGGGAGCAAGCTGCGGGTACACCGCTGGCCGGGTGCGTCGCCCTGCAGGCACTGCGGGACATCGCCAAGGTCTCGGCGGGCGACAAGGTCTTGGTGGTAGGCGCCTCGGGAGGCATCGGCACCTTTATCGTCCAGATCGCCAAGGCATTCGGGGCCGACGTCACCGGCGTCTGCAGCACCCCGAACCTGGACCTGGTCCGATCGCTCGGCGTCGACCATGTCATCGACTACACGACAGACGACTTCACGGAGGGGACGGAGCGCTACGACGTCATCTTCGACATCGCCGACAAGCACTCGTTGGCGGATCGACGCCGAGTGCTCACTCGCAAGGGCACGCTGATCCCCAACAGCGGTGAGGGTGGGCCCTGGTTCGGCAGCATCGGCCGCATCTTCAAGGCGTGGCTGATCTCGCCGTTCGTGAGCCAGAAACTGCGGCCGTTCCTGTCGTTGACGAAGAGGGAGGATCTGCTCGCCCTCGTCGATCTGATCGAGGACGGCAAGCTCACCCCGGTCGTCGGTAAGACCTACTCGCTGACCGACACCGGCGCCGCCATCCACGAGGCCGGTTCGGGCCACGCTCGCGGCAAGGTTGTGATCACGATCTGACCTGCGGTCGAGGAGAACCGAAGCGGATCAGGTTGGCGTCCCGGTCGAGGCAGGCTCCTTCGCGCAAGCCGTAGGTCGTGTCCTGGGGCGCGATCAATCGACCGTCGATGTCGGCTCTGCTCCACTCGTCGTAGAGGGCGTCGGCGTCGTCGACATAGACATACACGGCACTCATGTTGCGACTGGGAACCAGGTCGGCGACCTCGGCCAAGTGGAACTCGACACCGTCGCGTTCAGCGAACCCGTAGGCATCGGGCCCTTCGTAGCGGCGGACATCGAAGCCGAGCTTGCCATAGTGCTCCAGGGCGAGGTCGATGTCGCGCACCGGAAAGACTGGGGAGATCCGATCGAAGCCCACGAGCCTGATACTACGCAGGCGTGGCCGCGTGGTCGCCAGTGGCGCGGGTGGCCCATTCCGCCTCGACCACACCGAGGACGATCAGGCTGATCGATGCTTCCGAGCGGTTGCCCTGCAAGGGCCCCGGCCTCTTCTTGAGCACAACCGCCAGCTGCTCGTAATCGACACCGAAGGATTCGATTCGGTCGATGATGTCGCACATCGCACCATTGTGCCCGATCGCAGGAAGCGTGGCAGCAACGAATCGAACGCTCCGCGCGATGCGTACCACTAAGCCGGCGGCTTTTCCCAGACGGATACGTGCATGCTGCTCTCCGCGGTGAACGGCTCATGGTTCCATCCGCCCCAACGGTCGCGTAATGTCAACCCGGCGAGCTGCGCCATCAGGTCGAGCTCGGCGGGCCATACGTAGCGGAAGGGAACCGAGAAACGGTTGACCGCTCCGTCGCGTATCCGGAGGTGATGCGAGATCAAGCCCTGGTTCACGACGTCATACTCGTCTATCCCCCACCGGTCCTCACCCCCCTGACACACTCGAAAGCTCTCCCCGGGAGGTAGGCGCCGCAAATCGGGGACACCAACCTCGATGACGAAGCACCCGCCCGGCTCGAGATGAGCCGCCGCATTCCGAAAGCACGCCACTTGCGCTTCCTGCGTGGTGAGGTTTCCGATCGTGTTGAACACCAGGTAGACAAGGGTGAACGATCCCTCCACCCGCGTCGTCGCCATGTCGCCGATCGTCACCTTGATTCCTGCTGCGCCCGGCTTCTCCCACAGCCGGGCCACCATCGCTTGCGAGAGTTCGATCCCACGCACGGAGACTCCTTGCTGGGCGAGGGGAGCGGCGATCCGTCCGGTGCCGATGGCGAATTCCAACGCAGCGCCTTCACCTGCCAGCTGGGCGAGGAGGTCGACTACAGGATCCACAACCTCCGGCGCGGAGATCGACTGGTCGTCGTCATAGGTCGCGGCGATGCGCTCGTCGAAATAGCCGTCGTCGTGCATGTCACCTCGAGTGAGGTTGGCACGCTAGCGCTCGTCAGCCGGGTCCGCCGCTCGACCCAACGACGGGTGGACGGCTGCACCGAGCCGGCTACCCGTCAGTGGCTGGTCAGACGGCATCTACTCCCAGGCGAAGGTGATCGCCGACACTGCGCCTTCGGGTGCGACCTCGGACTCGTAAACCACCGCGGTTTCGTTCAGCTTGGCCCGATCGGCTGCGGTCGTTGAGGGGTAGATGGCGCCGCGCCACTTGGCACCCAGCCCGTCGCCGGCGGGCACACCAACGCCGTTGCCGCGCCAGGTGGCCATCTCCCCCTCTCCTTGGAACGAGATCTCAGCCTGCGGAGTCGGCGTCGGAGCGAGTATGCGCCTGCCTGTGATCTGACCAGTCAGTTCACCGATCCTGTCCCCCAGCATTGCTTCTCCTCGAAGCGTGTATGCCCAGCACTCCGTGCCCCTTGGTAAGGACGTTTTTCGCACTCCGGCACCGGCGCCAGCATCACATTTCGACCGACGCGGCTCAGTCCTCGGGTGGCGCGAGAGCCGCGTCGGTGAGGAGCACCGCCTTGCCCGCATGACCGCCGCGTTCGAGCAGCTCGTGAGCCCGGGCCGCCTCCAGCAACGGGATCCGCTCCGCCACCACCGGCTTGATCTTGCCGGCAGCCAGATACTCGAGCAGCTCTGCCAGCGTCTCCCGATACCAGTCCTCGTGGGCCTGCGGATACTTCATCATGTTCGGCGACAGCGGGGCTCGCCTCCCGCCGGGGATGAGCTTGATCAGCCCGACCGCCAGCAGACCCAGCGGAATGGCCCGAGCTCCCGACTTCTCGGTGGCGACGCTCCCCATGGGTATCAACCGGCCACCGGGCCGCAAGGCACGGTACGAGCGCCACAGCTGGCGGGCGCCGCCGACGGGATCGAAGACGACATCGACTCCATCTCCGGTCAGGGCACGAATCCGCTCAACGAAATCTTCCGTGCGATAGTCGATCGGAGTGGCGCCCAACTCCGCCACGAGGTCGTGGTTGTGTCGCGACGCGGTCCCATACATCTCGAGTCCAGCTATTCCGCCCAGCTGGAGCAATGCCGTCCCCAAACCGCCGGCTGCGCCGTGCACCAGGATGCGCTCGCCGGCGCGCACCGCCGCGGTCTTGTGCAGATAGAGGTGGGCGGTGAGGTAATTCACCACCATGCAAACCGCCTCCACCGGATCGGCCCCGAGGGGAACGGGCACGAGGTGCGCCGCCGGAGCGCAGACATGCTCGGCATAGCCGCCGCCCCGGCCGTAGGTCCAGCAGGCGACCAGCTGCCCCGGCTCGAGCGCGGTCACATCCGGGCCGAGCTCGTCGACCAACCCCACCACATCCTCGCCCGGGGTGAACGGTACCGCCGGGGCGCCCGGCATCGAGATGCTGCGCGACATGACGTCGTACGCGGACACGCCGGCGGCCAGCACCTTCACCCGAGCCTCCCCCACCGCTGGCTTGGGGAGCGCCTCCTCCACAACCTGCAAGACATCAGACCCACCGCGCCGGGTCACGACGATCCGCCGGTTCATCTCCTGTTTCATCACGACTCCTTTGCTGCCGAGACCTCATCGGTGGCGGGCATGCCGGGGAGCGCCGGGCACACCGGCCGGCCAACGCGGTTTCGAGGAGAGGTGCCCAGCCGAGTCGATCGCGCCCCCGCATTGAGGGCCGGTAAGTGGTACCGATGGTCGAATCCAGCCATTGCCCTCTTCTCAAGCAAAGCACACGGCGCATCGGGCTGCTAGGGACCGTTGCCTCCATGCCTCTGGCCGCAGTCCCTACCTCGCGAGACCCCCCGGGCCGTCGTGAAGGACCGCGGCAGCTTTCCTCTGGGAGTTCACTGCATGAAACCATCGCTGCGGTAGGGTCGCCGGACCATGTCGAAAGCACGTCCGGAATCCGCGCGGCCAACCGTGGCGCTGATGAGCCTGCTACTGCTGACGGCCGCGTGCACCGGTGTCGCCGACTCGAACGCCGGCAATGCCCGACCAGTGGGCGTGGTCGCCACGACCTCAACCCCTACCGAGGTCGATCCGCCATCGACCACCGCTGAGGCCCGCACGACCACCACCGCCCCAACCACCACCCTGCCACCGACGACGACCACCACCGCTCCGCCCCGCATCTGGGACGACTACGACCGCCTCAACATCATGCTGCTCGGCAGCGACGCCGGGGTCGGGCGCACCGGAACCCGCACCGACACCGTCATCCTCTTCAGCATCGAACCCGACAGCGGCGACGCCGCCATGTTCTCGATCCCCCGCAACCTCACCGAGGCGCCCCTTCCCGAAGGCATGGGACTTTGGGACTGCAACTGCTTCCCCGACATCATCACCCACCTGTGGGCCAACGGTGAGTGGTACCCCGAGGCGTTCCCCGGCCCACAGGAGCCGTCGGTCAATGCCCTCAAGGCGGCCGTCGGCTTGATCTTCGGACTCGACATCCACTACTACGCCAAGGTCGATCTAGCCGGGTTCGTCGCCATGATCGATGCGGTCGGCGGCGTCACCATCGACGTCCCCAAGAGGATCGTGGATGAGAGCTATCCGCATGAGGACGGCGGGACCGAGTACGTCGTCATCGAGGAGGGAGAGCAGCATCTAGATGGCCACCTGGCGCTGGCCTATTCGCGGATTCGACGCCACTCCGGGGACTTCGCCAGGATGCACCGCCAACGTTGCCTGATCGGATCGCTCATCGACCAGACCGATATCACGGACATCCTTGCCGGGCACCGCGAGCTGGCCGCCGCCGTCCAAGACCACGTAGTCACCGACATCCCGATCGAGGCGCTTGGCGATCTGGTCGAGTTACTGTCCCGAGTCGAGCTGGATCGTTTCGCCACGCTGCGGATCACTCGGTACAACTATGGGGCGTCGGGACACGCCGGCTACCAGCTCTACGACCTAGCGCGCCTCAAAACCGACGCGCAGCGGCTGATGGACGACCCCACGACCCAGCTCGACACCCAGGACGGTGGCGGGTTCGAGGCAACCTGCGAGCTGTCCTTCGACTGAGCAGGGCCCGCCAGCGAACCTCAGCCCGGAGTGGAGAGCTCTGCCTGCTGTGAGGCGGCGGCGATGGCTTCGTCCAGCGTCCAGCCACGGCCCTCGGCGAATGCGGCGGCGAATGCGGCGGCGTCCAACAGGTTCTTGGCCGCTTCCGTGTTTTGCTCTAGCTCCGCTAGGTCCAACGGCTCGAAGACCGCCCCGAGGTCCGACAGTTGCTTGTCCGTAGCCCCGAAGAGCCGGGCCGCCAGCGCGCCGTCGCCGCGGGCCACGGCTACTCCGCCGAGTGCGGCGACGGACAGATTGACGATCATCGGAAAGCCATACTCCTCGCCGAGACGCAGCGCTTCGGCGGCCATGTCGAAGGCGGCTTTCCAGTTACCGTCGTGAAGCCGGAAGTGAGCGAGGTTGTGCAGCATGTGGCACTGCCAGTACACGTTGCCCATCCCCACGACAAAGTCCAGTGCGGACAGGTAACACTCTTCCGCCGTCTCCTTATCTCCTCCGGCGCGGGCACCTTCGCCCAGGGCGATGAGGGCGAGTGCCGTCCCGTGATTGTCCCCTTGCGCCTGGTACATCTCGAGGGCCTCCATGATCATGGCGGGGCCCTCTTCGATCTGCTCGGTCACGGCGCCCGTGATACCCAACGTCATTTTGGTGCGGGCGATGTCCGATTCGTTGCCGAGCTTGCTGAACAGCTCTAGAGCCTCTCGGCAGTGGGGCAGTGCGCCTGCGTAGTCGCCGGCGAATATCTTCAGCCACCCGACCACGTCATGAATCACTGCCCGCTCGTATTCCGACTCGATCTTCTCCGCCTGCTCGATCGCCCGCTGCGCCCACGACAGGCCCTCGGTGAACCACCCGTGGGGAATCCAGAACCACAGCAGCGCGGTCATCAGCCGGCCGGTCAGGTCGGCGCTCGGCTGGGTGACGCCCCACGCCAGGGCGGTGCGGAAGTTGTCGGCGTCGTCGAGCACGCGCACCACCAGTTCCTTTTGGCCCCGACCCTGAAGTTCTGGGGCCATCTCCTCGGCGAGGCTCGTGTAATGCCGGGCGTGACATTCTTTGAGCTCGTCCGCGTCGGGCGACGCATCGAGTTTGCGCGAGGCGTAGCTCCGGATCATCTCCAGCATCCGCAGCCGAGGCTCGCCACTGACGGTTTCGGAGACCAGCAGGCTCTTGCTCGCCAACGACTGCAGCCCTTCCAGCACCTCCGGATCGAACCCGGCCTCTGCCGTGCACATCTGCTCGGCAGCATCCACGGTGAAGCCTCCGGCGAACACGGACAGCCTGGCGAACAAGAGGCGTTCCTGCTCGGACAGCAGCTCGTAGCTCCAATCGATCATGTTCGTGATCGTCTGGTGCCGCTGATCGACGTCCTGCTGGCGCACGCTGAGGATGTCGTCCCGCGTCGTCAGGCGGTCGAGGAGCGCCTTGGGAGTCAGTACGGCCAACCGCGACGCCGCCAGCTCGATGGCGAGCGGCAAGCCCTCGAGTCGGGCGCACAGCTCGCTGATCGCGGCTGCGTTGTCGGCCGTCAGCTCGAAGTCGGGCTTGAAATTGCGCACCCGGGTGAGGAAGAGCTCGATCGAGTCGAATTGGGCGAGTTCCCCCAACGGGAGCTGGTTCCCGTTCGACGGGAAGCGAAGTGGCGGCACCGGCCACACGTGCTCGCCGCGAACGTGCAACGCCTCCCGGCTCGTCACCAGCGCCTTCAACCGCGTAGAACCGGCCAGCAGCTCTGTTACCTGCGGCGCCGCCGCCAATACCTGCTCGAAGTTGTCGAGAATCAGCAACATCTCGCTCGTCGCCAGTCGATTCTCCAGCGTCTCGAGCACCGACATGCCGGGCAACTCGGGGACTCCCAGGGTTTGCCCGACCGCCGGCATCACCAGCTGCGGGTCCCGCAGCGCAGTCAGCGACACCTGGAACACGCCGTCACGGAACGATTGGAGAAGACGCGCCCCAACCGCCAGGGCGAGCCGTGTCTTGCCGGCTCCGCCGGTTCCCGTGAGGGTGACCAGCCGGGCCTCGTCATTGAGGAGCAGTTCCTCCAGCTTGGCGAGGTCGTCGGATCTGCCGACGAATTCGGTCTGCGGCCTTTGGAGATTGTTGGGGCGCTCGCTCAACGACGTCAGCGGCGGAAAGTCGGATGTCATCCCGGTGACCACCAGATCGAAGAGCAGCTCGGGGTAGCGCAGGTCCTTGAGCCGGTGCCATCCGATCTCGCGTATGGTGACGTCGGGTGGTAGCCCAGCCGCTTCGAGATCCTCGGCGGTCTCCTTCGACAACAGCACCTGGCCGCCATTGCCGGCGGCACTGATGCGTGCCGCCCGATGGACGTCGAGGCCGACGTAGTTGTTCTCGTGGAGCCGGGGTCGGCCGGCGTGGAGGCCGATACGCACCCGCAGCTCCGCGCCGTGGGCCCATTGTTCAGCCGCCACCGCTCGGTGGGTGGCCACGGCGGCCTCAACTGCGTCGCGTGAGCTCGTGAAGGCGGCAAATACCTCGTCCCCGTGAGTGCTCACCTCGTGCCCACGGTGGCGACTGACGGCGGCGTGTATCAGCTGGCGATGACGGTCGAGCACCGCGGCATAATCGTCGCCAAGGGCCCGCAGCAGGAGCGTCGAGCCCACGACGTCCGAGATGAACAGAGTGACCGTGCCCGTGGGCAGGGACCCCGTGGGAAGGGACGTCGTCGTCGTCATCGTGGAGACACCTCTGGGTGGTGCCGGGCCTGCACCGGGGTGACGCCGGGCCGGGCGAACATGACCTCCCTGACGCGCTTGGCCCGCGCCAGCTCGTGGCGGTACTCCTCGACCAGTTTGCGCACGCCGGGGGCGGACCCGAGCTCTGCCATAAGACTACCGAAATCGGTGTATCCATGGTCGGCAGCAATCTCGCGGCCGGCCAGGTCGCTGTGGCTGGCGCCGGGCCGCCACCCGCGGTCCCTGGCCAGCTCGGCGGCGGCGCGAATAGCGTTACACCGGTGCCAAGCCGCATCGATCTCGTGCCATTTCGCAAGATCGCCTAGCAAGCTGCTCACGGCTGCCGTGTCGCCGCCCGCCACACCTACGGCAAGGTGCTCCAGCCACACAGCGGTCTCTGAGTCGTCTCCTCCGTTTCCTGTCATGCCGGGCACGGCGCGCACCCTGCCGGAGGCAATGAGCCAGCGCACCAGCGCCAGCGCGGCGGGGGCGGATCTTGCCGCCTCGAACGACTCGTACACCCGCTCCCGGGTGGTCTCTGAGGTGGCGAATGGCTGGGCTGAGGCGCGCGGCTGGCGCAGCAGCTGCGGATCCCGCTCGGTGAGGCATGCCGCCAACCGCAGCGCCCGGATAGCGTCGGCCCGTTTTCGATCGTGACGTGACAGCGCTGCGCTGAGGCTCGGATCGGCCCCGGCTGTCGTGAGGATCCTTCGCCAAGTGCGATCTGCGTAGAAGATGCCTCCAGCCGCGGCGACGATCCGATCGCCCTCGGTTCGGCCGACCAGCCCGGCCTTGACTTCAGCCCGGACGGCGTGACGCACGTTGACCAGTGACACGGTGAGCGACGGGAAAGGAGACTCCGGGTTGAATGCCACCGCCACCTCGTCGTCGGACCGCAGCACGCCGCGGCGGAACCGCCAGTAGATCGAACCGGCACCGATCATCCCGGCCGGCCAGCACTCCGCTGCCCGGAGCGCCCCCATGCTGGACGCCCCGATGATGGTGGCGCCGTCCCGAAGCACATCGACGACTTCTCGCGGCGGAACGGCCTGATTCTGCAGGAAGACACCGTCGAGCACGATGAAGAGTGAATAGCGCAGCATCCGATCCCGATAGAGATCGCCCCTGGTGACGGGCGGCCGGATCAAGCCGTAGGGCAGCCACCGGGCCACATCAGACTGGGGCGCGCTCGGCCCCAGGTACACGAGCGGCGGAATCGCCGGCGCAGTCATAGGAGATGGCGGAGGCATCGCCAGCCGGGCCGGCGCAGGTTGACGAGAAACGAGGTGAGACCCGGCACCCGGACACGCACCACCGGAACACCCCAGTCGGGACGAGTCAGATCAACCACCAGGGCGCGCTCGAAACCGGCGCGCCGCAGCCGATCGAGGACGAACTCGAGATCGGCACCGAGATCGTCCGACTCGAACGACGGGATGTCGGACATGGCGACGTTCGCCCCGGCACCACCGGCGCCCAGGAAGACATCCGTCGCTCCCCGCCGCCGTGAGGCGGGCATCAGGTTGAACGAGTCCCGGGCTCCCTGAACCGAGCCGACGCGTGACTGGACCGCTTCGGTGATGGATCGCATCACAGCTACTGCGGAGCAGGGGTCCGTCCCGTAGCCGAGGAAGCGCCGGGCGGCAAGGCCGGTTGCCACCGGAAACGCCACATCGCTGATCACGCAGCGGAACGTGGGGACTCCGATCTCGGTCGTTACGTCGTGAATGGCGAGCTCACATTCGGCTCGCTCGACGCGCGTGACGATTGCTGCGGCTGCCTCCGGCAATGTGCCGGGGTCGACGAGGCGTACCGTGCCCGTCCCGTTGTCATCGCCACCGAAAAGGGCTGCGAACAGCAGCTGGCCGATAGCGTCGCGTTCGATGACCTCGCACAGCCCGTGCAATGTTGCTTCCAGCAGCGAGTTGCCGGCGGCGAGCCCATTGGTGTCGACCTCCCGGAGCACACCTTCCTCAGGCGGATTGATTGCCAGATCGCGCGGGATCCAAACCGGCTCGTCCTGGATCAGGTCGTACGCCGCGACCCACGTGATGCGGCGGCCGGGAGCGAATGCGGTGTCGCTGGGGAGGTCGAACTCGCACGGATCGATCACACTCGAGCCGGTGGCGCGCATCTCGTCCAGAGTGGCAGTGGTCGTTGATGCCGGCGTGGCCTCTGCCGAGGCCCGCTCAATCGCCTCCATGACGGCACTGGCCTGGGCAGATGCCGCGTCCCGGCCCTTCCCGAAGTGGGTGGTCAGATCGCGCGCCAGCGGGGTCACCGCCGAGAACACCGGCAGTCGCAGCCGGTCGAGCGGCGTCAGGTCGGTCAGCCGAGTGACCGGGATGGCGCGGAGCACGCCTTCCACCTGTGCCAAGGTGTCGGCGGGCGGCCGCGTCCGAGGAAGCAGCCGGTCCAGCTTGGGGCTTGGCCCGGAGAGCTGGCGGCGCAGTGTTGCGACGTCCAAGTGTGGCTAGAACCCGAAAGCGTTGACGTCCGGCCTCCACACCGCCCCGGGGATGCGATTCTTCACCGCAGTGTGGGCCAGCAAGATCGCGTAGACCTCGGAAGGCGTCATCTCTTCGTTCACGACTTTTATGTGGTCCTCATGCATGTCGCTGGGATCGAGAACACCCAGGCGATTCAGCCATTCGGTGTTCGACTCCCCCTTCATGCGTGCGATTCCCCCGCTGTGCGATGAGTCATTCATGTCCGGGCTCCCTCCTCCAACGAACTCGTGTGTGTCGCGCCGGCGGCGACATACCAAAACGTACCTGACGAGCCGACCGGCCGTGCGATCGTCGCGCCGTTTGCACATCCGGTCGAGCGCACCGCCGCCGACCCGATCGGTAGCCTGTGAGGCGACACGGGACGACCGTCCCGGGACCGACAGAAGGTGGGCACGGTGACGGAGATCACATCAATGACGAACTCGGGCTTGCTCCGGGCCCGGATCGAGCTCACCTGCGTCGACATGCAGCAGGCGTTCGAAGAGCTGTGGAACCACCCCGAGCTTCAGCAGCTCTTTCCGGCAGTGCTCGTTCTCCTCAACCAGATCATGCGGGCCAGCGTCCCCCTGATGGAGGCCGCGCTTCGGGAGTCCGCGGGTCGTGCCCCTGCAGATCCGGTCGCC
This sequence comes from Acidimicrobiia bacterium, assembly GCA_041605955.1. Taxonomy (GTDB): domain Bacteria; phylum Actinomycetota; class Acidimicrobiia; order Spongiisociales; family UBA5794; genus JAHEJX01. Next base: position 41,047 of record JBFIXI010000011.1, read on the forward strand.
ACCTCCCTGGCCCAGTATCTGGAAACGCACATCGAAGAGGAGCGCCACCACGATGTGTGGACCCTCGACGACCTGGAAGCGATCGGCTATGACCGGGATGAGATCCTCCAGCTGACGCCGCTGCCGGCCGTCGCCGCATTTGCCGGTTCCCAGTACTACTGGATCCATCACCACCACCCGGTGGGGCTGCTGGGCTATATCGCCATCCTCGAGGGCAGCCCCCCGTCCGCGGCCCACATCGATCGCCTCCGCGAGGTGACCGGACTGCCGGCAGCCGCGTTCAGGACATACGCGTTCCACGGCGAAGTGGATCCGCATCACACCGACGACTTGAACCGCGCTCTCGATGCGATGCCGCTGACACAGTGGCAACGTGGACTGATCGGGATGAGCGCCACGCACGCGGGAGCGGGGCTGGCCGAATGTGTGCGTGCGGTGGACGTGATCGCCCTCGGCATGCCGGACCCGGTGGCGGCCGACGCCTGACACTCACCCCGGCGGCGACGACGTTGACGCGGGCGTCTCGCGACCTCAGAGACCCCCTGCCTCAGAGACCCCCTGCCTCAGAGACCCCCTGCCTCAGAGACCCCCTGCCTCAGAGAAAAGTCAGTTGCGACTCGTTCTCGTCGACCAGGTGATCGCAGGTTGGACAATGCCACCGGGCCTCCATGGGGGTGCCGCACGCCTCGTGGCGCGGGCCTGCCTCATCGGACGAGCCCCAAGCGGCCAGCAGTCGCAGCGCGCCGGCGAGCTCACGGCCTCGTTCGGTGAGCTGGTACTCGACACGGGGCGGGCGCCGGCTGTAGGGGCGCGCCACCACCAGCCCGGACCGCTCCAGCTGGCGCAGCCGCGTGGTGAGCACGTTGCTGGCGATGCCCGGAACCGAGGACTGCAGGTCCTTGAAACGGCCCGGTCCCGCAAGCAGGGCACCCACCAGCAGCAGCGCCCATTTGTCGCCGACGGCATCGGCCGCGCGCCGCAACGGGCTCGACACATTCCGCATGGCATGTATAGTAACAAGTCACTTGCAATCGACAACTTACGTTAGCTCCAAGGATTCCAGCAGGGAAAGGACGATCACAATGTTGGAAGACATCCGGGCCACCCTGTCCGAGCTCGCCGGGAGTGTGGGCGGTTCCGTCGTGGGCATCGGGCGGCGGGGGCGAGCCGGCAGCGGCGTCGTCATCGAAACCGACCGAGTGCTCACGAATGCCCACAACCTCAGCGCCGAGAGCGTCACGGTCAGTTTCTCCGACGGCACTTCGGCGGAAGGTTCCGTAGTCGGCGCCGACTTCGACGCCGACCTTGCCGTCATTGCGGTGGCCACCAACGGTGCCGCCCCCATTGCCCGCACCACCGGCGAAGAGATCGGCATCGGTTTTCCTGTAGTCGCGCTTGCCAATCCCGGCGGTCGGGGTCTCCGGGTGACGGCCGGTTACGTGTCGGGGACCGAGCGGGCGTTCCGCAGCCCAAGCGGTCGGATCATCCGGGGCACCCTCGAGCACACTGCGCCCTTGCTCCCCGGTTCGTCCGGCGGACCCGTCGTCGACCCCGAAGGCCGCCTGGTGGGGGTCAACACCAACCGCCTCGGCGAGGGGTTCTATCTGGCGATCCCGTCCGGGCCGGCACTGGATGAAGCTATCACCAAGCTGAGCGCCGGAGAGGCCGCCGCCCGGGTCCGGCTCGGCGTCGGCGTCGCCCCCACCCACGTGGCGGCCAAGCTCCGAACGTCAGTAGGACTCGATCCGGTCGATGGAGTCCTGGTGCGACACGTGGAAGACGACTCCCCCGCTTCCTCCGCTGGGATCCGCGAGGGCGACATGATCACCCGCATTGGCGACACGGCAGTCGCCTCCCCCGATGATCTCCACGAAGCGCTGGCGACAGTCGGCGCCGGCGAAACGGTAACCGTCGAGCTGGTACGCGTAGCGGACGCCGTGACGGTCGAGGTCACGTTCTAGCACCGGACACCGCCCTCTCGGCAAGGTGAGAGGACAGCAGATACCGGCCCACCGGTGTCCCTCCCGAGTCGACACAGCCGACTCTCATCGATCGACGGGCAGCTACGTTTCCGGCCTGAGCAGGCCACTCTGCCAGGAGCCGCTGGCGGGCAACACGTAGCACGGACGGCTCTGGCCCCATGGAACGGGCAGCAGGTGACTCGAGGGTTCACGCTCTGGATTTCGCTGTCGGTGCTAGGCGTCGGAATCATCGCGCTCCCCGATGATGCTCCCCGAGTGTTCTCATTCAGTGAGGGGCACGGGCCTTCGATCTTGGACCTCCCCGGAGTGATCCTCGTTCTCGCTGGATGGCTGGCATTCCTCGTGCCGCTCTGAAATCGGAAGTCTCAGATAGCCCATGGCCGGGCCCTGGGCACATCGGGACTGGCCGGAGCGACCATATTGGTGTGGTCGATTGCAACGGATCATGGCCTGTGGTGGGGGCTGGGGGTGGCGCTCCTCGTTGCTGTTCAGGTCGCCGCCGGCCTATCGGTCATGCGTGGGCGACCGTCGCAACAATCCGCCCGCGCCCAATAGCGACTCGCTAACCGCCGGCCTGCTCCTTCGCGGACTTTCACGGGGCGAGATTCCTGTGGCTCGAAGTCTCATGAACCGCGCCGCCATGCCGCGTGGTCGGCCTCGGCTACTCCGTCACGGCCCCCGACTGGAAGACCTTGACAAGGGGAGATCGCTGGCTGCAATCCGATTGGTCGGCTGTCGCGGCGGCTCGATGTCGTCGTGACGCTGCGGTTATTCTCGGCCAACGGGCGACGGAAGGCTCACCGTGGCGAACATGTCCAACTACGTCGAGGCCAAAGCGTCCTTCCGGGTGGAGGTGCCGGCGCAGTTCAACTTCACCCGAGATGTGATGTTCCGCCGGGCGGCGGAGACGCCGGACAAGGTTGCCCTCGTGGGAGTCGAATCCGACGGCATCACGGTCAACCGCTACACGTACGCTGAGTTGGCCGACCTGGCTCATCGTACCGCTCATCTGCTGCGGGCCCACGGCTTGGGCCAAGGCGATCGGGTGTTCGTGCAGCTGCCGCGGACCGTCGAGTGGTACGCCGTTCTGTTGGGTTGCTTCCAGATCGGGGCAGTTCCGATGCCGGGGACCACCCAGCTGATGCCCAAGGATCAGCAGTACCGCATCAACCGGGCCGAGGCGATCGCCGCGGTGTGCGACGCGGAGGGAGCCGAGCGGCTCGACACGGTGGTGGCCGACTGCCCCTCGATCGATAGCCGCTTTGTGGTCGGGCCCGAGCTGGAAGGGTGGGTGTCGCTGGGGCCGGCGCTGAGCGCCCAGCCGGCCATGCCCGCCGAAGTCGAGCCGACGTCTCCCGAGGATCCTCTGCTGCTCTACTTCACATCGGGCACCACAGGCGGCCCGAAAATGGTCCAGCACGTCGGGTCCTACGCGCTGGGCCACGAGATCACCGCTCGGTTCTGGCACGACCTCGGCCCAGACGACGTGCATTGGACGGTCTCAGATACGGGCTGGGCCAAGGCGGCGTGGGGGAAGCTGTTCGGACAATGGATCATGGGCGCCACCGTCGTGATGTGGAACGTGGTCGGCAAACCCGACTTCGACCGTATGCTCCGCCTGATCGGAGAGTTGGGAGTGACCTCATTCTGTGCGCCCCCAACGCTCTACCGCGCCTTTGCTCAGATGGATCTCTCCCAATACGACTGGTCGACACTGCGGCATTGCACCAGCGCCGGCGAGCCGCTCAACCCCGAAGTGATCGAGACATGGCAAGCGGCTACCGGAACTGTCCCGTACGACGGCTATGGCCAGACCGAGACCGTGTGCCTGGTGGCCAACTACCCGGTCCTCGAGGTGCGTCCCGGGTCGATGGGAAAACCGGCTCCCGGAATGGATGTCGACGTCGTCGACGACAACGGCAACTCCTGTGCCGATCGGGAGGAGGGCCATATCGCGGTCCGGACCGATCCCTGGCCGGTTGGCCTGTTCCGCGGCTATTGGCGCGATGAGGCGCGGACGGCCGAGGTGTTCCGTAACGGGTGGTACTACACGGGCGACCGGGCCTACCGGGACGAGGACGGTTACCTGTGGTTTGTTGGGCGAGCAGACGATGTCATCCTCTCGGCGGCGTATCGCATCGGACCGTTCGAAGTCGAGTCGGCCCTGATCGAACACCCGGCTGTGGCCGAAGCCGCAGTCGTCGGTAAACCCGACGAGGTGCGGGGACAGATCGTCAAGGCGTTCGTCATCCTGGCGCCCGGCTACGCCGGATCGGACGAGCTCACCACCGAGATCCAGGACCACGTGAAATCGGTCACGGCTCCATACAAGTATCCGCGGGAGATCGAGTACGTCGACGAGCTTCCCAAGACGATCTCGGGCAAGATCCGGCGGGTCGAGCTGAGGGCCCGCGCCTAGGCGATCTTCGTTCAACGCCTCGGCGGCCAACGGGCGAGACGCGCCCGGTTTCCGGGCCCTGCGCAACGAGGCGTTCCATCCCGGCACCCGGTGGCTAGGAATGAAGCGGTGGCTTACGCTGATCCTTGAAGTTGGGCGCGCACGGAGGGAGAACATCGAAGTGGCTGCGGCTGAACGGAACGATCCGTACACAGCTTTCAATTTCCTCGTCGAGATCGACGGTATGACCGTCGGTGGCTTCAGCGAGGTGTCCGGCATCGAGAGCACCGTTGATGTGATCGAGTATCGGGGCGGCGATGAGCACACCACGGTCCGCAAGCTTCCCGGCGTGGTTCGCTACCCCAACCTCGTCCTGAAACGCGGCTGGACGGACAACCGCGATCTGTGGGAGTGGTATCAGACGGTCATCGACGGCCAACTCGAGCGCCGAAATGGGGTGATCACCCAGCTGGATGAGAGCCGCCAACCGGTGCATCGCTTCGAGTTTCGTGAAGGCTGGCCGTGCGGCTGGGCGGGGCCCCACTTCGACGCCGGCAAGTCCGCGGTCGCCATCGAGACGCTCGAGATCTGCCACGAAGGCATCCAACTCTCGGAATGAGTTCCCCTCCCATGAAGAGTCCACTAGTCCTGCTCGATCTCGACTACACCGCAGGAGCATTCGAGCTGGTCCTGGTGAATTGCGGCACCGCGCCGGCGTACGACGTTCGCGTTCGTTTCTCTCGAGAACTGACCGGCATCGGAGGCAGCCAGGTCATCAGTGAACTACCGCTGTGGAAGCGGCTCTCGATGCTCCGTCCCGGCAAGGAGATCCGCGTCTTCCTCGACTCGGCCCCCAATGTCTTTCGCTCCCGCTCCAACAGGAGATTCTCGGCATCGGTCGAATGGCGCGATCACGACGGAGCGAAGCATGATGCGACCTATCAGCATGATCTCGATGCGTACCGGGACATGCCGGAGATCGTGAGTAGACAGTGAGCCACTCGGAAGAAGCCTTCGCATTTGTGCCGGAAGGGGCATCACCAACTCCGAAGCGAGTTGCCGGCTCGGCCGGCGGCGGTCGTCGCAGCAACTGCGTATACACGGACAGCCGGGCAATTCGATGACAACGGAAGCACCTCGGCAACTGATCGAAGGGCAGCCGGTGCTGGTCGTCGTCGACATCCAAGGCGGGCCTCCTAGCGGCGAAGAGCCGGATGCCCTCCCGTTCATGCCCGGCTACCAGGAGAACATGGATCGCGCACCCGCGCTGATCGCCAAAGCTCGCGAGTGTGGCGTGCCCGTTGTGTTCTTCCAAGAGGCGCACCGGCGCGACCTGGTCGACTTCGGCAGAGAGCTGGACGGCGCCGAAGGCGTCCACCTGCTCGAAGGCGATCCCGGCACGGAGGTCGCGGCGGCACTCGGCATGCGGCCGGACGATTACTTCGTCCGCAAGCGGCGCTACTCGTGCTTCTTCGGCACCGACTTCGAGATTCTGCTCAAGGGGCTGAAGGCCGACACCCTCATCCTCATCGGCGGCCACACCGACGTCTGCATCCACTACACATTCGTCGATGCCCACCAACACGACTACTTCTGCCGAGTAGTCGAGGACTGCGTCGCCGGCTCGAGCCGCGATGCCCATGAGGCAGCACTGCGCGCCATGGAGTACCTCCAAAGCGGCGCGCGGCGCACGTCGGCAGAGGTCATGGCGGCGTTCGAGGCGTTCAACGCACTGCTCACATAACCAACACCTACCACGGCTCTGTTTCGCTCCCGCATCACCGACCTCGCAGCCCCGCTCGCCGGCGATGCGGTCGCTACCGCTGACTGGCGAGTCGACGGCATCGACGTCGCCGAGCCCATTCGGTCAGATCCCCGAGGGGCTCCGGAGCCCATGCACCACTGATCGGCCCCTGCGGTTCAAGTGGCTGGGACGCAATGCCGATTATTGAGGGAAGGGCACACGTGCGACCAAGGGCATCCATTGCGATCGATGAAACGCACCACAGCGGTGAAGGCCGCGACGGCGACAGCGGCGGTTGCTGCGATCGTTGCGGCCGCCGTGCTCGCCGCGTCCGTCGGCATCCAGCAGGCCGTCCAAGAGGGTTCGAGCGCCCAGTCGATCGAGGCTGCGTTGGGAGCCAACGACGTTGCCGCCAAGGCTGTGGTGCAGGCGCTGCTCATTGCCGAAGAACGGGAGTTCGGGCTTGCCGACGACGAACTGGTGACCAGCGCCACCCATGAAGCGAGAACGGCTCTCGCCGAGCTCGTCGCCGACGTCGAACGAATCGGCGATCGCGATGGCTTGATGCCGACAGCGCATGCGCTGCTGGACCGAGGCGAAGCCGTCATCGCCGCCGCCGAGACAGCGGATGTGGTGACAGCGGCTCGGCTGCTGCAGGACAAGACCGTTCCAATGTTCGAGCTGATGCGGGATGCCTTGGTTGCAGAGCGGGAAGCCGTGATGGCGTCGCTCGAGGTTCAAGGCTCGGTGGCGGGACTGGCTGGAGTGGGGGCGGCATTCCTTGTAGCGCTCGTCGTGCCGGGCGCGTTCGTCTATGCGTACCGGTCGCTATCACGCCGCCAAGTCCATTTCGCTCAGGTGGAGCTGGATGCCCGCCTTGCCGCCGAGCAGGAGATCGCGCGATCAAAGGACGAGTTCATCGCCAACATCTCGCATGAGCTGCGGACCCCTCTGACGTCTATTTATGGATTCTCCGAGGTTCTCCTAGAGGAAGGGATGCTTGATCTCGACACCGGCCGCGATCTCGTCGCCATGATCAATCGCGAGACCACCGAACTGGGCCGGATGGTGGAGGACCTTCTGGTCACGGCCGGCTACTCCGAACGTGGCATCACCTACGTCCCGGAGCCCTCCTCCCCGGTGGAGGAAGTCGCCCAGGTCGTCGGGCCGCTCGCCTGGCACGGCAACGACATCGTGGCCGATATGGACGATGTACCCGTCTTCGTCGATCGGCTCAGATTCCGGCAGGTCGTCCGCAACCTCGTCTCCAACGGCCTCAAGCACGGCGCCCCTCCGGTTTTCGTGGTCGGTTGGGCCACCCCGGAGCACGACATCTACACGGTCGTGGTCAGCGACCACGGCGACGGCATTCCCGATGAGCTGCTGGACCGGGTGTTCCAACGCTTCGTCCACGAAGGCACAACTCCCCTCACCGCTGGAAGCGTGGGGCTCGGTCTGGCTGTGGCCAACGTGCTGGCCGAGGGGATGGGCGGGAGTCTCGAGTACCGACGGGTGCAGGATCGCACCGCGTTCGTGCTCCGCATACCGCTCGCCAACGTAATCGCCGAGGCGATCACGTCATGAGAGCCGCTTGCCGGATCATGCTGCTGGTCGGGATCCTCGCTGTGCAGCTTCCCGCCGCCGGCGCTGCGGCGACCACGAAAACGTTCCGGGACGAGTTCACGACGAGCTCGTGGTCACAGAATCACGGCGACACCAATTGGGCCAACGCCTGGGAACAGATCCCACGGGCCGACGACGAGATCGGGATAAAGGGTGGCAACGACTGCGTAGAGCCCAAGTGCCTGAAGATGGGCTCCCCCGGCCTTGCGATCGCTCCCTACGGGATCTACCGCGGTGCCGACCTATCGGGTGCCGTTGCGGCGACCCTCACCTTCTCGTACAAGCGAGCACTGTCAGGAGCTCCTGCCGACGGTGGCATCCGGATACGAGTAGGCAACGCAAAGCCGGCGGCGACCACGATCGGGACGATCGCTCTCGACGCCGCGGACGACTCTTTCCAGACGTTTTCTGCCGACATCAGCGACTGGCTGACCGCTACCACGCATATCGGATTCCTGGGGTACGGCGACGTGGTCAACGGCACCATCCACATCGACAACGTCCAGATCGTCGCCACCTTCGGGGGCGCACCGACCTTCACCAGCGATCTTGCAGATCGTACGGATACCGAGAACGACACTGTGTCGCTCGCGGTCACGGCTACCGACCCGGAGGACGACCCGCTCAGCTTTAGCGCCACCGGTCTACCGCCCGGAATCGCCATCGATCCCGAGACGGGCGAGATCGACGGAAAGCTCAGCTACGCCGCCGCCGCCGGATCGCCCTACTCGGTGACGGTGAGCGTGACCGACGGCTTCGCCGCCGACACCGATACCTTCACGTGGGCCGTCGTCGATCTGAATCGAAAGCCTCAGCTCGACTCGATAAACGACGCCGACACCAACGAAGGAAGCCCATGGTCGTTCCAGGCCACTGCCTCAGATCCGGATCTTCCGTTCGGCGACACCCTCGTGTTCACGCTGGACACCGCCCCGGCCGGGATGCAGATCGGGGCATCGAGCGGCACCATGTCGTGGAGCCCGAGCGAGCAGCAGGGGCCCGGCACTTACACCGTGAGAGTGCGCGTGACCGACTCCGGCAGCCCGAAGCTGACGCACACTCGCACGTTCGAGATCGACGTGGCGGAGGTGAATTCAGCTCCGACACTCGAGTCGATCACCGACCAGACGAGCGGCGTCGGCGACAGGATCTCGCTGCAACTCTCGGGTACGGATAGCGACCTGCCAGCGAACTCGTTGACCTATTCGGCAACGGGGCTGCCCCCCGGGTTGAAGGTGATCGGCAGCAGGATCACGGGCAAGGTCGCCGGCAGCGACGGCACGTACACCGTGACCGCCAAGGTCGTCGACGACGGTTCGCCGCAGCGGCAGGACACCGTCTCATTCCAATGGTTCGTGACCAGCGGCAACAACGCGCCTGTCCTCGAGTTCATCGCCAAGCCGACGATCGGAGCGGATGGACGAGTGACTTTCACCGCCCATGCAACCGATCCGGACGGCGACAAAGTGACATACTCGCTGACAGGCGCAGTGCCCTCGGGAGCGTCGATAAAGGGAGCGACGGGGGCATTCAACTGGACACCCACCATTGCCCAGCGGGACACGTCCTACGCCTTCTTCGTCGTGGCGACGGATGACGGCTCGCCGAGCCTGTCCGACGCCCAAAGAATCACGATCGACCTGCCCCCAGTGAACCTGCCCCCAACGATCCATCCGGTTGCGGATCAGCAGTCCATCGAAGGGGATGCAGTCAACCTGGCAGTGTCGGCGTCCGACGGAAACAACCCGCCCGACACGCTTGCGTACGCCGCGTCGGGACTTCCCGCCGGCCTCCGCATCGATACGATGACGGGCCGCATCACCGGGACCGTCTCGTTCAGTGCAGCGTCAACCTCACCACATAGCGTCACGGTCACCGCTACCGACTCCGGCACCCCGCCGCTCGGAGCATCCACGACCTTCGCGTGGGTGGTGGCCGACCGCAACCGGCCCCCGACTGTGTCCGGCCCTTCGGAGCTGGTGGTCGCCACCGGCCAGCAACGATCGGTGACGCTCGCCGCCGCCGACCCCGACGGCGACCGACTCTCGATCACACTCGCCTCGCCGGCGAGGCTAGGTGAGGTGTCCTTCGCCGGAGAAGTGGCGACATACACAGCCGGCAGCGAGCCCGGCCTCGAGGTGCTCACCATCATCGTCTCCGACGGAGACCTGACGGCCGCCCATCCGCTGACCGTCGAGGTACGCTTCGAAAACGGGATACCCGTTGCCTCCGACGACACCTACGAGGCGGTCGGCGGGCAAATCCTGCGGGTGCCGGCCCCAGGCGTAATGGGTAACGACAGCGATCCCGATGGCCATCCCCTGACGATCACCCTCAAAACGCCGCCGGCCGTTGGCGAGCTCGACCTCGAGCCGGATGGGTCGTTCACACTGCAGCCGCCGGCAGCCTTTGCCGGGCGCATCGAGTTCGAGTACACCGTGAGCGATGGGCTCGACACATCTAGCGGCCGGGTGCAGATAAAGCTGACGGTGCCTGCCGGAATAATCGATCCCGGCGATCGAGAGCGCATCGTCGACTCCTCCGTCCGGCAGATCGCCACACCAGGCGCGTCGCGGTCTCCCGCCGTCAGCAATCGAAGCTTTATCGTGCTGGCCCGCAGCACGTCCGTGCAGCTAGACATGCTGAGCATCCCCCTGGCGCTGCTCATAGGCCTCGTGATCGCCGCCATCACGCTCGGCCGCGTCGGTTCGACCCCGCTGTTTGCCTCGCGGTCTCGCATCGGCACCCTGGCGTCCTTTCACGAAGACCAGGGCTTCGGCCACATCGTCACGGATGATGGCTTCGAATACTTCGTGAGCCGGAGCGCGTTCGGTGCCGCCGCGGTGAGCGTCGGCGACAGGGTGCGTTTCCGCTCGATCAGCGCCGAGCCGAGGCACCTGGCAGTGTCCGCTTGGCAGGCCTAGACCTACCGTGGTCACGCCGCGGCCGGAGAGAGCTCCGGGCAGAAGCGCGGGCTCCCGTTCTCTGGAGATAGGACCAACCGACGGCCCGCATTCAGGGCGGCGCATCCGCAACGGAACAGCGCCTCGTGATCTCAGCTGATCTTCTCGCGGTTCCGGCGCCGCTCGGAACACCTCAACGCCGAGCCGCCGGGTGTGTTCTAGCTGACAACATGTGAACAGGCCTCCGATCTCTCCGCGGTCAAGCCCGGAGCGTGAGCTAGCGAGACAAGCCGCAACCTGTTCGAGTCGAGGCACGTTGTCGCAATGCGAGACGGCGCATCGTGCCGGATAGCGCGCTGGAGGGGTGGGCGATCTCGCTATCGGGGGTGAGTGATCTGGTCGGCGTGGTGTTGCGCCCATGCGTGGTGAGTTCCCCCGGAGGGGGTAAGGGACCCGCTTGCGGGTAAGGGGGCGCGCCCTCGAATGCCGGTCACGTCGGACGATGGCGCCCCAACCGCAGCCGGCCCGGAAACCGGTGGCCGGGACCCACTGGGCGTTGGCACCCGTTACCGGCTGGGTGTCCAGTGAGTCTCCGGAGGTTCCGGCTGGCTGAGTGCGGTGGTGTTGCGCCCCCTTTGCTACCGCCTACGGCGGTTGTTCCCCCTTCGGGCGAACCCATAGGAGCGTTCCTGCTCATCCTGCGGAGACGGGGCGGCCGGACCCCCCGACCGGCACCTCGTGCGCTAGCGGTGACTGGCCGTAGCGACACCGGGAAGATCGGTGAATGCCTCCTGGTCGGCGGTCACGATGGCCCGGTCGGTAGCCCGAGCTGTCGCAGCGATGAGGAGGTCGTGTGCGCCGCGTGGGCGGCCCTGGCCGCGAACGGCGACGAGGAGCTCGGCGTGTTCGACCGCCACCTTGCGGTCGTAGGCGATGATGGGGAGGCCTTCGAGGATCTCATTGACGTAGACCTGGCGGGCATCACGTCGCTTGCCGGAGGCAAGCCTGACGCCCACGAGCAGCTCGGCGACGGTGACGGCCGCAATGGCCACGTCGTCGTCATCGTCAATGGCTTGGTCGAGAGCGACGTCGCCACGCTCGGCATCGATCAGGAATGTTGTGTCGAGGAGGAGCAGAGTCATGCCCGGTCGTCGATCTCCAGCAGTCCTCGGAGATCGTTCAGTTCCTTCGACCACGCCGCATCGGGCCGGTGCCGGCGCAGGAGCGACTTGACATCAGCGCCACGTCCGATGGATACGGGTTCGAGATGCGCGACTGCCTTGCCGCGGCGAACGATTGTGTAATGCTCCCCGCGGTGTTCGACGCCGTCGAGTAGATCGGCGAAGTGACGAGCAGCGTCGGTGGCAGTGATATCCGGCATGTAATCAGATTATCAGATTCGAGCTTTGAGGTGAACGCCTTCGTCACGTCGAACACCAAATCCCGATCAGGAACGCCCAGATCGCCGAGTGCGCTGTAGCGGCACCTCGAGGATTGGGGGGCCGTGTCCCGCCTGTGGTTCAATCGGAGGGTGCGACGGTACCTGACCGACGACCACCGACAGGTTGGATTGGTGCTCTGGGTCATCTTCAGCTCGGGCCTCACGATTCGAGATCTGTGGCTCGCTGCGCACGGCGGGGGCGCCACGCCTAGCTGGTTGCTTCGCGCCGAAACGGCTGCCTTCAGTTTGTCTGCGATCAGCGGCCTAGCCGCGCTCGCCTCGCCGACACGATCGACCGACCGTCCCGGTTCCAAGGTGCTGAAGACCGCCACGGCGGTGGGAGGAGTCGCAGCCGTCGTGATGCACGGCATTCGCCTCGACATCTATCTCAAAGCACATGGGAGAAAACCACGATGATCGGTTGATCCTTAGAGCATGGCGCCGATCACCAATACGGCGCCGCAACACCCATTCCGCAGTGCGCCTTGGTGACGCTTGGTGATTGTTGGCTGCTGAGGGGGAACCTTTCGATGCAGTTCGTGTGGACCTCGTAGACGAACGGCCCGGGCTGGCTGCAGGCGGCAAAGACTCTTGTGAGATTGTCGAGAAAGCGAGTGGCCATCTGCTCTCCGGTGAGGCTTTGGCTTGCGTCAACGAAGGTAACTGAGCTTGGGCCATCCCGGGCAACCAGTACCCAGGTGCCGGGGACAGAGATGCCTATAGGCCGGTGATTCGATCGGCGCCTCTCGAGCCAACGAAGCCGAAAGGCAGTACCTCGGCGACTCCCCGGGCCTACTTGTTGGCGTGCTCTTCCATGAGGTCGACGAGTTGCTCCAGGTGGCGCCGCTCCGTCGACTCCACGCCGATGGAGACGCGTGCCATCCACCCATCGTCCAGCCGGGAAGGCGTCAAGAAGGCCCGGCCGGACGCGTTGAGCGAGCGTACCCACCCGAGGTTGTGGTGACTGATCTCGTCCGCGGTTGCGAGGTGTGGAGGAATATGGCGGAGGCAGATCGTCTGGAGCCGAACCGGGGCGACCACCTCCCAGCCGGGTCGCCTGGCCATCTCTTCGGCGAACCAGGCCGCGTTGTCGAGGTCGCGGCGGAGGCGTGCTCGAATCGCCTCCGGTCCGTCGATACGTAGCTGGTACCAGAGTTTGAGCGCCCGAAACCGACGGCCCAGCGGGATGCCCCAGTCCCGAAACTGCGTCGCCGCTCCGTCGGCGGTGGATCGCAGGTAGCTCGGGTTCGTCGACATCACCCGAATCAGGTGGTCCGAATCCCGGAGGTAGAGGAGCGAGGTGTCGAGGATCGTGCCCATCCATTTGTGTGGGTTCCACGAGAGCGAATCGGCTTGGTCGATCCCAGCGAACAGTTGGCGCCGCTCGGGAAGGAGCAGCGCAGCTCCGGCCATGGCCGCGTCGACGTGGACCCATGCACCGTACCGGGCGGCGATCTCCACGATCTCGGGAAGCGGATCGAACGCCGTTACTCCGGTCGACCCGAGCGACGCCACCACGATGGCAGGTACGCCATCGGCGGCTACATCGGCCGCCATGACCTCCGCGAGTTGGTCGGCTTTCATGTCACGCGACCACGGATCGATGGGCACCAGCCGCAGGTCATCGGCGGCGAAACCGGCCAGCAGCGCCCCCTTGCGCACCGAGGAGTGGGCTTCAGCCGTCGTGTAGACGTGGAGCCGCTTTCCGAATCCCCGCAGCCCAGAGCCTGCCTGGGCGTGGTCGGTCGCTCGCTCGCGCGCCGCCAACATCGCCACCAGGCACGCTGTGGACGCGGTGTCCTGAATGACGCCCGACCACTGATCGCTCAGACCGGCGAGCTGGCGCATCCAATCGACCACGACCTCCTCGACTTCGGTGAGGCTGGGCGAAGACTCCCAGGAGATGCCGAGCGAAGCCAGACCCGACGAGGCGAAGTCGCCGAGGATGGACGAGAGCGAGGCGTTGGCCGGGAACCAACCGAAGTGCATCGGATGTTGCACCTCGGTGATTCCGGGCGCGACGATTGATTCCAGATCGGCCAGCACCTCGGTTGCCGAGTCTCCGCCGGTCGGCGGTGCGGATGGCAGGAGCGCTGCGATGTCGCCGGGTTTGACATCGGGCCATACCGAGCGCTCTTCGACGCTCATCCGCCGGGCAGTGATCCAGTCCATCAGCTCATGCGCCGCAGCACGGAATTCTTCAGGCGTCATGGCCCCATACAAACAGACGCGGAGAGGGTCGCTTCACAGCACATCGGGGTAGCCAGCCTGGTCGACTCGGGGCCGGTGCCCCGGCTCCCCCTGCGGCGCCGTGCCGAGCCGCCTACGGGCGCATCTCGTAGGCGTCACGGAGGACGTACACGTGGTTGTCCCACACTTTGGCGGCGCGGCCGGCGTCGTCGGCGGGACGGCGGATCATCCGCAGGCAGAACTCCGCCTGTTCCTTCGTAGTGCTCGGCTTGCCGTGCAGCTGGGTGGCGAAGCGAGCGAAATCCCTGACGAACACGTCGAACACCTGGTCGATCAGCTCCGGCTCGACGTCGTAGATCTCGGCGTTCTCCAGGAAGAGCTGGGCGTAGACCACCAGCGTGAACAGCTCGCCGAGAGCAAGCAGGAAGTCGGTGTCGGTGGTCTGCGGCCCGTCCGGCGTCGCTGCCACCAGCATCTGCTTCAGCACATCGATCTGGTCGCAGAACACGGCCACATTCGGCAGATCGAACCGGGAGAAGACCGCGGCGTAGTCGTGAAAGCGGATCTTGCTCAGCCCTCGGGTAGGTCCCTGATCGAACAGGAAGTCGTCGTTGCGGGCTTCGTCGCGACGCGCCACGGGCGGCAGCTCGGCTGGGGCGAAGAAGTAGTTGCGCATGAACTTCAGGATGAGGGCGATGTTCACGTGCACCGTGCCTTCCAGCTTGGGAAGGGCCCGGATGTCGCGGGCCGCCATCGAGAAGTACGTGTCCTTCTCGAAGCCCTTGGCAGCGATCACGTCCCACAGGTGGTTGATGACGTCCTCGCCCTGGGTGGTCACCTTCATCTTGACCACCGGGTTGTAGAGCAGGTAGCGGCGATCGTCGGGTGACGCGGCTCGCATATAGTCGGCGGCCCGCAGCGACACCAGCTTCATGGCGACGAGGCGGGCATGAGCGTCGGTGAACAGCGCCCGAGCGTGAGGGAAGTCGGTCACCGCCATCCCGTAAAGGTGGCGGTGGGCGGCGTGGTGGATAGCCTCGTAGAAGGCGTGGGTGCAGATGCCGATCGAGGCCCAGCCCAGGTTGAATTTGCCGATATTGACCGTGTTGAGAGCGGCGTCCCAGGCGGCGTCGCCCCGCACCAGTATGTCTGCCTCGGTGACCGGGTAGTCGGCCAGCTCGAACTCGGCAACGTAGTTCTGGCTGTGCACCACGTTCTGTATGCACGTGAAGCCGGGGCGGTTACGGTCGACGGCAAAGAAGCAGTACTCGCCCGTGTCGGCGAGCTTGCCGAATGTGGAGATGATGCCGGCGGCATTGGCGTTACCGATGTAGTACTTGGTCCCGTTGGCCCGGTAGCCGCCGTCGCCGTCGGGGGTGAGCG
Source organism: Acidimicrobiia bacterium (assembly GCA_041605955.1). Taxonomy (GTDB): domain Bacteria; phylum Actinomycetota; class Acidimicrobiia; order Spongiisociales; family UBA5794; genus JAHEJX01. The sequence continues at coordinate 56,711 of JBFIXI010000011.1, forward strand.
TCATCTCGCTCGAGTAGAGGTCGGCGCCGTGAGCCTTCTCGGAAAGGCCAAAAGCGAACACCGCGCCATCCTCGAGGAGCTGGGCGGCCTTGGCCTTGACCGCCTCGTTCTCGCTCATCCAAATGGGACCGAGGCCGAGAACGGTGACCTGCCACGTGTACCAATACGGCAGGCCATAGAACCCAAGAATCTCCCCGAACTCACAAATCCGCCATGTGTCCCAACGGGCGTCGGCGGCGCCATAGCCGGCCGGGGTGCACATCGTTGCAAAGATGCGATGGTCCCGAGCGAAGTCGATGAAGTCCTCATACCAGACGGCGGCGCGGTCGTCCTCCAGCACCCGTCCCTTGCCCTTCGACTCGAAAAACTCGATGGTTTCACGCATCACCTGGCGGGAGCGTTCGTCGGGGTACGGCCGTTCGTGGTTTCCGGGATTCAGCAAGATCATCGAGGCACTCACATTCGTTGGGTTGGCCCCGGCAGGTTAGGCGGACTGAAACGCAGTGCCGCTGAGTGAATCGTCGCCGAGCGGTGTCGCGGCCCGCGTCTGGCTGACCCGCTCTATGGGTTTGTGCCAGCTGAGTGAGACGGGAATGACGTGGGCGTGTTTCGAGCCCTGGGTTCACCGTTCACTGTGCTGGCGGTCGTCACGGCTTTGCTTGCTGGTGGCTGCGGCGGGAATGATGCCTCCGCCGACGGGGACGGCCAGGCGCCAGCTACCACGGCGGCCGCCCCCTCCCCTACCGAGCCCCCAGCCGGAGGCACGCCGGACACAACAGCTCGATCGGATTCCGAGGGGGGTCCGGATGGCCTGGCGCCGGGCACAGGGCGCATCACCATCGAGGGCACCACCTGGGAGGCGGTCGCCGATATCCAATGTTTGGACTTCGGAGTCGCCCTTGGTATTCAGGGCCACGCCGTCGATGACCCGTCGATCATCATCTTGCTCGACGCCAACACCGATGACCCGACGGCCAACAGCTTCTTCTGCGGATAGACGGTGTCTGGCTGGCGGCGGCCGCCCCGGCTGCACGCCTCCTGACCCAGCTCGTCGGTAACTCGCATCCCAAGCTCTTTCCGGCCGATGCAGGCGCGTGCCGATAGGGTCGGAGACGTGGTCGATATCCGATTCGGGACGTTTCTGGCACCGGACATGTTGCCCGTCTATCGGGCGATCGCCGATGCTGTTGGCGAGCGGCTCGGGGTGTCAACTGAACTGATAGTGGAGACGGACTACGAGAGCTGCCGCAACGACGTCAACGACATCTGCTTTGTCTGCAGCCTCCCCTACGTGATGTTCGAGCGCGAGGGAGTGTCGCCAGCGCTGCCGATTGCGGCGCCGGTTCTCGTTGGAGAGAGATACGGGGGCCGGCCGATCTACTTCTCCGACGTCATCGTGCACCGCGACAGCGACGCAGACTCGTTTCTGGACCTGCGGGGTCGCTCCTGGGCCTATAACGAGCAGCTCTCCCAATCCGGCTACGGCATCATCCGGTATCACATGGTGTCGATTGGCGAGACGAACGGATTCTTCTCAGAGGTCGTCGAGACGGGCTTTCACGAGAAGTCCATTCGTATGGTTGCCGCCGGCGAGGTCGATGCATCGGCGATCGATTCGCAGGTCCTGGCAATCGAGATGAGGGCCCGCCCGGAGCTGAGTGAGGAGATCAAAGTGATCGATGCGCTAGGGCCGTCGACAATCCAGCCCGTGGCCGTGTCGAAGCGGTTCGACGATGAGTTCCGCTCCACAGTGCGCGACGTGTTGGTCGGCTTTGCCGACACGCCCGAGGGCAGGAAGATCCTGGATCTCGGGGCGGTGGCAAAGTGGGTGCCGGTCGGCCCGTCCCACTACGACGACGTCCGGGCGATGGTCGAGGCGTGCGTGGCGGCCGACTTCATGGAGATTCGATAGCCCCGCGTCACCTGTGATGACGGTGGTCGCCTCGGTCGCGGTCGATCGGTCACGAGGCTGCGACCGCGGGGCTACGAGCACCCACTCAGTTCCGCCGCAGAGCCCATCTAGGGTCTACGTCCCGCGAGATGCTCGGGAAGCCTTGGCCCCCGTCCCGCTTCTCGCAATGGAGGTAGGGTCGGCGCGTGAATAGCGACCGCCCGCTCGATCTCGTCGTCTTCGGCGCAACGAGCTTCGTCGGCCAGATCCTGTGTTCCCATCTCGTGACGCGTCACGGCACCGAGGGTCCGCTGCGGTGGGCGATTGCCGGACGCAGCGATTCCAAGCTCGCCCAGGTCGCGGCCGACACGGGAGCCGATGTCGAACGCATCGTTGCGGATGCCGGCGATGCGGCCTCGATGACGAGCTTGGCCGAGCGCACCCGCGTAGTCGCTTCGACCGTCGGCCCCTATGCGATGTACGGCTCCGACCTGGTCGCCGCCGTTGCGGCGGCGGGTACCGACTACTGCGACCTGTCCGGCGAGCCGCACTGGATGCAGCGGATGATCGACGCCAACAGCGAGGCCGCGCAGGCCAGCGGAGCGCGGATCGTGCACGCGTGCGGATTCGACTCGATTCCCTCCGATCTCGGCGTGTGGTTCACTCAGCAGCGTGCCAACGACCGATTCGGCGAGTACTGCCGAACGATCGCGATGCGGGTCAAAGGGCTCAAGGGCGGGGCCAGCGGCGGAACTATCGCCAGCATGATGAACGTGATGGACGAGGTGGCGCAGAACCCGCAACTCCGCAAAGTGCTCGGCAACCCCTACGCCCTCGCCCCGGCCGACATGCGGCGCGGCATTAGGCAACCCAACGTCACCCTCCCCCAGCGGGACGAGGCGTCGGGGCAGTGGGTCGGACCGTTCGTGATGGCATCGATCAACACCAGGGTTGTGCATCGCACCCATGCGTTGCTCGGCCGACCGTGGGGCGTGGATTTCCGCTACGACGAGGCCATGATGATGGGCGAGGGGCCGCTCGGCGCGACCAAGGCATCGGTCCTCGCCGCTGGCCTCGGTGGCTTCATGGGCGCCGCCTCTGTCGGTCCGTTCCGCAAGCTACTGCGACGGGCACTGCCCAAGCCGGGCACCGGACCTTCCCCCGAGACGCAGGAAGCCGGCTACTTCAACCTGCGCTTCTACGGCGAGACCGCCTCTGGCCACCTCATCCAGACCAAGGTCACCGGCGACCGCGACCCGGGCTACGGATCGACGGCGAAGATGTTGGGCGAGGCGGCGGTGGCGTTCCTCGATCTCGACCGCAACGCAGCGCCGGGCGGTTTCCACACGCCGACGACGGCGTTCGGCGACCTCCTCATCGATCGGCTCGTCGAGCATGCCGGACTGGCTTTTTCAGTGCTCGACTGAGCAGATCACCCTCGAAAGATCAATTGTCACAGGCACCGCCGCTAGCTCCGTCGGAAGGCGTCACGTGAACGGCGGCCGCAACCAAGCACCGGAGAGGGGTTGACCAGTCTGTAACGTCAGATATCATTCAACCAGAATGATGAATGACACCATCGATCAAACGATGAGCGCGCTCTCCCACTCGACGCGGCGGGCGATTCTCGAGCGCTTGATGAGCGGGGAGGAGCGAATCACCGATCTCGCAGAACCCTTCGAGATGTCGCTCAACGCCATCTCAAAACACGTCCAGGTTCTCGAGAGGGCCGGTCTGGTGCGACGGCGGCGAGTGTGGCGAGAGCACCGAGTGTCGTTCAATCCTGCGCCGCTCGACGAGGTCTCGGCATGGATCGAGCAACGCCGCAGGTTCTGGACCGAACGGCTGGACGCTCTCGACACATTGCTGCGGACCGAAGACGGAGACGACAGAAAGACCAAGGATGCCTAACGCAGGCTGGTGTTGGCCGTCGGCGGGCTCCCTGGGTCGCTGTTCGCCAGAAAGGAGCACGACATGATTGAGAGGACGACGGTTACGATCCAAGTGTCGCGGCGCTTTGCGGCCTCGGCCGAGCGAGTGTTCGACGCATGGCTCGATCCTGAGCGGGCGCGTCGCTTCCTGTTCGCAACGGCCACCGGCGAGATGGTCCGCACCGAGATCGATCCACGAGTCGGTGGCCGCTTCTCGATCGTGGAGCGACGCGATGGCGAGGACGTCGAACACACCGGGGAGTACATCGAGATCGATCGGCCGCGCCGGCTCGTCTTCAGCTTCGGCGTGCCCGAGTACAGCGACGCCACGACCGTGGTCACCATCGAGATCACACCGCTCGAGGATGGCTGCGAGCTCATCCTGACCGACGAATCCGTCCCGGCGGACTGGGTAGAGCGCAACCGCGAGGGGTGGAGCGCGATTCTCGAGGGGCTCGCGGGAGCGGTACAAGACGCCGAGGGCTAGCACACGACATATCTGTCGTGTATTTTGTGTCGTGTCCAAGGGAGGTGGGCGCGGTGCAGCACATAGGCGGCGATCCGCAGCGATTTCGGTCCGCATACCCATGGGAGGGTGCCTGGTGACGGCGTATCGGCCCCGGGGCGGATTGAAGGTCGGCGACGAGACCCTGAACCGGGTTGCGTGGACGCGCGGCGATGGCTGCCTCCCCCTTGCGGAAGTCCTGGGCGGTGGGGTGGCAATCGCCATCACGGGCGAACCCGAGGAGAGTTGTCTCACCAATCGGGTCGACCTGCTGGTGGCCCGCCGCATGACGAGTTTCGACCTCGTGCCCGTGGCTGTTCCCGTGGCTACGACGCTCACCAACGTCACCGAAGTCACGGCCGCCGTGGCCGGCGGGCCTCATTCGGAGCTGGCGGCTGCAGTAGCAGCTCGGATCGCCGCCGCGCTGGGCGTTGACGGCGCTCTGGCCACTGTGCACCGCGGAGATCGCGATCGAGCCCCTTCACTGGAGCGACTCGGCGAGCTGGCCGGACACCACCCGCAGCTCGATCGCACGGTCATCGAGAGCCAGAGCGTTGCGGGCCTGATCGAGGTCCTCTCGCCCACGACGCTGCTCATCCTTGGCGCCCCCGGTGGGTCATGGCTGCATCGCCAGTTCTTCGGAGTCGGCCACCGGCTCCAAGTCGCCGCCCCGGGCGGCGTGATTGTCGTTCGCAGCGCCCCGCGACGTTGCTTCCACCGCACTGTTGATGCCGCGGGAGTTGCAGTGGGGCCTCACCTGTCCGCGGCTGCTGCTCGCGACGTTGTCCGATACGAGGTCGTACCGGTTGCCGACGCCGGACAATTGGTTGGTGTCGTGCGCCTCAGCGCGCTCCGTAAAGCGGACGGGCACCTGTCGGTGGCCGACGTAATGGAGCCGCCGGTGGCCGTCGAGGCCACTGAGCCCTTGACAGCCGCCGACGACCTCAAGGACTTCCTCGATGGGGGGCCGGTGCCCGTTACCGACCGCCGTGGTCGCCTCATCGGGACCATCCCTGCCGATACGGCAGCCTCAGGTGGCTGACGTCCCCGCCAAGTGGTCGTTGATCAGGCCTGTGGGCATATGTTCGGTCGCGTTGCCAAAACGCCGGGTCGCAGTCGGTGGACGGCGGCGGCAGTCGGCTCCGCCCCGGCGGTGTCGTACGATCGCGGGGCACGACGCGGCCACGCTGCTCCACGAAGACAGCTCATGAGCGGCAGCAACGACAAACCCTGGACCTTCGTGACGAACCACACTCGGGTGCTCATCGCGATATCGGAGAATCCGGACATCAGAGTGCGGGACATCGCTCAGCTTGCGGGGATCACTGAGCGTTCCGCGCAGCGCATCGTCGCCGACCTCGAAAGCGGTGGATACCTCACCCACCAACGGGTCGGGCGCCGCAATCGATACAGCATCAATCACGATGCAACGCTGCGTCACCAGCGCGAGCGCGACATCGAGATCGGTCGGCTCATCGACGTCTTGAAACCGCCGTCAGTTGGCCACCGGCCCCCCACCGGCTCGGCAAGCTCCTAGCCACGGCGCCACGGACGCAATCGCCATAACAGTGTGTGCAGAGTGCGACCAGATGGTCCTGCTCAGCATCCTCGCGGGGCTACTCGCACTCACCCTGCTAGTCGCGTGGCTCAAGCGGCTACCCGGGGTCTCCATGGAGCTATCCCGGCATACGCGACGCATCCGCAGTGAACAGTGGCGGCAATACGCGCTGATCACGAGGTCGGCGAATCGGGAGTCATCGGTGTGGAGCACTTCGAGGCTCATGGTGGGACCTGCGGCCACCGTCCAGAACGGTCGCGGGAATGGAGCGACGCCTCGCGACGTTGCCGCGATGGGCTCTGAGCCGTCGCCCTGGAGGTGTCGTCTCACTGCGTGGATGCTTTGACTAGCACGGCAGCCGGCTATGCTTGCCGCAGCCGCACTGGGATGAGGCCAGCGAAAACTTCGTTTCCCCGGTGAATCCAACGGCTACCTCCGTTCGGCAGCAGCCGCTTCGGCCGATTCTCGATCTATAGGCGATCAGCGCCTGGCCGACAGAAACCGAGGCCCAACGGAGCCCACATACCTCGGGCCGTGCCACCTCTGTACGGCCATGCTGAAAGGAACACTGATGACACTACGCAACACCGCAACCGATGCCTCAAAGCACCTCGAGCGAGGCACCATCTATCGGGCAACCACCCGCTCCGGCGTCGCAGTTGGCGAGTATCTCGGCTTGGAGGCTCCCCACGGCGACCTGTCGATTCTGCTACGCCACGCGGCCGGCACGCACTCAATTGAGCTTGGCGCCGTGCTGTCGATCGAGCCGCTGGCGGCATAACCCAAGCACGACCCCATCCGACAGGGCTCTCGTGTTGTGGATTCTACAGGGGCTGCTGGGCCGTGATCATGCTGATCGGCGGGAGGCATGAAGGCGATGCGGGGAAAGAGAAGCTGCTTGCCCTCGCGCAGTAGTTGTCGCCATCGCGATGCTTCGGTTACCTAGAGCCATTCCAGGAGCCGTGGGACCGCTGCCCGGCACTGCTGCGCTGTCAGCAGATGTCGGATAACGTCGGCCATGGAGGACGACACGATGGAACTCGGCATAACAAGCTTTGCGGAGACGATTCCCGAGCACGATTCGGATGAGCCGGTCGACCATGGCGAGCGCCTCCGCCAGGTACTCGAAGAGATCGAGCTGGCAGAGGCCGTCGGCCTCGATGTGTACGGCCTCGGCGAACACCATCGTCCCGACTTTGCCTCGTCGGCGCCTGCCGTCGTCCTGGCGGCTGCTGCGGGACGGACATCGAAGATCAGGCTGTTCCCGGCGGTTGCGGTGCTCAGCACCGACGACCCGGTGCGGGTGTTCCAGCAGTACGCCACGCTGGACTTGGTGTCTTCGGGGCGCGCCGAGCTCCTCGTCGGGCGCGGCTCGTTCATCGAGTCGTTCCCGCTGTTCGGGTACGCCCTCGAGGACTACGACGAGCTGTTCGCGGAAAAGCTCGACCTCCTCCTCGAGATCCGCAACAACGAGCACGTCACCTGGAATGGAAGGTTCCGACCGCCCATCGGCGGCCAGGGCATCTACCCCCGCCCCGAGCGCCCGTTGCCGATTCGAGTAGCGGTTGGCGGCACCCCCCAGTCGATCGTCCGCGCCGCCTCGCGGGGACTGCCGGTTGCCCTCGCCATCATCGGAGGCAGCCCCGACCGCTTCCGGGCCTTGGCCGAGCTGCACCGCCGCACCCTTGTCCAGGCCGGATACGACCCCGCCGAGGCGCCGCTGTCGGTCCACGGCCACGGCTACGTTGCCGACAGCACGGAACAAGCAGCCGAGGACTTCTACCCCTCTTACGCGGCTGCGATGAGTCGCCTCGGCCGGGAGCGGGGATGGGGCCCGATGACGCGACAGCAATACGACGCCATGCGGGCGCCGGCGGGATCACTGGTACTGGGTGATCCGGAGGCAGTGGCGGCCAAGATCCTCCGATGGAAGGCGGTGCTCGGAGTGACCCGCTTCGAACTGCACGTCAGCGTCGGCACCCTCCCCCACGACAAGGTGCTGCGCAGCATCGAGCTGCTGGGAACAAAGGTGGCCCCGCTGGTTCGCGGGTGAGCTCTACTGCGCCAGTTGCTGCCTTGGCGTGTCCCCCGGCATCTAGCGGTTCCCGCATCGTCTGATTCACCGCTCTCCCCGCCCCTCGAGCATCCTGCTCAGAAGAGCGCTTCGCCGGGCCGTTCGCTGGCTTGCTTTACCCACGAAGTGAATTGAGCTTCGTCGATCTCCTCGTCCTCGTGGATATGGAGATAGCGCACGGCCTGATGCTTCGATGCAACGGGGGGCGCCGGGAGCAGCGAGGAGCCGTTCAAGAAACTGACCTTGATGTACTTCGTGAAGCAATGGAAGCTGAGGAACCAGCCCTGTCCCTCGATGCCGTAGAAGGGCGAGTTCCACCGCACCGCCTTGCACACCTCCGGCACGGCGTCCGCGACGAGCGCGTCGAGCCGGCGACCGACGTCGCGTTTCCAGTCGGGCATGGCCGCGATGTAGGCCTGCACCGGGGCATCGCCGTCACCTTTGGCGATCTGCGGGTTGCCCCCCGAGAGGAGGACCGGCTCTGAGCCCTTGGCGGACTTGCGGGAATCAGCCACGGCAACCGCCGGAGCGCATATCGCGCTCCATAGACTCGTTGGCGGGAAGAAACGCTGCTGTCATTTGTTGTGCGGCTTGCTCGGAACGATCGAGATTGTACCGAGAGTCGCTATGCGCAGACCACGGAGAGGCGGGAAAGTGAACGACGGCCCGTCGACGGGCGACGAGTCTCCAGCTGAGCTGATAGACGCGCTGATCGAGGAACTGGGCAACTGGCGGGGTGAGACGCTGGCGCGACTTCGCTCCCTCATCAAGGAGGCCGATCCCGAAGTGGTCGAAGAGGTGAAGTGGAGGAAGCCAGCCAACCCGGGGGGCGTCCCGGTGTGGTCGCACGACGGGATCATCTGCACCGGCGAGTCATACAAGGGCAAGGTGAAGATGACGTTCGCCAACGGAGCCTCGCTGCCCGATCCCGCCGGCCTATTCAACTCGAGTCTCGGGGGCAAGGTCCGGCGCGCTATCGACTTCCGCGAGGGCGAAGAGATCGACGAGAAGGCGCTGCGGGAGCTCATTCGGGCCGCGGTCGCCTTCAACCAAGCGTCCGCACGCCGCTGAGGCCGAGACGCTCCCCTGCGGATAGGCCACTGCCCCGCGCAGTCTTACGGCCGGCCGGTCCCATCTCGACCGACCGGCTGAGCGTCCGCCACGTTGCCGTAGAGAAGTCGGCGTAAGCTCTCAGCGTGCCTCACCCCTTCGGCTTGGGTTGCCTGCATCAGGGACTCCACGCAGCGGGCGACGCAGCGAAGACACGTTCCCGGGAATGTTCCAGTTTGGCCTCGAGGACATGAAACTACGATGGCGATGCCGCGATGAAAGGGCTCCAGATGTTCGACTTGGTCATCAAGAATGCTGAGCTTGTGCGACCCGGTGGGGTGCCCACAGCTCGTGTCGATATCGGCATTGCAGATGGCAAGATCGTCGAGCTCGCGGACAAGCTCGATGAGGTGGAGGCCGATTCCCTATTCGATGCTGCCGGCCTACTCGTTTTCCCGGGCGTGGTTGACGCCCATATGCATTTCGGCATCTACAACCAGCTTCCCGAGGACATCGCCTCGGAGAGCCGGGCGGCGGCCCTGGGGGGCGTCACCACCGGCATCAGCTACATTCGCACGGGCCAGTACTACCTGAATCGGGGCGGGCCCTACAGCGAGTTCTTCCCCGAGGTCCGCCGCCTGACCGAGGGACGCTCACACATCGACTACGGATTCCACGTTGCCCCGATTGAGGCCTCCCATCGCGACGAGATCGCGAGCCTGATCGGAGACTTCGGGGTTTCATCGTTCAAGATCTTCATGTTCTACGGCGGCCACGGGCTACACGGCCGCTCCGACGAACAGGCTTCCTTCCTGATGACACCGCCGGGAGAGCGCTACGACTTCGCCCATTTCGAATTCATCATGAGGGCCATCAAGGACGCTGCGGAGCGCTACCCAGACAGGGCGCCTTACATCTCGCTGTCGCTGCACTGCGAGACAGCGGAGATCATGACCGCCTACTCGAGAATGGTGGAGGAAGCCGGTGAGCTCACCGGCCTGGCTGCCTACAGCGCGGCGCGACCGCCCCACTCGGAAGGTCTGGCCATCGCAATCGCCGCCTATCTGGCGCACGAAACCGACTGCGTCAACATCAACCTGCTCCATCTCAGCTCGGCCAAGGCGATGGAATCCGCGGTGCGGATGGCCCACACGTACCCCCACGTGGACTTCCGCCGTGAGGTCACGGTGGGTCATCTGCTCGCCGACATCGACACGGCCAACGGCGCATACGGGAAGGTGAATCCCCCGATCCGCCCCCGCGCAGACGTCGAGGCGCTGTGGGAGGCGGTGCTCGCAGGCAATGTCGACTGGATCGTGAGCGACCACGCTTGCTGCCGTCCGGAGCTGAAGCTGAATGCCGAGCACCCGGACGATATCTTTCTCGCCAAGGCCGGATTCGGCGGCACCGAGTACCTGCTGTCGGGTGTATTCAGCGAAGGCACCAAACGGGGTTTGTCCCATTCCCGCATCGCCGACCTGCTGTGCTGGAACCCGGCGCAGCGCTTCGGGTTGCTCTCCAAGGGCACCATCGAAGTCGGCTACGACGCTGATCTCGCCATCCTCGATCCCGCCGAGACGTACACCGTGCGGGCCGCCGAGTCCGAATCCACCCAGGGCTACACGCCGTTCGAGGGCCATCAGCTCACCGGCCGGGTCAAGCACGCGTTCTTGGGCGGCCGCCAGATCCTCAGCGACGGCAAGGTCGTCGGCTCCCCGACGGGACGCTTCATCGCGCGACCGACGTCGTCCGCTTGAATTCTCAGTCACCGCTCCTGGAAATGACCTCGACGAAGTGACCTAATCGCCGATTCCGGGGCCAGCTACTCGCCTCCCCCGGCCCACCAGGCGTAGCGACGTGCCGAAGCGGTGACCGCCGCGGGAGCTCCCTCCAGGATGTTGCGGCCCCACCAACCGCCGTACACCCGGTCGAAATCCAGCGGCTCGATCCGCGCCAAGATCGTCGAAATCGCCTCTGGGCCCATCGGAATGAGGTTCGGGTATGAGCGCATGAAACTCACATAGCGGCGGTCGAGCACTACCTGGATCGTGTCGCCGGTCAGCAGCGCTCCTCGCCCGCCGGCCCCGCTGGACCAGTGGAGAATGGCGCTCCCGTCAAAGTGGCCCCCGCAACGAAGCAGGGTGACTCCGGGCACCGGCTCGGCCTCGTCGTCATAGAAGACGTATGCACGGTCGTCGCGACATACCCATTCCCGATCAGCTGTCGGCAGGTAGATCGGGGCGTTGCCGAAGGCGTGACTCCATTCGACCATGGATCCGTAGAAGTGGGGGTGCGATGCCGAGATGGCGGTGATCCCGCCGAGGGACTCGACTCGGGCGGCACTGGCGTCATCGATCAGGCTGATGCAGTCCCAGAGCACGTTGCCTGCCGGGGTCTGCACGAGCAAGGCCCGCTGTCCGATGGCGAAACGCGGCTCGGTGCCGATGCCCCAGAGCCCCGTCTCGACTTCCTCGATGCGATTGATGTACCCGCTCGTGCTCATCTCGGCGAGCGATGTCCATTGCTGGCCGTTCCATCCGACGTATTGGCGCTCGTCCTCGCAGATCCGGCAACCGAGGTCGGCAACCGAGTGCTGCACGCCGCAAGTGGCACATATGGGATACGGCACGGGGGCCTCCTCTCTGCGATCATACGGCGGGAGGAGGCGAGCGAGATGGGAAGAGTCAAGGCAATCCTCGGATACGACATAGTCGAGGGAGTGACGCCCGAGGAGTACGAGAGCTGGCTGTGGGACATCCATTATCCAGACCTGCTGGCCAACCCCTACCTGGACAAGATCGAGCTCAACAAAATCGTCCGTCCTATCAGCGAGACGAGTGCTGGCACTCCCATCATGGACGTCCCCGTGACCTTCTTCCGGATCGCCGAGCTGCACTTCGCCGACCATGCGGCCTACGAGGGCTACCTGCAATGGTTTCGCGATAACCCGATACCCATAGAGCGCAGCCCGGCGGGGCGGAGCGACTTCCGCTTCTACGTGCTTTGCGACGTTGTCGAGGCGACGCGCGAACGGCTAGCCGCCGGGTAGCGTCAGTGGACCACCCCGCGCCGCGTCCAGCGAGCCGAGGCCGATCTCGCGCACGCGGTCGACGAGTGCTTCCCCAAAAGGCCCGTTCGGCTCCAGCTCGCCGATCCTGGCAATCACTGCCTGGTTGAAACCGATCTCGGTGCAGTGCATCTCTTGGGCTCGCTGCAACAGACCGTTGACCCCGAAGTCGAAGCGATCTTCGTATGCACTGAGTTCGGCGGCGTCCGCGTCTCCGATGTCGTCGAGTGTGCGCTGCAGGAACGAGATCACAGAGGTCGCGCCGCTGTCGCAGCTGGGAAACTCGCTCGGGGCGTCGATCGGCGTTTCCGCTTGGCCACATCCCACGGTCAGCCACGCAAGGAAGCCGATCGCCAGCCCCAGTCTGCGCACGCGGGTCACCTCCTTGCTCACCGCCTCGCCGCGACATTAGGCGGCGCCCTGGCGGAAACGTGCGGGCCACGATGCCGTCGATGCGCCGCGCGACGGCCGCGGTGTACCGTGTCTGCCCCGGAAGGAGCAGCGTTGGCCGCCAGCCAATCCGCGAGCGGAGGAGGCGACAGCTACCCACACGTGTTCACTCCGCTGAGCCTCGGCAAGGTTGAGGTACACAACCGCATCTTTGTTCCGGCACATACCACTAACTACGGGCTCGACCACCTTCCGACGGCACGCCATCTGGCCTATCACGAGGCCCGAGCACGCGGCGGTGCGGGTCTGATCATCTTCGAATCGATCCGGGTGCACCGCACCAGCCTGGGCAAACCTCAGGGGATCGCCGGATACGACCGCCGGACTATCCAGCCGTTCCGCCAGATCGCAAATGCGGTGCATCGCCACGGCGCCGCGCTGTTCGGGCAACTCATCCATCTCGGCCGCCAGACCGACGGTGACGCTTTGCGGGTCCCGGCGTGGGGCCCGTCACCGATACCGTGGGACACCACTGCGCCGGTGCCCCACGCGATGGACCGTGAGGACATTGCAGCCCTCATCTCGGGATTTGTGGCTTCGGCGGAGAACATTCTCGAAGCCGGGCTCGATGGCTTCGAGGTTCACGTCGGTCACGGACACCTGCTCCAGCAATTCCTCTCCCCCGCTTCGAATGAGAGAACCGACGACTACGGGGGCAGCGAGGCCAACCGGATGCGCCTCACCATCGAGGTGCTGGCGGCGTTGCGCGCTGCCGTCGGGCCCGATACCTGCATGGGCATCCGGGTCAGCGGCGATGAGTTCTTGCCGGACGGCCTGACACTGGCCGACATGTCCCGCATAGTCCCCCGGCTGCTAGACGCGGTCCGGATCGACTTCGTAAACGTTTCCCATTCGGCATACCACGGCTCATACTCGCTTTCGACCCAGATCGCCGATATGGCTTTCCCGGTCGAACCGTTCCGCCATATCGCCCGGACCATGAAGCAGTCGGTCCTCCAGAGCGGGCACAACACGCCGGTCATGGCCGTGTGCAAGTTCCGCAGTATCACCGACGCGGAGGATATGCTCGCCGCTGGTTCCGCCGACATGGTTGGAATGGCTCGAGCCCATATCGCCGACCCCAACATCGTGGCGAAAGCGGCCGCCGGCCACGCTTCGAAAACGCGGCCCTGCATCGGGTGCAACCAGGGATGCGCCGGCTTCTTGGAGAAGGGGCTCCCGATCACCTGCATGGTCAATCCGGGCGCAGGAAAGGAGACCGAATGGACCCCGGAACCATCCGACTCTCCGACGAGCGTTCGCAAGCGGGTGCTGGTGGTCGGTGGCGGACCCGGCGGTCTCGAGGCGGCCTGGGTGGCTGCGGCCCGGGGCCACGAAGTGACTCTGTGGGAGCGAGACGCCGCAGTCGGGGGCGCCTTGCGAGCGCTGCACCACATGCCGTTGCGCCACGACTTCCTGGCACTGCTCGACCATCAGGTCAGGTCGTGTGAGCGGTTCGGAGTAACCATCGAAACCGGCGTCGCGGCAGATGCGGAGCGAGTGGCCGACCACCACGCCGATGTGGTCGTCGTGGCCCTCGGGGCAGACCTCGCCCCCGTCGAATTCCCCGCTGGTGGAAGCGGAATCACTCTGCTGGCAGCGCTCGAATCGCCCGGTGACCTCGGAGCAACGGTCGCCTTCTACGATTTAACGGGAAGCTGGGGCGCCATATCCGTTGCGGAGCACCTGGCCCGCATCGGCAAGCACGTGACCATCTTCACGCCCGGACCGGTGGCGGGTTGGCGTGTGACGCAATACAGCAGAACCGCAATCGCCAAGAGGCTCCGCGAGCTCGGAGTGAAGATCGCCACCGCCCATCATGTGATCGGCTGGGACGACGAGGTTCTACAGGTGACCCCGCTCGACTCCGGAGTGACTGAGGTGCGCCACGGCTTCGATTCGGTAGTGGCAGCCGGCCATGGCGTGGCCCGGACCCGGCTCGCCGGCGAGCTTGCCGAGGCGGGAATCCAAGTCGTCTCGGTGGGCGACTGTCTCGCGCCCCGGACCGCATTAGAGGCCGTCTTTGAGGGCCACGAGGTTGCTCGTGAGATCTGACGCGCCCCGCGTTGCAGTTACTGGTGCCGCCGGGTTCGTCGGTTTCAACGTGTTGGAGCAGTTGCTCACATTCGGCATCGATGCAGTTGCGATCGATGTCGCCGAGTTGCCGGCTACGGCAAGGGCTGACTTCGCCGCCTCCCCGGTTCGCTCGACGAGGTTGTAGCCGACATCACCGATCCCGGCGCGATCGCTACGGCAATCGCCGGCGCCGACCTTGTGATGCACGGCGCGGCGATCACGGCCGACGCAGATCGGGAACGGAGCGAGGCCCGCAGAGTGGTCGAAGTCAACGTCGTCGGAACCCAGACCGTCCTCGACGCCATCGTCGCCGCCGCAACAGTCCGCCGCGTCGTCTACGTCTCGTCCGGCGCGGTTTACGGCGATCGAGGGTTCGGCGCGACCCCCGTCGACGAAACGACGCCCCCAGGCCCGATCTCGCTATACGCCATCACCAAATTGGCCGGTGAGCAGTTGGTCCGCCGCCACGCGATGCTCCATGAGACTGAAGCCGTGATCGCCCGACTGTCGGCGGTGTTCGGACCATGGGAGCAAGACACAGGGGTCCGTGACTCGATCAGCCCCATGTATTTACTCGCCCGAGCCAAACAGACCGGTGCTGGCGTCGTCAGCAGCCCATATGCGCTGCGCAACTGGCTCTACTCTCGCGACGCCGCCGCGGCGCTGTGCGGTCTGGCGATGGCACCGCGGTTGGCGCACGACCTGTACAACGTCAGTCCGACCGAGTGGATCGAACCGATGCAATGGGCCCGCTACCTGCGCAACGAGCTGGCCACGGACAACATGGATCAGGATGCTCCCGTCGTCGAGCTATCGGGGGAGATGCGCCAATCGCACCACCGGGCACCCGTTTCCAATGACCGCATCTGCAGTGCGCTTGCTGACTGGCCACCATTCGGGCCGGACGACGCTTTTCGCGGCTACGCCCTTTGGCTCCAAGCTCACGATCGCGTTCACTAGTCGCCCAACGGCACGGCGAGATGCATGCTGCGGCTTGATCTTCGCCATCCCCAGGTCGACTCAAGCCAGCGCCGTCGCCTCCTGGGAGCCTCATCGTCGCTCCTGGCGCGTTCCTGGCTGGTGATGCCGCCTCAGACACAGTCAACGGCGACGTTGAGCGCCGTGCAGACTTGCCGCATCCGTTCAGCGCTCAGTCGGCCCAGCCGCTGGGTGAGAGTTGCCACCGATACGCTCTCGATCGAGTCGAGATTCACCGCCGACGCCCTGGGGATGGGATCCTCGGAGGGCTCGAGGGTGACTTCGCTCGGTAACCCGCGAATGGTGGTGGTACATGGGGCAACGACGGCACGCCGCAGTTTCGGAATGGCGACATCCCGGGACAACACGACAACGGGCCGGCGGGAGACTTCGGGTAACTCACACCACCACACCTCACCTCGAGCGGGCAGATCGGTCACGACCGGCTAGCGGCCTCGCGGAACGAGGCGAGGTCACCCCACTCGTCGGGCTCGTCGACTGGGTGGGCGTCGTATGCTTCGTAGGCGGCGTCTATCTGGGCGGCGCGATGCCGAGATAGAAGTGCCGCCAGCGCCTCATCGAGCAGGGCGGCATCGTTGCGCCAGGATCTCAATCGCCGAGCTTCCTCGAGGAGTGATTCGTCCACCGTGGTGCTGACTCTGACTCTTGCCATGCCACAAATATGCTACAAACGCGCTACAAATGCAACTCGGTCGATATGTGGCCGCACGCCGACGTGCCGGTTTGGGCGGCTTCGGCGGCCGGGGCGTTACTGCAACAGAGCGGTTGATTTGGGTGTCATACACGGTATCATTGCTGTATGACAATGCTCAGTTTCCGCGTCGACGACGACGAAGCCGCCGACGCCCAGCGGTGGGCGGAACGGCTCGGCGTCGACCGTTCGGAACTCCTGCGCGAAGCGCTCCATCGTCATCTCGTTCGCCTCCGCGCCGAGGATGACGTCGAGGCGTGGACCAACCTGCCGCTCACCGCAGACGAGGCTGCGTTCACCGAGATCGCCGATTGGGGCCCGGCCGAGGACTGGTCGGATTGGGCCGATGCAGCGGGGTGAGATCTGGTTCGCGGCGACTCCCGGTGGCGACCGTCCCGTCCTGATTCTCACGCGGGATCCGGTTGCCGACCGGATCGGCTCGGTGGTGGTTGCGGCGCTGACCCGCGTGACCCGCGGACTCGTATCAGAGCTCGAACTGACTCCCGACGTCGATGGTGTACCGACAGCGTGCGCTGCCAACTTCGACAACCTGCATACTCTGCCGAAGGACTCGTTCCGGCGGCGGGTCACCCAACTCGGACCCGCCCGCATGGCAGAAGCCTGCCGGACCCTCCGGGATGCAACGACCTGCTGACACGTCGAACGACACCCGAGCGCATCAGTGCCGCTCGGCGTGGCCTGACGTTGTGAGCGTTCTCGTCCGGTATAGGGTGATCGGCGCTAGCGAGGGGGGCACGGCGTAACCGTCGAGGCTCACGAATGGGGTGGTGCTGCTGCTTCGGCGAGTCGCCTAGGCGTTGAGTTCCGCAATCTCGGGGCCGCACCCGGCCTCGTCGGGCAACAGAATCCGAGTGACCAGCCAGTACTTCTGGCCATCCGCCTCGAAGTAGCTCTCGCGGGGTAAGTCCCTCAGGGCGTCGATAGCGGTGTCGACCGCAGAGCCACTCAGAACAACACAGTGCCGGTCACTTCCAGGAGCGAGGCCGAAACCACTTGGCGTTATCGGAAATGGCCATTGCTGTAGGGCCGGCCAATCGAGGACGGGCTCCAACCAGAAGACCTGAACCCGCTCTGGCACGTAGTCATCGCCGTCGGCGTCGAGCCCGAGTCGGTAGAGCATCGAGGTGAGCTCACCCAGAGCGTGTGTTTGCGGCGACGGCCAGTCTCCATCCGCGCTCGGCGGGCCACCAGCCCGATCTCTCGGTAGCCCGTACGCCTCATAGACATGTTCGACTCCGTCAGCATCGGTGAACGTCGCAACGATTGTGCCTACGTCGAACACGCTTCCATACAGCGAGTCGTCGGTCACTTTTTCGATTAGCGACGGCAACCCAATCTGGTTTACCAGCTCATCGATTGCCTCTCGCCGCTGCTCGTCCAGTTCGAAGCGCTCGACCGGTTCGATCATCGGGTCCGCTCCGACCAAGTCACCAGGCACCAACAACGACCCATCGGCGTAGAGCCCGAAGAGGGGTAGTCGACCCGCCTTGAAACCCGTCAGGATCGGTCCCCCCAGATCCGTCACCAACAGCACCAGATCAGAGGGGTCGCGGTTCGAATCGAATATCGAGGGGGGCGTCGTCGTCTCGATCGCCTCCGGCGGAGTCGGGCTGCACGCCGCGGCCGCCAGGGAAAGAGCCCCGAGCAAGAGAGTCGCCCGAATCGGAATCACCCACCAATTGTACGAGCGACCCTTGATTGTCCCGCGGTTGCTCTCTCGTCGCCCCTCGACCCAACCGAACCCGACCTGTGGTCGCGCCAACGATCATGCGCACATCACTCGACCGCCGGAACGATCTCACGCACCCAGCACCGCTCGGTATCCGGCAGTTCTGGACCGCTCGCCGCGGTGCCGATCCCGGATGCTTGCAGAAATGCTGGTTCGTGTACCCGATTTCGCGATCGGTGGCGGTGGACAGCGTCAGCAGTCGGCCATAGCTGCGAGCGTTCGGCAGATCTTCTGGCGCGGGAACGGTAACGAGCCGATTCGCGAGGTCAGGAAGGTCTTGCGGATGGGCTGGAGGTTGTCGAAGGATGCTGCGCAGGGTGTGTCGACACCGTCGTCTTGGTCGAGGTGGATCTCCGTCGGGATGTCACGAATGGTTCGGGTAATGGGCGCAATCAGGATCCAGTTGAGCACCGGGATCGCTTCGGAGCGGGTCACTACCAGCACGGGTCGCCGCTTGTCTTCGGCTTCGGCCCACCAGATGTCGCCTTGGCGGAGTGTCACCATGGTTCGTCGGCGATCATCAGTACCGTCGCTTGGTCTGCCCACGCGACCTCGTCATCGGTCTGGGGATGATGCGTGTAGCCGGCGATGATCGCTTCTGCGGTGCGGCGGCGTCGGGTTTGCTCGATGAGCGCCTGGAGGCCCTTGCGGACGGCATCCGAGCGAGATTCCACGACTCCCTCGGCGATGAGCTGGTCGATGCTCCTGGCCAGGTCGTTGTCGATACGGGCGACGAGCTGTGTCATACGATCAGCATAACGCATTGCAATGCAATCGGGAAGGGGTCCGCTCCCATCCTCCGACCGCCGCCCGCACAGATCACCCAACGCCACGAGCGATATCGAGCGCCTACCCCCGCGCGCTATTCGGCATTTCGTCGCACCTCGCTGGTCACACAACGTGGCGGGAGCCGAACGCCCACACTCAGTGACGACTCAGCGAGGGGCCGGCGCCCCTCGAGGTGCCGGTCGGCGCTCTTCAGGATGTGGGCGTTCTGGTCCCAGAATTGGTGATCGGCGTGGCGGCTACGGGCGATGATCGCTCGTGGAACACCGATACACTCGGTTACCCGCAACAATGAGGGCACGCACGATGGCGAAGATCCGCCGCAGCACGACGATCCAGGCGACGCCCGAGGCGATCTGGGAGTACCTTGCCGAGCCGACGCACTGGCCGGAGTGGGACCCGGACATGGCCGAGGTCGACGCTGACGGCCCAGGGTTCGAGGACGGGCAGGTTTGGACGGTCCGCCTGGATCAGCCGATCACGGCCAGCCTGACGTTCGCCAACGTCGAGACGCATCGCCGGCTGGACTGGAACGTCCGCGCCTTCGCCGGGCTGCTTCGGTCGGAGGCCACGTTCCGCCTGGAACCCCTGGACGACGGCCGCACCACGTTCCAATACGAGTTCGAGATGGGTGGCGTGCTCGGCTCGCTGATCCAGCGAATGCGTAGCTCGATCGTGGAACGAGGAGTGGACGGGGGTCTCAGCAACATCGCAGCAGCCACCGCGACGGGCTCGGCGAACTAGCCGACCGAGCCCGTGGGTTCGCCACGCAACGTCGCTGCTCGGACTGGCATTGCTCCGG
Source organism: Acidimicrobiia bacterium (assembly GCA_041605955.1). GTDB lineage: Bacteria > Actinomycetota > Acidimicrobiia > Spongiisociales > UBA5794 > JAHEJX01. Next base: position 76,341 of record JBFIXI010000011.1, read on the forward strand.
CGAGACGTGCAACGCCCCCCATCTCGCGGATCCGGTCCCGACCGGCACTCCGACGAGGCTGCCGTCTCGGTCCACGACCCGTCGTCGTTGCGCACCCTGGGATGTCCGAGCAGCTTGTCAAACGACAGAGCGCGGCCGTTGCCGAAACGGACGCTGCCTGGCTCGTCCAACCGACCAGATTCGACATCGGGATGCGCGTGGATGCCCGGCCCTCTGGATAGAAGAGATCCGCCCAGATCGCTCACCGTCCCGGGCGATAGCGCACACCCACCCGCGTCCGGGATCCGGCAGATCGTGCGCGGCCCAAGTACTACGTTGCCACGGTCCGTGGTCACCGCGCCGGCCAGGCCGGTAGCGCTGGAGGTCCCGATATGGGCGGGTGACGAGTCACCGGCCCGCCACCTGTGGAGTTGGGGGGGGATGGCATAGATCCAACCAGCAACACGAGATGGGTTGGCTAATGGTGAACAGGCCGCGGAGCGGCATCAGGTCAGTTGCGCCCGAGCAGCTCGTAGATCGACACGGGTTCCGAGAAACCCTTCAATGGCCTCGTGGTTCTGTCGGAGAATGCGAAGCCGAGGTCGACGCCGAGATCTCGTACGAGGTCCGAGACGTGGATCTGTTGACGTCCGGCCGTCGAGCAGATCCGACTGGCCATGGTCACCGCCGCACCGAAGATGTCGTCGGCCCTGTCGACCGGCTCGCCAGCTGCCATGCCGATGCGCACATCGAGCGTTGGCTTCTCGAGAAACCGCTCGCGGACGTCGAGGGACCACGCAAGGGCATGTCCCGCCTCCTCGAAAGCAACCATGAAGCCGTCCCCGGTGTGCTTGACCTCGCGGCCCTTCCACTTGACCAGTGTCTGCCGGACCAGCAGATCGTGCTCCGTGAGCAGCACCATGTATTCGGCTTGACCCAACTGATCGAGGAGCTCAGTCGATCCAACGATGTCTGTGAAGCAGACGGTTCGAAAGGCGCTGGTTACCTCGCTGGCATCGGCAGGATCGTGGATGGTGCCGAGGAACCGCACGACATCGGGCTCTGACACCTCGATGATCTCGCCGGGGAGGTCCCCGTGCGAGGCCCGGTGAGCCTCTGTCATCGCCTCTTCGTCCGGTGCTCGGGCGAAGCAGATGACCACATCCCGAACCGGATCATGCCAGTACGAGAAGAACTCGACGCCGAACCGAGGGGCAATCTCGAGATCGGCCACGTGGTTGTGAGCCGTCTCTTCGCGCGTCGTGCCAGGAGGCACGTCATGTCGGTCCATGTAGAGCGGTACGACCAACCTCCCTGTAGACCGATCACCCTACCGGGCGATCGCATACGGCGACCCGCATGCGCGTCTTCCAGCAACACCCAGTCACCCTCCCGCCGTCGGGCCAGCGGAACACCCCAAGGCCGCTCAGATGTGAGGATCCCGCGCACTCGGCGCGATGCGTGTTCTTGCGCCGTATTTGGTGATCGGCTCGGCTCCCGAGCTTGCTCTCGGCAACGGAAGGTCACGCCGCGCACTATCTGTCGCCTACGCACCACCGCTTAGACGGTGTGTAGGTTTCGGGCCCCTGCGAGAGGGGGTCCGCGTTGCGTGACCAAGTGCGTATCACTATCGATCGTCCGGTCGAAGGTGTCTTCGCCGTACTGAGCGATGTGGAGCAGACGTCGCAGTGGTACCCGAACGTCATCGAGGAAGCGTGGACCTCCGAGGGCTCGGTAGGAGTCGGTTCGACCAGACGGGCGGTATCGAAGTCCTTCGGGGTCCGCAATGAGAACGAGGCGAAGGTGACGGTGTTCGAGCCCAATCGCATGATCAGAATGACAAGCACCAAGAGCCAGATCCCGTTCGAGATCTCGATCGGCTTCGAAGAGGTCCCTGGTGGAACCGACGTGTCATGGTCTGTCGTGATGAGCCCAACGGACATCTACCGGCCGATCACACGACCGTCCTTCCCGGCATTCATCCGGCAGCTGCGGGCCGCGCTAGAGAACCTCAAGGCGATGATGGAGTCGGGCGCCCTCTGAGCTAAGCGACTTGGCACAGTTGCGGCCACATCGCAACCACCGCGTTCCCGCCGCCGCTCAGCTCGCTCACCGCTCATAACGCTCGCTCCGCCGCACGCTATGCCGCACCAACACCCACGCGCTATCCGGCAGATCCGCGTGTCTCGAGGCCAAGATGGTGACGGTCAGTGTTCCAGACCCGAGCGCATTCGTGCCGATATGGGCGGGGGTGGATAGGGTCCACAGGTGTGGCACGTATCGATGACTTCGACGATCCCATGTCAGATGATGGCAAGGAGGTTCGGGTCCCGTCGAGTCGTAGCGGATGGCGTCGATGGCTCGCCGCGAACTCCGAGCGACAAGACGGTCTCTGGATCGTCTACCGCAAGAAGACAAGCAGTCTGGACGGTCCGCTCTATGACGACCTGGTCGAGGAAGCCCTGTGCTTCGGGTGGATCGATAGTCGGGTCCGGCGGGTCGACGATGACCGGGTGATGCAGTGGTTCTCTCCACGTCGAAGCGGTGGGTTGTGGTCGGCGATCAATAAGGAAAGGATCGCTCGGCTAATTGCCTCCGGACACATGACCGAGCGCGGTCAGGCAGCCATCGACCAAGCCAAGGCCGACGGCTCGTGGTCTCAGCTCGACGACGTCGATGCCCTCATCGTTCCCCTTGACCTGAGGACCGCCCTCCAGGCGGTCCCTGACGCTGAGGCTGCCTATGAAGCGCTGGGCAACTCGGCCAAGAAGCAGTATCTGTGGTGGATTCACTCGGCCAAACGGCCCGCCACCCGCGCTAGCCGAATCGAAGAAACCATCCGAAGGCTCTCGCCCGAGGAAGGCCACGGCTCTCCCTAGCCCTCCACCCACAGTCCAGGAGCGCAAGCACACCCTCGACGCCGAGTAGCCGCCCATATGTGCCGCTCGGCGGGGGTCGGTGATGTGCTCGTTCTGGTCCCAGAACTGGTGATCGGCGTGGTGCGGGCTCTAGTTTCTGCTCCGTGGGCCACGACTTGGATGCTTCTCGAGGGGTGCGGTGTGGGTGATCGGCGTGCTGCCTGCCGTGCGGCCTGTGGCTCGATCCGGCAACGCCACTCCGAGGCGGCGGATCACGATTTCAATGCCGCGTCGCCCACCAGCGGTCAAGTCTTCGCGGACCAGAGTGTTGCAGGTTGACGACTTGGTCGGACTCGAAGTACACGTCGCAACTCCGTAACCTGAGGTGCAGAGAACGGTGTGGGGGTCAATACCAGCGCGCCCCTCGAGATGTGCCGCTTGACGACACGACCACGACGGCATTCCCTCGGCGATCAGGTTCGTAGGCTCGACATGGGTGCAGTCGACGCATCGGACCCGGACGCCCATCATGCGGCCTCGCTACCTGAGTTGACCTAACGCGCCTGTCTGAGCTCAGAGGTCTCCGCCCGGAGGCGCCTCCAAACGGCGCAGCTCGCCTCCATTCACGGTTCCCATCACGGAGTAGGCCACGTCCGTCCAAAAGGCGTCGCCGTTGGCGGCCGCGCCCAGCAGACCGGCGCACGGCCCATCGGGCTCGTAACCGCACGGCTCGTCCGTTGTCAGCCCACCTTCGGTGATGCCACCTCCCGGGGGCATCTCGCCGAATGGGTGGGAGGCGGAGTACGGCTCCCGCCACAGCACTCCGTCGCGCAGGATCAGCGCCGCGCCGCCACACTGGGGTGGGAACGACTCGGCGAGGGCTTCACACAGCATCACGGGTTGGTTGCGTTCGGCGAGGAGGAAGCCGCGGATCCAGCCGACCTGGGACTCGCTCGCGAGGGCGTCGGACACGGTCACGCCTCCGTCTCGGGGTGGTAGCGAGATTCCTTCTTCAGATTGTTCCTGGCCGCCGCACGCGGCGGCCAGGAACAAGGCAGCGATCGTCGGGCTCAGCAGTTTGCGGGACATCGTGACCTCTTTCCAGTGGATGGACGCGACGTCGGGACACTTGACATCACCGGCAGCGATGGTCTCAAGGACGAGTCCCTTGCCTCGGCCATCGGCTGTCGTGGAGCACTCGCGCTGCGCGCATCGGCAACTCCTACGGCAGGTATTGCTCGGCGATGTGGACAACCGTCCCGTCCTGCAGCGTCAGCCAGTAAGGGAGAGCTCCGCCGCCGTACCACTGCCAACCTTCGGGAAGTCCACCTGACGCCTCTTCGGCCAGCAGACCCGCCCACTGCTCGACGGTGACTGCCGTTTGGCGCACGCACGGACCGTCGAGGAAGCAGGTCTGTAGAACTACTGGAGTCTTCTCGGAGACCGGCAACTCACGAAGAGTGAGGTTGTCGTTGCCGATGTAGAAGTCGTTGGGGACGGTTTCGTCGGCGCCGATCACGCCGTCTTCCCGGGCTGCTGCGGTGGCCTCCTCACCCGTCAGGAACGTGGCGTAGTCGGCAGTCAATGTGGACCCGTCGAACTCGGTGACATAGGCGAAGACGACCTCTAGGCCCGGGTCGACCATCAACTCAACGGCAACCTCCGACCGGTTGCCGGCCCGGTCTTCTGCCGTGACCATTACCTGATGCACTCCGGGCTCCCGCTCGAAGTCGGCAGTCCAATCGAACTCTGTCTCCTCAGAAATCGCTGCACCCGGGATACTCACCCTTCCGGGCTCGTCGAGTGTGCCTGACAAGGAGACAACACCATCCACCGAGTAGACCACGAGGCTCCCCCAGACCGTGACGATCGGCGGCGTAGTGTCCGACGGCTCTACCGTGGTCGTGCTGCTCTGAGCCGTGGTGGTGGCGACCATCGCCGACGTGGTTGTCGGCGATGTGTTGTCGCTTGCACCTCCGCCGCCGCAAGAAGCGGCCGCAAGTGCAAGGACGATGAGCGCTGAGGTGCGCCGCATGGCTTGCTCCATATCGATGCTCGCTCGAGGGGGCACCGGGTGGGCCGAGTGGTGTCGGCCCAATCCCGGTTGCCGCCATGTGTCATTTCACTTGGTGTTCGAGTGGTACCTCCAGGTGACCTTGCCCAGTTGCCCGCCTCCGGAGAACGTCTCGCCATCGACGGTGGCTTCGACGTCGCCGTAGCGATACGTCGACGAGTACCTGTCGTGGAAGTTGGTCTCACCCGGGATCTTGAACGAGCTGGAGCTCTTTTCCCGGATCAACGAGGAGGTGGACGTGAACTGGGCGGCGACGTCAAGTGTCACTTCCTCGCCCCCGCCGCCGTTCTCCGGGACGATCACTTCTTCTCCGTGCCAGCACTCGGTGTAGGTCTCCATCCAGCCGGTCACCTTCCCAGCGGCGAGGCCGGTCGTGTACGTTTTCCCGGTTTCCAAGGTTCCGGGCCCCGATCCCCAGAACCACTCATACAGCCAGCCGGGCACGTCGTCTTCGCAGGTGATCGGGGTGGAGCTGTACCGGTAGTACTCGATCCAGGTCTCACCGGAGTATTGGGTGGCATAGATCCCGGCGTCTACCCATGCCCCGGTGGTGTCGTCGTAGCTGCTCCAATAGCCCGACATCTGGATCATCGTCTGGGAACCGTTGGAAACGTCCCGGGCGGCGGCTGGAGCGGCAACCGCCACGACGAGTCCAAGGACCAGTGCGACAAACAGTGTCCGCCGCATCGTGACCTCCTTGGTCATCCCCTCTCGGGGTACTCGAAGCCGTCCGACGGACCCCAGATCGGCGTCCGTGCTGTGCTTCGCTATCAGAATATACGTTACCAAAATATTAGTCAACGAGTATCTACCGCGATATGATCGCGTCATGGACCCGGAAACCGACTACACCGACGCCGCCGCAGCTGCCTGGTCGCGGGTCGCTCCCGACGTGGACCTACAGGCCTACGGCATCGTGGTGCGACTCATCCGCGCCGGAAGACTCATGGAAGCCAGTCTCGATCAGCTCGCCGACAATCACGGGTTCGACGTCCACGGCGACTACGAGGTCCTGGCAGCGCTGCGCCGCGCCCACCCCACGCCGCTACGCCCCCAAGACCTCGCCGATCGAGTCATGATCAGCGCACCCGGCATGACCGGTCGCCTCGACCGTCTCGAGAACGCAGGACTCATCACACGGGCACCACACCCCACAGACCGACGCTCCACACTCATCTCAATCACCCCCGACGGGATCCAGCTCACAGACCGGACCTTCCACTCCCTCGTCGACGAGGCATCCCGACTCCTCAACGGCTTCCCCACCACACGCCGAAAACGGCTCACCCAAGAACTACGCGAACTCCTCATCATCCTCGGCGACACCCCGTAACCATCCGGCAACTGACCACTCACAGCAGCGACGTACCGCAGAGCGCCAACCGAACCGCAGCCTCACCGACCCACCCGGGAGACGTGCGATATCCGGCAGGGAGGATGCAAGGGTGCGCTGATTGTGGGCGATGGTGGTCATCCTCTGCCGGGTTCTACGGTTGGTCAGTTCCCGGGGTGCGGCTTGGCTCACGGACCGGCTGACACCTGTGGGTTGTCTTTCGAATGACTCGCCGGCTGGCCTCGGGGACGGCACTCACCGGTCGGGCGGGAGACAACGACCGGGCCTGTTAGCGCCAGGCTCAGCGGTCTCTGTGTCCACCCTCCCGGCAAGTG
>JBFIXI010000012.1:0-78999 GCA_041605955.1 Acidimicrobiia bacterium
GTTGGCAACCGGTATCAGCCGCGATGGCACGATGGATGGCCCCGACCTCGACCTGCTACGGGAGGTCATCGCGTCCGGCATCGACGTCATCGCATCGGGCGGGGTCGGGACGCTGGATGATCTATTGGCGATCGCAGATCTTGGGGCGGCCGGGGCCATCGTCGGTCGAGCGATCTACGAAGGTCGGTTCACCGTTGCCGAAGCCATGGCAGCCGTGGCAGCTGTCGGCGGGCCCCGCTCGCAGTGAGTTGACTCTATCCGGGCAGTGTGGCCGCCGAACCGGGCGGGTCCTCGTGACTAGGTGGCGTCACCGCCGGTGGCCGCCAGGTCGCCGCGGTAACGCCCCAGCGCGAAGTCCATGTCGGCTTTGGTCACCTCGATGGCGCGGGAATCACGTCGCAGCGCCTGCAACGCGGCCTCGCGCAGCATTCCGCTCATGTCGGCGAACGAGAGCCCCCCGGTGGTCCCGATGTAGTGCTCCACCTCGACGTCGCCGGCGAACGGGATGTCCTGGATCGCAAAGAAGGCGCGTCGGGAGGCCTCTTCCGGTAGGCCGAGATAGAGGTGGGTCTCCAGGCGGCCGGGGCGCAGCAGTGCAGCATCCACCAGATCCCGCCTGTTGGTGGCCCCGATGACAAACACATCGCCGCGATCAGCCACCCCGTCCATCTCGGTCAGCAGCGCCGCTACCACTGAGTCCGTCACCGAGTTCGTGGAGTTGCCCCGGATGGGTGCGAGCGCGTCGATCTCGTCGAAGAAGAGGATTGCCGGAGCGACCGCCCGAGCCCGGGCAAAGACCTCACGGACGGCGCGTTCTGACTCGCCCACGTATTTGTCGAGCAGCTCGGCCCCCTTGATGGTGAAGAAGGCCGCACCCGACTCGTGCGCCAGGGCCCGGGTGACGAATGTTTTGCCGGTGCCGGGCGGCCCATAGAGCAGCAGCCCGCGCGGTGGCTCGATCCCGAGCCGGCTGAACCGCTCCGGCTCCCGCATCTGCCAAATGACTGCCTCGGTGAGGCGTTGTTTCACTTCATCCAGATTGGCTACTCGCTCGAAGCCGTAAGAGGGCAGCTCGCCGAGCGATGCGGTGCCCAGCGACGGAGTCGTCTCCTGAATGGCCCGGTCGAGCACCTCGTCGGTCACCACGTCTCCGGAGCTGGCGATCAACGCCGAGGCGTGCACGACGGCGGCAATGATGTCGGCCCCGGAGAACCCGGCCGTCTTCGAAGCCAGCCGCTCGAAGTCGATGTCGCCGCTGGGTACCGCCGCCAGCGCCGCCTGGAACAGGCGGGTGCGCCGCGTCAGGTCGGGTGGCGGGATCGACAGCGTCCGGGGCAGTAGCGGAGAACGGCTGACCGCCGGCGGCATCTTGGCGACCGATGAGATAGCCAAGACGGTGGCCACCCGCGGCTTGGCGGCGACGGCGTCGAGAAACCATCGCATGATCGCGGTCACCTGATTGCGAAACATGGCGTCCTCGCCGGCGACGGCGTCGAGGCGATCGACGAAGATCACCGTGGGTCCGACGGCGCTCGAAAGAGCTTGCTCCAACCGCTCCAGCAGCTTGTCCGGTTTGAACACCAGCTCGAGCGATATCTCCTTGACCGTCGCCCGGGCCGATTCCGCCGCGGCGGCGACCAGCTCCGATTTGCCGGACCCGGTGGGGCCCTCGAGCAGCACCCCGGCCACCTTGGGCAGGTTCCAGGCTGCCGGCAAGTCGTTGGGGCTGGTGAGCAACGAGAGCCACCCGGTGATTGTCTCGAGCTCGGTCTCGAGTCCGGCCAGCAAGGCGGCTGCGGTTGACGGCGTCTCGCCGCCGGGATGCCCGGCGGGATGAGTGATCACGTCCGGTGGCTCCTCGCCCTCCTCGTGTGCCACCGAAGCGCTACCGAACAGGCCGGCGCCGCCGGGTTCGACTGTGATGACCCGCAGCTCCACCTCTTGGGGTGCGCCCGCGTCACCATAGGAGGTGCGGACGACGATCGAGTCCCCCTCCGTGACGGGATTGCCCTGGAGCGAGCGCGCCAGGTGGCGCGCATCGAGCTCCACGTCGGCCCCGCCCACCACGACGCGAGTGGCCTCCGGGAGGATGGCGCGCTTGACGTCCACCGCGTCCCCGATCCCGAGGCCGGCGTTGCGACGCACCCGGTCGCCGAGGGTGATGGTGTTGGCGGTGGCCACATCGCCCGGAACGACGAGGACGTGGGTCCGACCGATGGCGACGACGCCGCCACCGGGAAGACCCATCGCAGTGAGCAGCGCAGGATCGGCCCGGGCCTGGGGATCGGTTCCCTTGCGGACTATGAAGCGCATGGGACCGAGGCTAGCGCTGGGCCGGGAGGTGCGAGCGGGTCCGTGGCAGCCGATGGGTCAGGCCGGCCCCTCTGTCAAGTTGGCCCTTGATTCAGCCGGCCTTCAACTCAGCCGGCCTTCAACTCAGCCGGCCAGGGCTTCAATCGATGGCACCGGCCGGGCCGGAGAGGTCAGCGGAGCCGCGGAATCGATGAGGCGCACCTCTGGTCGTTGCAGCCAGCGCCAGACGAGGTGGGCTTCCTCCTGCACGGCGACCGAAGTTGGAACCTGCGTGGGCGGTGCAGACGGCGACAGCGTCACATTGAACAGTGGGGGCCGCGATGTAGACCGCCACGACGCGGCGAGTCGGCCGTGATCGATGAAAGCCCCGTTCCCAACGGCGTCCTCCGCCCAGATCCTTCCCGCCCCGAACAGGGTTGCCCAATTGCGGCGGCGCTCGAGGGCCGCCGCCAGCGCGCGAAAGCGGTCTCGAGCGACGGCGGCGTCCTCGAAGCGGTGCTGGCCGGCTCGCTCCTTCATCCGCGCCGCCAGCGGCGCCAGCAGTATGCTGGGGTCGGCCTCGATGCCGGATCGCACCGTGTCGACGACGCGGCCGTACCGGCGCTCATCGAGTCGCCCGTCGCATGGACAGAGCGCCACGCCCAACTGGGCATAGTTGCACGCAGCCGCTTTGGCTCGGTTGGTGCCGGTGCAGCGCCGGATCGGCACGGCGTCCCAGATGGCGAGCATCACCGTCTCGGCCTGGCGCCGGGCGCGAAACGGGCCGAGGTAGGTCGCCCCCGTCTCCCGGTAGGTGCGCACGATCGACAGCCGCGGGAACCGGTCGGTGGTGAGCTTTAGCCAGTGGGTCGCTTTGGGGGGACGCGACTTACGGTTGTAGCGCGGCTTCAGCTCGTGGATCAGCCGCAGCTCGGTGATCTCGGCTTCCAACTCGGTGGGGCATACCTGATGGTCTACTGCGGCCAGGTTGCGCAGCATGGTGGTCACGTTGCGCCGCGTATCTCCGTAGAAGTACGAACGGACTCGCGCCCGCAGATTCTTGGCCTTGCCGATGTAGATCACGTTTCCGGCCAGATCGCGGAACATGTAGACACCCGGCCGGCGGGGGAGTCGGTCGGTGAGGTGGATCTTGTCGTAGTGGGGTTGACCCTTGGCCGTGGGCAGTCTCAGAAGATCTTCGAGGTAGGTGGCGCCTACCCCGCCGGCCCGTTCGAGCAGCTCGAAGAAGACGTGAGCCGTTGCCTTGGCGTCGGCCAGCGCCCGGTGGTTTGGTTTGGTGGGGGAGCGGAAGTGAGCCGCCAGGCTGGCGAGGCGCAGGTTCCGCACCTCGGGTCTCACCAAGCGGCGGGCCAGCCCAACGGTGTCGACAGTGCGGTTCAGCAGCTTCCCGTAGCCGAGACGCTGCGCCGCGGCATTCAAGAAGGACATGTCGAAGCGGACGTTGTGGCCCACGATGACCGCACCTCCGATGAACTCCAGGAAGGAGGGCAGCGCTTCCTCGATCCGCGGCGCATCGACCACCATGGCCTGAGTGATGCCGGTCAGCACAGTGATGGTGGGCGGAATCGGCGCTCCCGGGTTGACGAGCGTCTGGAAAGTTGCCACCAACTCGCCCGCCCGGTACTTGACCGCACCGATCTCGGTGATCTCGCACGACGCGGCGGTGGCGCCGGTCGTCTCCAGATCGAGCACCACAAACGTCACGTCGAAAAGCGGGGTGCCGAGGTCGTCGAAGCTGCGCTGGCCGAGCATGAGAGGCGAAACCTACTATCGAACATATGTTCGATCAAGCATAACGAGGAAGGAGCGATCCGCCAGCGGCTCGCATCCGCGTTGCGAGATGTCGTTACGAATCGCGGCCTTTCAGCGCCGTTGCCGCTTCGCCTCGTAGAGCAGGATGGCGGCCGCGGCCGACGCGTTGAGGCTGTCGGTCCCGCCCACCATCGGGATCGAGACGGCTGACCCGCCACGCCATATCGGAGACAACCCGGCATGCTCGCTACCGATCACGATCGCCAGCGGACCCGTGAGATCGGCGTCCCAATACGCGGTTGCAGCTTCGGCGGTGGCCGCCACCACATGTATGGCGCGAGCGGACAGCCAACCCTGCACTTCTCGAGCTGGGGCGGCCGCGATGGGTATTGAGAAGACGGCCCCCTGGGAGGCGCGGATGACGTTCGGATTCACCAGGTCGGTTACCGGGTCGGCGGACAGGAGGGCGTCCACGCCGGCGCCGGCCGCGCTGCGAATCATGGCACCGATGTTGCCGGGCTTCTCGATGCTGTCGCCGACCAGTATCAGCGGAGCCGCCGACGGCTCGATTCGGGTCAAGCTGAATTCAGGCGCGGCGGCCACTCCGAGGATCTGTGCCGGGTGCTCCCGGTGGGAGACGCGTCCCAGCGCGCTGGGGCCGAGCCGATACCACTCGGCTCCCCGGCCGGCGATCGTGGCTGCCAGCTGCCTCTCCGAGTCGGTGGCGGCGTCGCCAAGCAGCACTACGTCGAAGGTGACTCCACCGGCAACGGCCCGTGCCATCTCGCGGCCGCCCTCGATGAGGCATTTCCCCAGGACGTCACGCTGGCGCCGCTTGTGCAGCGAGCTCCAAATCTTGACGCTCGGGTTGGCAGCCGATTCGATCCGACTGACTCGACCGGTCACCAGCTCGAGCCGCCGCCTCCACCGCTGAAGCCGCCTCCGCCGCCCCAGCCGCCGAAGCCGCCTCCGCCCCAGCTGCCGCCCCACGAAGAGCCCCCGCCTCCACCGCTGAAGCCGCCTCCGCCGCCCCAGCCGCCGAAGCCACCGCCCCACCAGGAGCTCCGGTCGCCGCTCCACGACGTGTCGCGATAGATCGGCTCCCACCCCATCGAGCCGTGATGGCCGCGAGTGATCACCCAGTGGAAATAGAGCAGCGTGAACGGATCGAAGTCATACAGGCCGGGTGGAATCCGGCTGCGCGTCCAACTATCGGTTTGGCGGGCGGTGCCGTCGTGGGCCAGCTCAGGCGCAAACCGATCGGCGCCTTCGACACTGCTGCGGGCCAGCGCCTGCCGCTGGGCTGCGTAGGCCAGCGCGAACATTCTCGGGCCGCGATGATCCGACGCACCGAAAGCGGCCGCCACGTCCGCATAAGCGCCCTCGAGCCCGAGGTCGGCCAGCGCCTTGCGAGCTTCGAGCCAGCGCAGGGTTGCCTGGGCCGGCTCGAGGGAGATCGCCAAGATGCCGGCGATGGTGCGGCGGGTGTCGCCCTCCACGCCCTCGTGGGCCAGCTCGCGCAGGAGCTGTTGGTAGACCTCCGCACCATCGTCGCGCCGCCGCAACAGCGCCGTGGTGATCGACACCGGGAGCCCGAGCCGCGAAGCCTCCTCACGCACCAGTTTGATGTCTGCCGGATGACGCAGCCCGGCGAGGGCCAACTCGACGGCCTCCCCTGGATCGACACCCCGACCCCGGTTGGAGTTGTAGGCATCGATGAACTCGGCGGCGTTGGTCTCGTCGTGATTCATCAACAGCAGGGCTGCAATGGCGGGAACATCCAGGCCGTCGGCCGACAGGGCCGTCCCCTCCCTCTCCAATTGATGGCGCAGCCTCTCGTATTCCTCGACCGAAGCATCGAGATCGTCGCTCACGTCGGCGAGGGCGGCGGCGACCGCCGGTCGGGCAGTTGTCGCCGGTAGCCGGTCAATCAGCTCCTCCAACCGGGCAGTCTTCATCGCCGCGGTGTCGTAGACGTCGGCGAACGCTTGCAAGCTCGCCGACAGCGGTGCGGCTGGATCCAGCGCCGGCGATGCTTCGAGCACGCGATCGGCCCGATCCGTGAGGGTGACTGCCCCGTGCTCGGTGGAGACCGCCCGATCGGCGATCGCCACGCCGAAACGTCTCCGGTCGGCGGCGACCCGATGCGGCCGTAGCGACGTCACGAGACGTTCCAGCTCATGGAGGTAGACCTCGAACTGCTCGTCGCTGATATCGCCGTCCTGGGTCTTGGCGGCCTGGTCCTGAACCGCTTTTTCGAGGATGTCGCGCTCGTCGGCGGCGGCCAACTCGAGGGGGATCGCGGTGTCGGCGAGAAGGCGATCCCGATCGATCACCGCGACCAGCCCGGCAACCCGCAACGCCGGAATCGCAGCGTCATCGGGAGCCCGGCCCGCGCCGATGGCTCGGAGCGCCTCCACAGCTTGGTTGGTCTGCAGATCTGCAATGGGCTCTGCGGCCGGAGCCACGGTGTAGTCGGCTAGCTGAGGCAGCTCGTGGCCGGGCACGTCCAGGCGGCGCAGCTGATCATCCACCAGCTGTATCCGCACTTTCAATCGCTCGTCCTTGCGGCGGCCGCGATTGCGAGCCACCAGGAACCCTCCGGTGCCGAGTGCGGCGGCTCCGAGGATCCATCCGATGTAGCCACGGTCTCCGGTGTCGCGCTCGGTCGGGGGAGTGCCACCGGATCCGGGAATGCCCGCCGCTTCGTCCTCGAGCGCCTGCTCGAGGCTACCGATGATCGCCAGCAGGCCGCCCTCGAAGTCGCCGACCCCGAAGAAGCTGTTGCCGGCTCCAGCGACCCGCTCGGCATCGATCGTCAACCCATCACCGGTCCGCACCTCCGTGCGGCGGGCGGCGACGTCGACGAGCACGACCACCCCGTCCTGCTCGGGTCCACCCACTCCCCACTCATTCCCGAGATCCTGGGCGAATTCGACAGGGCTCTGCGGTGAGCTGTCCGCCACCGTGACCACGGCGATCTGGTTGCCGTAGCGGGTGACGACGCGGTCCACCGCGTCTTCCACTCGCTGGTCATCCTCAACCAGATTGGCCGCATCTGTGAAGAAACCCGCGCAAACGACGCTGCGGTATGTTCCGCACTCGAAGTTGGTCTCTTGGGCGGCGACGATCGGCATTGCCAGCAGTAGGCCCAGCAGTGTCGAGCACAATGTGACAGCACGGCGCATGGCGGCCACGCTAGCCGCGGTCGACGCAGCGCTCAGCGGCGGGTCTGGAACAGCAGCGACTGGGCCGATCGACCGACGATGCCTCCAGTGTCGGATAGCACCGACTCGGCGTACCCGAAACCCTCACCTCCCGAGCGGGTCACGCTGTCGACTGCAACCCATTCGCCTTGGGGAGCACGGCTCAGGTACACCGTTAGGTCCGGGTTGATGAACGTTGTGGCGGCGGCGTCCACGACGCTCGAGATCCCGTTCCCGAAGTCGGCAGCCACCACGGCGCGCTGCGCGGGGGTCACCCGGTGTCCCGCTACCACCGGGACGCGTAACCGAATCCACGCGGTCCCCGGCCCAGGCTGGTCGAAACCGCCGGCAACGAAATCGATCTCCACTGCGGCGACGTGGAAGCCGCGGTCACGCAGCTGCGGCATCTCGATCCCCCGGCCGGTCGGGCGCGGTGAACGGAGCGGAGCAGCATCGTCGCTGCGTACGGGGGCGTCGCCCGCGATCACCCAGGCTGTAGCGAGTGCCACCTGGGTGCCTTCGTGAAGTGCCTCCGCCTCCAGCAGTCGCACAAGCCGTCCCGGCCGCCGCACCCTGGCGTGGACGACCAGCTCCGCAACCGGAACGGGGCGCAGTAGCTCGATCGTTACCCGAGCCACCGGCAGCGGCGCGACGGCGTCCGCCCTTTCCATGCAGTGCACCAGCAGGGCGGCGATCGGCGACCCATGCTGGGCATCGGGTGACCATGGTCCGGCGGTGAGATTCGTCGAGTGGAAGCGGTCTGGGCCTAGCTGGGTGTAGAGCGCGCCGGCTTGCTCCACGTCACTCGGCGGATCCCCGGGCCGACCCGGTCAGCGTCCGGGGCTCGTCGTCCAAGCCCGGCTGGTAGAGGACGCAGGTGCCGGCCCGGTCGTCGGCTTCCTCCCAACTCTCTTGGGTGGGGTAGATGGCGTTGATCCACCATATCGATGTCTCGAACGGCGCCCCAACGTAGGGTTCGAAGTGGAGCAAGCAGCGGTCGAACACGCTCTGGGCAACCGCATCGTCGCCGGGATACGGGGCAGCCAGACTATTCGACAGGGTGACCACTGCAAAGACCTCGAGCTCGTGGTCACCGGTGCAGTCGGCAGACTCGACGGAGGTGATCTCTTGCGACGACGGCATGAGCAAGCAGTCGCCGATGGCCAGGTCTTCGACCGAGGTGGTCTTGTCGAGCATGTTGAAGACGACGAAGCCCAGTCCGATGGCGACGGCGACGAGCACACCGCCAAAGCGCTGGAAGAACCGACGAGGCGGCGCCTCCAGCGTGGTGGGGCTTCCCGGGACGCCGGGAGCCGGCTGGTAGTCGCTTTGGATCAGGTCGGCCGGTCGGGTGACCCGATCAGAGCCCGGAGTCGACTGCGTTTCGAACGGGGAACGGGCGGCGGCGACCTCCGCAGAAAGGTCGTCACTGGGTGGGGCCGGCCGCGGGGCGGTCGTCTCGGTGGTCGGCGCCGCCGCGGGCTCGTCGGAATGCACCCTGTCGAAGGTCGACGGATCGTACGCCCGGCGCGCTTGCCGGATCAGGTCCTCGCTGCTGGTGGGCTCGGAACCCTCGTTTCTATCGGTCATTCATTCCCTCGTGGCGGACATCCCGCAGATATACGTCTTCGGCCGCTGGTGGGCTGGGGTTTAGGTTGCTGGATCGTGGGGGAAGGTACCAGGCGGGTAGCGTTGGTGCCGTGTTGCTGACTCGCCGCATCCGCCCGCACGGTTCCTTCGACCTGGCCGCGACCCGATTCGGCTTGCTCGGGCCGGGTGGCGGCACCGCACGTTTTCACGGCAGCGTCCACCGTCATGCCGCCCGCACTCGCTCCGGTGCGGTGCAGCTCGAGCTGCGTCGCGACGGCGAGACCATTGTGGCCCGCGCCTGGGGCGCGGGCGCCGCCGAGGAGCTGGAGAGTCTGCCGCGCCTGCTGGGTCTCGACGACGATGCCGACTCGTTCGATCCACCCCGCGGGGCGGTGCGGGAGCTGTGGCGACGTCTGCGGGGGCTGCGCTTGGGCTCGACTCACCGAGTGTTCGAAGCCGTGGCCCCGGCCGTGCTGGGCCAACGGGTCACGATGGGCGAGGCCCGTCGTAGCTATCACCTGCTGGTAGCGGCGTTCGGTGAAGCCGCTCCGGGACCCCCGGGGCTACAGCTGCCCCCGCATCCGGATCGAATTGCGGAGCTCGCCTATGAGGATCTCCATCGTCACGGCATCGAGCGCCGCCGAGCTGAAGTCCTCCGTGAAGTTGCCCGCCGGGCGCGCCGGTTGGAAGAGATAGTCGACTTGGACCGGACCGCGGCGTATCGGCGGCTACAGGCCGTGCCGGGGGTGGGGCCGTGGACGGCGGCACATGTGATGGGGGCGGCATGGGGAGATCGCGACGCGGTGCCGATCGGCGATTTCCACTTACCCAACACGGTGGCGTGGGTGCTGGCAGGCGAGCCACGAGGCGACGACGCGCGCATGCTCGAGCTGCTGGAGCCGTTTCGGCCGGAACGCCGCCGCGCGGTGCTGTTGATGAAGTGGGCGGGCGCCGGAGCCCCGCGCTATGGCCCGAAGACGCCGGTACACGACATAAGGTCTCACTGATGCGCCCGGACGGTCGCGGCAGTGGATGCCAGAAGGCTGCCGGTTGCTGCCGGCGAGAAGCTTAGAGGTGGAGGGCGTTGCGCAAATCGGCGACTCGGTCGGTCCGCTCCCAGGTGAACCCCTGCCCCGTGCGGCCGAAGTGACCGTACGCCGCGGTCGGGGCGAATACTGGCCGCTTGAGCTGCAGCTCATCGATGATCGCGGCCGGACGCAAATCGAAGATCTCTTCAATGGCGGCTGCCAGCTTGTCGGGATCGACCGTCTCGGTGCCGAATGTCTCCACGAAGATCGACACCGGGCGGGCGACACCGATGGCGTAGGCGACCTGTACCTCGCATTTGGAGGCAGCCCCGGCGGCGACGACGTTCTTGGCGACCCACCTGGTGGCGTAGGCCCCGGAGCGATCCACCTTCGAAGAGTCCTTGCCCGAGAAGGCGCCGCCTCCGTGGCGAGCCATGCCGCCGTATGTGTCGACGATGATCTTGCGGCCGGTAAGCCCGGCGTCTCCCACCGGTCCGCCGATGACAAACCGCCCGGTCGGGTTGATGATCGCCCGGAAGTCGTCGTCGGCAAACTGCTCAGGCAGGGTCGGTTGAATGACGTGCTCGATGAGGTCGGGTGTCAGCTGGTCATCGCGCTCAACGTCGGGATCGTGTTGGCTCGAAATGACGATGGTGTCGAGGCGGACGGGATGCCCGGCGGTGTCGTATTCGATCGTGACCTGGGTTTTGCCGTCCGGGCGGAGATAAGGGAGCCGGCCCGACTTGCGCACCGCCGCTAGGCGCTCTGCCAGCCGGTGGGCCAGGTGGATCGGCATCGGCATCAGCTCTGCGGTCTCCGCGCTCGCATAACCGAACATCATCCCCTGATCTCCGGCGCCCTGGCGGTCGTACTCGTCCTCAGGGGCGCCTCCGGCGCGGACTTCCTCCGCTTCGGCGACCCCCATGGCGATGTCGGACGACTGGATTCCGACGTGAACCTCGATCTCGCAGGTCTCGGCATCGAACCCCAGCTCGGGGTGGACATAGCCGATCTCGGCAACGGCGGTGCGGGCGATGGCGGCTGCATCGATCTCGGCTTCGCTGGAGACCTCGCCGGCGATGAGCATGCGGTTGCCAGCTACCAGGGTTTCACACGCCACCCGACTGTCGGGATCACCGCGCAGATAGGCGTCGAGCACGGCGTCGGATACACGATCGGCGATCTTGTCGGGATGTCCTTCGGTAACCGACTCAGAAGTGAAGGTTCGGGCAGTCAAACAGGCTCCGGGGTCGGGCTCTCCGCTTGGGATCTCAGTCTAGGTGTCGATCCAGTTCGTCCTGGACTTGAGTTCATCCTTGCGAAGAGCGCCAGGCCTCGTTGAGGCGGATCTTGGCCCCGGCGCGAAGGATGCCTCCGCGATAGATGCGGGCGGCTGCTTGCAGCAGCAGCCAAACGCCGACCACCATGAGCACGGACGAGATGACCACCTCGGCCGGCGTGGCCCGGCCCAATGCAATCCGCAAGGGCATCGTCATCGGGGCAAACGGCGGCAGCAATGAGGTCGCCCGGATGACGGGGTTATCGCCGTTCACCGAGAAGGTCGCTATGAAGTACGCCGACATCAAGACGAGAGTGAGCGGGAAGGCGGCGTTTTGTGCTTCCTCCTGGCGCGACACCAGCGCTCCGGCGGCGGCATACGCCGCCGCGTAGAACGCAAAGCCGAGAAGGAACCAGAATCCCGTTGCCGCAACTGCGACTCCGGTTGTCGCCGGAAAGCTGGCAACGCCGGTGGCCCGCAGTGCGACGAAGGCGACGATGCCGATGGCGATGAGCTGCAATAGGCCCAGGAGGCCGATGCCGAGGACCTTCCCGGTCAGCAACAGCCGGGGCGGCACGGCGCCCACGACGACTTCGACCACTCGGTTCGACTTCTCCTCGATGACCCCGATGAGGATCCACTGGCCATAGGTCACGATCGATACGAAGAGCAGGATCGTTGTGAACAGCGCCAGCGTCTCGGCCCCGTTGTCATCGCTCTCGGCAGCACCGTCCAGCGACAAGACCGGCGCCTCGTCGATGGCCAGCAGTTGCGCCACTTGCTGGGCAGTCAGGCCGAGCTGAGCGGCCCGGGCGGTGAGCCGAACCGATGTCATAGCCGCGGCCGCCAGCGTCGCTAGGGCTCGTGAGGTCCCTTCGTCGACTATGACCCCCTCATCCGCAACGACTGCGACGTCGACTGCGCCGCTCTGGAGGAGCTCGATTGCCTGCTCTCTGCTGGGCGCGGCGAGTGCAGTGATCTCGATGGGCTCGACCGCGCCTTGGAGCGCCGTCATCGACAGGGAGACCAAGCCGGGATCCTCTCCTACTACGGCCACGCGCCACCCGTCGTCCGCGGCGTCGAAGAAGCGCGGGGCGATTATGACGGCCAATACCAAGACGACCGTGAGAGCAGTCGAGATCTGGAACGCCCTCGACTTGATGCGCTCGACGAAGTCGCGCCTGGCGACGAGGAGGAGGGTGCGCCACCTCGTCATCGGCTCACCGCATCGAGGAAGACTTCATTGAGGCTGGGGGGCTCATAGGTGAATTCGACGACATCCCCGGCGGCCCGGGCGGCGGCGAGCAAGGAGCTCAAGTCGGTTTGGGCGGTGACGTCGACGCGCACGCGGTCGCCGTCGCGTTGGGCTATCTCCACTGCGGGCAGCGCATCGACCCACCCCGGCGCCGCCCCTTGTACTTCGATCTGCACGTGGCGACGGGGGGCCGCAGAACGCAGCTGGCGGACGGCACCGGCCAAGACAACCTCTCCCTCGTTGATGATCACCACGTCGTCGCACAAGTCCTCGACGAGATCCAGCTGGTGGCTGGAGAAGATGACCGCGGTCCCCGCTCGGGCCTGCGCAGCCAGCACCTCGCCCATTGCGCTGACCCCGACCGGATCGAGGCCGGAGAACGGCTCGTCGAGAACGAGCAGTTGCGGCGAGTGCACCAGCGCGGCTGCCAGCTGGACCCGCTGCTGATTGCCGTGGGACAACTCCTCCATACGGCTTTTGGCCCGGTCGACCAACCCGAACGCCGCCAACCAGTGAGTAGCCGCGGCCTCGGCGGCCGCCCGCGTCATGCCGTGGAGCATGCCGAAGTAGGCGACCTGCTCGTGGTTGCGCATCCGCGGGTAGAGGCCCCGCTCCTCCGGCATGTACCCGAAGCCGAGCCGGCTTTGCGGGGTTATACGTTTGCCCCCCCACAGCACATCCCCGGAGTCCGGCGCCACCAAGCCAAAGACCGACCGCATGGTCGTCGTCTTGCCCGCTCCGTTGGGCCCCAGGAACCCGAGTAATTGACCCTTGGCAACGGCGAGGCTGACGCTGCGGAGCGCTACGACCTCTCCGTAGCTCTTGTTGAGATCGATGATTTCGAGCACGAGTCGCCAGGCTAACTCGTCGCCGGCTTGCCTCCGGATCGTCTGGGATTGCCCCACCGCTCGGCGTGCTCGGTTGCGCGTCGGGGGCGGAGGGCGCTGCCCACCGGACCGGCCGCCACCGGACGACCGATCGTGACCAGACCGATCGGGACATGAGTCGGAGGCAGTCCCACTTCTCCGCCGAGGTCGGCGAAAGCGTGGCTCCCGAGGAACCCGGCGGCCAGTCCCGCGTCGGTGGCGGCCAACAGCATGAGCATCAGCGTGGTCCCCGCATCGATCCACCAGTAGGGCACCGGCCAGCCATCCGGAGAGGCGCTATTGACCTTGTCGGCCTCGGCGTAGCGGCGGCGGTATGCGTCCGGCTCCACGCTGATCACAACGTGCACCGGAGCGCTCGACAGCCAGCCGGGGTGACCGCGGGCGACGTAGTCGGCTTCGCCGGCGGCAGCCGCTAGGCGACGGCGGCCGGCGGGGGAGGTGACTACGACGAGCTCCACGGCTTGGGTGAAACCGGCGCTGGGTGCCTGCCGCGCACTATCGAGAATCGAATCGAGGATGGCGGGATCCACCGGATCCGGCAGATACGCGCGGACCATGCGACGACGGAAAACTACATCCGAGAAGTCCATACGGGCCTCAGCATCGCAGCCGGCGACGCGCTAGAGCGCATTGAGCGCGCGGTGGATATCCTCCATTGCGGCCTTACCGTCGGCGAAGAGCATCATCGTCTTGTCGTAGTAGAACAGCGGATTGTCGATCCCGGCGAATCCCGGCGACAGCGACCGCTTCACGACGACGACGGTGCGCGCTTCGTCCACCTCCAGAATCGGCATGCCGTAGATCGGGCTGGTCGGCTCGTCGCGTGCCGTCGGATTGACGACGTCGTTGGCTCCGACGATGAGAACCACGTCCGTCTGCGGGAAGCGGGGATTGGACTGCTCCAAGTCGAGGAGCTGCTCGTACGGCACATCGGCCTCTGCCAACAACACGTTCATGTGGCCCGGCATGCGCCCGGCCACCGGGTGGATGGCGTAGCTGACGGAGACGCCCTTCGCTTCGAGGGTGCTACACAGCTCCCGCGTGGCATGCTGAGCCTGGGCGACTGCGAGCCCGTAGCCGGGTACGACTACGACGCTGTCGGCGTAGGCGAGGGCGATCGCCACGTCTTCGGGGGTTGCCCGGTTGACCGGCCTATCCGTGGTGTCGTCGACCAGCGCCGCGGTGCCGCCGAACCCTGAGAAGAGTACGTTGGCCAGGCTGCGATTCATCGCTTCACCCATTTGCAGCGTGAGGATCAGGCCGGCGGCGCCGACGAGCGCTCCACCGATGATCAGGGCCGAGTTGCCGATGACGAAGCCGGCCATGGCAGCGGCGACCCCCGAAAGCGAGTTCAACAGCGAGATGACCACAGGCATGTCGGCACCGCCGATCGGAAGCACGCCGAGTATTCCGAGGACCGCCGCGACGGCGACGACACTCCAGTACGGCGCGACAACCTCAGCGGACACCCCCCACACGCTCAGCACCAATACTGCGGCGGCCAGCAGCCCGTTGACTGCCTGCTGGCCGGTGATCGCCATCGGCCGACCCGGCACGATGCCTTGCAGCTTGCCGAAGGCAACGAAGCTTCCGGTGAAGGTCACAGTACCCACCGCCAACGAGGCGGCTACTACTGCGCCGATCTCGACGGACAATGCCGCCGCAGTTCGATCCAGCTCGGCGGCGGCGACGAGGGCGGAGGCGGCTCCGCCGAATCCATTGAAGGCGGCGACCAGCTGCGGCATGGCGGTCATCTGCACCCGAATCGCCAAGGCGGCCCCGACCACCGTGCCGACGACGAGACCGGCGATGAGCACCTCCCACGACACGATCTCCGTGTCCACGAGGGTGGTGACGATTGCCACCAGCATCCCCCCAGAGGCGGCAATGTTGCCGATGCGAGCCCGGCGCGGGGATGCCAGCATCTTCAGCCCGAAGATGAAGAGGACCGCCGCCCCCAGGTAGAGCAGCTCAACCATCGCGCTTGCCCGGCCTCCGTCTGAACATCTCGAGCATGCGGTCGGTCACGAGGAAACCGCCGACGACGTTGATGGCCGCTGTGGTCACGGCGAGGAATCCGAGCACGGCGGCCACCGTCCCCTCGGCAACGCCGGCGGCTGCCAGGGCGCCCACAATCGTGATCCCAGAGATGGCGTTGGCGCCCGACATCAGTGGAGTGTGCAACGTGGGCGGGACTTTGGAGATGACTTCGAAGCCGACGAAGGCGGCGAGAACGAATACCACGATGCCGGAGATGAATGCTGCGCTCACGCGTCCTCCAGCCCGAGAAGAAAGCGGGTACGGGGATGGCGCGGCTCGCCGGACATGACCACCGTGGCCCCCGCGAAGATGGCGTCGGAGGCGACATTCTCCACGCCCTCCTCATGCAGGCGAGTCACCAGGCTGGTCAGGTTGCGTGAGTACATGCGGGAGGCGTCCCCGGCCACCCCGGCCGCCAGGTGCGTAGGCCCCAGGATCCGCACGCCGTTCACGTCGACCACCTCGTCGGCCATCGACGGCTCCACGTTGCCTCCGGTGGATGTGGCCATGTCGAGTATCACTGCGCCGGCGTGCATCGAGTGCACCATCTCCTTCGTCACGAGCAAGGGCGCGGGCCGTCCCGGGATCTGAGCCGTTGTGATGACTATGTCCGCTTCAGCTACGAACGGAGCCAGCGCATCGTGCTGGCGGGCCTGGGTGTCGGCTTCGACCTCGATAGCGTATCCCCCCTCGTCGGCACTCAACGTAGGGGCGGCAACGAACTTGGCACCCAAGCTTTCCACCTGTTCGGCCGTCTCCGGCCGAATGTCGTAGGCGTGAACGACCGCACCCAGGCGGCGAGCCGTGGCAATCGCCTGTAGACCGGCGACCCCGACACCGAGGATCAGCACCCTGGCCGGCGCGATCGTGCCGGCGGCGGTCACCATCATCGGCATGATCTTGGGGGATTCCGCCGCAGCCATGAGCACGGCGGCATAACCGGCGAGGTTGGCCTGCGACGAAAGGGCGTCCATGGACTGGGCGAGCGTGCTCCGCGGGATCGATTCGATCGCGATCGCGGTGAGCCCGGCCTCAACGCAAGCCGCCATCAGCTCCCTGTCCACGTATGGATCGAGGAAGCCGACCAGGATTGCCCCGCGCTCGATTTGGAGTACCAATCCCGGAGGCGGCGGGCCGACGACTAGCACGATATCGGAGGACAACACCGCGGCCTGGTCGCCGATCTCGGCCCCCGCCGCGGCGTAGTCGGCATCGGGAAAGCCGGCGGCGGCGCCCGCACCGGATTGGACGGCGACGCTCCATCCGAGCTCGGTCAACTTGCCGATCGAGGGCGGCACGAGCGCCACCCGGTGCTCGTGAGGGTCGGCTTCTAGGGGTACGCCGATGCGAGGCATGCCGGGACGCTACCCAAAAGCTTGGAGCCCGCCAAAGACGGGCTCCAAGCTTTTGGTGGCATCGGTCCGAGCAGATCCGTGAGGGGGTTGGTACAGACGATCACCCGGCTGATGCCTTCCCGCAGGAGGCGGTGCGACCATCCCACAGGAATCCTGTTTACTGCTCAGACCCGCCGGAGCCGACGGAGTTCCCAAAAAGTTGCGGCGGTTCTCGGAATCGTCGGTCCGCCGGTCGCAGCGCGTAACCTGGGGCTTGCCTGGATCGTGGAGCGTCATCCCCGCTGCGCGGCGTAGCGGTCTGCCGCTGCCCGATCGAGGTTGTGCAGAACTCCTGGCCGCGTGTGGTGTCAAAACCAGGAAAGTGATCGCAGCTAAGCGATGAGTACAGAATTGAGGGGGTCACCGGCAGGAGGACCAGGAGCTCCTCGTCAAGGCCCGGCGGAGTACGGGGCAATGACGGATATGGAGCTCGTGGCTGCCGTCGAGACCGATCTGGAGGCGTTTGGAGAGCTGATTAGGCGGCACCAGGACTTCGTTTATGGAGCCGCCCTGCGAGTAGTGAGGAACCCCGTGCTCGCCCAGGACGTGGCACAAGACGCATTCGTGAGGGCATACAAAGCATTGCCGGATTTCCGTGGCCAAGCAGCGGTGCGCAGCTGGCTCTACCGAATCGCGACCAACCTCGCTCTCAACGCCGTCCAGCGCCGCCGGGAGTTCCCGGCCGATTCACTTCCCGAAGCGGAGGCTCGGGGGGGCCCCGAGCGGGAAGCGGTCCGCATCGAGATGGCAGCCCACCTCAGGGCTGCTATCGATCAGCTTCCCGAGGACCTGAAGCAGCCGCTGGTGCTGCGCGAGTACGGCTATCGCTCTTATCAGGAGATTGCCGACGAGCTCGATCTACCGCTCAACACGGTGCGGACTCGGATCCTGCGAGCCCGTCGGGCACTGCGCGAAGCAATGGAGGCATGGCAATGAGATCATGCAACACGAGCGACGACCTCCTCTTCGCCTTCGTTGACGGCCTCGAGGAGAGCCTCGACGATCACGTTGCTACCTGCGACGAGTGCCAGGCCTTCCTCGCCGAGCTGTGGCAAGGTGAGCTGACCGAGGATCTCACGGAGCCGGTGATGCAGCGCATCCGGCTGGCCGAGTTCGTGGCCGACGTAGCCCGCTTCGGCCTGGACATCGCCTCGGCTATGGGCCGCGGGCTGATGACCTATGGTCCGGGTGCCGTCGCAGCCGACGACAGTGACCCGACAGCAGAGGCGGCAGGAGCGGAAACACAGGACAGCGCGGCGGCGGAGTCTGACGCGACCGACACGGAGTAGAGGTATGGACCAGAGCAGAATCGTCGCCGCCGCAGTGGCGGTGGGTGCCGCGTTGTTGATCTGGATAGTGGGCCGGTTGGTGCGCGGTCGGGTCGGGGAACAATGGCGCGACTTGGTCGCTCAGCTGGTTCCCGTGCTGGTGTTCGCCACCTTGGTCTTCGGCGGGTTACTCGTGGCCGATCCCGATCAGGCCTCCGACCTGTTGACATCGGTCATCAAGTCGGTTCCCCGGGTAGCGATCGCCGTGATCATCGTGGTGATTGCGCAGGCCCTCGGTCGGATTGTCGGCCTGTTCGCCGAGGCTGCGTTGCGCCGAGTGTCGCCCGCCATCGCGGGAAGGGTGCGGCTGATTGTCTCCTCGATGTTCCTCGGCATCGGCGTAGTCATCGCTATGCAGCAGGTGGGGATATCTACGGCGATCATTCTGATCCTCGTCGCCTCGGTTGCCTTTGCAGTGGCGCTGACGGTGGCGCTCAGCGTCGGGTTGGGGTCGGTGCCGATAGCGCGCCACATCGCAGCCGGTCGTCACGTGCACAACCGCTACAACTCCGGCGACCGCATACGGGTGGGAGATATCGACGGCCGCATCACCGAAATCGGCCTATCGACGACCCGCGTCGAGGTGTCGGAAGGGCGGGCCGTCGATATCCCGAACGGAGAGTTCATTGCCGGTGTCGTCGACGTGCGGGCCGCAGATTGAGCCGGATACCGGCGCCTTTGTTGACGAGCGCGTGGAGTCGGATCCTGGCGCTATCAAAGCGCTAGTTACCGAGCAGGGCGCCAATTCCCTTCTTTTGCTACTTCGCGGCGTCATATATGATCACCAGGCAGATGAGGTCCCCGAGGAGACGCCGATACGGGACCGCGCATAGTGGCCGCGGCGGCGTAGTGGTAGGAAAGGCTCCGCAGGGTGGCGGTTGGTGAGCGCCGCCTGGCTGAGCTGATTCGGTCGGATTGGACCGACGACAGGGCTGGGTAGACAAGGGGAAAGGCAGTGCGAAGTCGACACGACGCACGGCTCCGTTACGGGCTGATCATGGTGGTCGTCCTAGCGGTGGTATGGGGTGCTGCTGCGCTGATATCGACGCCGTCGGCGAACGCTGACGAAGTTCCCGGGCCGCTGTTGCTGGCAGGATCGGATTGCGACGCCACAGGCCCTTTCGTCCAATACCGAGTCACCAATGAGTCCGATCGCGACGAGACGCTCACAATCGCGGTCGACGATCAGACTGTCATCGGATCTGCCCGCATCGGCTCGGCCGAGACCAAGCGGGGCCGCATCCAATGGCAGGGGAGTGCCGCCCAGTCGGTCATCCTCGAGGCGCGGTGGGCCACGAACGAGCGAGCCCCGACAAGCACCATCACGGTGGCTCCCAACCCATGTGTAACCACGTCCGCCGCCGACTTCACGGGACCGGCTTTCATGGCCGGCACCGACTGTCGACCAGATGGGGCCATCGTGCGTTGGTGGATGTCCAACAGCGCCGGCGAGGATCGGGTCTCTTATGTGTCGATCAGCACAGAGGACGGGTCTGTGGGAGAGACGATCTGGCCGGCGGATGGGTCCAGCGAGCTCATGTTTGCGGGTGCGCAGACGAGCGGCGTGGCTGCGATCCCGGCCGACTACGTCCCCGGCACCAACATCCGTGTGAGCGGCTGGGCGGAAGGATCCTTCGGCGGCGCGGAGACATGGACCCAAATGGTCATTCCGGCGTGCACCACCGAAGGTGTAGTCCTGGCCGGCGCTTCGAGCGCCGTGCCCACCAGCGTCGCCGGCACGGTCCTCACTGCGACGAGTTCCGGCCCCGTTGGATCGACCCTGGCAACCCTGGTGGCGACCACAGGGGCGGCCGGTACCAGCACGTCACCCCCGATCGCCACCACGTCTTCGCTGCCGGGCGAGACCACGACTGTGGCCCCAAGCTCGTCGACGACATCCGTCCCGCCTCCGACTACGCCGACCGCAGTCACCACGACCACCACCCGTCCCCCGGGGTCGACCACGAGCACGACGTCAACTCGACCGCCGTCGACGACGACTACCACCAGCACGACCTCGCCGCCCCCGTCGACGACCACTACTACCACTACCACGCCCCCCGCCGACGTTGTGCCCCCGGTGTTCTTGGCGGGGGCGGACTGCAACGACAACGGGCCTTTCATCCGGTATCGGGTCACCAACAACAACGTCGCGGCGCAACGGCTCACGGTGACGTTCAACGGCGCGACCCGGGTCGACTCACTGGAGGTCGACGGCGGCCAGACGAAGTGGGGGACGTTCACTGCGGGTGGACCCAACGATCCGAAGCCGGTAGTCGCCAGTTGGGTTGGCCACGGCGGATCGCAGGCCCCCAGTCTGCTGATGCGGGCCTCCATCTGTGCAGACGGGCTGCCGCAACCGGCGCGCGGTCCCAGCTTCGTAGCCGGCCAGGACTGCAGCGGCAACAGCCCGATCGTGCGCTGGTGGATGAAGAACAGTGCCCCGACGACTCACCCGATGAACGTCACGGTCACCAAGGCAGACAACACCGGTGAGATCACCATCTGGCCCGCTGGCGGGGGAACGGTAGAGATCTCTCCCGGCGTGCAGACTTCGGGCGTGTACACGCTTCCCTCGGGCTACAACCGGGCTGGTCAGGAGATCAGGGTGCGCGGCTGGTGGCGCCAGCTGGACGCCAGCGCCCACAATCGGGTCGGCATTGTGCTGGCGGGCTGCTGACGCCGTCCGCTCAAGGAAGCTGCGGCAGCTCTCTGTCGGCCAGCCAGGAGTCGAGCAATGGTTGGAGCTGCATCCCGGATACCGCTTCGGCCACGGCAACGAAGTCTGCGGTGACGGCGCTGGCGCCGGCGAAATCCGACGCGTAGGTACGCAAGATCTCGAAGAACGTGTCGTCGCCGACGGTCAGCCGCAGCGCATGGAGGGTCATGGCCCCGACGCGGTAAACGGCTGCGTTGAACAAGGTGAACACCGGCGGCGACCCCACCGGGGGGAATCCCGAGTCGGCGAATTGGTCACGCTCGGCGGCGATTCCCGCTTCTACTTCGTCGCGACCCCGCTCCCGCTCGATCCATAGCCACTCGGCGTAGGAGGCGAAGCCCTCGTTCAGCCAGATGTCTTGCCAGCGTCCCGGGCTGACGCTGTTGCCGAACCACTGGTGAGCGATCTCGTGAACGAGGACGTCCTCGAAGAAGGCCGATGTCGCCACGTTGCGGTCGAACAGGGCGAGCGTCTGGTTCTCCAGCGCGGCGCCGAAACCCTCGACGATGGCAATGCCGTAGGTGTCGAACGGGTACGGCCCGAAGAGGCTCGCCAGATGCGCCAGCATCTCGCCTTGTCGTTCCAGGCCGGGCCAGTCGGCGATCGTCGTGCCGGTCGGGAGCACGTGGCGGATCGGAATGCCGGCGACGGCAGAGGCGGCTGCGTCCTCGACGATGGCGAAGTTGCCGATCACGACGGTCGCCAGGTAGCTGGCCATGGGCTGGGCCATCTCCCATACCCAGGTAGTGCTGCCGAGATCGGTCAGCTGATCTGTCAACACTCCGTTGGCTGCGGCGATCACGTCGCTCGGAACTGTGATCCGGAATGTGTAGGTCGCCTTGTCGATCGGGTGGTCGTTGCTGGGAAACCAAGTATGGGCCGCGTCTGGCTCGGCCACTACGTAGTGCTGCGCATCGAACGTGGTCCACCCGACGCCGAACGGCACTGCGGCCGAGCTGGCCGGCTGCGGTCGACCTCCGTACTCGATCTCGACGGTGAACTCTTCACCCGGGGCGATGGGGGAGGGGGGCGTGATGACGACGTCCTCTTCCACGATCTCGAATGCGGCCGCCCCGTCGTCGACGGTTACGTCATCGATCGTCAGGCCGCTGAAGTCGAGATTGAACGTCTCGAGCCGGTCGCTTGCGGTGACCGTCAGCGTGGCTATGCCGTCGAGACGGACTGAGACCGGGTCGAACACCAGGTCGAGCGTGTAGTGGTCAACGTCGTATCCCGGGTTGCCCAATGTCGGGAAGTAGTCGTCGCCGATTCCCACGGCGGTGGGGTCGCCGACGAACCCGAGTCGGCCGGCTCCCGTAGTGCCCTCCGGCGCAGTGGTGGACGGCGCCGCGGAGGTCGGGCCAAAGCTGCTCGGGGCGCGCGTGGTCGGCTCGCGGGTAGTACCGACAGTGGCCGCCGGTTCCGTCCCGCCGATCACGGAGCAGGCTGCGAGCACCATCGTGAGAGCTGCGATGAGAGCGCCGGGTCGTTGCATCCGGCAACCCTAGGAGTCCGGCGTTCGCTCGATGGCCGCCGGCGGCTCAGAGCCCGCTCAGCCGGGTCGCCACCGCATCTCCCATCTCGGCAGTCGCAACCGCGACCCCGCCGCGAGCAATGTCGACGGTTCGCAACCCGTCGTCGAGGGCGGCATCGACCGCCGCCTCGATGGCGTTCGCCTCGGTGTCGAGGCTGAGTGAGTGCCGCAGCGCCATGGCTGCAGCCAGAATCGTGGCCAGCGGGTTGGCGATTCCCTGGCCGGCGATGTCGGGTGCCGATCCGTGGATCGGCTCGTAGAGACCCGGGCCGGGTTCGCCCAGCGACGCCGACGGCAGCAGCCCGAGCGACCCGGGAAGCATCGAGGCCTCATCAGTGAGGATGTCCCCGAACAGGTTGCCGGTTACGACGACATCGAAGTCGGCGGGCCGGGCGATCAGGTGCATCGCCATCGCGTCGACGAGCACGACCTCGTAGTCGAGATCCGGGTACTCGTCGGCCATGACCCGGGCCGCAACGGCGCGCCATAACCGCGAAACCTCGAGGACGTTGGCCTTGTCGACGGACGTGACGCGGCCGCGCCGTGCCCGGGCCGCGTCGGCGGCCACCCTCACGATGCGCTCGATCTCGCCCACGGAGTAGACCATGGTGGAGTACGCCGAGCGGCCGTCCTCGCTGAGCCCGGAGGGGCCGAAGTAGATGCCGCCGGTGAGCTCCCGCACGAACAGCACATCGACCCCGGCGACGATTTCCGGACGTAGAGGGGATGCCTCGATCAGGTTGAGATTGGGCTTGACGGGTCGCAGGTTGGCGAACAGCCCGAGCTGCTGGCGGAGCGCGAGGAGCCCGGCCTCGGGTCGGGTCTTGGCGTGCGGGTCGTCCCATTTGTATCCGCCGACCGCGCCGAGAATCACCGCATCGGCGGATCGGCATGCCGCCAACGTTGATTCCGGCAGGGGATCCCCGTAGGTGTCGATGGCGATGCCGCCCATCAGCTTCTCTTCGAAGTCGAACTCGTGTCCGTATTTGGCTGCGATGGCCTGCAGCACCTTGCGGGCCTCGGCGGTCACCTCGGGCCCGATCCCGTCCCCGGGGAGCAGTACGAACCGCGCCTGCATCAGTCTTCGGTAGAGAGGGCCGCTGTCGAACGGGATGCCTTGTTGAGGGCGGCCACGAACGCTCGGGCCGAGCCCTCGACCACATCGGTCGATACCCCCCGGCCCGAATAGGTCTCTGCGTCGACTTTGACGATCACGTTGACTTCCGCCATGGCGTCCGCCCCCGACGTGAGGGGGCTCACCCGGTAGTCGACGAGGGTGGCGGGAATCCCGAAGGCATCTTGAACGGCGACAAACGCCGCATTGACCATGCCGTCGCCGCTCGCCTGAAACTCGTTGATCTCGTCACCGTGCTGCATCCGTACCACCGCGAGCGGTATCTCGTGGTCGCCGCCGGAGAAATGGATCCCAACCAGCTGCTGCTCGCCGGTGACGATTCCTGCCTCGGCATCGATGATGGCTCGCAACCCTTCTTCGCCGATCTCACCCTTGCGATCTGCCAGCTCTTTGAATCGGTCGAAGGCGCGTTTGAAGTCGTCGTCTTCGAGATTGATCCCCATCTTGGACAAGGCGTGCTGGAACGCGGCCCGTCCCGAATGTTTGCCCAAGACGATGCGGGAGCTGTGCCCGATCGACTCAGGGTCCATGATCTCGTAGGTGAGTCGGTCGCGCAGCACGCCGTGCTGGTGGATCCCCGACTCATGAGCGAAGGCGTTGCGGCCAACGACCGCCTTGTTGTACTGGATCGGATAGCCGGTCAGGCGCGACACCAACCGCGACGTTTCGACGATCTGTGTCGTGTCGGCGGCGATATCCACGCCGAAGTAGTCCTGACGCGTCTTCAACGCCATGATGATCTCTTCGGTCGAGGTGTTTCCGGCCCGCTCGCCTATGCCGTTGATCGCTCCCTCGATCTGGCGAGCGCCGGCATGGATAGCCGAGAGCGAGTTGGCCACGGCCATGCCGAGGTCGTTGTGGCAGTGAGTCGAGACGATCACGTCCTCGTTGCCACCCCGAACTTCCTTGTAGACGCGGGACATGAGCTCTACGAAGTCGGCCGGCATGGCGTAGCCCACAGTGTCGGGAATGTTGATCGTCGTCGCTCCAGCCTCGACGGCAGCCTGGCAGGTAGCGATCACGAAGTCGGGGTTGGTGCGGGTGGCGTCCTGTGGGGAGAACTCGACATCGTCGCAGTAGCTCTTCGCCCGCTTCACCGACTCCACGATGGCCCTCATCACCTCGTCCTCGGTCATCCGCAGCATCGACTCCATGTGAATCGCCGACGTAGAGATGAATACGTGGATGCGGCGCAGTTCGGCGTCCTTGATCGCCTCGGCCGCCTTGTCGATGTCGTCGGGGTGGGTCCGGGCCAAGCTGGCTATCCGCGCTCCCTTGACTTCTCTGGCGATGCGTGACACCGCCTCGAAGTCCCCGGGGGAGGAGGCGGCGAATCCGGCTTCGATGATGTCGACCTTCAGCCGCGCCAGCTGATGGGCGATGGCGACTTTGTCGTCGGGCGAAAGCGCGATGCCGGGGGCTTGTTCGCCATCGCGCAATGTGGTGTCGAAGATGAGTAGACGGTCGGACATGATGGGGCTCCTTACACAGCTGGATTCGATCGGGTGGCTGGGCCGGACGGACCGCGACGGCCGTCCGGCTACGTAAGGAGCAGGCTCGTTGAGCCGATCGCGCCGTTGGTTGCGTCGGGGGGTGTGGTGAAGCTCATATGTCGTCCTCTGGAGACTTCTCGCTGAGGAACGGCATCATGGCACGAAGCCGGCGACCCACCACCTCTATCGGATGGTTGGCCACGTCCTGGCGGGCTGCCAGGAGCTGGGGAGTGCCGGTCTCGTTCTCCGCCATCCATTCCCGAGCGAAGGCGCCGGATTGAATCTCCCCGAGAATCTCCTTCATAGCGGCGCGGGTGGCGTCGGTGACGATGCGGGGGCCCCGACTGATGTCGCCGTACTCCGCCGTGTCCGAAACTGAGTGGCGCATCCACGAGATTCCACCTTCGTAGAGCAGATCGACGATCAGCTTGAGCTCGTGCAGCACCTCGAAATACGCCATCTCGTCGGGGTAGCCCGCGTCGGTGAGCGTCTCATATGCGGCCCGGATTAGCGCGTCGATGCCGCCGCACAGGATGACCTGCTCGCCGAAGAGGTCCGTCTCCGCCTCATCCCGGAATGTCGTCTCGATCACGCCGGCCCGCGTGCCCCCGATGCCGTGGGCATACGAGAGGGCCACGGCCTTGGCCTCTCCGGTGGCGTCTTGGTGGATGGCCACCAGAGACGGCACCCCGCTGCCGTCGACGTACTGGCGCCGCACCAGGTGTCCTGGTCCTTTGGGAGCCACCATGGCGACGTCGACATCGGGTGGGGCCACGACGTAGCCGAAGTGCACGCTGAACCCGTGCGCGAAGAACAGTGCATCGCCGGTGTGCAGCCGGGGGGCGATCACGTCGGTGTAAAGCGACTTCTGGAACTGGTCCGGAACCAACACCATGATGAGATCCGCCCAGTCGGCGGCGTCTTGCGGGGTTACCACCTTGAGGCCGGCGGCGGAGGCAGTCGCTTCGCGCCGGCTGCCCTCTCGCAGTCCCACGACCACGTCGACACCCGAGTCCTTGAGATTGAGAGCGTGGGCGTGGCCCTGACTCCCGAAGCCGATGATGGCCACTTTGCGGCGAGCGATCAATGTCGGGTCGGCGTCGCCTTCGTAGTAAATGGTCGTCATGAGCGGATTGCCTTCTGTTGGACTAGGAGCGCATTCAAGCGGATCGCAGGCGGCCTTTGTTGGCGTCTCTGGTCTTGCTATCGCGTGCCATGGCGATCCGCCCCGACTTGACCAAGTCGACGATGCCGTAGGGCCGCATCAGCTCGAGGAAGTCGGCCAGCGAAGACGGGTCGCCCGATAGTTCGAAGGTGAGGGTGTTTAGCCCGACGTCGACGGTCTTTGCTTTGAAGATGCCGGCTGCTTCGAGAATCTCGCCGCGCTTGCCCGCCTCGGCGGTGACCCGCACCATCATGATCTCGCGCTCGATGCCCTGCCCGGGGGGCAGCTCGGTGACCTTTACGGTGTGAACCAGCTTGTAGAGCTGCTTGATGATCTGCTCCATCTCCGGGCCGTCGACGACCACCGTCATGCGCGACAAGCTGGGGTCGGCAGTGGGGCCGACCGCGAGAGAGTGAATGTTGAAGCCGCGGCCGGCGAACATCGAGGCCACGCGCGCCAGTACGCCTGGCTTGTTCTCGACTTGCACGATGATGACGTGGTTCATATCTCGTCCTCGGGCTGTGGTCCCTGCGGATCAGGGAGATCTTCTGGCCCCATGATCACGTTGTCGTTGCTGCCTCCGGCGACGACCATCGGGAACACCATCGCTTCCGGGTCGCATACGAACTCGACGACTACCGGTCTGTCGTTGATGGCCATCGCTTTCTCGATCGCCGGGGCCACTTCCTCGGGCTTTTCGGCGCGGATGCCGACACAACCCATGGCCTCCGCCAGCTGCACGTAGTCCGGAGTGTGGTTTGTCAGGTCGATGGCGGAGAAACGCTCGTGGTAGAAGAGCTTCTGCCACTGCTTCACCATGCCGAGCGAGCCATTGTTCATCACCGCGATCTTCACCGGAATACGCTCGACGCTCGCCGTGATCAGCTCCTGCATCGTCATCTGGAAACAACCGTCGCCGTCGATCGCCCACACCGTGTGATCTGGCATGCCGGCCCGGGCGCCGACGGCGGCGGGCACGGCATATCCCATGGTGCCGAGACCTCCGGAGTTGATCCAGGCGTTGGGCCGCTCGAACTGCCAGAACTGCGAAGCCCACATCTGATGCTGGCCGACGCCGGCCACGACGATGGCATCGCCCCCCGTGATCCGATTGATCTCGCAGATGACGTGCTGCTGCTGAATGGGTCCCTGCGGATCTTGTTCATAGGTCAACGGGTAGTCACGCTGCCACTCGGCGAGCTGGGCGAACCAGTCCGTGCGCTCCGGTGGCGGGCCGCCGGCGAGCACCTTGGCGAGCTGGTCCGACAGCTGGCCCAGCACCACCTTGGCGTCGCCGACGATCGGCACGTCGGGGTTGCGCACCTTGCCGATCTCGGCGGGATCGACGTCGACATGGATGACCTTGGCGTCTGGCGCGAAGCTCTTCACGTCGCCGGTGACCCGGTCGTCGAAGCGAGCCGCCAACGCGATCAGGAGATCGGACTTCTGCATCGCGGTGGTAGCGGTGTAGCTGCCGTGCATACCCGACATGCCGAGCGCCAGGGGGTGGGAGTCGGGGATCGCGCCGCGGGCCATCAGCGTGGTGACCACGGGTAGGTTCGCCGTCTCGGCGAACTGGGTGAGCTCGGCGGCGGCGGCGGCGCGAATCACGCCACCGCCGGCGTAGAGCACCGGTCGCTGCGATTGCTGGATCAATTCAATGGCGGCCTTGACCTGCTTGGGATGGCCCTTCACCGAGGGCCGGTAGCCGGGGAGCTTGATCTCCTTGGGCTCGTGCCACGTCATCGTCGCCGCCAGCACATCCTTGGGTAGGTCCACCAAGATCGGGCCGGGCCGTCCGGTGGCCGCCAGGTGAAAGGCCTCGTTGATGATCTCAGGGATATCGTTGGCGTCCGTCACCAGGTAGTTGTGTTTGGTGGCCGGCATCGAGATGCCCCAGGTGTGGGCTTCTTGGAAGGCATCCATACCGATGGCGTGGGTCGCCACCTGGCCGGTGATAGCTACAACCGGGATCGAGTCCATGTAGCAGTCCTGCAGCGGCGTGATCAGGTTGGTAGCGCCGGGGCCGGACGTGGCGACCATCACCCCGACCCGGCCGGTGGCGTGGGCATACCCGGAGGCCATGTGGCCGGCGCCTTGCTCGTGGCGGGCGAGCACGTGGCGGATCTTCGAGTCGAGTAGTGGGTCGTATGCGGGCAGGATGGCGCCGCCGGGAACCCCGAACACGATGTCTACGCCTTGCTGCTCGAGGGCGTAGATGAGAGCTTGGGCTCCTGTCATCGTCTGGGTCATGGCGGCTCCTATTGCCTGTCTTGTTTGGGTTGGCGTGGTCCCTGGATGTGAAAAAGCCCTCCGGGTGGAGGGCAGGGCGCACGAACGGATCTCTCCGTGCGCCTAATCGATGAGTACCAGAGTGGGTGTGATCATGTGCGGAGTGAGTATCGGATGGATGGCGAAGACTGTCAAGGCGGCAAGGGCCCTTCTTGACACAGATCGCAGCCTGACGCAGATCGCAGCCTGCTAGATCGCGGCAGCGTGCTCTGGGACGGGCGGCCCGCACCGGCTACGGCCCGCTCCGGGGCGCCGGCGCGTCAACCGTTTTGCGCCTGCATCACGTCGAACTCATTGCCGTCCGGGTCGTGGCAAGTGCGCCACAGGAAGTCCTGCCAGGTGTTGCGGGCGCCGAGGGTGCCGCCTAGCTCAACGACACGTTTTTCGGTCGCGACAAGGTCGTCGGCCACGAAGTCGAGGTGACAGCGGTTCTTTGCCGCCTTGGCCTCGGGCACCTTCTGGAGCCAGATGGCCACCCGGCGATCCTCGGCGGCGCTCAGGAAGGCGAACGGGTCGGTGATCCCCAGCACTTTAGGCCGAGCAACTCGGACCAGAACCGAGCGCTCACCTCCAGGTCCGAGACGTCGATGGTCGCCGCAATCATCAGCGGATTGGATTCTGCGGACACGGGCCTCCTCCCAAAGATTCGATCCTCGCCGCGGAGTGCGCGAGAACCTGTTGGGCGAGCCGGTGACACTGATGGGGTCCCAATGTCGCCGTCTCGGTTCGCCGAGCGGCTCGTCGTGCAGCGCGACGCCGAGGTGCCGTCACGCCGGCGACCTCAGAGCCGACGCGTCCCCAAAGTCGACCAGCCGGTCAGTTCAACTCAGCAATCGCCCGGACGGTGTTCAGATCGTTCGTTGTGACGTTGAGTAGGTCGACCCCCGACTCCCTCCACGCCGCCAGTCGCTCCGCCACGTGGCCCCGGGGCCCGGCGATGCACACCAGATCGATCAACCGATCGGGAACAGCGGCGGCCGCCGCCATTCGTTTTCCGTCGAGGAAAGCATCCTGAATGTCGTTTGCTTCGTTCTCGAAGCCGTAGCGCGAGGCGAGCGTGTGATAGAAGTTGCGGCCCCTGGCGCCCATGCCGCCGATGTAGAGCGCCAGCATGGGGCGCATTGCGTTGCGGGCCACCGAGAAGTCCTCGTCGACCATCGCCTGCACGCTCGGCGCCACAGTGAAGTTGGCGCGTCGGTCGGGATCTCCAGAGGCGGCAAATCCCTTCTCCAACGACTCTTGGAACTCGCTGCGTTCCGGGGAGTAGAAGATCGGGAGCCAGCCGTCGGCGATCTCCGCAGTGAGGGCGACGTTCTGCGGACCGATCGACGCCAGGTAGATCGGAATCTCGTAGTGCGGGTGCGTGATGAGCTTCAGCGGCTTGCCCAGGCCGGTGGCTCCCTCACCCTTGTATGGGATCTGATAGTGCAGGCCCTGGTGGATCAGCGGATGCTTCCTGGCGAAGATCTGGCGGACGATCGATACGTATTCGCGAGTCTTGCCTATCGGCTTACCGTAGGGCTGACCGTGCCAGCCCTCGACGACCTGCGGCCCGGACAGCCCGAGGCCCAGGTCGAAGCGCCCCCCGCTGAGCTCGCTGAGGGTCACCGCGGTCATTGCCGTCATCGCCGGGGTGCGCGCCGGCATCTGCAGGATCCCGGCGCCGAGCCGGATCGTGGTGGTCTGGGCGCCGATCCACGCCAGCACCGTCACGGCGTCCGAGCCCCACGACTCGGCCGCCCACACGTGGGTGTAGCCGGCGTCCTCTGCGGCCCGCACCATATCGATATCTGTTGTAGGGCGGGCGCCCCAGTACCCGAGGTTCAGTCCCAGTTTCATCAGTCCTCCTGACGGGAGACAGTACAAAGACGGGGACCCTGAGCACAAAGCGGGCGGCGCCGGACAGCGCATGGCTCCGTTTTCTGTCACAGCCGAGTCTTAACTTGACGGCAGCCGACCAGACGGTGAGTGCAGGTCGGTTGCGGCCCAGAACGGGCGGCCCAGAACGGGCGGCCCAGAACGGGCGGCCCAGAACAGACAGCACAGCAGAGAGCCGAGAGGCGTCGGCCAAGCGGAGGCGAGGACCATGGTTACGACAGGCATGAGGGCAGTTTCATGATCATCGATTGCGATCTGTGCGCCATGCAACACAGCGCGGCGTGCGCGGACTGTGTCGTTTCCGTCCTGCTCCACAAGATGGGCGAGCCCGTCGTGCTGTCGAGCGATGAGCGAGTGGCGCTGGGCAACCTCTCCGCCGCCGGGATGGTGGCACCGCTGCGCTTGGTGCCGAAACCGCTCGAAGACTCCGATCCAAGCGGGGGCGAGATTGCTGCCGGCTAACAGATCAGCGACGCAGCAACCTCGAAAGCGTCGTCCGACCCGAGTGCAGGTGGGGGAGGCGGGGGCCTGCATTCGGTCCGGACGGCTCTGCCCGGCGTGGACGGTTGGCGCCTCGCTCTACCGAGGAGGCGACCTACGCTGAGGCGATGAGCGTTACCCGGTCGGCGGCTCCGCTATGGGAGTCCCTCCGTGCCATGGTCCTCGACGCCGGCTGCGCCGCCGTAGGAGTCGCCTCCGCAGACCCGTTCGACGAGGCGCGCAATCATCTGGCGGAGCGCAAAGCGTTGGGGATGCACGGCGGGATGCATTTCACCTTTGGGGACCCGGAGCGATCCACCGACATCCGCCGGTCCTTTCCTTGGGCTAAGGCCTTGCTCGTCGCCGGCTACGCCTACGTGCCTCAATCCGGCTCGCCGGGACCATTGGCACCCAACTCAGGGCGGGTCGCCCGTTTCGCCACGCAGGACCACTACGCGGGCTTGCGCCGCGCTCTCAACGGCGCCGCCACGTTTCTCCGCCGCGTTGGGTACCAGGCTGAGCCGGTCGTCGACGACAACCGGCTGGTTGACCGGGCGGCTGCCGTGCGAGCAGGGGTTGGTTGGTGGGGAAAGAACACCATGGTGCTGGCGCCGGGGACGGGGCCGTGGATGCTGCTCGGGTCGGTCGTCACCGATGCGGAGCTGGATCCGACTGCGCCGATGGTTCGGGACTGCGGCACGTGTGAGGCTTGCCTGCCGGCGTGTCCTACCGGGGCGCTGGTGGCTCCTGGAGTGCTCGATGCCCGATTGTGTCTGGCGCATCTCTTGCAGGCTCCGGGATGGATCCCTCGTGGGCTGCGGGTTGCGGTGGGCGATCGCATCTACGGCTGCGACGACTGTCTCGATGCCTGCCCGCCCGGGGCGAAGCTGGAGGCCACCGCCTTGCCGGAGCCACGGTTGCGCCTGCTCGACCTCATCACGCTCAGCGATGCCGAGATGTTGAGCCGGTTCGGCCACTTCTACATACCGCGGCGGCGGGCATCGTTCCTGCGGCGCAATATCCTGGTCGCTCTCGGCAACTCGGGCGACGCAGCGGCCGTTCCGGTCCTCTTGCGGTATCTACGAGACGGCGAGCCGATGTTGCGTGCCCACGCGGCGTGGGCCCTCGGACAACTCGGCCTCCCCGCCGCAGCTGAAGCGCTCGCCGAGGCGGCCGCGCTCGAGCAGGACGATGCCGTGAGTGAGGAAATCGCCGCCGCCCGGCACAACTACGCTTAGCTTGGCTTCCGAGCGGCACGCAATGACTTTGCTTTACGGCCTCACAATCGCGATCGGTGCCGGTGGCGTCCTCGTCGTCGTGGCGTTGGCGCTCGATCCGGCGCGTCCGGCGCTGGCGGCGCCGGTTCGTCATGTCCTGGTCGGGCTGCTGGGTTTTGGCCTGGCCGGGATGTCGGCGTCCTTCGGTGGCTGGCCGGCGGGACTGGCGATCGTGGCCGCGGGCGGCGGGGCCGCACTGTTGATCCTCCTTGGCATCCGCTACAACGCCCAGGAGGAGGAATGAGGCTCATTGGCGATGTCCATGGCGCAGTCGCCCCACTGCGAAAGACGGTCGCGGAGCCCGGGCCGTTGCTGATCCTGGGCGATCTCATCAACTTCATCGACTACCGCAACAACCAGGGGATCGTGACCGATATCTCCGGTAAGGAGTTCACCGACCGAATGGTCGAGTTGCGCACCGCCGGCGAAGCGGTGGCGGCCGGAGCGCTGTGGCGTGAGTTCCGCAAGGGAAGGGAAGACGAGCTGCGAGCTGCCTACGACGCCGCCATTCGGGCTGCGTACGACGAAGTGCTGCCGATCCTCGACCGACCGGACTGTTATGTCACGTACGGCAATGTGGATCGGCCGGATCTGATTCGCCAGAAGCTGCCGGCGGCCGCCCGCTTCGTAGATGGCGAGGTGATAGAGGTCGAAGGCGTGGGCATTGGCGTCGCCGGCGGAGGCATCGTGTCGATCAACACGCCTGGGGAAGTGTCAGAGGATGAGATGGAGGCCAAACTCGAAGCCATCGGCTCGGTCGAGATGCTGTGCACTCACGTGCCGCCGGCCATCGATGCTTTGCAGCGTGACGTCATCGGCGGCAGGGCCAAGGGCTCGAAGGCGGTCCTCGCCTACATCGAGCGTATTCAGCCCAAATGGCACTACTTCGGCGACGTTCACCAACCGCAGGCGTCCACTTGGCGCATCGGTCGCACTGTGTGTCGCAACGTCGGCTACTTCCGAGCCACCGGACGGGCTATCGAGCACTCGTGACTAGCCTTCCGGGGTAACGGTTACCAGAGTCGATCCGGCCCAGAGTCGATCCGGCTCGGAAAGGCCCACAATGGCGATGGAAGGTACGGTGCAGCGCATTGAGGTGTCTGCTGATCCGCAGCACATCTACGAGGTTGCGCTCGACCTGGAGGCTTATCCCGAGTGGGCCAGCGGAGTCAAACAGGTAGAGATCCTGGAAGAGGATGAGCACGGCCGTCCGCTGCGCGTCGACTTCAGGGCAGACGCAATGATCAAGGAGATCAACTACACGCTGCGCTATTCGTACGAGATGGAGAACGGCTTCTCCTGGACGGCGGAGCCGGGAGACGACATCAAAGCGATGGACGGCAGCTACGAGTTCAACGAGTTGGAGGACGGTTCCACCGAGGTGCTCTACGCACTGCGGGTCGATCCGGCCTTCACGGTGCCCGGTTTCCTGCGACGCCAGGCAGAGAAGCAGATCGTCTCGAGTGCGCTGCGCGGGCTCAAGAAGAGATCCGAAGGCCGCTGATGCGGATCCTGCTGGTCACCGGCAAGGGTGGCGTGGGCAAGACCACGATCGCCGCCGCCACCGGGTTGCGGGCCGCCGAGATGGGCTACCGCACCCTCGTCACCTCGACCGATCCGGCTCATAGCCTCGCCGACGCCTTCCAGGTCAAGCTGGAGGACAACCCGACTCGGATCGCAACGCGACTGGTGGCTCAGCAGATCGACTCGCAGCAGCGACTCGAGGAATCGTGGGGGGACGTGCGGGACCATCTCACCGAGCTCTTCGACTGGTCGGGGCTCAAGGGAATCGAGGCCGAAGAGTTGACGGTGTTTCCCGGCATGGACGAGATCTTCGCCCTGGCCAGCGTGCGCGACCATGCGGCCTCCGGCAACTACGACTTGATCGTCGTCGACTGTGCGCCCACCGCGGAGACGCTGCGACTGCTCAGCCTCCCCGAAGTGCTGTCGTGGTACATGGAGAAGATCTTCCCGATCGGGCGGCGAGTAGCGAGTTTTGTGCGCCCGGTTCTCAACCGGGTGACGAGCCTTCCGGTCGCCGACGACAAAGTATTCGCCGCAGTGGCGTCGTTCTACGAGCGGCTGGACGGCATCCGCGACATCTTGTCTGATCCCGAAATCACCAGTGCACGGCTCGTCATGAATCCGGAGAAGATGGTCATCTCGGAGGCGCGGCGCACCTACACGTACTTGGGTCTGTTTGGATACGCAGTCGACACTGCGATCGTGAACCGGGTGCTTCCGGATACTGTGACCGACCCCTACTTCGACCGCTGGCAAGAGATACAGAAGAACCACCTCGAATCGGTCTATGACGGCTTCGCCGATGTGGATATTCGTGAGCTGCGTCTATTCGATGAAGAGATGGTGGGCATGGATCGGCTGCGCTTGGTAGGTGAGGAGCTGTACGAGGGTCGCGACCCGACGGACCATTTCTCGTCCGGCAGGTCGTTTCGCGTCGAAGACGAGGGAGACAACGTCGTCCTGGTGCTCACCGTGCCCTTCGTCGACAAGGCCGACGTGGATGTGCTGCGGCATGGTGATGAGCTGTTCATCACGGTGGGGCCTTACCGAAGGTCCTTCGTGCTGCCCGACTCGCTGAAGCGTCGGGAAGTGCGTCGCGCTCAACTCGTCGACGCTGAGTTGCGGGTAACGTTTGGCCTCGATGACTGACGACATCCCATCCTCCGGCAACGGGAACGACGAGTCTTCGCTCGACCAACACGAGCTCAGCGAGGCGTTACGCACCGGCCTCCGCCAAGCCGGTTACCACGTCTTGCGGGCCGGTTATGAGCTGCTCGCCGGGGTGAGCGCGTTTCTCGAAGCCGTGGGCGGCGGCAGCGCCGAAGGCGAGGACGGCCGAATCGAGGCCCAGCGAATCGAGGTCGAGTGAGCGCCGCCATCGGCGTTGACATCGGCGGTACCAAGCTGTTGGCCATTCGGTACGAAGATGGTGTGGCCGTCGACGAATATCGCACCGTAAAGCCGGACGACGGTGATCTGATGGTGGCCGGCGTCCTCGAGGCGGTTGCCAAACTGGCTCGCAACCAGGAGCTCACGGCATGTGGGGTCGGCGTGGCCGGGCTGGTGGACTTCGCGGCTGGCACATTCGTATGGGGACCCCACGTCGACGGGATCGGGATCGAGCTGCGCGACGAGCTCGCCGAGGAGCTCGACGTTCCCGTGGTCGTCGACAACGACGCCAACACGACGGCATTTGCCGAGCATCGTGTTGGGGCGGGCCGAGGCAGCAATGCCATGCTGATGCTCACACTGGGTACCGGTATCGGCGGAGCCATGGTCATCGACGGTGAGGTGTATCGGGGTCGTAGATTCGCCGGTGAGTTCGGCCATGCCCGACTGGCTCGCAGCGACCAGCTGTGTGATTGCGGGCACCGGGGATGCTGGGAGACCGAAGCCGCCGGGCCCGCGCTCGAGCGGATGGCTCGCGATCTCATCGAGTCGGACCCGCACGGTTCGTTGGCAAGGGCGCTCGCCGGCGGCGAGGCCGAGGAGGCGGCTGCGGCCGTGTCGGGGCCTCGAGTCACCGCCGCGGCGGCGGCAGGTGACCCGCAAGCGATCGCGCTGATCACGCAGATCGGCCGGGCATTCGGGCAGGGGCTGGCGGCCGTGATCTCCATGGTCGACCCGGATCGCATCGTCATTGGAGGCGGGCTGGGCTCGATCGGTGAGGTGTTGTTGGATCCGATACGCAAGAGTGCGAGCGAGGCGCGCTATGCAGCGGCCCACTGGGAGCTGCCTCCGATCCTGCCGGCCGAGCTCGGCGAGCAGGCAGGCGCCGTGGGGGCGGCGCTGCTGGCACTCCACGAGGCCGGCGATGAGTGACGGTCCTGCGCTGCGCTACACGTCCGACGGCGACTCGGAGGAAGTGCCGGCGCGCCCGCGCAACCGCGCCGAGCTGCTGCGGGAAGCGGCGCTGGCGGTGCCCCACCTCGCCCTCCTGTTGGGGAGGCTGCTGCGCGATCCGCTGGTGCCGTGGAAGCGGAAGATCTTGGCCGGCGCCGCCCTCGCCTACGTGGTGGCTCCGATCGACGTGCTCCCCGATGCCATTCCACTCATTGGGCGAGTCGACGACATCGTCCTGCTAGCCGCGGCGATCCACCACTTGATGGGGGCCGTTCCTCCGGAACGGCTGGCCGCCTACTGGGAGGGCTCGGAGGATGCCCTCGACCTAGTTGCCGGGATCGTGGAATGGGGTGCCGATCTAGTCCCGAAACCGCTTCGTAATCTGCTCAGCATGTAGGGCCGGATACCCGGGCGACACCCCCTACGCAGAGCGACTTTGGGGGTTGAGTCGACTTTCTCGCCGCCCGGGGTAGCCTTCCCGCAATGGAATTCCGTCGCATCGGCAATCTCCCTCCCTATGTGTTCGCTGAGGTCAATCAGCTGAAGCTCGAAGCGCGGCGCCGCGGTGAGGACGTCATCGACCTGGGGTTCGGCAACCCGGACATCCCGTCGCCGCCGGCGGTCGTCGCCAAGTTGGTCGAGGCTGCTCAGAAAGAGCACAACCACCGTTATTCGGCATCGCGTGGGTTGCCCAACTTGCGCAAGGCTGTGGCGGATCGATACATGCGGCGCTTTGGCGTGACACTCGATCCGGAAACCGAGGTGATCAACACCATCGGGGCGAAAGAGGGCCTGGCCCATCTGATGTGGACTTTGGTGCAGCCCGGCGATGTCGCCTTGGTGCCTGAGCCGTCATATCCGATACACATCTATGCGCCTGCGCTGGCCGGGGCCGAGGTCATCCAGGTGCCGATGCACCTCGACGGCGATTTCTTCGAGCGTCTCCAAGCGTCGTTCGTCTCCTCGTGGCCCCGGCCTCGAGTGATCCTGACGTCGTTTCCCCACAACCCGACAACTGCCTGCGTCGAGCTGGGGTTCTTCGAGAAGCTGGTCGCCTTCGCGATCGAGCACCAGGCGGTGATCGTCCACGACTTTGCCTATGCCGACATCCTCTTCGACGACTACGAGCCCCCCAGCTTGCTGCAAGTTCCCGGTGCCAAGGAGGTCGGCGTCGAGTTGTACACCCTGTCCAAGAGCCACTCTATGCCGGGATGGCGTGTTGGCTTCGTGGTGGGCAACGGCGAGATCGTCAGCGCGCTCGCCCA
The DNA here is from genome assembly GCA_041605955.1 of Acidimicrobiia bacterium. Lineage (GTDB taxonomy): Bacteria > Actinomycetota > Acidimicrobiia > Spongiisociales > UBA5794 > JAHEJX01. The sequence goes on from JBFIXI010000012.1 coordinate 37,178, forward strand.
GCTCAAGTCCTACTTGGACTACGGGACCTTCCAGCCGATTCAGATCGCCTCGATCATCGCCCTCAACGAGTGTGACGAGTACATCGACCACGTCAACGCGACTTACAAGAGACGGCGGGATGCTCTTGTCGACGCGCTGAGCCGCATCGGCTGGCAGGTGGATCCCCCTCGGGGGACGATGTTCATGTGGGCGCCGATCCCGGAGGTGGCGGCCGGGATGAGCTCCATGGAGTTCACGATGCACCTGTTGCGAGAAGGCAACATCGCGCTCAGCCCCGGCATTGGCTTTGGTCCCTCCGGGGAGGGATTCGTGCGATTCGCTTTGGTCGAGAACGAGCATCGCATCGCCCAAGGAGTCCGTGGAATCAGGAAGGCGTTGAGCCGCCTGGGGTAACCCATTCCGGGCTCTCGGGGTCTCATCACCTGCAATGCAGTATGCCGTTCTGTTCCCGGGTCAAGGCAGCCAGTCGGTCGGCATGGTGTCCGATGTGCTGGCGGGCCGCCCGGACCTGCTCGGGGCGCCCGCCAATGACGTGCTCGGTTGGGACCTGGCTGACACGATTCGGCACGGGCCCGAGGACCTGCTGACCCGGACCGATCGGGCCCAGCCCAGCCTGTATGCGACTGCGTATGCCCTGTGGGATGCCCTGGCTGCACAGGTACCGGACCCGCCGCGAGCCGCCGCCGGCCACTCACTCGGCGAGTACACGGCGTTGGCGGCAGCCGGCGTGCTCGAGTATTGGGACGGATTGGGCCTGGTTGCGGCGCGCGGCCGCGCCATGGCAGAAGCCGCGGCCGCCACTCCCTCGTCGATGGCGGCTCTGCTCGGTGCCGACGAATCCCAGGCCGAGGAGATCGCGTCTGCGCGCCGCGCCGCGTCGGGACGGCTGTGGGTTGCCAACCTCAATGCTCCCGGCCAGATCGTGCTCGCCGGAGGGATCGAAGACATCGACTGGCTCGTGGCCTCGGCACGGGAGCTCGGAGTGCGGCGGGCGATCGAGCTCAACGTCGCCGGCGGCTTCCACTGCCCGCTGATGGAGCCGGCGGCGATCGAGCTGCGTCGCGCCCTGGACGATGTCGAATTCGGTGAACCGAGTTTCCCGGTGTATTCCAACGTAACGGCGGTGCCTGCCACCGATGTGGCCACCAGCCTCGTCGAGCAGCTGACCAGCCCCGTACAGTTCGAGCGAACCGTGGCGGCCATGGCGAATCTGGGAGTAGAAGCGTTCGTCCATGTGGGGTCCGGCGACGTCACCGCCGGTCTCGCCAAGCGGACCGCGCGGGACGCCCAGACGTTCGTCGTGTCGAGTCTCGAAGAAGCGGCGGTGGTCGCGGGGCACCTCGCCGTACAATGAAGGGATTGGGAAAGCGGTGGCCGCCACTGTGGTGTTCCGCCAGGAGAGGCGCATGACGAGAGCAACCATCACGGGCTGGGGTAAGTGCGTGCCGCCGGCGGTGCTATCCAATTTCGATCTCGAGCAAGTCATGGACACCTCGGACGAATGGATCCACACTCGCTCGGGCATAAAGGAGCGGAGGGTTGCCCACGTCGAAGTCTCCGACATGGCCGCCGTAGCGGGAGCTCATGCGATTGCCGCCGCCGGGCTAGAGCCGGGTGATATCGACATGCTGATCATGGCCACCTGCACGCCGGACCGTTTGATCCCCTCGGCGGCGGCCATCGTCCAGGCCAAGCTGGGGGCTCACAACGCAGGAACGATGGATCTCAATGCCGCCTGCACCGGCTTTCTGTACGGCCTGAGCACTGCAACGGGGCTGATCGCCGCCGGCATCGTGCAGCGGGTACTCGTGATCGGAGCCGAGAAGCTGACGGCCTTCTTGAATCTCAACGAGCGCTCTACCGGGGTTCTCTTCGGCGATGGAGCCGGCGCCGTCGTCCTGGAAGCCACCAGCAGCGAGGAGGAGGGCATTCTCGCCAGCGAGCTGGGCTCTGACGGGCGCATGACGGAGTTGTTGACGGTCACCCACACTGGGACGGAGTATCCCGAGAAGGACCCGCTGTACGCAGAGCGCACCATCTACATGGAGGGACGCGAGGTCTTTCGCAACGCAGTCGTCAAGATGGGTGAGTCGGCGGCGCACGTGCTGGAGCAGGCTGGGTTGACGCTCGAAGACGTCGACTTGCTGATTCCGCACCAGGCCAATATCCGGATAATCGATGCCACGGCGAAGCGGATGAAGCTGAATCCCGACCAGGTCTACGTGAATATCGCCTCGTACGGGAACACCTCGGCGGCCACGATTCCGATAGCCCTCACGGAGGCCTTGGAGGAGGGTCGTGTCGGACCGGGGAGCGTCATCGTGTTCGTTGCCTTCGGCGGCGGGCTCACCTGGGGCGGTGTGGCCCTCCGCTGGGGTCCGCGCACGACGCCGGTGAACCTGAGCCAGGCAACGTTGCCGCCCACCACCAAGACGGCTCTCGAGCTGCTGGCCGCGCGACCGCGGAGCTGAGAAGGTGGCCGTGGACTCGAAGGTAGTGCTGGTGACGGGCGGCTCTCGCGGCATCGGACGTGCCATCGCATCCCACTTCGGTGCTATGGGGCACAAGGTCGCCATCAACTACGCCAGCAACGAGGAGGCAGCCGCCGAGGCGGCAGCCGCGGTCCGCGATGTCGGCGGTGAAGCGCTCACGGTGGCCGCCGACGTCGGAGATGCAGCCGCCGTCGAGGCGATGTTCGCCTCTGTTACGGAGGCCTTGGGGGCGGTGGAGATCCTCGTCAACAACGCGGGGATCACGCGTGACGACTTGATGTTGCGGATGAAGCCGGACCAATGGGACGAGGTGATAGCGACCAACCTGCGTTCGGTGTATCTCTGTTCCAAGGCGGCGCTGCGAGCCATGCTGCGCGCCAAGTGGGGCCGCATCATCTCCGTGGGCTCGGTCTCGGGACTAGCGGGTAATCCCGGCCAGGCCAACTACGCCGCCGCCAAGGCAGGCATCGTGGGATTGACGAAATCGCTCGCCAAGGAAGTCGGCTCGCGGGGAATCACCGTGAACGTGGTGGCTCCGGGCTTCATCGCCACCGATATGACGGCCGCTCTGGGGGCAGAGGCCACCGCGGCCGCCATCGAGCGAATCGCCGTCGGCAGGCTCGGCGCAGCAGACGAGGTGGCAGCGGCCGTGGGCTATCTTGCATCCGACGCAGCCGCCTACGTTACGGGGCAGACGCTCATAGTCGATGGTGGCCTGGCGTTGTAGCGAAGCAGGCCAACGAGCAAACCAATGGAAGGGGTAACGCGCCGATGGAACGTTCGGAAATCGAGTCCAAGATGGTCGATCTGCTGGTTGAGGAGCTCGGGATCGAGCGCGACAAGATTGCGATGACCTCGAAGTTCGAAGAGGACCTGGAAGTCGATTCACTTGGCGTCGTCGAGCTGCTGATGGCGCTGGAGGACAACTTCGACGTGAACATCCCGGACGAAGAGGCTGAGAACATCACAACCGTTGCGGAAGCCGTTGACGTCGTGGCGGCCAAAGTCAACGGCTGACGAGTTGCAGCGACCCGCCGTCGCGGGCCGCTGCTCGAGTCGAGGAGGACACGTGTCGCGAAGACGCGTAGTGGTCACGGGCCTGGGCACCATGAATCCGATCGGACACAACGTTGCCGATACGTGGAAGAACGCCCAAGCGGGGGTCTCCGGGGTCGCCAAGATCACGCAGTTCGACCCCAGCGAGTTCCGGGCTCAGATCGCCGCCGAAGTCAAGGACTTCGATCCGGAGCAGTACATACCACGTAAGGAGCTCCGGAGGTTGGATCGCAACGCCCAACTCTTCTGGGCGGCGGCGGCCCAAGCCCTCGAAGATGCGGGCATTGCATACGACGAGGACGATCCGGCTGCTTTGCGAGCCGGAGTCGCCTGCGGGTCTGGAATCGGGGGCATCATCACCTTTCAGGAAGAGGTCGGTGTCCTGCTCGAACGCGGTCCAGGCCGGGTTTCGCCGCTCGCCATAACCAAGATCATCTCGAACATGGCGGGAGGGGTGGCCTCGATCGAGTTCAACCTGTTCGGACCGAACGTGTGCACCGTGACGGCATGCGCCGCGTCCGCCAACGCAATCGGCGACGCCGCCGAGATCATCCGCCGCGACGATGCCGATGTGATGCTGGCCGGAGGCTGCGAAGCCGGCATCGTCGAACTGTCGCTGGCCAGCTTCGCGTCCGCGCGGGCCCTCAGCACCCGCAACGAAGATCCCGAGGCAGCGAGTCGGCCCTTCGATGCCGAGCGGGACGGATTCGTGATGGGGGAAGGCGCCGCCGTCCTCATCCTCGAAGAGCGCGAGCACGCCATCCGGCGGGGCGCCACGGTGTACGGCGAGGTGCTCGGATATGGCATGTCGGCCGACGGTTACCACATCACGCTGCCCCGCCCCGGGGGGGCGGGGGCGGCCCGCGCCATGCAGCATGCGCTGCACAACGCCCAGCTGGAACCCGGCGCAATCGACTACATAAACGCCCACGGCACGTCAACGCCGGCCAACGACGCCACCGAGACCGCCGCCATCAAGGCGGCCTTTGGCGACGATGCGCACAAGATCGCAGTGTCGTCCACCAAGTCGATGACGGGGCATCTCCTCGGGGGAGCGGGCGCGCTCGAGGCGCTGCTGTCGATACTGGCGATTCGCGACGGGGTACTCCCGCCTACGATCAACTACGAGACGCCGGATCCCGAATGTGATCTCGACTATGTGCCGAACGAGGCGCGCGATGCCTCGGTCCGGTATGCGATGTCGAACTCATTTGGCTTCGGCGGCCATAACGTTGCGCTGATATTCGGCCCGGCGACCTAACCCCGCAGCCGCAAGCACAGTTCACATCGTGGGTCCATCACAGGCGGCCGCCACCCTCGCGGTACTCCTCGAATGAGCGCACGACGAGAGCCACCACCAATCCGATCCCGATCATCGAGCCGAAGCCGCTGAACAATGCGCCGCCGATCTCGAGCCCGGTACAGCTGCCGGGAAGGCACAGCGCGCGGATTATCTCTCGTCCGATCCAAGCTCCGATCAGGCCGCCCGCTGCGATGCTCGGACCGACAGCCGGCCTAACGGACACCCGCGCCATGAGGAGGCCGAGGCCGAGACCGGAGGCGAGGCCGATCACGGTCCAACCGCCGCTGGGGGAGAAGAGGTACCCGGCGCCCCACCCGAGGGCACCCATCATGGCGATCATTGCCGCGTCGCTGCGATTGGTCACTCGCCGGTGCCCTCCCGTGGCTGCAAGCGGCGCGGTCCCGATAGATGGTCGAGGAGCGGGTCGATGGCGAGCCGCGTGGCTTGGCTCCACGCCAGCCAGCCGAGCCCAGCTCCAGCCGTGAACAGCAGTGCCGCGCCGCCGGGAGGCGAGGCAAATGCAGCCAGTACGGCTGTCGGAGCCAGGGCAAAGCGTCCCGCCCACAGCGCCCAGAGCTGTGCTCGGCTATAGCCCCACCCAATGATGATGGCGACGGCTGCGAAGACTCCGTGCCGGATGTCGAGGCCGCTGGGCGAAGCCACGCCGATGGTCGGCGCCACTGCCAGGCAGCCGAGCAGAAAGAGCATCGGTAGGAGTCCGGGACCGTCGGCAGCCGGGAGGCGGCGCAGCCATCCATCCAGCCATCTTCCTTGGACCGCAACGATTCCGGCGGCCGTCGCAACCAGCGCCAGGATCGTCATGGGCCTGAGTGGCATGACTGCTGCCAAGCCGGCTTGGCATGCGAGCAAGACCCGAGCCAGGTTGCGCGCCCAGCGACCTCGTGGCAGCAGCAGGCCGACGGCGGCAACCAACGCGAAGCCGACCAAGCCCAAGCTCACCATCAGGCCGGAGTCGGCGGCGAACGGCTCGTCCGCCGTAGTGGTCACGGCGAGCGACCACAGGGATGCCCCGATGACCAGAACGGCGGCGATGACCCGAGGAGCAATGCTCACGATGCCATTATGGCGTTGCACCGCAGCGCCATAGCTACCGACCTACTGGTCGGGTCGAGTGTCGACCGTGCCCGGAACGCGGTGGTTGCCGAGGACCGAGAAGTACCGGTAGATGGCAGGCCCCAGCGCGCTGAAGTCGAACTCGAACGTGTCTCCCGGGTTCATGGGAGGGCTCTCGAACTCTCCATTGCGGGCGGTGATGACGTACTCCCGTTCCGCAGAGTCCTCATGGACCCACCTCACGACCGGGGTCTCGGTGACGTCGATATCCAGGTTGGAGGGCCGGAAGGCCCCATTGGTGATCGTGACGATGATCACTCCTTCAGGGGGCGGTTCCGTAGTGGTGGTCGTACTGGGGGGCTGCAAGTTCTCGCTAGATGGCCCGCTGGCACAGGCCGCAGCCGCGAGAGCAACGACTGCGGCAGCGATCAACCAACGGGCGCGCAATGGGGCCTTCCTCCGGGACGAGTCGCAGCAGTTTAAGTGATTTGACGCTCTACCGGGGATGGTCGTGGGACGTGTCGACGGCCGCTGATCACGGCAGTGGGGGGAACACCCGACCCTGGGGCGGCGCCCAATAGCCGACGTAACGCCACGCGCCCGGTGAGGGTTCGAGCGTGACCACACCGCCATGTTCCGGCTTTGCTTCGTGGTAGCTCGCCGGAGCAGCCGCAACGAGGTCGAGGTGGCCGGCATGGATAGGGTCTTGATGGCCGACCAGCACGACGTGTCCTGCCTCAACTGCCGATGCCAATTCTCGCGCCGCGGCGGCCACCCGAGCGGCGCACGCTGCCAACAGCTCTGCTGGAAAGCCGAGATCGTAGGGTGTGGTGAGGTAGGCGGAGAGCTCACCGGGGAAAACCTCATCGAGTCGCTCCCACGGTACCCCGGCCCATCTGCGACTCATTGCCCACTCCGTGAGGCGGGGATCGATGATCGGTCGGAGTCGATGACGGGCGGCGATGGCATCGGCCGTCTGCCGCGCCCGCAACAGCGGCGAAGTGGCCACCGCAGCGACGGGCAGCTCGCTCAGATGCTCGGCCACGGCTTCAGCCTGGGCGGCGCCGGCCGTTGACAGCCTGTAGCCGGGCAGATCGGCGTATACGACGTGGTGAGGGTTCTCCACCTCGCCGTGGCGCACGAGATGGACCAAGCTGGCGCTCACGAGTTGAGTCTAGGAGCAGTTACCGTCTCCCCATGGATCCGTTCGCCACCCGGTTCGCTCATTTGGACATGGACGCGTTCTACGTAGAGGTGGAACGGCGCGACGATCCCACTTTGGTCGGAGTACCCGTGGTCGTTGGCGGTCTCGGTGGGCGGGGGGTCGTGGCATCGGCTTCTTACGAGGCGCGCCGGCGTGGGGTGCACTCCGCCATGCCGATCAGCGAAGCTCGGCGACGCCTTCCGGCTGGCCGGTATCTGGCGCCGGACATGGAGAAGTACTCCGCCGCGTCGCGTCGGCTCTTTGCGATCCTCGACGAGTTCACCCCGTTTGTCGAGCCGCTCTCGATCGACGAGGCGTTCCTCGATCTCGCCGGGCTGCGGCTGCACTATGCGAGTCCCTACGACGTCGCAGTAGCCATGCGGCGTCGCATCCGTGAAGAGTTGGCGCTACCGGCCTCGGTTGGGATCGCCGCCGTCAAGTTCCTTGCCAAGATGGCCAGCAAGCAAGCCAAGCCGGATGGCCTGATGTTGATCGAGGAAGGGACTGAGCTGGCATTTCTCGACCGCATGGGTGTTGCCGAGCTGTGGGGGGTGGGTGACGTCACCCTGCGCACGCTTGCCGGCCTCGGCATCGAGACCGTGGGTCAGCTCCGGGAATACCCGGCGCAATCCCTGCAGCGGCACGTGGGAAACGCCGCGGCAGCCCACCTGGTGGCGCTGGCCCACGGTGAAGACCCGCGACAGGTCGACAGGCACCGTGATGCCAAGTCGGTGTCGGTGGAATCGACCTTTGCGGCCGACATCTCCGGGGCCGACGCAGTCGAGCGGGCGCTGCTGGCGCTGTGTCATCGCCTGGCCGGGCGGCTGCGCCGTGCCCGCGCTGCTGGCAGAACGGTCAACCTGAAGGTACGGTTTGGCGATTTCACAACGGTCACTCGATCCGTCACGTGCCAGCAGCTCGTGGCCGACACCGCAGAGATCTGGCCGGTCGCATCTGAGCTGTTCGCCAAGGTAGATTCTGCCGGGCGGGGGATACGCTTGCTCGGGGTCGGGGTCACCGGGCTGGCGGTCGAAGAGGCAACGCAGCTCATGCTCGACGGCTCGGACCGGGCTGCGCTGGCCGAGGTTAAGGCCGAAGTGAAGGAGCGCTTCGGGGACGATGCTGTGCTGCCGGCCCGTCTGGCCGACCGGTCGGGCCCGGACGCGAATGGGTGAAATGTGGACGCCGATATAATGAGAAGACCAACGGCCCGCGACGGAGGATGTCTTGCCGCTCGACGACCGTGAGCAGAAGATTCTGGAGGAGATCGAAAGGCAGTTCTACGCCGACGATCCCAAGCTGGCGCAAACCGTGGCGAAGACGACGCTCGAGTCGGTCTCGCAACGGTGGACACCGGTCGCCATTGGCGCCTTCGTCGTCGGCCTCGTGGTGATGCTCGCCTTCTTCACCAGCCAGGTACTCGTCGCAGGCGCCGGGTTCGTCGTCATGGTCATCTCGGCGGGATGGATCGCAATGGACCTCCGCCGCCGCTCCGCTTCCTCCGCTGGGCCCCGACCGGTCGAGAGTTGGATTTCGCGCGTCCGACAGAGGTGGCAGCGCGATGGCTAGAGTGGCGCACCCGGTCGGGTAGAGCGTCTCAAGCTGGTGGCGGGGTCAACGCCAGGGGCATCGCGTGAGACTTACCGCACCCCCCGGGGCGACCTACGGGAGAGGGATTGTTGGAAGGGTTTACTTCGCAGCAGGCGTCTGCGTTGACTAACTGCACGCCTCATCAGTTGCGCTATTGGGACAAAGTCGCGTTGGTGGAACCGTCTTTGCAGAGGACCGGCGGCCGGCCGGGTCGCCGTCGCTTGTACTCGTTTCGAGATCTGGTGGCCTTGCGGGTCGTCAAGAGCCTGCTCGACAACGGTATGTCGGTGCAGCGGGTGCGGCGCGCCTGGGACTACCTGAGGCGCACCGCCGAGCTGGATGAGCACCTCGCCGAGGTGAAACTCATCACCGACGGGCAGAGCATCTTCCGGGTGGCCCAAGACGAAGACCAGCTGTTGGACGCGCTGCGCGAGGGGCAGCTGGCGTTCTTCGTTGCAATCAACGAGATCGCTCAGAGCGTCGAGGAGGACGTCACCCGCTTCGAGCTGGACCGCGAGCGGTTTCTCAACATGCTGCGCCGAGTACAAGACGACGTGATGTCCGAGGGTGAGGCCTTGTAGCCGGTCTCCGGCTCGGCGGGAAGATACGGTCAGCTGCCGTTGCGGCGGCGCTTCCACCACCCGGGCAAGATCGAACCGACGCGATACTCGGCTCGGAGCCGCTCGAATCGAGAGTGACGCGTTGTCAGCAACTCCTCGGTCTGGTGTAGAGACTTGGTCGCCACTTCCACCAAGTCCTCGGGCAGGGTCGCTGTCGCTCCGTAGAGGGACCGGGCGTACACGGTCGCCAGCGGAGCCATCACCGGGTCGACTTTGGTGGCTACTTCGCGGGGAGTGTCGGCCGGGCTGGGCGGTGTGCCCAAATCGTCGAGGCGGGAGACGATCTCCTCCCATGCCGCGCTGATATCACCGCTCCTGAGTCGCTTGACGCGCCGCTTCCGGCGCCGCCACTTCACGAGTGGGATACCTCCGAGGAGCACGATCGCAGCCCCGATCCAGGGAACTAACGAGGTGATCCATCCGGGAAGCTCGAAGCCACCGCCGCCTTCGGAGTCTCCGGCAATCGGCGGGAAGCCCGGTGGGTCATCGGGTAGCGGGATTCCGCCGCGGGGGACCACCGCGACGGGCAACTCCTCGGGGTCGGGAACGTCGAGATAGCTAGTCAATGGGAAGCCCAAGGCGGTTTCGATTTCCTCGTACGTGGTTGGGTTGATCTGGTCGCCACGCGGTGTCGGATCGAAGCGCACCCAACCCTGCGCCGGCATCCACAGTTCCACCCAGGCGTGGGCGTTGCGATCCCGCACCACGATGGTGCCGTCGGGCTGGGGGGTTCCCGGAGTGAAGCCGAGCACGACCCGGCTGTGGATTCCGAGAGTGCGGGCCATCACAGCCATCGCGGTGGCGAAGTTCTCGCAGTAGCCCCTGCGGTAGTTGGGGCTGGCAGCCGGATCGGGGTTTAGGAGCCAATCGGCGAGGTCGCTGGCGGCATGACCCGGGTCGATGTCGATTGAGTAGCGGAACGCCGGGGAGCGGAACCAGCTCTCGAGGGCAATCGCTTGCTCGAACGGAGTCTCCAGGTTGCGCGTCTGCTCTCGGGCGAGGGCGGCGATCCCGTCGTCGAGATCGCTGGGGAGGTCCAGGAACCGATCGGGATCGGACGGCGCCTCGCGGCGCGTCGTCACTATCGGAGCCGGGACGGCTTCATCTGCCTCGGCCGCTTGCGCGAAGGCCGGCGAAAGCTGTCCGTCCTCCCCAACGGCGAGTGCGGTCACGTCCGGCCGAGGAATCTCGGATCGGACCTGGTAATACATGCCCTCGTTGGTCAAGCCACCCTCGAAGCGCAGGGCGGCGTCATCCCGCCGTACCCTCACTGCGCTTTCGATCGGGGACTCGGAAGCGAAATCCACCGCCGCTTGAGCGGCCGGCAACCACTCCATGCGGAGCCGATCGATCACGATGTCGGTGAGGATGGTGTCGACCGGGCCGGCGAAGGCGTGTCCGGGCGCCTGCCAGTCGTCCTCGTCGAGCTGAACCACCTCGGGACGGCTCGCGGAGAATTGGCCGCCGCTATACGACTCCATGGTGAGCAGGCTGAAGTAGATCTGATCTGCCGGCACGTCGCCCTGTATTCGGGCTCGGAACACCGGCACGTTGGAATTCGACACCAGGCTCTGCTTGATGCCGATGAAGGGGTTGTAAGAAATAGAGCCGTAGAAGTCCCCCGTCAACCCGGTCGGGCTCCGCCAGTTGATGACCCCGTCGGCGGGGACCATGGAGCCGAGAAACCCCACGGTGCCGACTGCGGCGACGATGATGCCGGCGAGCAACCCGGTTGAAGAACGGGTGAGCCGCGACCGGGGTAATCCGTAGGCACCCATGGCCACCATCCGCCCGGCGCTTTGGCGGCGTCGATCAAGCGTGATCGCGACCAGGCACCCAGCAACGACGGCCAAGAAGATCGCAGCTCGCAGCGCGGTCGTGCGCTGGCGGTCCATCGTGGCGAACTGAAGGGCAATCACCAGAGGCGGCAGTAGTGCCACGTAGGGGTGGCCGGTTGACAGGCCCCAGGCGAACAGGAATCCGACCCCCCAGAAGAGCACCAGTAGTAGGACAACCAACCCGGCGACCGGGATCACGGGCTCGATGCCGTTGCGCACGATCTCGAGTGCCTGATCCAGCTGCACCCCGAGCACCGCGAAGGTCTCCGTCGTAGGGAGCAAGGCGAATGTGGTCTCAGGCGCCGACACCCGGGCGACCGCGATCATGGCGGCGGCGGCGTTGATGCCGATGGCGACCCACGTGGGGAGCTGGTAGGCGAGCGCAGTCCATGTGATCGCCACTCCCAGGACCAGCGCGGCCACGACGATCAGCTGCCACGGCGGCCCGCCGGTCGAGGGGCGCAACAATCCGTTGAGCTGATAGAGGACGAACAGGAGCGCGGCGGCGCCCGCTACCCAGCTGTGGCGGAAGACCATGCCCGCTCCATTGCTTCTTGCCAGGCCGGCGCCCACCTCGCAGTGCTGGAAGACTGGACGGTCACTGCGCCGGCCGCCCGGAACTGCAGTATTACATCGTTGGGCTCTCTACTTACCGACATCAGCAGGGTTCTGACATAGTCGCGGCCCAGCGTGCGGTAGATGCCGAGGTGGGTCTCGTCAGGAGTTCCCGTGACCAGCACCAGGGCCCCGCCGGCCATCCCGCTGCGTCGCATCCGCGCGACTGCCGACTGCAGGTCGATCGCGCGCCCGGTGGCAACGGTGGCCAGCTGCTCCATGGCAACCGCGTAAGCCTGACTGGACGCCACACTGGTCATGGCCGGTTCGCCGACCCACAACGTGGGCGAGTAGCCGTGGCGATACAGGTGAGCCAGCGCCGAGGCGGCCCCGCGCACCGCATGTTCGAAGGCCTCAGGGGTCTGGTAGACCTCCGCCCGCGGGTCGAGCACGACCAGGGCGCGTGACTGCCAAGGCATCTCGAGCTGTTTGATCATCAATTCGTCGCGGCGCGCAGACGACGGCCAATGGACCCGACGCAGGTCGTCGCCCTGCTGGTACTCGCGTAGCGTGAAGAAATCTTCGCCGCCCGTGAGGGAGAAGCTGGCCCTGGCCGTGTTCACATTCGGATCCTGGCCGCGCACCGTTGGAAGCCCGTCGAGCTGCTCGATCTGGGGAAAGACGACCAGTCGGTCGGCTTTCCCGGCAACAACGGCGAACTCGGTGAGATCGAGGGGGTCATGGATCCTGACTGTGGCCGGACCCAGTTTGTAGACGCCGCGCGGCCGGCACAGCACCTCGTAGCGGGCGACCATCGGGGTAGCCGGCTGCACGCGGCTAGCGACAAACGAGGCGGCACCCAAGCCATGGACGGTGTCCTCGACGACCGCCTCGTGCAGGCGGCGCGAGGAGGTCATGGTCACCTCGACGATCGCGCGATCTCCGTCATGGACTTGTAGGGGGGAAACCACGCGTTTCATCCCGACGTGCAGGCCGGCTCGTCGCACGTACAAGGAGCCGAGAACAACGGCGAGCAGGAAAAAAGCCGCCAGGGCCAAAAGCAGTCGCTCGCCGAAGCCGATCCAGAGCAACGCCAACGCCAGTGCGGCACCAAGCGCTGCCCAGCCTCGCAGTGTGGGCATCAGACGTTGGCTCGAGTCCCCGGCACCGGGACGCCGGCAGCGATACCGGCGATCACGCTGTCGATCGACACGCCCCGCATCTGCGCCTCCGGCAAGAGGATGAGGCGGTGGTTGAGCACCGGGGGCAGCACAGCCTTGATGTCGTCGGGTGAGACGTAGTCGCGTCCCTGGGTGGCGGCGTGGGTGCGGGCGGCCCGCTGGAGGAACAGCGTCGCCCGGGGTGAGGCACCGAGCAGCAGCTCCGGATCGTTGCGGGAGGCCTCGGCCAGATCGACGAGATAGGTCTTGACCACCGGGGCGACATGCACGTGACGTGCCGTATCCGCCATCTCCACTACGTCTTGGGCGTGGAGCACGGCTTCGAGATCCTCGTAGGTCGAATGGTCGGCGTGAGCATCGAGCATCTCGAGCTCTTTGTCGCGGGCGGGATATCCGATCTCGAGCCGCATCATGAAGCGATCGAGTTGGGCTTCGGGGAGCGGATACGTGCCCTCATGCTCGATGGGGTTCTGCGTAGCCACAACCATGAATGGCATGCCGAGCTGGCGCGTGGTGCCGTCAACGGTGACCTGGCGTTCCTCCATCGCTTCCAGCAGGGCCGCCTGCGTTTTGGGGCTGGCCCGATTTATCTCGTCGCCCAAGACAACGTTGGCGAAAACCGGCCCTGGCCGGAACTCGAAGTTGGCGGTATCTCGGTCCCACACCGAGACACCGGTGATGTCGGTCGGGAGCAGGTCCGGGGTGAACTGGATTCGCTGAAAACTGCAGTCGATCGAGCGAGCCAGCGACTTGGCGAGCAACGTTTTGCCGACGCCGGGAACGTCTTCTACGAGAGCATGGCCGCCTGACAGGAGGCAGATGGTGATCAGCTCGATGATCTCGCGCTTGCCCTGGATGACACGTTCGATGTTGTCGACGATCGCATCGAAACGCTTCCCGAACTCCTCGAGTTCGGCCGCCGTTACCGTCAACAGGTGCTCCTTCCACCGGCGCGAGACGTAAACACTATATGGATTCGCGAATTGGGACCAGTACGCGGGCCGCAGAACGAGTACGATGCTGCCATGTGGGGACCGGAGCCCTATTGGGCCGTGTTGCGTCGTCCCCGACTATGGGGAGAGGCACTGCGCGCGCTGTTCGCTATGGCGCCGCGCGCCTGGTGGTCGCAGGGTGTCCGCCTTCCCGTTCCTGATCCCGAATACGTTCGCTGGCGGCGCGCCACCGCCTACGGATCTGCCCAATCCCGGCCGGCGGGGCGCGACGTAGTCGACTTCCTGGAGTGGCGCCGCCGATTCCGTCGTTCGCTTTCGCGAAGTGAGGTGCGATCTGGCTGATTCACTTCGTGCCGAGCTGCTTGCCATCGAAGGGATTGCCTCCGCCGAGCTCGAAGGCTCGGCAGATGCGCCGCAAGGGGTGCGCGTGCAACTTGCGGCCGGAGCAGACGCGGAATCCGTGGGCCTCGAGGTGCAACGGGTGCTGGCGAGCCACGGGATGCGATCGCATCGCGCGGCGGGGGCCGCGGCCCCTGATACCGGGACCGGCACCCGGGAGACGGCAACATCACCAGAGCCTGCTGCAGTCGCGGGTGGCGATGAATCCGCCCAGCCCGGACCGCCACCGCCTCCGGGGGCGTCCGACGACGGAGATGCTGCAGTGTTGCCGATGCGCGGCATGGCGGGTGGCACCGGCCAGGTGGTCACCGACATTCGGGTCGAACCCACCCGTCAAGAGTTGGAGAGCGTGTCGGTCGAGGAGAGTAGAGCCGGCATCTCGGTACGAGTCATGGCGGGCGGTAAGGCCGCGACCCGCCAGGTCGGTGCCGGGCCAGAGGCCATCGATGCCGCCATCGTTGGTGCACTCACCGAGGTCTTGGACCACGACGCCGAGCTGTTGGCGGTACAGCGCGGTGACACCGGTGGGGCCAGGATCGTCACCGTCTTGCTGGAAGAGCCTGGCGAAGGCCGGAAGGTGGGCTCGGCGGTGGTTTCTTCCGGCGAGGCCTATGCGGTGGCCCTGGCCGCGTGGAGGGCACTCAGAGCGCCGGAGTGATCCTGCCCTGGCGAAACGGATCTCCGGCAGTCGGCGGTATCAGCTCGACGACGACATCGCTGTCGTCCACACCGACCGACACGATCGGCTCCGCAGCCGGCAGCTCCGGTTGCGGCGGGGCCGCCGCCGGCAACAGGCTCGATCCGATCATCGTCACGTGATCTGCCACCTTCGCCAACACGTCCCGCACCAACCCGCGAAGTGAGTCGTCAGGAGGATCAGCCAACTGAGCCAGGTCCGCGTCCGCCGTTGAGAGCACGGCGATACCGCGGCTACGCAGGTCCCACAGCATGATCTCCTGGGTCACCTTGTCCGCAGACAGTGCGTCGAGGGAGGGCAGCAACACGGCATCGGCCTCACCGGTGCCCACAATGCCGATCATGGCACGGTAACCATCGCGGCCCAGCGGCCGGCCCGGGGTGCGCACGTCTTGGCAGACGGCAACGAGCTGGTGTCCGCTGTCCGCCACCCAGCGACGTACCCGTTCCGCTTGCGCAAATGCGGGCTCGGCCTCGGATGGGTCTGGGGTATCGCGAACGTAACCAACGACGCGCACGGGTCCTCCGAGTCGACTGTGCCCCGAGTCTCGCATCGCCACGGCGCGTGGTCAACGATCATCGCTGGGTAACTTTCGCGAGCTGTCGTCATTGGGCGGTGGTGGCTGACCGAGCTCTCGGAACCCTCACAGCTCGCAAACCCAATCGATTAAACGACCGGGCGTCTGTTGCCGAAGAAGAAAGTAGTTGGAGTTGCGTTTGGAGATCGGCAACTCGGTGGCGTTGCGCACGACAAGCCTGATGTGGAGAGCACTCGCGGCCACGCTCGGCGGGGCCGCTTTGATCGCGCTGGCCGTATTCGTTGCTTTCACGTGGATGATCGATCCGGTGGCGCGCCATGCGAGCGAGATCGACGAAGTGGATCTGGCCATCGGCTCGGCCGCAGTGACTCGGTCGGCGACGGTACAAGCGATCGTGTTCGCAATAGATCACGCCAACGGTGTCGCCTCCGCCGAAGCCCGAGACGCCGCACTCAGCGAGGCGACCGCCAACCTCGATGCATTCGACACTTTGGTTGATGCCCTTGCGGGACATCGGGAACCGCCCGACATGGAGCCCCTCCGGGCGTTGGCGGCCGAAGGGCGCGCCATCGTTGGCCTGCTCTCCGCGGAAGAGATCGAAGCGGCGCGCAGCAGTAGCGAGACCGGCTTCGAGAGTTCATATCGAGCCGGTGTGGCATCCCTGACCGCAGCCCGCTTCGCGTTGTTGGACGCGGTGGCTGCGGCCAGTTCGTGGTCGGCGCAGCTCGCCACCGGGGTGCGCCTCGCGGTCACCATTGGCCTGCCGGTCGGCCTGGCGGCAGCTGTTTGGCTGACCATGAGGCGTCGCCTGCGCCAATACCAGTCGCAGGCGGCTGAACAGGCGCAGCTGGCCGAAGAGCGGATTCGCCATGCCACCGAGATGATCACCGCAGTGTCGCACCGCTTCCGCACCCCGCTCACCAGCATCTACGGGCTGTCCGGCGTGTTGGCTCAGACCAAACGGCTCGCCGGGCTCGACAAGGAGTTGGTGTCACTCATCAACGCCGAATCGGCAGATCTGTACCGAATCGCGGAGGACACGCTGGCGGCGAACCAGCTCGAGGCAGGTCGGATGCAGGTGACACCGGGGATCGTGGCTCTCGAGGAGATCGTCGACGAGGCGGTGAAGCCGGTCTTGGCTCGCGGCGTAGAGGTGAAGGTGGATTGCCCTCCGATGTGGGTGGTCAGCGACGAACGGAAGCTGGCGCATGTCCTGCGCAACCTGATAGCGAACGCGGCGACCCATGGCGAAGAGCCGATCTTCGTGGAGGCCCACGAGCTGGACGGCGTTGTGCTGTGCTCGGTAATCGATCACGGTCCCGGTCTAGAGCCATTCGCAGTGGACGCAGTCTCAGATCCTGCCGATCGGCTCGGGTTGAGAGTCGCCTACGCGCTGGCAGAGCTGATTGGCGCCAAGCTCGAATACATCCGGGAGGCAGACCGCTCCAGGTTCACTCTGTGGCTGTCCGAGGACGGACCCCCGGAAGGAGCCGGTGAAGCCGCCACAACCGACCAAATCATCGCGAACATCCCACGACCAATGGCGGCCGAGGATCCTGGCGGCGACGAGTGAGCTCGCCCTGGACGGAGGAGCGGCGGCGCCGGCGCGGAGCCACCGCCGTCATGCTTGCCTCGATGCTGGTCTACGTGGGGTTGAGTCTCCCCGCCGCCTTCGCTCGCGGCAGCGAGACCTATCGAGACCTATTCAATGCCGTGTCCTACGGTGGCGACGATGGCTCCCTGAATTGGTCGGGTCCCTGGATCGAGAGCGGAGAGGCGGACGGCCCCACGGCGGGACGAGCACGCGTGGATGACGATGCAGAGGACCACTGCGCCGCCGGCGCATGTGGCTACCTGAATGCAGGGGGGAACTCCGTCGTCGGGCTAGAGCGCGGCGCCGATCTCGCCACGGCGAGCGGTGCCACGCTGAGCTTCAAGTTCAGCCGTATCGAAGCGCCCAACGAGCCAGCCTTGGCTCGCGTGTCGGTTTCGGCAGACGGAGGTGGAAGCTGGGCGACCCTCGCCACCTTCAGCCTCGACACAACTGATGAGTCGGTGGCGAGCCGCTCATTCGACATCGCCTCGCATGCCACCGCGACCACCCGGGTCAGGTTCCGGGTCGAATCGAGCCCCGGCCAGTCGGGCGAGTTCTATTTCGATGATGTGGCGATCGTCGTGGAGTTTCCCGATCCAACGACCACTACGACCACGAGCACCACCACGACGATCACACCGCCATCCACTACAACCTCGACTACGACGACGTCGCTGCCACCGCCCACTACCTCGACGACTTCGACCACCGCGCCGCCTGGTCCGCCCAGCACGACGACGTCGGCCCCGTCGTCCACGACGACTACATCCGCGCCGACCACGACCCAGCCGGCCACCACCCAGCCGGCCACCACGACGACGATTCCGGTCACCGCGGCGCCGCCGACCACCAACGGTCCACTGACTTCTCCACCGCCGTTTCCGGTGACCGGAATGACGTCGCCCACTCTCATGCTTCCAGCACCAGACCTGACCCGGCGGTCTCCTGAGGTGGGCGCCGATGTTTCCAGTCTGGTACGGCTGTCCATGGGCGAACTGTTTGTCGCGGCTGCCGGCTCCGAGCCCGCCGCCCTGCGGGAACGAGCCGCCGGTGAGCATTCGCTGGGCGGTGCTGCTGGCTATCTGTGGCCCGTCGTGCTGCCCACAATTGGGATCGGCGTCGCTGCCGTCTTCTCCAACCGCGTTGGCGCCGGGCGCCGGCCGCACCGGCCGAAATGACCCGGCCGAAATGAGGCGCCCGCCTGGCTTCACCGGGCTCGTTGAGAATCGTGTGCGAGATCGCTCAAGTGGGGGGACGGCGGAGACGAGCCACGAGCGATACGCCCACGCGTATTTCGAAAGCGAACGTCCCCACAAGTAGGGACTTTTGGATCTACGCACCGCTTGTGAAAAGATTCACAATGCTTGTGAAACATTTCACAAAATATCCCGGGGATGGACTCCCCGGGGCCTACCCACAGGAGGAAACGACCGTGAAGAACCGCCTCAGAACGCTGGGAGTGGTACTGACTGTCATCGGCATGGTGTTCGTCATCGCTGGTGGCGTGGCCTATTTCAAAGTGCAGGACGGCTACGGATCGCTGCAGGCATTCAGCGAGCAACAGAACGTGACATTGTCTTACAACGAAGACGGCCAGCTCACCGATCGGGGCACCGTAGAGGGCGCCCAGGCGATCATGTCGATGCTGACAGATGACTGGGCATACCCGGTCGTTCAGTCGGATTTGGACCCGGATGATCCGTTGGTCAACACGTCGAGCGAATACATGTACCAGATGGCGACGATCGTCTACCACGTGGTCCACGGCACGCAGACAGTGGTTCTGCCGGAAGCCGTGGAGTACAACGGGCAGGTCTTCGACGCCGGCACTTATGAGTTCCCCGTCGACGGCCGTTATTGGACCGACTTCGACCGGAGACACCCGATCGAGGGCCCGGCACGCGGCCAGGCGTGGAGCGGCACCGTTCACGGGCTGGTTGGTGAGCTCGGAGTGGGCACCGTGACCCATTCGACGCTGCAGATGGGTCTCGCCCTGGCGGCTCTGTTCGCTGCAGTCGGCCTCCTTTCGTTCATCGCCGGTGGCGGCATGATCTGGGTCAGCCGAGGCCGTGGCGAAGAGCAGCTCGTGATGCTGGGAGCGGCAGAGAAGGAACGTTCCAGGATCTAGCCAGTCTCTAGCAAAGTAGAAAGTCAAAGTAGAAAGTCACAGATAAGCCGGATCCATCAAAGGATCCTCCTAGGGAGCGCCTCCTGCGCAGGTAGGAGGCGCTGCTAGTTGTGGGCTGCTAATTGTGGGCTGGTACACAAGGGCTGCTACGTGGCGGGCGGCGCCGGTTGACAGCTCGGGCACCAGTAGACAGTGCGTCCCAGCGGGCCGCTCCGGCCGAGCTCGATGATCATGCCGCAACGGCGGCACGGCCGTCCCGCCCGCTCGTAAACCCATGTATCGAGATGATCGGCACGCCTACCGGTAGTGGTCCGGCGGCGCCCCCGGTTGGTGGCGAGCAAAGCATGACCCCGGCGGACGAGACTGGCGATGCTGGTCCGTTCCACCGCGGCTACCGGCGTCGTGGGGTGGAGACCCTCCAGGAACAGCAGTTCTGACCGGTAGACGTTGCCCAGCCCGGCCACCACCCTCTGGTCGACGATGGCATCTGCAATGGGGGAGTCCGGCGCAAGATTCAGCAACCGATCGGCCACCGCCTCGCTGTCGACGTCTTCCATCAGATCGGGCCCCAGGTGCGCTATCTGTTTCTCCACCAGGTGGCGCGGGGCGAGTTGAACGGTCGGGGCGGCGAAGCACACCGCCACGTGGCTCGACGTTTCCAGCACGACGCGTGCCTTGCCCGGCGTCTTACTCCATCTCTCACCCGGGGCGTACACGTGCCACTGTCCGGTCATGCGCAGGTGCGTGCGCAGTGTCCATCCGTTGTCGAAGTGAATGAGGAGATGCTTGCCGACGGCGGCAACCTCCTCGACCGCCGCCCCCACGACGCGTTTGCCATACCCGATCATGGCGCGGTGGGAGCCCGTTGCTGCCGTGACCCGATCACCCTCGAGAGCGGCGCCCAGACGGTCTGCTGCACCATGAATCGTGTCGCCTTCCGGCATAGCCCAACTATGGCACGCGTTCGCCGAGTCGTAGCAACCCGGCCGAGCTCCGAACGGCCCGGGCCGCTCTGCGCCGGCTGAGTCGTGAGGCCCGGAGCCGGCGACTGGTAGCCTGCCGCAATGGTGAGGGCCCTAGTGCTCAATGCGAGTTATGAGCCACTGTCAGTGGTTTCGACCCGGCGCGCCATCGTATTGGTGATGCGCGAGCGCGCCGACGTTATCGAAACCAATGGGATGGTGTGGCACTCTGAACACATCACCATGTCATCGCCGTCGGTGGTGCGACTGCGCCACTACGTCAAGGTGCCGCGGGCAAGGCGGGTACCCCTCAACCGCAAGGCCATCTTCCTGCGGGATGAGCATCGTTGCCAGTACTGCTGGGGTCCTGCCGAGAACGTCGACCACGTCGTGCCCAGATCCCAAGGAGGCACTCACACGTGGGAGAACGTGGTCGCCAGCTGTCGCCGCTGTAATTCGAGGAAGGGTGGCCGCACCCCCAAGGAAGCAGGGCTCCAGCTGCGCCGGCTGCCACGGGTGCCGCGCCGCAACAGTTGGGTGGCGGTTCAGTCCGGGAGTCTGCTGGATCCGGCGTGGGAGCCCTATCTAGCGGTCGGCTAGCGGGCGGCCCCCATGGGCTAGGCGTGTCGGGCTAGGCGTCCTCGACGAGTGATTCCGGAAAGCACACTTCGGAGATCTCGGTGAGGTCGAATCCATCTGCGGCAATGGCGGCCCGGTGCGGAGTGACGCCAGCACAAAACCACCTTCCCGACGCCGATAGCGTTGCCATGTATATGAAGTCGTCGTCATCTTGGCGGGTTGCGTAGTAGACGACGCCTACTTCACCAGTGAGCTCCGCACCGACATCGTGGCTGACGAATGTCAGGCGGGGAGCCCGAGCAGCCAGGTCCTCCGCCGCCACCCCGTCGAAGGATTGACCGGCGGCGTCATAGAAGAGGGCGGCGCCGGCCAGCGCCTCGGTGATGCGCTGGCGGGCCAGAGAGTCGATCTCGGCCGGATCAGTGGCGGGAGGACTGCCGGCGGCGAAGCTGGGCCCGGGGGAGTATCCGAACGGAAGCGGCCCGGCGAAGAAGCCCAGATCGCAGAACGCCGGGCTCAACCCAATCGTGGCGTCTGCCCCGCGGAGGTCGATCCAGGTGTCACCTTCTGGAGTGGGCATCATCACTCCGACCGGCAGGCTCGATGGATCTGTGAAGCGGCCGTCGCGAGGAGTCGCAAAGACGATGGCGCGAGTCGCATCCGTCATCGCCGGGATGCGTACCGCGGACGTGGAGACCCTAGGCAGCGTTTCCCGTTCACCGACATGTGTCTCCATGCTCATGTCGGCCGCCGTGCCGTCGGACCATTGCGCCACAGGAGCGCGGTCGCGATATATGTAACCCGGCCAGCGGACCTCGGTAGCGCCTCGGTTGGCGACGGCAAACGTGACTGCCACCACCTGGGTGACCATCTCGCTGGTCGGAGCGCCGCACACCAGCGAGCCGATCTCGAGCGAAGTCGCAGTGACGCCCGGCTGCCAGGCAAAGGCCTCTCCGAGCTCGACGGTCGGCGCCGTGATGTCGACGGCGACGGGGCTCGCCGTGATATCGGACAGATCGTCGAGCTGCCATGACGAGACGACGGAGCCCTGCTGCCAGAGCTCGAGCACCAGGTTCGAGGCGGTGGCCGTCGGCACAGCAAAGCCGATTGTCCAGCGGGCCGCCATACCCGGATCGATGAATCGCAAGGAGTGGTTGGGAGTCGCGGCCGCATCCGGACGGCTGATGTCCACGCCATGGCGGACTCCACTCGCGTCCTGCACGGTGAACGCCAGTCCATCGAACGCGCCGAGGTCGGCGGCAGCGCTGTCACCAGAGGTGTTCTCGACGACCACCGGTATCCGAAGGTGGGTGATCCACGGCCGGGTGGTGTCGGCTGTCTGGAGGCCGGCCAGCGGCGTGACCCGGGGCGCCACGGAGCTTGCGGTCGTGCTCTCGGCCGGGCCGGAGCCTTGCAGGGGCCGTGGCGGAGATGCCCCGGCGGAGCCGATTCCCCACGCGATCAGCAGCGCCACGGCTAACAGGCTGCAGGTGGTCAGCTTCGATCTGGACACGGTGGAACCTTTCCGGACCGCCATGGTGGGAGGCGCACTAGTTAGATCGGTTTGTGCTGAGCCGGTTTGAGCGTTTCGTCTTTGTCTACGATGCGTCGAATGCTCATTGGAATCGACCTTGGTGGCACGAAGATCGAGGCGCGCGCCCTCAGCGAAACCGGTGAGGAGCTGGCGAAGCAGCGGAGGGCAACACCGGCCGGCGACTACGAAGCGACGGTGGCCGCGGTCATTGCGTTGGTGGCTTCGCTCGAAGCAGACTTGGGCCCGGCGGACTCGGTGGGGGTGGGCACACCGGGAGCCATCGATCCCATTACCGGTCTGCTGAAGAACTCGAATTCCACGGCCTTGAATGGGCGGCCCCTCGACGTCGATCTCGAGGCGGCCCTCGGACGCAAGATCCGAATGGCCAACGATGCGGATTGCTTCACGGTCTCCGAGGCTGTGGACGGTGCCGCCGCGGGAGCCGATCCGGTGTTCGGCGTCATCCTCGGTACGGGTGTCGGAGGTGGAATCGTTGCCAACGGCAAGCTGGTTGACGGTCCCAACCGCATCGCCGGGGAATGGGGCCACAATGGCCTCCCGTGGATGAGTCCCGAGGAGGCACCGGGCCCGCAGTGCTACTGCGGCTTGCAGGGATGCATCGAGTCCTTCTTGTCCGGGCCCGGCTTGGCGGCCGATCATGCGCGTCGTGGCGGCGGCGAGCTCTCCGCCGAGGAGATCGCCGTAACCGCCGCGGAAGGAGATGCGCTGGCCACGGCCACGATGGAGACCTATCACGACCGGCTGGCGCGGGCCGTGGCCAATGTGATTAACATCCTCGACCCGGAAGTCGTGGTGCTGGGCGGAGGAGTCTCCAACATCGATTCCCTCTATACGGAGGTACCGCAGCGGTGGGGGCGCTACGTGTTCTCCGGACAGGTGCTCACCCGATTGGCCAAGGCAGTCCATGGCGATTCCAGCGGAGTGCGGGGAGCGGCCTGGTTGTGGCAAAGCTGAGTTGAGCGTGGCCGGCCGCTGGACCTGATACCGCCCGTTCCGCTCGCGGGACCTCTCGAATCACCGTGGCGGCCGCCGGCCAGTCGCGGGCCCGAAGGCGGCGTTGGTCGCCGCCCCCGAGCCCGTTTCCCGTGCGAGAAACCGGACCTCGTTCACGAACGCGGTGACGTTCTTCCCCGACGTGAGATCCGGCTTCCCCGACGTGAGATCCGGCCTCCAGCCGGGTGATTCCGGGACGCAGTCGGTCGAGATCAGGATTCCGCGCACCCACGGCTTCGTTTGTTTCGGTGGACCGCAAGGCTCCGGCTGCGCCGACGCAGCTGGGGCCCGCCTAGGGCGTGGCGGTGTCCTGTTGGGCGGCGGCGATGGCAGTCAGCCGGGGCACCTCCAAGCCGGCCGCAGCGGCGTGGCGCAGGGCGCGTGCCAGGCGGGCCGGCGCGCTGCGGCCCGTGGCACCGTGGTCCGGGTCGCCGGCGATGGCTGCCTCCATGCCGGCGATGTGCCGGTCCCTGTCGAGGGGAGCGCCCACCAGCCATTCCTGGATGTCCAGCACCTCCTGGGCGACCTCTGCTGCCAGCTGACGGTTGCCTTCCCACAGGTCGGTCACCGTGCCGCCGGTGACGAGGCCGCCGATGTTGGCGGTCAGGATGTAGAGGTTCTTGGTGACCAGCTCCGCAGTGAGGTCGGCGGGGTCAGCGAGCACAGTGGCAGGGATGCCGATCGTGTCCAGCGCAGCGCACAGGGAGGCGGCATAAGGGCCCCCGACGGGGGAGGGGATGATCACCTTGACGTCTTGTCCCGGCTTCTTTTCGAACCAAACGACCGCCACGGTCGGATCGGTGATCCCGGCCCGCTGCCAGTCGGGCGGGAGCAGCTCGTTCTGCAGCAGCCCGGCGCGGCCCCGCCACGACGGTGGCAGCTCCTGCAAGACCGTGGGCAGGTCTGCTTCGGCGACGGCAATCAGCGCGATCTCGGGCGCGGGGTGCTCGTCGGCTACTGCAGCCATATAGAGCTCGCGGGTCACGGGCACGACCACGTGTCCCGACTTCAGCAGACCCCTGGCGAAGACACCCCCCATCTCGCCCAAGCCGATCAGCACCGCGGTCGGCATCAATGGCGACGCTGGTTCCATCGCGGGGAATCTAGCTACGTGGCCTCCCGGAGCGGCTCAAGAACCAGCACCGGGATGGTGCGGCCGGCCTTCTCCTCATAACCCGCGAAGGAGTCGAGCACGTCGATCAACTTGGCGTACAACTCGTCGCGTCGCGACCCACTCGCGAGGATCGTGGCACGAGCCGCCAGGCGCTCCGCGCCTACTTCGATCGTCACCTCGGGGTTGGCACGCACGTTGTACAGCCAATCGGGATGCTCATCGGCCCCTGCCTTGGATGCCGCCACGACGAACCTATCGCCGTCACGGGCATAGACGAGCGGCGTCACTCGGGCTTTGCCTGTGCGAGCCCCGGTGGTGTGGAGAAGCAGCAGCGTGGCATCGCGGAAGAACCCGCCTACCACCCCACCGTTCTCTCGGAACTCCGAGATGATCCGATCGTTGAAGCTCACAACTGAACCTCCTCGTGCTGCCTTCTCAACCAGCTCTCCAGTCGACTATTCCGGGACCGGTATCTCGACGTTGCCGAATACAGTCACCAGCAGGGCGAAGATGACCAGCAGTGTCGTCAGCAGCTTCCAGTGGCGCCGCCACCGCATGGTCGGTTTCACTGCCGGGTTCCCTCGAGTGCACACGACGTGGCCGTGGCGCCGGGTGAGCTGCTCCGATGGGCCTGGTCGGGCGTCACAGGTCGGTGCGATCGTATCCGGTGAGCAGCGTGACCTTCTGACCGCTCGTGTGCGCCCGCAGGTCGTTGAGCAGCGCCGTGGCTACCACGCCCCGCTTCAGCTTGACCGTATACAGCAGCTCGGTCAGGGCGCCGCCCCGGATGGACTCCGCGCTGATCAGCTCGACCTTTTCGGTGTGCGTCAGGAAAGCGGGCTGCAGGGTTGCCGGATCCAGGTCGGGAGGCACTTGCACCTTCACGATCTGACTCTGGACGTCGAGGCTGAACATGTCGAAACGGTCCATCACCAACACGATCAGCGAGATCACTACCGTCGCGATCGCCGCCAGCAGGTAGAACCGGGTGCCGGTGGCCATGCCGATAGCCATGGCGAAGAAGATGAACCCGACGTCCCGGGTCTCTTTGACCGCATTGCGGAACCGCACAATCGAGAGGGCGCCCACCAGAGTGAACGCGCGGGCGATGTTGGATCCCACCACGAGCATGATCAGTGAAACCAGGATTCCGAGCAGTACCAACGTCTGCACGTACGACTGGCTGTACGAGACTCCGTGGTGGGTCGCCCGATACACGACCGCGATCACCATCGTCAGCACCGCCGCCAGCGCCAGCGAGACGGCGATGTCTCCGACCGTGAAGGTTGCCGTGAGGTCGTCCACGTTCTGAAAGATGCTTTGGGCGATGATCATGCTGTGTCCTCGGCTCGGAGCCGCAATCCAGGCGGCGCTCTACCTTCGACGCTCGTGCAGTACTTGGAGATCCTGACTAGCTGCATGTTGTGCCGGGCGATCCGCTCGGTGAGCCAATACGGAACCCGCTCGTTGACCTTGACCTCGACAATGGCCAGGTCTTGAGGCAGCACCGACTGGGTGGGGACCGCGGCATGCAGCTCGAGGTCGGTGGTGCGGCCCCGCAGGTACGTATCAAAGGTCACCCGCAGCCCGGCGTCGGTTTCCCGACCGATCAGGGCCATGCGGCGATAGCCGACCACGGCGGCCGGCTGGAGGTCGAGGCCGGCCGCCAGCGTCAACACCTCGTCGGCTACCAGGTTTCCCGGGTTCTCGTCGAGTTGGGGAAGCTCGTGATGGTCGCACAGCGCCAGCGCCTCGCGATAGGGCAGCCGGATCCGGCGCTTCTGCGTCACCCGGTTGATGCGTTGCTTGATCTCGACGAAGACGGGGGTCTCCTCGTCGATGCCGTCGGGCTCGCCGTAGTGGCGGATGCGTAGCTTGCGGCGGAACTTGATCCCATCGATCTTCTCCCAATAGAACTTGTGATCGACGGTGTCGTAGTAACGACTCCACACTGCGTAGGAGCCGTCGCCACCGTACGGATCCGGATCCAGCCTTTCTGCCAGGTCGGCTCGCACTGCGCCGATCTGGTCGCGGCCGATCAGATATTTCAGCTCGAACCTGTTGAAGGCTCGGAGCGAGGCCAGGGGATCGAGCACTGTTGCCACGGAGGTGAACGATACCGAGGGATCCCTTTTGCGCCGCGGATCCTTACCCGGTGGCCGTTACCAACAGCGGATACAGTGCGGCATAGGCGATCAGCAGCGCGATGCCGGTCGCCCAGGTGTGACGGCCCCGCCTGGCCAGGACGAACGTAAGGCCAGCAATGATTACGGCGCCGGCGATTCCGCCCACGATGAGCAGATCGCCGTCAACCGTCAGGGTGCGCACCGCCGGGCCAATACCGAGGACCAACGTTGCATCGATCAACGATGATCCGAAGATGTCGCCCACGGCGAGATCGCGCTCACCGCGCCGTACCGCCGTGATGTCTACGACGAGCTCTGGCAACGAGGTACCCACCGAAGCGGCGAAGAACGAAATCAGGAATACGGGAACATTGAGGCGATCAGCGAGCTCGAGAAAGGCGGCCACTGCGCCGGTAGCCCCGGCTCCGACTATGCCGAGGGCCAGCATGAGGCCGCCGATGGCCCGCAGCGGCCGACGCTCGAACGCCACCATGGACGGTTCGCCGGCGAGGGGAGTGCGCCGGTAGATGAGGATGGTGCTACCGAGCCAGAAGGCGACAAGCACGAGTCCTTCCATGCGGGTGAGTCTGTTGTCTGCGCCAAGCATTGCACCGGCGATCAGCCCGATCACCATCAGCACGCCGGGGAGCACGATGCGCCGCGGTCCGATCGTGATCGCACCGCCGACCAGAGGCAGTATCCCGAGCACGAGGGTCATCTGGGTGATCGCGGACCCTGTGGCATTGCCGGCGGCAAAGTCTCCCTCGCCCGCTATCGCGCCGATGAGGCTGTTGGCGATCTCGGGAAGGTCGGTTCCGATGGCCACGATGAGGGCACCGATGATGAATGGCGACACCGGATAGCTGTACGCCAGGTCGGTGGCGTAGGTGACGGCTCTTCTGCTGCCCAAGATCGCTGCCGTCAGGCCGACAACGAGCAAGATGATCCACCAGATCATTCGTCCCGCCTGCGTTTGATCAGCTCGCCGATCAAGAAGATGGGAGTGGCCACAGCGACGATCCAGACCCAATCGGTCGGGTTGAGCGCCACGGTGCCGAACGCAGACTGGAGGAAGGGCACGTAGACCACCGAGACCTGGAGCGAGACGCTCATCGTCCAAGCTGCCAGCAGCCACGGGTTGGAGAAGAAGCCGACGTCGCGCATGGGAGCGTGCAGCGAGCGGAAGTTGAAGACGTTCATCTTCTCCAGCAGCACCATGCCGGTGAACGCCATCGTCTGTGCCTTGGCTAGGCCCGAGTCCATGCCGCTGTAGTAGAGGTGGAACAGCAGTAGCGAACCGAGTCCGATGTAGAGGCCGAAACCAAGTATCTGGGCGAGGCTCTCTCGGGTCAGGATGCGCTCTTCGGGGTCGCGGGGCGGGCGCCTCATGATGCCGGCTTCGGCGGGCTCGACCCCCAACGCCAGCGCGGTGAGCCCATCGGTGACGAGATTCATCCACAGGATCTGCACCGGAAGCAGGATCAACGGTGCCTGGAGCAGGATGTTGGCGAGCACCGCGATGACTTCGCCGGAGTTGGATGACAGCAGATACCGGATGAACTTCTGAATGTTGTCGTATTGGCGGCGGCCTTCTGCCACCGCTCCGATGATCGAGGCGAAGTTGTCGTCGGTGAGGATCATGTCGGCAGCCCCGCGGGCCACGTCGGTCCCCCTCACTCCCATGGCAATGCCGATGTCCGCCTTCTTGAGAGCAGGGGCATCGTTGACGCCATCGCCGGTCATGGCCACGACGGCGCCGTCGGCTTGGAGCAACTCGACTATCCGCAACTTGTGCTCCGGCGTGGTGCGGGCGAACACCGCGTCCCGGTCGATCGCCGCCCGCAGCTCGCCATCGTCCATCTGCGTGAGCTCGTTGCCGGTCACGGCGAGATCAGCCGATAGCCCCACCCGATCGGCGATGGCTTGGGCGGTCTCGGCAGCGTCGCCCGTGATGACTACCACCTTGATACCTGCGGCGTGTGCCTGGCTCACCGCCTCCGGTACTTCGGTGCGAGGCGGGTCGAGAATGGCCGCAACCCCGAGGAGAGTCAGGTCGCGCTCCACTTCCTCGGCCGTCATCTCGATATCTGCGGGCAGCTCACGCCGTGCCAGCGCCAGGGTGCGGTATCCCTGGCGGGCGAAGCTGTCGTAGATCTCCGTGATCCGCCGCCGATCGGCCTCGTCGAGAGGCCGCGTCCCATCTCCCCAGCCCACGTGGCTGCAGAGCGGCAGCAGCACGCCGGGAGCTCCCTTGACGTGGGCGACCTTGGCCGTCCCGGTGTCCTCGATGACGGTCATTCGCTTGCGGCGCGAATTGAAGGAGAACTCGCCGGCCGGATGGGGATCCACCACCACGTCGGCCTTGTTGGCAGCCGTGATCAGGGCCCCTTCGGTGGGCTCCCCGATGCACGTCCAGCCGCGGTCTTCCTCGATCCGGGCGTGATTGCACCACACCGCCGTCTCCAGCGCGGTGACCAGCTCGGGCAGCGTCGCCGGGTCGGTGTGGAATTGGCCCTGCGGGGCGTAGCCCACTCCGGTCGCTTCGACGGTCCCTGCCGGCACCCAGATCTTGCGAACCGTCATCTCGTTTTGGGTGAGTGTGCCCGTCTTGTCGGTACACACCACGGTCGCCGATCCCAGCGTCTCGGCCGCCTGCAGGCGGCGCAGCAGAGCTTTGCGTTCCACCATGCGACGGATTCCGAGAGCCAGCGTGATGGTGACGACGGCCGGGAGCCCTTCCGGAACCACGGCAACCGCCAGCGACACCCCGGTGAAGAACATCTCCTGCACGTCGTTGCCGAGCAGCGTTCCCGCCACCGCCACGATCAGGGACATGGCCACCGCGACCAATCCGAGGCGCTTGCCCAGCCTGGCGAGCTGCTTCTGGAGTGGGGTCGGGTCGCGGCCTACCGTCTGCGTGAGCTCGGCGATGCGACCGAACTCGGTGCTCATACCGGTCGCCACGACCAGTCCCGATGTGCGGCCGTTGGTTACCGACGTACCCATCCACACCATGGACGCCCGCTCCGCCAGCGGAGTCTGCGGCGCCACCGGGGTCGACGATTTGGCCACCGACTCCGATTCACCGGTCAAGGCAGACTCGTCGACGGTCAGGTCGACCGGGGCGATGACGCGCATGTCGGCGGGGATCCGCGACCCGACGGCCACCACGACGAGATCTCCCGGCACGAGCTGGGTTGCGTCCACCACCTCATGCTGACCGCCGCGGACCACTCGGGCCTCATGCGCCAACATGTCGCGGAGCGCCTCGATGGCTCGCTCCGCCCGCCATTCCTGCACGAATCCCAAGATGCCGTTGAGCACGAGGATCGCGGTGATGGTGACCGCGTCGACGATCTCGCCGAGCACTATCGAGACGACCGCCGCGATCGCCAGAATCGCAATGAGGACGTCGACGAACTGCCGTCCGAGCACCCAATACCAGGGTGTGGCCCCGGTGGTCTCCAACCGATTCGGACCGAAGCGATCGAGGCGCTGCGCCGCCTCCCGCGGATCGAGCCCGACGGAGAGATCCGTTTGCAGCTGCTCGGCGATGGCCGCCGGCGCCGTGGCGTGCCACTCGGTCGCCGCTGTACCCGTCCTCGTGTCCAGGGTCACTGCGCGAAGACCGAGTGAGTCGGTTGACCGTGCCAACTGTCCACCTCATTCCGAGCACCCCCACCGTGCCGAAGAGGGCGTTCCGTCGATAGGGGCTTTTGCTGGCCTGCCTGATGGGCCATCGCCAAGGCGCCGCGACAATACACCCGACGCCAGCTCACGACCGCTTGGCGACTACGTTGCCACCGTAGGCGCTTGCGAGCCTGGCCGCTCTGGATAGAGTTCCATCGTGAGCCGTCGGAGCCGCTATGCCCGCCCGGAGTTCGAGCGACGCTTCCTGCTGGAAGCCGTTCCCGCCGGCCTGCAGGGGGCAATCCTCGTTGAGGATCGCTACTTGGCCGGCACGCGGCTCCGGCTGCGCCGCATCCGCGACGACCGGGGCCGCGGTCCAGTCTCCATGAAGTTGGGCCACAAGGTGCGGCCCGATCCCAACGACCCGTCGCTCAACATGCACACGTCTTTCTACCTGAACGAATCCGAGTATCAGCTACTCGCCGATCTTCCTGCACAGAATGCAGCCAAGCTGCGGTATCGCCTACCCCTGGGTGGTCTGGTTGCGTCCGTCGACGAGTACGTCACTCCGCGTCGCGGGTTGATATTGCTCGAGGTGGAGATGGGCTCTCGTGAGGCGCTCGACCAGTTCGCCGTCCCCGACTACGCCGGCCGCGAGGTGACCTGGGACGAGGCGTACACCGGCTTCGGAGTTGCCGCTCAACTGGGGGAGTGAGACGGCGCAGGCGACTGTGACTGGCTCCTCGGAGACGGGCGTCGTCCAGCCCGTCCGCCACCTCCGTATATTGGAAGCGTTACCTGACGGGTTGCCGCTGCTAAATGGGAGAGGACATGCGGATTGCTGTGACCGGAGCCACCGGATACATCGGGGGGCGGCTGGTTCCCCAGTTGCTGGCGGCCGGACACGAGGTCGTGTGTTTGGCCCGCAATCCCGACAAGCTCGACCAGGATCCGTGGCGCCACGCGGTGGAGGTGCGACAAGCCGACGTGCTCGATCGTGAGTCGCTCGATTGGGCCCTCAAGGGTTGTGACGCGGCCTACTACCTAGTGCACTCGATGGCTGGCGGCGATGCATTCGAGAGTAAGGATCGGATTGCCGCCGAGACCTTCGCGGCGGCCGCCGCCACCGCGGGCTTGCAGCGCATCATCTACCTCGGCGGGCTCGGTGGTTCCGACGACGAGCTGTCGCCGCATCTGCGTAGCCGCCATGAGGTGGGCACGGCATTGGCCACCGGGTCAACGCCGGTGACCGAGCTGCGCGCCGCAATCGTGATTGGCTCCGGATCGATCTCTTTCGAGATGCTTCGATACCTCGCCGAGGTGTTACCGGTCATGATCACTCCCCGCTGGGTCGAAACCCGCTGCCAGCCGATCGCGATCGGTGACGTGTTGGCCTATCTCGTGGCGGCCCTCGGCGATGATTCCGGGAGCCATGTCTACGAGATCGGTGGCCCAGACGTCGTGTCGTATCGGGATATGATGCAGTTGTATGCCGACGTCGCTGGTTTGCCCCGTCGGCTGATCATTGGAGTCCCGGTGCTGTCTCCGAGCTTGTCGTCGCGTTGGATCGGGTTGGTGACTCCATTGGATACGAAGGTGGCCCGCCCCCTGGTCGATTCGCTGCGCAACGAGGTGATCGTCACCCGCAATCGGCCGCCGTCGCACTGGGGGGTGACCACCACACCGTTGCGCGTCGCCATGGAGCTTGCGTTGCAGAGTCATACCGCTCACGAGGTTGTGACGCGTTGGACCGACGCCAGCTCGAGCCCCGCTTTGCCGTTTCGTAGCGACCCCGAATGGTCCGGGGGCACCCTATTCGTCGATCACAAAGAGGTCGCGACGGGCGCCACCCGCGAGGCGCTGTATGCCGCGTTCGCCAAGATTGGCGGATCGACCGGCTATTACGTCCACAACTGGGCATGGGGGTTGCGCGGGTTCCTCGATAGCCTCGTGGGCGGGGTCGGATTGCGGCGGGGTCGCCGCCACCCAACCGACGTCGAGCTGCACGAGTCGATCGACTTCTGGCGGGTGGCTCGAGTGGAGCGCGGCCGGCTCCTCCAGCTGGCGGCCGAGATGAAGCTGCCGGGTGAGGCGTGGCTCGAGTGGCGGGTGGAGGGGGAAGACGGCGCCACCGTGCTGCATCAGACCGCGTATTTCCGCCCCCGTGGGCTGCTGGGCCGGCTCTACTGGTATGCCATGTTTCCGTTCCACCATGCCATCTTCGGCAGCATGGCGCGCCGCATCGCAGAGCACGCCACCACGGCCGCTCTTGACGCCGCCGCCTAGCCGTTCCCGACCGGAGCTGACCACCGGATAGATTGTCCCGCGGAGGAGCGAAGGCACGTGGATACGGTCTGGATTTTGGGTGACCAGCTCAATCGGCGAATTGAGTCACTAAGGGAACGGACGCCAGACGACACCCGTGTCCTCATGGTCGAGAGCCGCGCCAAGCTGGCTTCGAAGCGATTCCACCGCCAGCGGCTGCATTTGGTCCTCACCGCGATGCGCCGCTTTGCCGCCGAGCTCGAGCATGAGGGCTTTGCGGTCGACTACCGCCACAGTGATTCGCTCATGGCGGGCCTACGCGCCCATTGCGCTGACCATCGCCCCGAACGAGTGGTGGCGATGGAGCCGATGTCGTGGACGATGCGGCAGCGCCTCGGCGAGCTCGAAGTGGAGATCGTGCGCTCCAACCAGTTCCTCTGCCACTACCAGGACTTCGCCACGTGGGCGGAGGGCCGCCGCACCCTCGTCATGGAGGACTTCTATCGATGGCAGCGGCAGCGCCTCGACTACCTCATGGACGGAGATGAGCCCGCCGGCGGCCGGTGGAACTACGACAAGTCCAACCGCCAGCCGCCCCCCAAAGACGGGCGCAGTTGGCCGGTTCCGGTGCAGTCCCGCCTTGACGAACTCGACGCGGCGGTTACCTCGGGGATGCCCGCGGGCGCGTTCGGTGCTGCGCCGGACGGTACGTGGGCGACATCACGGCGAGCAGCGCTCGCCCGTCTTCGCCATTTCGTGGCGGAGGTGCTTCCCCGCTACGGGCCTCACCAGGACGCCATGCTCGCAGGAGAGTGGTCGATGGCGCACTCGCTGCTCAGCCCGTACCTCAACCTCGGCATGCTGCTTCCGGACGAGGTGTGTGACGCCGCCGAGGAGGCGTACCGGGCGGGAACCGCCCCCATCGAGTCGGTCGAAGGCTTCATCCGTCAGGTGCTCGGGTGGCGCGAGTACGTTTGGGGGGTCTACTGGCTGTGGATGCCCGAGTACCGCCGCATGAACCGACTGGAAGCGGACCGGGCGCTGCCTCCCGCCTTCGCCGGCTCGTCGACAGAGATGAACTGTCTTCGCCAGTCGCTGGCCGCCGTGCGAGAGCACGGCTACGCCCACCACATACAGCGGCTGATGATCTTCGGGAACCTCGGGCTCATCGCCGGCATCGAGCCGCAATCGTTGGTCGACTGGATGTGGGCATCGTTCGTGGATGGGGCCGAGTGGGTGATGCTGCCCAACGTCATCGGCATGGCGCTTTACGCCGACGGCGGGATGATGGCGACGAAGCCGTACGCAGCCGGAGGCAACTACATCAGCAAGATGAGCGATTACTGCCGAGGGTGCTCCTACCGACCCAAAAAACGAGTGGGCGACGATGCCTGCCCGTTCACCACGCTCTATTGGGACTTCCTAGCCCGCAACCGCGAGCGGCTCGCCGACAATCACCGTCTCGCTCGCCAGCTGGCGGCCGTCGACAAGCTCGAGGATCTCGACCAGGTGCGAGCCCGGGCAAGTCAGATCCTCGAGCTGTTGGACGCCGGCGAGTTGTGAAGCCGGTTCACCTCCGGCGGAACAGTGCCCGGATCGCTCGGGCCGCCACCTTGGCGAGTCCGAATCTCGCCCGCCACGGGAGGTCGGAGAGCGTGGTCGCCCCGCGATTCACCGGTCGCCAGGGAGGTGGCCCGGTTGCATCGAGGTGATCGCGCACTGCCGCGAGCTCCGGCTCCCAATGGTGTTCGGGCAGAATGATCTCCCACCATCGCTTGCCGGCGGCGAATCCGAGCGCAAAGTCGCTCTCCCGCAGCTCACGGGACAGGAAGCCGGCAAAATCCCCGAGGAGCTCTCCGGCGAGCAACTGCGGGACGTAGCCATCCTCGACTACCAGCCGGGGGTGGATCACGTCGGCCGACACCGGTCGGGTGGACTCGAGATCGACGGCGGCATGGAGCGCGGCTAACACAGGATCGGCAACGCCGGATACGCCGTTCTCCGCCGCCCACCGCTGCAGCTTCTCCGGATCCTCCGCCGCCAGGAGGCCGGCCAGCTCCTCCAACCGGCGACGCATTCGGTTCTCCCGGTCGATGCGTCGCAGCTCGTCGGAGAGTATCTGCACGGGGAAGATCGACATGGCACGCACGATCGACCCGATCCAATCGGCGGCGCGATGTGGGTCGGACCAAGCGGTCCCGGTTGACGGGCCCTCCGATCGCGGGTCGATCACTGCACAGCGCAGCCCGCGGGATGACTCCGGCAGCATGCCCAGTGTGCGGTGGATCGGGCGGCTCTGTACGAGCCCCCCGTCGGTGAACCACCATGCCTCGCTGCCTGAAGAGGCGTCCTCGAGACCACGGGCGGCGTACTCGGAGATCGCGGTGGAGCGGTCGAGCAGCACGGGTGGAAACGCCACCGGATTGGCGACCGAAGCCATGACGACATCGATCGGCGCCGACGGTTCGGCGGCAAACAACCGGGCCGGATCCCCACCCGCTCGATAACAGAACTGTGACCAGTCGGCATACGTGACCGCATCGGCGGGATGCTCGCCGAGGTCGTCGAGCTGATATCGGTACCCGCGCAGAGTCGTGAGCGCGACGTGGACCGCAACGTTGGCCGGCTCGGTCGGTGGTCGGGCGACGTGATGTGCCCTGCCTTCGACCATCAAGCGCTGCAGCGAGGAGCGCAACCCCGAGTGGCCTAGCGGAGATCGCTTGCCGGTCGTGAGCACCTCCAGCCCGACACCGTCCACCCATGCATCGCGGAACACCTTCACCGGGTCGAGGCCGTGAGCCAGTGAGTGCGCGGCTAGCAAAGCGATCGTCGCCCCGGCCGATGCTCCGCCCCACGCCGGCAGCTGGATATCACGACCCCGCCGCCGCAGCTCGTGACGGCCGGCGATGAGCGCGGCCGCAGCTCCGGCTTGATAAGCCCCCAGCGACGCGCTGCCCGGGAGCACTACCGCGATGTCGAGGCCGTCTGAGTGCGCCATCGTGTCACTCAGCCTGCGAACAGGGCGGTTACGCCGAGCGAATAGAAGCCGAGGATGGCGACGCCTTCGAAGCCGATGTGGCGTCGTTCGCGCGACAGCATCCCGGCGGCGAGCATCGAAGTGAGCAGGACTGTCAACGCCATGAAGAAGATCGCCTGGGAATCGGCAGCGTGATACACCGACCCGTCGGTGAACGCGGTATCGGCGGCCGCGATGAAGAGGACGTCGAACGTGTTGCCGCCGACGATGTTCGATACGGCCAGCGTGAGCGCCCCGATACGAACCGCGGCGATGACGGTAACGAGCTCCGGAAGCGATGTGATGACGCTGGTGAAGAGGGCGCCGACAACGGACCCCGACAACCCGGACTCGGTAGCTACCACGACTCCGGCGCGACCGATCATGTAGCCGACCCCGCCGACGACGGCGGCCAATCCGATGAAGGTCATCCACAACTGGCGGAGCGATCGATCCGACCGTTGATCCGGTTGGTCCTCGTCAATCACCGTCTTCCCGGTTCGTTTGGGCCGCCACATCGGCTCGTTGCGGGCGCGGCGGGTGACGATCAGTCCGTACCCGTAGACCGCAACGAGGACCAGCGTGGCCGGGTGCAGCCAGCCGACCATGATCTCAGGAGTCCCCGACGCCGCCAGCACAACCCCGATCAGCGCCATCAGGACCATCGTCTGCACGATATTGGGAAGCGATGCTGCGGCATGCTCGAGATTCACCCGGCGGTAGAACATATCGGCGATCACCAGAAACGTCGTCTGGGCGGCGATTCCGCCGATCGCGTTGCTGACGGCAAACCCGGCCTCCCCGGAGGTAGCGCCGGTTATCGTCGTCATCAAGCCCGGCAGGGAAGTGGCAGCGCCGAGCAGCAGAGCACCTGCCAGCGCTTCTCCTATCCCGGTGCGGTCGGCGAGCTCATCGACGATGCGTGCGAACCGGACGCCGGCGGTGATCAGAACGCCCGCACTGAGCACGAGAACGAAGATTGCTGCGGTGAACGACACCGTTACTCCTGATCGGTTGGTAGGTCACTACCCGTCCGCAGAGGGTGGGAAACCCGGGGATAGGAGGAGGCCCGGCCCACCCGCGACGCCGCCCGAATAGATCGCAGCAGGTCGAGGCGATCTACCGGTCCAGGAACCCGAGAATGGAGGCGCCTATCGACTCGGCATCGAGGCCGTTGTTCGCCAGGATTGTGTCGGCGTTGCCGTGAGGCTGAAAGCTGTCCGGGAGCCCGAGTATGCGGACACGGCCCGCCAGGCCGTCGGCCGTCAGCGCTTCCAATACGCCGGCTCCGAACCCTCCCGTGGTCACGTTGTCTTCGATCGTGACCACCAGCTCGTGCGCGGCGGCCCATGTCGCGAGCCGCGCATCGAGCGGCTTGACCCAGCGGGCGTTGACGACCCCGACGCTGACCCCGTCCTGTTCCAGCAGGATGGCCGCCTTCTCGGCGACGTCGACCATACGTCCTACCGCCAACAACAACACATCGTTGCCGCGGCGTCGCTCTTCCCACTCACCCACGACGAGCGGCTCATGAGGCCCGGGTGGGATCACGTCTACGGTTGCCTTGGGGAACCGAATCGCCACCGGACGGTCGGATTTCAGCGCGGCCTCGAGTGCACGACACAGCTCCTCCGGGCTGGCGGGCGCCGCAATGCTGATACCGGGGACGAGGCGCAGATACGACAGGTCGAACATCCCATGATGGGACGCCCCGTCGGGCCCGGTGATGCCGGCGCGGTCGAGGACGAACACCACGGGCTGATCGTGCAGGGCCACGTCGAGGATGATCTGGTCCAGAGCGCGCTGGAGGAAAGTCGAGTAGATCGCCACCACGGGTCTTAGCCCCCCCATCGCCATTCCCGCTGCCAGCGTGACGGCGTGCTGCTCGCACAACCCCACGTCGATCACCCGCTCGGGCCACCGACTGCTCATTGCGCTCAAACCGGTAGACGATGTCATGGCCGCGGTGACCGCTACCACCTCGGGGCGGCGTTCGGCGATGTTCGCCAAGGCCTCCCCGAACACGTCGGTGTACTTGGTCGAGGTGGCCATCGGCTTCCCGGTGGCTACGTCGAAGGCGCCGACCCCGTGCAGCTTGTCGAGCTCGTCGGCGACGGCCGGGGGGTAGCCGCGGCCCTTGTCCGTCACGACGTGGATGACGACCGGCTCGTCGATCTCCTTCGCCTGGGCGAACGTCGTTTCCAAGGTCTGGAGATCGTGACCGTTGATCGGGCCGGCGTATTTCAGCCCGAGAACATCGAAGAACGTCGACGGCTGCACGATCTGCTTCAGCGCCTCCTTGATCCTGCGGGCGGCCTCATCGGCCGTGTCACCGATGAGCGGAATCTCGCGCAGCGCTCGCCCGATGAGCCGCTTGGTCGACTCGTACCGCGGGTCCACCCGCAGCGCCGCCAGATGGCGCGCCAATCCGCCGACTGTTGGCGCATAGGAACGGCCGTTGTCGTTGATGACAACGATCACGCCCGGCGGCTTGGCTTGGGCCAGATGGTTGAGCGCCTCGTACGCCATACCGCCGGTGAGTGCCCCGTCACCGATCACGGCAACGACGTAGCGTTGGTCATCCTTTCGGCGCGCCATCGCCAGGCCCAGGGCATAGCTGATGGATGTCGACGCGTGGCTGTTCTCCACCAAGTCGTGAGCGCTCTCGGTGCGACTGGGGTATCCGGAGATACCGCCGTGCTGGCGCAACCCGCCGAACTCCTGCGCCCGGCCCGTCAGCATCTTGTGCACATACGCTTGGTGGCCGACGTCCCAGATGATGTGATCTACCCCGGAATCGAACGCCCGATGGAGCGCGATGGTCAACTCCACCACCCCGAGGTTCGGGGAGAGATGGCCGCCGGTGAGGGAAACCGCCGCTATCAGCTGGGTGCGGATTTCCTTGGCCAGCGCGGTCAAGCCATCGTGATCCAGGTTGCCCAGCTTCTCCGCCAGCTGCGGATCGTCGAGCAGTGCGCCGGCGTCCATTGCTTCTGTCAACGGCTGGCTCCTGTCATCAATCGGATCGTCATCGGCTCATCGTTGTGATCGGTTCATCGTCATGGCGCGCAGGGGTGCGGCCCACCAGGTGCTTCTCCACACTATCGGTAGCGTACCGCGCCTCAGGATGCGCCCAGCAGTTGCGATGCCGAAAGCACCGGTTCCGTCGGCACACATCGCGTCATCGCCGCCGAGCTCAGGCCGCGTCGGGATCACCGCCCGTACGGTCCCAGAAGCTCGCGGCGAGCGCCAAGGCTGCTTCAACCCAGGGCGTGTAGCGATCGGGCGAAGCCGCCAGCTCGCGACGTAGCCGAGAGACCTCCATCCACCGCCAGGCGTGGACCTCCGCCGGGTCAGGCGTGGGGTGTCCGTCGAAGCGTCCGACCAGCACGTGGTCGAGCTCATGCTCCACGAGCCCGCTGGCGGCGTCAACGGCGTGATACGTGAACGTCCCGGCCTGAGCGAGGCTGGCCCGAACCCCCATCTCCTCCCGCAGGCGACGCACTCCGGCGGCCACCACATCTTCGCTGGGTCGCGGATGAGTGCAGCACGTGTTGGACCAGCGGCCCCTGAAGTGATGCTTGGTGAGGGCACGCTGCTGCACCAGCACTCGGCCGGTCGAGTCAAAGAGGAACACGGACAACGCCCGATGCAAGATACCCGGCGGCTGATGGGCGGCGAGCTTCTCCTCCGTCCCGATGGCGCGGTCCGCATCGTCAACGACGATCACTAACTCCACCCCTTGAGCTTATGCAGCCGAATTGCGGCAATGGCGGCGAACAGGAGGTTGCCGCACCTGGAAGGTCGTCCCAGGGGCGTCGACCCGCCGGACGGGTAGGCCCGTAGAACTACAATCCCGCGTCGTTCGGACGTCACGTAGAGGCGAGTTCAGGTGGGCCTTCCGGAGTTCGTCATCGTCGGCGCTCAGAAGTCCGGAACCACGACGCTGGCTTACTGGCTACGACATCATTCGAAGATCGCACTTGCCGCGGGCGTGCGTTTCTTCGACCTCCATTACCACCGGGGCATGAGCTGGTATGCGTCGCAGCTGCCGGAATCGCCCGGGAAGAAGATCGGCGAGGTGGCGCCGAGCTATTCCTATCACGCAAAGGCCATCGAGCGGATGGCGGCGCATTTGCCGGAGTTGCGGCTGGTGATGGTGCTCCGTAACCCGATCGATCGTGCCTACAGCCACTATTGGCACAACCGAGCCCGGGGCACGGAGTCGCTGAGTTTCGAGGACGCCCTCGACGCCGAGCCGGACCGGATCAGCGGAGGGGACGACGACCGCCTTCGGTATTCGTACGTCGATCGCGGGAGATACAGCGAGCAGGTGGAACGCATCCTCCAGTTCTACCCGCGCGCTTCTCTCGGTGTCCTCGCATTCGAGGATCTCGCAGCGCGTCCCGCGCACCTCTTCGCTGCCGCCTGCAGCACGATCGGGGTAGCTCCTGAGCCGATTGCGGTTGACACCACTCGCACGGTCAACCCATATGTCGAGTACCGGTGGCAACGGCTGCGTCCGCTGGTTCGCCAACTGCCGGAACCGCTAGCAACGCTGGCCGGACGCCTCAACACACGGCGCGGAGTCGGGTACCCACCGATGGAAGATGCAGTGCGGGGCCGGTTGCGCGCTAGCTTTGCGCCCGAGCCTGCCAAGCTCGAGGCCCTGCTCGGACAGGAGTTCCCCCAATGGCGATAGACGCAACTCGACGTGGTTCTGCCCGCGTCGTTGCCGGGACCGCGTGGCGGCCCGGCAGCTGCTCATCGTCGACCCTGCTGTGACGTCGCCTATCGGCGGTGCGCCGTGGTTGTTCATCGTGGGAGCACCGCGATCCGGGACCACGCTGTTGCGCGCCATGCTCGATTCCCATCCCCTGGTGGCGGTGCCGTTCGAGTCGCACTTCATTCCACCGATGTTGGAGCTTGCCGGTGAAATCGAGGCGGACCCGGGGCGGGAGATCGAGAGGTATTGCGACGCACTCGAATCGATGGACCGGTTTCGGGCATGGGAGTTACCAATTGAGACGGTCGAAGAAGCGATTCGACGAGATGCACCACCCCACGACGTGCCCCAGATGCTGCGCGCCACCTACCGAGCTTGGGCCAATATCAGAGGTAAGGCGCGCTATGCGGACAAGACCCCGGAGTACGCCCTCGCGATAAGGCGCATCGCCGCCGCATTCGACGAAGCACGGTTCGTTCACCTGATTCGCGACGGGCGGAACGTCGCATGCTCATATCTCGACACCGGCGTTGGCCCCGACACGATCGAGGGAGCCGCAGTGATGTGGTCGCGTCATGTCGAGTCCGCCCGAGCGGCCGGTGGCGCGCTGGGACCGAGCCGCTACCTCGAGATGCGTTATGAACGCCTTGTGGACGACCCCGAAACCGAGCTGCGCAGGCTTTGTGCGCTGGCTGAGATCGCGTACACGCCATCCATGCTCGAGTACCCGGCCAACGCGGCGAACCTGTTGGCGGGCGCTAAGCAGCCTCATGCCCATTCCGGTATTCGGCAGCCGCCGCAGCGCGGTATGCGCGACTTTCGACGTGAGCTGTCTGCCGGCGACCTCTTTGTGTTCGAGAGCCGGGTCGGGCCGCTCCTCACCGAGCTGGGATACGTGAGGGCTGTGCCGCCGCGGTGGACGCGTCACCTCCATCGGAGCCGGCACGTCTCGCGTGCAATGCTGCGCCGGGCACGCTCTCAGGTGCGCAGGCTGCCGAGCCTGTCCCCGCGCCGCGCCAAGAGCTGATCTGCGCCCGGGTCAGTATCACTGCATCCGGTGCGGCATGATGAAAGACCTGAGGTCCCGCAACCATCCGCGGAATGCCGGTCGATGCATCAGGAGCCCGCTAGCCAGGTAGGTGGCAGCGCCTGCGGCGACTTGCACGAGCAGCCGTAGCGGTCGGCCGGCGCCCTGGGTCAAGGATTGAGCCGCGGCGATCGCTGGAAGCATGGCGAGTGTCGGCAGCAATGCCGGGCGCACTGCGGCAGCCAGCTGAGATGGCTGCACGCGCAAATACTGCTTGGCCATGATGATGCTGGTCAACGTCGCCAGCACAGATCCGACCACGACTGCGAACGCGACTCCCACTAGGCCTTCTCCGCGGAGGGCGTAGGCAGGTATCAGAAATCCGATCAGCCGCACGCCGTTGAAGACGGCCGGTACCATGGACCGACCGGCGGCCGTAAATGCAGTCGCGAAGATCGCGTTCACAGACTCGATCGCGGCGCCGACGGCAAGGATCGACAGTGGGGTGATCGAATCTTGCCAACCGGAGCCGAAGAGTACGGGCACGAGCGACTCCGCGATCGCCCCGATGCCGATCAACGCGGGATAGGCAAGCAAGACAGTGAA